>CAYGQE010000042.1:0-43655 GCA_964351995.1 uncultured Acidimicrobiaceae bacterium | reverse complement strand
CCACGCCAGAACGTGTTGCCACCGTCGACCGAGCGGAAGACCCGATAGTCGGTGGCATCAGCTGATGCCGACCAACTGATGTTGGCATCGACACCGACGTTGGACGCAGTGCAGGTTGCCGGAGCCACCACATTGCCAACCGCACCCTCCGCTGGGTCGAGGTCTGGCGCACAGAGAGTGGCCGAGCTCCACACGCCGGACTCGCCTCGCGCCTGCACCGTGTAGGCATGCAGGCCACCGCTGCGAAGGGTGTCGTCGAAGGATGTCGAACCGGTCAATCCACGCCAGAAGCTCGGACCGCCGTCGATTGAACGGAAAATTCGGTAGTCACTGGCTCCTGGGGACGCTGTCCACGACACGGTCGCATCGATCCCGGTGTTGACAGCTGAACACGTTGCCGGTGCGGCGACGTCTTCCGCAATCGGCGCCGTGAGATCAATCGCCGGCGCGCAAGCTGCAGGCTGGCTGAGCGTTCCGGTCGGATACTTGGCCCGGACTTCGTAGGTGTTGAGCGACCCATCAACCGCTGTTTCGCTGAAGCTCGTCCCCGGAGCCGGCACACGACCCCGCCAGAACGCGCTTCCCTCGTCAATGGCGCGATAGACCACAACGTCGGTTGCAAACGGCGGGACCGCCCACGAGACATCGACGGTGGTGCCGTCGACGGCCACGCTGCAGTCAATGGGGGTAGGGGCAGAGGGGTTCGGCTGAGGATCAGCACCGGGGCCAGCTTCGTCACACAAGCGAACCAGATCGCGAGCAGCGGTCTGGTTGCCGATCTCTCCGACCTGGTTGACACCACCGGCCAGCCACAAGCAGCCGTCGGTGGCGACCGCCATGGCGAAGCCGCCGGCATCGCCGGACATGAACGGGTTGAAGCTCTGATCGCGTTGCCCCGTGGCAACGTCGTAGGCCCCCACCGCCGAGATACGGCCGGTGGCAACGCCGGTCTGTGTAGCGATTTGGGTTTGAAGGCTGTGGGTGATGTTCTCGGTGTCGGTGCGGTGCGACCCCCAGAAGTGCCCGGCACCGTAGATCCGGTTGCCAGAGCGTTCGAGTTCTTGGAATTCGCCACCGCGGCGTGAACAGTCCGGTTGTTGGCTGAGATCGCAGCCCGTCCAGTGCATGAGGTCGAGTTCGAGATCGGACTCATCCAGGATGAACAGTGCGTGCTGCTCACCAATGACCCACACATGACCGAACTCGGTGGCGATCACGTCGTACAAGCGGAAGTTGTTGGTGCACGGGTTGACACATGTGTTGTACGGAATGGTCGACCGGTTGCGCAGCACCGAACCGTTGGTCGAGGACACACCAACGAATCCGTCGGTGTTGCTCTGGCCGTCAACCGAGCGGAACCAGCCAGCGAGGTAGACCTCTCCCCGATTCGGACTGACCGAAACACCCCAGACACCCCCGTCCTCGACGGCGGGAAGCCAGTTCCAATCGATGGCTCCGGTGTTCGGATTCATTCGGATGGCGCTCTGAACCGGCTGCGGATTGCCTCCGGTGGAAGCCGTGGTGAAGTTGCCAACAACGTAGAGCCAGCCGTCGGCTTCGAGCCGGATGTCACGAACGACAGAATTTCCGCCGAAGACCCGGCTGTTGAAGCCAGGCCAGATCTCACCGGTTTCGGGATCGATCTTGACGAGGGCCCCGAGTTGTTGACCGTTCCATGTGCCCATCTCGCCGCCAACGAACACGCCGCCGTCCGGGCTGTTCTCGATGGCCAGTACGGCGCCGCCCGCTGCGGGTCGCCACCACGGCAGGACCTGTCCCGATCCGGCGTCGAACGCGGCGATCCATGGCTGGTCGACGGTTTGCGAACCGTTGGTGACCTCCATGAACTTGCCACCGACGAGCATCATTCCGCCCACTTGTTCGGTCGCCCATCCAAGGGCGTCCCAGCGGTCGAGGTTGTTGGTGTCTCCCTCTTCCGCCAGTCCCCAATCGGTGGCTTGGGGCGGAGTGAGCTCAGCCGAAACCGGGCGTGCAACCAGCGTCGTTGCGACGATGGCGGCCAGAGCAGCGAGTGCCACGAGCCGGTGTGAGAGATGTCGAAGCATGACGAACCTGTTCCGGGCGTCGCTTCTGGAGGTCAACGGCGATGTACCCATTCATCACCATTCGGCCCGAGCACCACAGCCATGAGGCGCAGCCCACCGATTTCGCACGTGTCGATAGTGCAATCGTCCTTGGGAAAATTAGAATCGGCGTTCATGCCCGACGGACTGATGCTCGAGATCGATGACATCTCGCTGCACGTCGAGCCTGGGGATCTTGCCATTCTCACTGATGTTCCCACCACGTGGGGTGGCATCGACGCCTGCGAGTTGACGCTGCACGGCGATGACATCGCCTCGTGGCCTCACGATGTCCGGCTCCGGGCAGGCCTCTTCACCACCACCGGGCGCCCCACTTCAGTTCCCGGCATCCGCACGATCGATCTCGTCCACCGGATGGCGGCGTCTGGCGATGCTTCACATCGCCAAGCACTCGCCACGGACTGGTGCGACCGACTCGGCGTCGATCGCGAACAGCTCTGCCGTCATCTCGACGCCGGATTCACTCCGGACGAGGGCATCAGCGTTGAACTCCTACACCTCGCGCTGCTTCGTCCGGATGTCGCTGTGATCGACGTCGTTTCCTCCCCATCGAGTGTCAACCATTCGATTGTCGATGGCATCGCCGAGATCCGCATCGATCAACCCGACATCGCCGTTGTGGTGGTCACCAAAGATCCCAGGCTCATTGCCGGGCTGACCCCCGACCACATGACCAACCCCGTTTCGACCGACGCTGACGTCGGTCGAACCCATCGAGACGAGGCACTGCTGTGAGCGGATTCGACCCCCAGGAGATCCGCAAGGACTTCCCCATCTTGAACAAGCCCCAAACGGGCCACGACGGGCAGGAACGCCGGCTGGTGTTTGTCGACTCTGCTGCCTCCTCGCAGCGCCCGAATCAGGTCACCCAGGCCATGACCGATCTCTACGAGACCGGCTACGCAAACGTTCACCGCGGCGTGTACCAACTTGCGGAGCGAGCCACCAATGCCTACGAGGGCGGTCGTTCCGCCGTAGCGCGCTTCATCAACGCTCCGTCGGTCGACGAAGTCATCTTCACCAAGAACGCCACCGAAGCGATCAACCTCGTGGCCGCCACATGGGGCCGAGCCAACCTCGAAAAGGGCGACGCCGTCGTCCTTTCCCTCATGGAGCACCATGCCAACATCGTTCCCTGGCAGATGCTCGAGGCCGAGCGAGGCATCGAGATCCGGTGGATCCCGGTCACCGACGACGGTCAGCTCGATCTCACAGATCTCGACACACTGCTCGATGGTGCCAAGCTGCTCAGCGTCACCTCGATGTCCAACGTGCTCGGCACGCTCACCCCGATTCGCCAGCTCGTCGACGCTGCTCATGCCGCCGGTGCCCTTGCGCTGGTGGATGCTTGCCAGTCCGTTCCTCACATGCCGACCGATGTGGTCGAGATGGATGCCGACTTCCTGGTGTTCAGCAGCCACAAGATGCTCGGGCCGTCCGGTATCGGCGTGCTGTGGGGTCGCAAAGAACTGCTCGACGCCATGCCGCCCTTCCTCGGCGGCGGCGGCATGATCGTTGACGTCACCACCGAGGGCTTCAAGACCGATGCCGTGCCGGCAAAGTTCGAAGCGGGCACTCCCCCGATTGCTGAAGCAGCTGGCCTCGCCGCCGCAATCGAATACCTCGAAGCGCTCGGCATGGACAACGTCCGTCAGCACGAGGTCGAGCTCACTGCATATGCATTGCGCACCCTCAAAGAACGTTTGGGCGATGCCATCACGATCTATGGCCCGGCCGAGCCGGCCGCTCGGGGTGGTGTGCTCTCGATCGAACTCGACGGTGTCCATGCCCACGACATCAGCCAGGTGCTCGACGAGCACGGCGTGTGCGTTCGGCCCGGGCATCATTGCGCAAAGCCACTCATGCGCCGCTTCGGCGTCAACGCGACCGCAAGAGCCAGCTTCTACGTGTACAACGACACCGACGACGTCGATGCGCTCGCTGATGCGCTCGTTGCCGCCAACGACTTCTTCGCCATCTGAATCGGAGTTACCCCATGTCTGGACTCGAAGATCTCTACCGAGAGATCATCCTCGATCACTACCGCAGCCCGCGGAACAAGGGCGAGCTCGAAACCCCTCCCGCCATGCGGACCGAGGGCTTCAACCCGCTGTGCGGTGACGAAGTCGTTGTCTATGTCGACGTGAACGATGGTGTCGTCACCGACATCAAGATCGGGGGCCAAGGCTGCTCGATCTCGCAGGCGTCTGCGTCGATGATGACCTCTGCGGTCAAGGGCAAGAGCCTGGCTGAGGCCAAGCGCACCATCGCTGCGTTCAAGGCACTGATGATGGTGCACGAGACCAACGTCGGCGGCGACGGCTCTGAAGCCGAGTTCGACGGTGACGCAGAGGTCCTGGAGGAAGTCGATCTCGGCGACCTCGAAGCGCTCCAGGGCGTCGTGAAGTTCCCGACCCGAATCAAGTGCGCCACGCTCAGCTGGAACACGCTCACCCAAGCCTTCGACGACGCCTCCTCCGCCTAGCGAAGCACCCCATCCTGTCCAAACCCCGGGTTCCTGCCCCTCGTTTTCGATAGCCACAGCCCCCGGTTGGCGCCCGTTGGCCAGCACCGAGTTGCGCCGCCGAAGCATCTCGAGGACAGCACTCGAGCTCGCTACGGGCGACCTTGAGCTGTTCTTTCATGAGAACGCGTCCCGCTGGGAGCAAGCGCTGCAAACCGCCGAGACCGAGATCGCAATGACCGAACGGGCGGGCGCACATGGCGATGCGTCCTGGCGAGAAGAGCTCCCGCTCATGATTGGTTGCGCCTTCGGCCAGTAAGGATCAGAGCGAGCACGTCACTCGACACTCACCCCTGTCATCATCAGGTGTGCCGCCAGCCGCCTCATCACTCGGTAGCGATTTCGATCGGTTCCTCGCCGCTTCCGCTGTGTCCAACCTCGGGGACGGCATTCGAGTCGGCGCCCTTCCACTTCTTGCTCTCAGCTTCACCAGTGATGCCCGGCTGATCTCATTCGTCGTCGCCGCATCGATGCTGCCTTGGTTGGTGCTCGGGCCCATCGGTGGGGCGCTTGTCGACCGCGTAGACCGACGCCGTCTGATCGTGGTGTCCCAGCTGGCGAGAGCTGCCTTTGTCGGGATCCTCCTGATCGGGATAGCAACCGGCGCGGCGAACATCTGGTGGTTAATCGTCGTCGCGTTCGGGCTCGGCGCAGGCGAGATCCTGGTCGACACCTCGTCCCAAGCGGCAGTGCCGATGCTCGTCAGCGACGACTTGCTCGATCGAGCCAACGCTCGGTTGATCACAGCGATCACCTTGCTCGACGGCCGACCGTCAGCGGAGTCAAACAACGCAAACAGCGAGTCGGCAAAGTGAACCACCGTTTCACCGTCAACGGCAGGGACCGATCGAGGCGTCGACACCTGAGCGTCTGCAACCGCTTCGATGACTCGGTGCTCGCCTTCGACATCATCACGATCGGTCGTGCGTTAGCGCCGTAGAAACATCACGGCATGCCGTCTGAAACTCTCCACGTTTCGTTCGTGGCTCCAGCAGCGACGCGCTCAACATTGCTACCGGCAGCCCCCACGCATAAAGAACGTCCACGACCCGAACGGCAACGGTCTGCGGAACAAGACCGAGCAGGAGACCGAGCGAAGCGGGGGCTGTGACGATCAGAATTGACGGTCAGCAACCCGGGGTTCGCTAGCGTTTTTTGAAGGGCCAGATCTTCTTCCAACGAGGACGAGCGGCCGCTGCTTGTTCAGCCTCGATCTCGCTGCGAACCGTTGCACCAACGTTGTTGATGATGTCCTCGGCCGAGTCGAGCAGAGCGGCGATCGACGGATCGTCGCCGACGCTCTCTGGTGCCTCTGGCGTCGCCGGCGTGATGAGCGAGCCATGCCTCCAGTTCACGTCGGCCAAGCGCCGCTGATAGCCAGAACAATCAGCTGGGCAGTTCCACGGCGCCTCTGGCGCGAGATCGAGTGCGCACTTTCGCATCGTGTCTCCGCTGGGGTATGCCCTGCTCTGGAAGTGTTTACAATCTTGCCGCATCGCCATACCGCTCCATTCTGGCATCATTGACGCATGACCACGCCTCACCTCCGTGCCGAACCGGGAGACTTTGCTCCCACCGTCTTGATGCCGGGCGATCCGCTTCGGGCTCGCTTCATCGCCGAAACGTTCCTCGACGATGCCCGTCTCGTCACCGACGTCCGAGCGATGGAGGGCTGGACCGGCACCTACAACGGTGTCCCGATCTCGGTCCAGGGTTCCGGCATGGGTGTCCCCTCGTTCCAGATCTACGCCACCGAGTTGGTCAAGTTCTATGGCGTCGAGCGCATTGTGCGGGTCGGTTCCTGCGGTGCCCTCCAACCCACCCTCGACTTGGGCGACGTCGTCGTTGCCATCGGCGCCGGCACCGACTCGGTCACCAACCGCACCAGGCTCCAGGGCCGTGACCTGCCCGCAGTCGCCGACTATCAGCTCTTGGCCGACACCATGAACGCTGCGATCGAACTCGGTATCGAGCCGAAGGTCGGCACGGTGTTCACGTCTGACTTCTTCTATGACCCCGATCCCGAGAGCGGCGTCTTCGATCTGCTCACCAAGTACGGCTTCCTTGCGGTCGAGATGGAAGCTGCTGGCCTTTACGGCCTGGCTGCCGAACTTGGTTTTGCTTCCCTGGCGGTCTGCACCGTGAGCGATCACATTGCCCTCGAGCAACAGATGAGCGCTGAGGACCGTCAGACCAGCTTCAACGACATGATGAAGCTGGTGCTGACGGCCCTTACCTGAGGCCTTCTCCCCTGAACAAGGCCCCAGGCACTCGGCCCTTGCCTCGCTCAGGAGAGCTGGCGGGCCGAGTCGATCACATCGGCGAGGTCGTCCAACACCGACGAGCTCCCGAGGCTGTCGATTTCTTCTGCGACGTCTTCGAGGTCGATGCCGTCGGCGAATGGGCTTTCTCGGAGCACCTCGGCCAGGGCGGCGACGGTGACGGCGAGGCGGAAGTCCTCGTCGGTGTCTGACCACCGGTTCTCGACAATCGAGGCGTTGATCTCTAGGCGGGTCTCGATGACGTCACCGTCATCGGGGTTCTCCCATCGCATCGAAACCGTTCCGAGACGGTCAGAAGCTCGCACACCGTCTTCCAGTTCGAGCTCGTAGAGAGCGGTCACCTGATGGCCGGCACCGAGTTCGCCGGCATCAACGTCGTCGTTGCGGAAGTCACGGTCGAGCACCGCTCGATTCTCGTAGCCGAGCAGTCGATACGACACAACAGCGTCTTCGTTGAACTCGACTTGGATCTTGGCGTCGATGGCCACGGTGAGCAGGGTCGACACGAGGTCATCACTGAACAGGCGCTCAGCCTCTTCGACGTCATTGACGTAGGTGTAGAAGCCATCGCCATCGTCGGCGAGCGTCTCCATCACGACATCGTTGAAGTTGCCCATGCCGACACCAACCGTCACGAGCTGGATCCCACGATCAGCATCATCACGGATCAAGCCGACGAGGCCATCAGGATCGGTGAGACCGGTATTGGCCACCCCGTCTGAGGCGAGAATCACTCGGTTGATGCCGTCGCGAATGAAGGCGTCGTCCGCCAGCTCATAGCCACGAAGCAATCCAGCCTCGAGGTTGGTCGAGCCGTTGGTGCGAAGATCGTCGATCGCAGCGAGGATCTCGTCTCGATCGCGAACAGACGTTGGCTCGAGGAGCACCTGAGCTCCATCGCTGTAGGTCACGATGGCAACCGAGTCGTCTTCGTCGAGTTCATTGACCAGTCGCTCGAGGGCGACTTTCACAAGACCAATGCGATTGTCTCTGTCCATCGAACCAGAGGTGTCGACGACGAAGGTGAGGCTGGCGTCCGGACGGTCCCGATTGGAGACTTCTTCGGCCTGCACACCGAGACGCACGATGATGTTGTCGGTGTCGAACGGCGACGGCCCCGCATCAGCAGCGACGTTCAGCCCGCTGCTCGGGGCGTCGTAGCCGTAGTCGAAGGAGTTGATGAACTCCTCGACTCGCACCGACTCTGCCGGCGGCATCTGACCCCCACTCAGCCACTGCTCGGCAATGCTGTAGCTCGCGGTGTCGACATCAAGAGCAAATGTCGACAACGGATCACGAGCGGTGTCGACGAATGGGCGAACGCCGTAGTCCTCGAACGTGTTGTCCTCGATGCGCTCGGTGTCAGCGTCGGCGCCGAAGAAGCCGCCACTGTCAGCGCTGTCGTTCGTTGCCCCTTCGACCATCGCCACTTCGGCGTCTGATTCTTCCATCGCCTCGTCTTGCATTGCGTCTTCGTCGTCAGCGGCACGATCTGCTGTAGAGGTCGCCGTCGCGAACTCACCCTCGGCATCATCAGTTTCGAAAAATCCCTCTTCGGTCGACGAGTCTTCGGAGCTGTCGGCCGAATCGTCATCGTCGCTGCCGCAGGCGGCGAGGGCCATCGCCGAAGCCAAGATCAACGCCATCATCTTCTTGGTCATGCTCGAATCGTTGTTCATGTCGGGCTCCGGCGAACCGGAACCCCGCCCAGTTCCCGCCGTCACCCTTTCGTCATCTTTCCGCCACGAGATGACGGCGAACGGGCCGTGTCGACACAACGGCCGCCACAGATGACAAACTGGGTTCTATGGGAATTATGGACAATGCAAAAGATGCTCTCGGTGACGCTGGCGGAATGGTCGACAAGGCCAAGGACGCCGTCGAAGAACACGGCGACAAACTGCCGGGCGATCTTGGCGAAAAGGCCAAGGACGCACTCGACAAGGCCGAGAGCCTGACCGACAAGATCCCGGGTCAGGGCGACTAGCTCTCTCCGGGCGACACTGCCTTCGGGCAGAACGTGTCTGCGTTCGGGCAGAACGTGTCTGCCTTCGGGCAGAAATGCGAACGGGCCTCGGCTTCGTGCCGGGGCCCTCTCGCGTTCAGCGTGATCCGTCCTCGCGTCAGACCAGTTCGGTCGGCCCCGCCTCGCCAGGCCAAAGCGCAACCTCGAGCTCGCGAACGCAAGCGCCACGACCAACCACCAGATCCTCCAGCTCGTCAGCAAAGCCTCCAATCCCGAGACTGAGACGTCACACTCGGCAAGCAACCGTGAGGTCTGGTCGGTTTTGGTCAGTCGACCACTTGGCTGAGACTCAGCTGGATCGCCTGTTCCCACTCGATCGAATACTCGAGCGGCAGGCTCCGCGCAATGGGTTCGAGGTAGCCAGTCACGATCATCCCGATGGCATCGACTCGGGAAAGCCCTCGGCGCATCAAGTACGCCACATGGGCTTCGTCGATGCGTGCGTCATCTGACGATCGGTCAACACGGTTGTCGCCTGCACCGACATCGCTCACTTCGATGACGTGATGCACGTCAGGCGCACCATCGATGACGAGGGACTCGGACCGCACCTTCGCCTGGGCCCCATCACATGCAGCGCTCATCTGAAGGACCTGGCGGCTCGTGATCGATCCACCATTGGAACCCAACAGTTTGGTCAGGCTGTCCGATGAGGTCTGCTCGGCTTCGTGAGCGACAAGGCTCTCGACATCATGACGTTGGCCCTGTGCAGCGCTGACCATCGAGAGCACGGAGGCTGATGCAGCATCGCCTCGCAGCTGAGTCACGAGCCGAGTAGTCGTCGCCGACGAACCGAGAGCGGCATCAACCCACTCGACCCGTCCGGCGGCGGCAACGGTCGCGTGCTTCACGACCGTGTTGCGGGCATTCGTCGACCAGTTCTGGATGGTGGTGTGGCGAACAGTCGCTCCGGTGCCAACGATGACCTCGACGGTTGAGCGTCGGTCGTGGTGCGGGGTGTAGATCGGCGCAGCACATCCCTCGATGTAGGCAACACTCGAGCCGGGTTCGGCCACGATCAGCGTCCGGCTGGTTGCTGCCATTCGTTCGACCTCACGTCCGAAGAACGTGTGAACAGGATCAGCAACGACGGCGCCGGCAGCCACGTGAATGAAGGTTCCAGCGACGAGGTCGGTGCCTTCGGATGGCACCAAGGAGCCAAGGTACGGGTGAACGAGATCGGGATACTCGAGCAGCGCTCTACCGAGGTCAAGAACCGTCACACCGGCGAGATCAGACACCACCTACCGGACCTGCCCCGGCGCCACTGTCGGTGATGCCAGTTCCGGGAGACTCGGGGCGGACGACCCTGCTCTTGCCCGGCCGGCTGCCTCTGGTGGCGTTGAACGACATGGCGGCTCGACGCTCCTTCTTGGCCCTACGTTCTGACAGCGCATGCTTGACGGAAGCGATCAGGCTCATGCCCCACCAAACGTCGAAGCTGTCGTTGGAGTTCCCATTCAGTCGAGCCGGCGCAGGTTCTGCTTGAAGAATTGGGCTCGTTCGACGTAGGCGGCAACGCCGTATTGGATCATGCCCGCCGGCACCGAGTCGGGCCTGATCTTGGCCGGGATGCCAAGCGCCATTGCCCCGCTCGGCACTTCGGTGTCGTTGTTGACCACGGCGTTGGCACCGACGAGAGCTCCAGACCGAACCACGACGCGATGCAGCACGATGGCGCCGTTGCCGACGAAGGAACCGTTCTCGAGCGTGCAGCCCTCGAGGTGCACGATGTGGCCGACCAGGCAGTCGTCGCCGACGGTGGTGGGATCCTCCGGTGTGGTGTGGAGCACCGAACCGTCCTGGATCGACGTGCGTTCACCAATGGAGATGTAGCCACCATCGCCACGCAGGACCGCACACGGCCAGATCGACGATCCAGCGCCGATGCGCACGTCGCCGATGATCACCGCATCGGGGTGGACGAATGCAGTCTCGTGGATCGTCGGTTCGAGGTCACCGAGTGCGTAGATGGGCATCGGGCAACGCTAGCCGATGCCGACGTCACGCAAGTCGAGCACCAGGGCGCTGAGCGACAGGCCCACCAAGATGAAGATCGTGGCGTAGGCGAGGGGCTCGAGTCGGCGGACGTCGACTCGCACCGAGCGATCCCGCTTGAGCTTCTGGCTGACCCACTCCGATGCAGCCACCATGGCGTGGGCACCGTCCAATGGGGGAAGCGGCAGGAGATTCACTGCACCGATGGCACAGGACAGGATCCCAAACCACTGCAAAGACATGATCCAACCGCCGGCGACGGCCGACCCGGTCACCTCAGCTTGAGACACCGGAGACATGAACCGAACGGGTGCCTCGGTGGCGCCCGATGTGTCGAAGACTGAGCCGATATAGGTACTCATCGATGTCGCCCACGTCCAGAGCGCATCACCGGTGCCGCTGATCACGAACCAAAGATTGTCGAAGCCCGTCACGACCGATCCGCCGAGCGACTCGCCGCCGAGGCGAGCTGCGACGGCGAAGGCCATGACCGCCATCACCAAGTTGACAGCAGGGCCCGCAAGGATGGTTGCCAAGCGCCCGACATGCGAGGCGCCGCGATAGGTGTCGCCCTCGGCAAAGCCCTCCGGCAGCTCAGAGGTCGGCGTCATCCCGTGCAATTTCACGTAGCCACCGAGGAAGATCGCCTTGATGCCGTATCGGCAACCGTTATGCTCGAAGGCAATGATCTCGGGGCCGAAACCCCAGAAGAACTCGGTGGGCCGCATTCCGGCTCGGCGGGCCACCAGCAGGTGGCCGGCTTCATGGCACAACACGATGATCCCGATGAAGAGCAGCAGCCAGAGGCCGCTCGGAGCAAACGCCCACAGGACAGCCAGCGACAGGACAGCAGCAACACCCCACTTGGCATCGACCTCTACCGCAATCGGCCCTGTCGTCTGGTGCTCGGTTGTCTGGTGCTCGGTTGTCTGGGGTTCTGTTGATTGAACGGCGTGCTCCACAAGGACAGGGAACCACAAAGAACGGTCTGACTCACCCTCGAAACCGCTCTTCGGGAGCATCTGCCCACGAAGTTCCGCGGTGTGCGATCAGCCGAAGGTGCCGTACTGCCCCTTGTGGAACACCATGGGCACGGTTTCGCCTTCGGTGTCGGCATGCAGGTGCTGCACTCGACCAACGATCAGGTTGTGATCGCCCAACTCGACAACCTGCTCGAGTGAGCAGTCGATCATGGCGTGGACGCCCGGCAGGACCGGTGCTCCGCTGAACGGAGCTGCGGTGATGTCGACCCCTTCGAACTTGGTGTCGGACTTCGATGCCATGACGCCGCACAACTCGAGCTGCTCAGCTCCGAGGATGTTCACACAGAAATGGCCAGCCGACTCGATGCCGGCACCGCTGTTCGAGCTGGTGCCGAGGAAGAACCCGACGAGTGGCGGGTCGAGAGAGATCGAAGCGAAGGAACCGATGGCGACGCCGATGGGGCCGTCGATGGTCTGCGCTGTCACGACGGTGACGCCGGTCGGGAAGTGACCGAGCACGCGGCGATAGTCGCCCGGGTCGATGTCGGTGTGCGCTGGATTCGAAGGCTCGTTCATGGGTCGAGAGGGTAGTTGGCCGCAGTTCTACCTGGCCTGATGCAGCGGTGTAATCCGGTTGAAAGCCCCCGGGTTGAAGATGTTGCTGGCCGCAACACGCGGTCCACAACCAGGAGGAATCCCTGCCGACGGTCGCCGGACCCATGTTCACTGTGGGCTGGGCCGCCGGGTTCGAGGATGGGACAGCAGTCGACGCCATGAATGCCTCGCTTTCGGTCGACCCCGGCTACGTCGCTCTCATCGACGAGGGGGCTCAGTACGTCGAGCCCACATCGGTCACGCGGAAGATGATTCTTCGCCTCCCCTGAGATCTCACCGCCATCAAGGCAGTGACAGGTCTCCGACTGCAACCTGCTCGAGGACATCGAGATCCATGATGGTGATGCGACCCCGCCCCGTGTGAATCGCTCCGCTCTTTCGCAACACGGCGAGAGAGCGAGCGGACGCCTCTCGTGTCGAACCAACCCACGCTGCCACTTCGTCTTGGGTGACGTTGAGCTCTCGAACCTCTGGGTTGGCGTGGCGGCGCAGCTTGCCACCGAGTTGGATCAGGAGCTGGGCCACCCGTGCGGTGGTGGAATCTACCGCTCGCGCCGAGAGCCGCAGATTCGCCACCGCCAGTTGCGCGGCAAGTTCCCGGAGTACCTCGATGGACAGCCGCCCTTCGGCCTCGAGACTCTCGAGGAACGCGTCGCCGGTCATCACGCTGACCGTGGTTGGCTCCATGGCCTGTGCGGTCGCCGTTCGTGGTCCCCCCGAAATCGCTGAGAGCTCTCCAAATCCTTCGACCGGCACCTTTGTCCCAAGGATCAGCTCCCGACCGCTCGGTGATGTGACGAACAAGTTGATCCGTCCGCTTGTGCAGGCGAACACCGAGTTGGATCGTGCACCTTCGCCGAAGAGCACCTCGCCTGCATCAAGGCGCACGGCTCGGCCTCGTGCGGCCACAAAGGAACCGAGGGCTCGACGATGATCGCTTGGTGCAACAGGCCAAACGGTCATGAAACAAATCCGTCTCTTGTGATGAGCGTCATGGAAGTCCCTCCGACATGGGCGCACGATCACCGTAGCCCTCGTGACGGAGACGAGAGCACTGACCGATCGGACGAACGCCATGACCACGACCACGACACTCATGACTACACCACGGGTTGACGCCAACGATGCAACGGGAAGCAACGCCGATGGAACACCGAGGGCAGACGTCGAGCTGCTTGGCAGCGTCCGATTCTTGTGCGAGCGCGGTTTGTCGGTCGAGCCACCGAGCGCTTCGCAGCGCAGGTTGCTGGCGCTTCTGACGCTGCGATCGGCGACCAGCACCAGCCCCGACGAATTGGCGGAACTCCTCGGCCTCTCGACCGGAGCGGTCCGAACCGGCATGTCGAGGCTTCGGCAAACACTCGGTTGTACAAAGATCAGGACAGAGTCGAATGGCTACCGGTGGACGGGAACCGTCGATGTCGTCGAGGTCGAGCGGCTAGCTCGGAATCGCTCAACACCAAGTCGGGTGGCAGCAGTGGACCAAGCGTTGTCGATGTGGCGGGGTGATGCACTGCGCGAGTTCCGAAACGAGGCGTGGGCTCAGGCGGAAGCCTGCAGGCTGGATGAACTGCGGTTGCAGCTCCTCGATGAGCGAGCTGAACTCCTGATCTCGACGGGACGGCACGCCGAGGCTGTGCTGTCGTTGATCCCTCGAGTCGTTGACGAGCCGCTCCGCGATCGGACCCAAGGTCTGTTGATTCTGGCTCTGGCGGGCGAGGGTCGACAGGCGGACGCGCTTCGCAGCTATCAGCGATATCGCGAGCACCTCATCGACGAACTCGGCATCGAGCCTTCTCGCTGGGTTACGATGGTTGAGCGAGCAGTTGCCACCGGCGACCCCGATGTCTCGACCTGCATCGAGCGGCACGACGCTCGATGGTGATCAGGGCTCGATGGTGATCAGGCTCAGCAGCCGTCGGTTCCGGACCGAAGCGTCATGCCCTCGGCGGCGGCGATCACTTCAACGGCATCGCCAGCCAGTTCACGAGCATGAGCGACCGCTTCGTCGACCCAATCGTCGTTGTGACTCGGATCATGATGAAACAGCACGAGACGCTTGGCGTTCGACGCCACAGCCACGGCAACGGCGTAGTCGAT
Organism: uncultured Acidimicrobiaceae bacterium; assembly: GCA_964351995.1. Lineage (GTDB taxonomy): Bacteria > Actinomycetota > Acidimicrobiia > Acidimicrobiales > SZUA-35 > SZUA-35. The sequence continues at coordinate 29,022 of CAYGQE010000042.1, read as the reverse complement.
GGTGGAGTGACCCCAATCGAGGCGGGCGGCGAATTCGTCGTTGTCGTACTGCGCATCATGGATCAACACGTCAACGTCTTGGCAGAGATCGACAACGCTTGCTGGCACGTCCAACGACCCGTCCCTTGGCGCTTGATGATCGCTCAGATAGGCAAGCGAGCCGGTCCCGTTCTGGATCCGGTAGCCGTTGGTGACCCCGCAATGAGCGACCTCAGCCGCAGTCACCGTGGCGCGGCCCACCTCGAACGTTTCGTTCGCCGACTCTCGGAACGACAGCGTGCCGGGAAGCTGGTCGATGTCGACGGGAAACAGCGGAGGACTGACGAAGGCATGGACTGCACTCTGCAGCGATCCTGTGTCTTGGCGAGGTCCGACGATCTGGAGTGTTGCCTCGTGATGCATCAGCGGCTTGAAGAACGGCAGACCCTGGATGTGATCCCAGTGCAGATGGCTGACCAGTGCTGTGCCTTGGAACGCTTCTTCGCCCAGTTCCTTGTTCAAACGCTCACCGAGATAGCGGAGCCCGGTACCGAGATCGAGGATGATTGGTTGGTCGTCACCGAGGCGGACCAGGACACACGACGTGTTGCCGCCGTACCGCCTCGTGCCTTCGCACGCGCAAGGGGTGGATCCCCGAACGCCGTAGAACGTGATGTCGATCATGTGGTGGGCTCCCCAACTCGGCCTCGAATGAACTTAATACGCAACACGGTGTCCCCGAAAGGGGATGTGAAGAACGTCTCACTTATGTCGTGAGCGTTACGTCGCGTTTCGCCGTCATTTCGTTCAAGAACTCGATCCGTTTGCGCAGCAGTGCCAGACCGGACTGTGCCGGATTCAGCTCGGGTCCCGAGACCGGGCGGTCGAACACCAGGTGCATCGGTTCGGCAGGCTCGAAATGGGGCCAGGTTGGACGCCCGGGAGAGTCAGGTGTGTAGGTGGCAGCAAAGGCAAACCAGCGATCGCCCATGTCCCGGGTCAGCAAGTGGGCATCGTCGGCATCCGGAACCAAGGGGAATGCGGTGTCGAACACGTGGAAGAGTTCGGCCGCGTGATACGCACCCGCAGTCTGCTTGGCCGAGGCCGGGACCGATCGGAAGTGGTACCGGAAGGTTGGGTGCCCAGCGCCAGCGTGTTGCCGTGAGACATGGTCGACGTGAACACCGAACATGTGGTCGGCGACGTAGCCGGTGATGGCCGCTTCTTCCATGTCAGCGAGCCCGGGATACGCCGCCATCAGTTGGTCGACCGCCGCCGCCGACCCGAGGGACTCGACGAACCGGTCTCGCATCAGCGCAGGGTCGAGAGCTTCGGCTCCGGCAAGCGCATCGTCTCGGCTGCCGAACTCGGGACCGGCAGGGTGCATGAACTCGGCGAGCAACGAGCCCTCGTCGGCGTTGTATCCAATGATCATCGGCACGGGAGCCTGGGCCTGGCGAGAGAAGGCTGTCATCGGCGTGGTCGGCAATACTGCTCCGTCGACAACGGGATAGAAGTGCCGACCGGCGTGGAGATCGGCTCGATACGCGTCGGACAGCACTTCAGGCTCCATGGCTCTGAGTCGTTCGATCTGGCCTGGCTCGGCACCGACCAGTGACACGGCAAACGCTTGGCCAGCGTCGAGCGCCGAATCGAGTCCGAGGACCGGCCGGTCGAGATGCAGCCAGCGACCGCTGTCGCTCGGGCTCTGGGCGATCGCAGCGGCGAACTTGCCACGGGACCGAGGTGAAGTCATCAAGTTGAGTACTGCTTGACCACCGGCGGACTCGCCGAAGATCGTGATGCGATCGGGGTCTCCGCCAAAGTTCGCGATGTTGTCCCGGACCCATTCGAGGGCTGCGATCTGATCGAGCAGGCCGTAGTTGCCCGAAACACCTTCCGGAGACTCCGCTGACAATTCGGGGTGGGCCAGAAAGCCGAACATTCCGAGGCGATAGTTGATCGTGACCAGCACGCAACCACGTGCAGGAAGGGCGTTGCTGTCGTAGAAGGGGTCTGATGCCGAGCCGTCGGTGTGGTCGCCACCGTGGATCCAGAACATGACGGGAAGGCCCGTGGCCCCGCTGGGGGTGCGGATGTTGAGGGTGAGGCAGTCTTCACTCTGCGGTTTGGGGATGGCCTTGACCGTCGCGCTGATCGCCTTTTGCTTTGGCTTGGACAAGCCGAGGCCAACGACCAAGTTGCTGATGAAAGCATCCATGTTCTGCAGTCGCTGGAACGCCATCTTGCCAACGGCAGTGCAATCGATGACGCCGTCTCGCTGCTCTGCCGGTTGTGGTGCCTTCCACCGGAGCTCGCCCACCGGCGGCTTGGCATAGGGAACGCCACCGAAGAACGTGATGCGCCCCTTGTCGAGATGCTTGCCGAGCACGGGGCCCTCGGCGGTCTCCGCAACTGGCCCTCGACGGGCCCGGAGCTTGGTCGGGAGCAGCTTCTTGGCGATGAGGGACATGCGCCAGGATGACACTTGCGATGCGGTGATGCCAGCACTGGCTCGACCTGTCGGGCGGTGATGCGTAGTCTCGCCGACGTGACCGACACCTCCCCGACTCCCGTCCCCACGCTTCCCGATGGTTTCGTCGCCGTCGTCAAGCAGGACTGCCCGACGTGTGAACTCGTCGTGCCCGCCCTCGAACAAATCGCCGCCGGAGCAACGCTCACCGTGTACGTCCAGGACGATCCGAGCTTCCCTGCGTCGCTCAGCCCGGTGGATGACACCCAACTCGAGGTGTCGTGGCATCACGAGATCGAGACCGTGCCCACGTTGTTGAAAGTCGAAGGCGGCAAGGAAGTCGATCGCACCGTTGGTTGGTCTCGGGAACAGTGGGAGGCTTTCACCGGTGTCGCAGCATTGGCTCCGGACCTTCCCGAGATGCGACCGGGCTGTGGCTCTCTTTCGGTGGACCCAAACCTCACCGATGAGCTGACCGTTCGCTTCACTGGCTCGACGCTGACCAGCCGGCGCATCGAGCTCGCCGCCATGGAAGACGAGATGGAAGCTGCGTTCGATCGAGGCTGGAGCGACGGCCTGCCGATCGTGCCGCCGACCGAGGCGCGGGTCCTTCGCATGCTCGAGGGCACGAGCCGCGATGGTCAGGACATCGTGGCCACCGTCCCCCCCGACCTCAACGACGTCACCGTCGAGCAGGTGGCGATCAACGCAGTGATGGCCGGGTGCAAGCCCGAGTACCTGCCCGTGGTGTTGGCTGCGGTGGAAGCGGCCTGCACCGACGAGTTCAACATGCATGGCTTGCTCGCCACCACCTACTACTCGGGCCCGATCATCGTGGTCAACGGACCCATCGCTGCCCGGATTGGTATGAACAGCAAGGGCAACCTGCTCGGCCAGGGCAATCGAGCCAATTCGACGATCGGCCGGGCGCTCCAACTCGTCGTCCGCAACCTGGGTGGCGGCCGACCCGGCGGCGTCGACATGTCGCTCATTGGTTCGCCCAGCAAAGTGGGTATGGCTTTCGCTGAGCGAGAAGAAGACTCACCCTTCACTCCCCTCGCCGCTGACTTCGGCATCGAACCAGGTGAAGACGCCGTCGTCCTGTTCGCCGGTCACGGACCGAGTGCCGTCGTCGACCAGATCTCGCGCACGCCCGAATCTTTGGTGCGCGCGTTCGCTGCCAACCTCCTCGCCGAAGCTCACCCCAAGCTCGTGATCGGCATGGACGCGATGCTCATCGTCGGCCCCGAACACGGCCGCATCCTGCGCGAGGCGGGTTGGGACAAGGCTCGCCTGCGGGCCGAGCTCGCTCCCCTGCTCATTCGCAACAGCGACGATCTGCTTCGAGGCGTCGGCGGCATGGAGGAAGGTCTCCCGGCAGCATTCGCAGGTGTCGAGGTGCCGAAGTTCCGCGAGGGCGGTCTGCAGATCGTCCACGGTGGCGGCGACGCTGGACTGTTCTCGGCCATCCTTGGCGGCTGGGTTGGCGGCGCCAAGGGCAGCGATCCAGTTGCTCGTCGCGTGACCTTGTAGAAGGATGCCTCCCATGACGGTTCTCCTGGACCCAACCGCTGGCAAGGCGGCCGCTTCGATCGAAACGGTCCCGCGCCCATCGAGCTTGAACGGCCTTACGGTCGGTCTGCTCGACATCTCCAAGCCTCGGGGGGCTGAGTTCCTCAACCAACTCGAGAAACGCCTCGGCGCTCACGGGGCGACAGTGAAGCGCTACATGAAGCCGACCTTCGCCAAGCCAGCGCCTGTCGATCTGCGTCACGAGATTGCGAGCAGCTGCGACGCAGTCATCGAAGCGCTCGCCGATTGAGGCAGTTGCACGTCGTGCAGTGTGCACGACATCGCAGATCTGGAACGTCGGGGAATCCCGGGCGTTTTCGTCGCCAGTGCGGTCTTCGTTGAAGCAGCGCAAACCCAGGGTGACGCCATCGGGTTCCAGCCCGAACGTCTCTTTGTCGAGCATCCCATCCAGGATCGCACCGACGAGGAGATGGCCGACATCGCCGACCGAGCGGTCGATGCGTTGATTGCCAAGCTCACTAGCACCAACTGAGGTTCACCTTGAGTTCGGGAACCTCGTGAGTCTCGAAACCGCAGAAGGGCAGGCAGCTCTTGAAGAGTTGCGTGCCCTTTGTGCGTCCTATCCCGAGGTGTCCGAGCGACTGAGCCACGGCTCGCCCACCTTCTTCATCAAGGACAAGAAGACGCTGTGCAGCATCTGGGATCAGCACCACGGTGACGGCCGCTTGGCCATGTGGTGCCCAGCTCCCGCTGGGGTGCAGGCCGAGTTGATTGAACGCGAGCCCGAGCGATTCTTCGTGCCCAAGTACGTTGGTCATCGCGGTTGGATCGGCCTTCGCCTCGACATCGACCCCGACTGGGACGAAGTCGACGCCATCTTGCGTGACGCCTATCGGTGCGTCGGTCCCAAGACGTTGATCAAGCTGCTCGACGACTGAGGCATGCCTTGTCTCCCCGGTGGTCCCCGACACCGGCGGAAGCTCTGTCATAGCCCCTGAGTAGTGTTTCCTGTATGGCATTGGCGGAGGTGCGGGACGCGGAACAGGCCGGTACTCGCTCGGTCATCGCTGCCCGCGCCGCCGGTGCTGCAGCCGTTGCGATGTTGGCCGGGCCGAGCAACTGCGGGCCGAAGCCGTCGCTGGTTTGATCGATTTCGACGCCCTCGACGCTCACGTCGCTGAAGGGTTCGCCACACCAGAACGCCGGCTGGCGGTATTGAGCAATGTGGTCGACAGCGAAGCGGTGCGGTTGCAACGCATCGTCCGGTTCTGCGCCCAACACACCCTCGTCGCCGACGCACTCGAAGCGGGTGAGATCACCGTCGACCACGCCGACGTACTCCGCGCCGCAGCGGTGTCTGTCGGGGCTGAACTCTTCAACGACGACGTGTTGGACCTGCTCCGAGCAGCCAACGGTGTCGACTTCAGCGTGTTCAACGACCGCATCACCGACTGGACCTGGCGCAAAACCCCCGAAGCCACCGAAGACGGCATCGAGAAGCAATTCAACAACCGGTACCTATCGATGCGGGGCGACATCTTCGGTGGTGTCAAAGGCAGTTTCAAACTCGACGCCGCCGGCGCCGCAGTCGTGGCCGAAGCACTCGAAACAACCCCCGACCCCGCTAACTCGGTAGCCCCGCAACGCACTGCTGGGCAACGCCGAGCCGATCGCCTCGTCGAATTGGCTGAACTCGCCAACAGCAGCACCACACCCGACCCCGACAGCGGAGTTGATGGTTCCGAGCCGACCGGTGCCCGCCGTACCGGCAGCAGCGTTGACGTCGTTATTGATCTACCCACCTTGCTCGGGTTCCCGTTCGACCTCGACAACCACCGCAATGATTCTGGGGAGGTGGATTGGAACAGCATCCAACAATCGTTCACCGCCACGGGTTCAGCACCCCGACCAGTGTTGGCCCAGTTCTTCTGCGACGCGTCGTACCGCCAACTCATCACCTCCGGCCCACGCATCGTCCTCGCTACAACAAAGCCACCCCCGACATCCCCCGTGCGCTACGCCGGGCCATCCAACGCCGAGACCGGTGCTGCCAATTCGCCGGCTGTGACCGCAAATGGCAATGGTGCGATGTCCACCACCTCGTGCCAGTCGAGCAAGGTGGGCCGACGAATGAACAGAATCTGGCGTTGGTGTGCCGGTCCCACCGCACGCTCATTCATCAAGGCGGGTGGAAACTGATCCGGCAGCGGGACGGACGATTACTCACCAGGCCAGCGCCGTTCGCTCCGCTCACTACCGGAGTTGCTCGCCGGGGCTCACAACATCCGCCCTGAGCGAAGGGCGCTGGTGCAAGGGAACGCCAACCTCAGATGGCTTTCAGGCTCGAACCCCAAAGGTTCGAGCCACACCCGCGCCCCGTCCATGACACAAGGAGTCCGTCCTCTCGAGCCGGACCCGGAGAGAGGTGATGATGCGCCGCCCACGAGAGGCCAACTGCTCTCGCACTTCGCCGGATCCAGCGTCGTCGCCGGAGCACCCGACGCCGGGACTATGCGCTGGGCGTTTCCCTCAGAGCGCTCCCGATCGTATGTGAGCGGGTCATGCGACGCACCTCGAGAGACTCGTCGAGAAGGCGAACCTGCGATGTCACTCGATCAGAGCGTCAACCAGTCGCTGCCGGACAGCGATCCAGTCATGGCTGGTTGCCTCCCCAGCAAGAGCTCGTCGAGCCCGGTCTTCGATCTCATTTGCCCACTGAGCGTTCACGGAGTCGAGATCTTGCTCGGGTTCGTGCTCGAGGCTCACCAACAGTTCAGCAACGAGTTCAGCGCGGGCACTCTCAGGCAACGCCAGGGCTTCCTCTCGCAGATCGTTCTGATGAACAGCCACGGAGACACAGTAGCTGCGGCCTACGACAGCGTCTCCTCACCGAACATCGCAGCAGCAGCCCGCAGTCATCAATCCGATCACGAATCGCCCTGGATGTGCATTCTCAGGCGCTCAAGAACGTGGCCGGACACCCGACGGCAACCTCAAGTAGGGAGGTTGGGGATCCAACATCGGACCGAGCGGCAGTACTCGTCGTAGGCGTCGCCAAAACGGGCGGCGAGATCGGCTTCCTCCACCGGCCGGATCACAAGGTCCCACAGGACCGCCCCTGCAGCGGCGAGAACGATGACGACCCAGGAGCCGACGACGAGGCCGATCGCCACGGTCTGCGCCGCACCGGCAACCGCCATGGGATTGCGCACGAAACGGTAGGGACCTCGAATCACGAGAAGTCGGGCGGTCTCGGCGGGCAGTGGCGTGCCCTTGCCGATGATCGCCATCGTGAGGCACGACGACAGCCCCAGCGCGCTGCCAAGAGCGAAGACCGACCAACCGACCGGTGTCCAAACGCCACGCTCCAGCATCGACCACGAAATCTGGAGGCGTTCCTCGATTGCGGAAACGACGAGCGGCACAACGACGAAGAACACGCTCCAGAACACGACCAGCTGCGTGAGGCTTCTACGCACATGGTTCCGTCCGCTCGAAGCAGGCGCTGGTCGGAATGCGAACGGGCCGACGAAGAACCAAGAGGTCGGCAGGTAGCCGAACCAGATCGTCAGCGCGCTGACCACGGTGCCGGCGGCTGCGATCGTCATTGCCACAACGCCCCAGCCCGCGGCTTGCTCGATGAGGCCGTAGCCAAACAGCGCTGCGGCAACACCGATCGTCCACACCGCCACGATCGAGGCAGCGAGACGGTGCGCAGTGAGAGCGGCGACCCACGAGCCCAGAACGAAAAACACGACATCGGGCCCCACCACCAGCGCCGGGTCCCAACCGCCAAGCGTGAGTCGCCGGACATCGTCAGACACAAAGACGCTCACCACCACACAGCACCGGCGCATCCCTGCAAACCGAAGTACCACCGAGCCAGCCGAACCTCAGGGCTCATCCGACGCTGGGAATGGCTGGAATCCGGGGACTGATCGAGTCCGCCGATACGACGGCGCTGTCGATGATGAGGTCGTGGAGGCCACGGCGTTGCATGTCCACCAGCACCGAGGCGACCAGCCCCCAGAAGTAGGCGGCCGCAACGATCTGACCAATGACCCACACCGACCGACCACCCTCGAACGCCCACCACAGGATCACGGGAACCGTCGACAGCCCGTCCTTCACCAACCAGCGCACGCCAGCGGCAGACCAGCTGATCTGGGCACCTTCGTAGGTTCTGATCACGGCGCCGACGAGCATCTTCCCGAAGCTGCGACCGCGCTCCTTGATGCCAACCACCTGATTCAGCACCGAGACGGTGATGGCAAGCAACGAAACGACGCCGCCAACGAGCTGTTGTTCAACCAGTCCCACAACGGCGCCAAGGATGACGCTGTCGATTGTCCACGCCAGCAAGCGTCGTTTGAACGGCAGTGGCCGCCCGACCATGGCAACGCTGGCCCGCATGCGCCGAGGCGCTCCCCCACGCAACACGCGGACCAGGGCCACCTCGAGCTCTTCCTCGTAGCCATCTTCAGCCTGAATCAAGCCTTCGCCGACAAGGCGAACGGGGACCGGCACGACCTCGATGTGTTCGAGCAGAACCGCCGTTTGTTCTTCGGTCAGAGACGCAAGATCAACCACGAACGGCTCATCGACGAACTCGAGCTCTGTACTTGTGGCGACAGGAACCAGTACGGCGGGTTCATCATCGACCAAAGCAATTGCGCATTCGGCACACTCGTCGATGTCTGGCCGGTACTCGACACCGCAGGACGGACACCAGCGGCTGGCGGACTCCTGAGTTGTTGGTTGATCAGTTGTCACGGCAGTTCCCAGCAATCGCCAACTCGCACGGCGAGCCCGTCGGAGATGAGGGTGGCAGCGACTCGTTCCGCCCGCTCGCGGTCGCTTGGCCAACCCATGACCAGCGGAAGCTGATCGGTGGCGAGCGGGCCAACACGTAGCGCATCGACCAGCCGCCCCCGACCCTGGCGGTCGGACCCTTCGAACCGGCTCTGCCCTTTGGAAACAGCAGCCGAGCCGGTGGCCGGATCGGGACCGTCGCCTCGCCACTTGCAGTCATCGAATACCGGGCACTGTTCACACGTCGGCGTCGGCCGGCACACGAGCGCACCCAGTTCCATGATTGCCTGGTTCCATTCCCAGCCGTGGCCAACGGGAACGAGGTCGTCGGCAAGTCGCTGCGCCGCCGCCGGTTTGAGCCGGCAGCCCTCGATCCGGGCCAGTACGCGACCAATGTTGGTGTCGACGACGCCGTCGTCGAGTTCGTGGGCGAACGCCCGGACAGCCCGTGCGGTGTAAGGCCCGACACCGGGAAGCGCAAGCAAGTCCGTCAATGCGACCGGCAGCACTCCCCCGTGACGCTCACGAACACACACCGCCGTGCGATGGAGATTGACCGCCCGGCGGTTGTAACCGAGTCCTGACCATTCATCGATCACGTCGCCAACCGGCCGATCAGCGCACGCGGTTGCGGTTGGAAAGCGCTCGAGAAACTGCGGCCACCGGTCGATGACACGGGACACCTGGGTCTGCTGCAGCATCAGCTCAGAGACGAGGATCGCCCAGGGGTCGCGGTTGCGACGCCAGGGCAGATCCCGACCCTGTTCTGCGAACCAACCGAGCAGCGGCCCGGGTGGAAGCTTCTCAGTCTTCAGACCAGATGCTCTCGTCGTACGGACGCTGGCGCTTTGGAGCATTCTCCTGCTTCCAGACGAGCACCTTGCGCTTGAAGTAACAGACCTCTTCGCCCCGCTGATTGATTCCTTTGGTCTCGACCGCAACGATGCCACGGTCGCCCTTCGACGTCTCCTTCTTCGACAGCACACGGGTCTCGGCGTAGATCGTGTCGCCATGGAATGTGGGCTTGGAGTGGCGGAGCGTTTCGATTTCGAGGTTCGCGATCGCTGCACCGGACACGTCGGCGACGCTCATGCCGAGGACGAGTGAGTAGACGAGGTTGCCGACCACCACGTTCTTGCCGTGGACGGTTTCGTTCTCAGCAAACCACTGGTTGGTGTGCAGCGGGTGATGGTTCATCGTGATCATGCAGAACAGATGATCATCAGCTTCGGTGATGGTCTTTCCGGGCCAGTGCTTGTAGATGTCGCCAGGCTCGAAGTCTTCGAGGTAGCGGCCGAACGGTCGATCATGGGAAGTCACGGCGCAGATCGTAGGTTCACTCCAGGCATGAACACCACTCCCTCGTCCAACAACGAACCCTCGCCCGGCCCGCTAGCGATCGGTGACCGGTTTCCCGATGTCGAACTCATCGACCACACCGGAGCATCGTGGAAGCCCAGCGATGCAAGCGGCAAGCCGCTGGTGCTCATCCTGCACCGGCATCTCGCTTGACTGCCGTGCAAAGCACATGTCGACGCCGTGCGCGCTCGACAAGTCGAACTGGGAGACAGCGAGATCGTGGTGGTCACGTTCGCCAGGCCCCGTGTTCTACCCGGCTACCGGCGCCGCTTTGCTGATCCGTTCACCGTCGTCAGCGACGAAGAACGATCGACGTACCGGGCGCTTGGTTTCGGGCGGGGATCGTTCTGGCGCATTTGGGGCTGGAAGTCAGCCAAGAAGTACGTCGAACTGCTTCGCCAGGGCAAGAAGTTAGAGAAGCCCGCTGACTCTGCGGATACTCGCCAGCTTGGCGGCAATGCGGTGGTTGGTCGCGATGGGCGGCTGGCGTGGATCTACGCCGGTGCTGGACCTGATGATCGTCCGACAGTCGACGAATTGATCGAGGTCGTGCGATCCTTGCCGAGTGCGAGTAGCTGAAGATTTCGTTTGTGACCACGGCATGCCCCAACCCTGGGCAACGTGCACCGAGTGCATGATGCTTCCGAGGGACGAACAGCCCGTCCCTCCCCGCCCGAAGCCCGTGCCAAAGCCACCGCCGGCGGCGAGGAAGCGAACCTCGAGTTCAGGAGAGCCTCGACCCAAGAAGGCGCCCCGATCCCCCGTCGCCCGGCTCCCTCGACACGGCGACGACACCATCCCCGAGCTCATCGGAGCATTCGATCTGAGTTACGAGGTGCCGGACGAGAACGTCACCTTCCACGTGCGAGGAAGCGAGAGCCAATGGCTGGCCATCTCGTCGTTCCCAGCGGCGCTTCGAGCCAACGGTTGGGTGTACCTGCAGGTCGACGGCGATGTGGTCGCCAGGGCCAGAGTCAAGGGCATCGGCTATCGGGACAAGCGGTGGAGCCAGGAACCGAGCGCCGTCTCGAGCGACCTGGGCGGCGGCCCAACGATCGAATTGCATCCTGACAGCTGGGAGCGCCTGCGCGTCTGGCTCGGGGCAGCTGGCGAGCGGCCGGTGAAGGGGTACCGCTACCTGGTGACCGGGCTCGGCGATGAGGTCCGAATCGCGACAGAAGAAGAGCTCGCTACGGTCATGACGACTTGAACTGTCGTGTGCGGCGACGTGATCAACCGCCGGGGCCGGCAATGTCGAAGCCGCACACGAGCCACTCGTCGCCGCTCTTTCGGGCCACGATCTCGATGGATCGGACGTCATCTCCCGCCAGAGTGACCGTTCCCGAGGTCGACCCGGTCGTCACTCCGTTGCTGGAGTTCACGTTGGTCTGGCTGAGGTTGTAGCTCGTGATCGTGTCGTTGCCGAAGATCTGGGCCAACTGCGCCTCGCCGCCTCCTTCGAAACAGCTGGCGTCGCTGAGATCCCACGCTCGCTCGAAATCGCGCTCCTGCACAGCAGCCAGGAATTCGTTGCCCACGTCGATCGGCCCGCTGACCGCCCGGAACACGGCGTAGCTGCAACCGCCGATACCCAGCAACAACACGAGACTGATGCCAAGCACCCACTTCAGAACCGAGCGCTTCTTCGTCGGCTCATCAAAACCGCCGTGCGGGCCCGGCTGTCCCATGGCCGGTGTACCCATAGCCGGTGGTGGGGCAAACGCCGGGGGCGGCGTCGGAGGCGGCGCGGGTGCGGCTTGAGGCACAGGCTGCGGTTCACCCTGCCACGCCGTGCCGTCCCAGTAGCGCTGGGTTCCAGGAGGGTCACCCTCGGCATGGAGCCACCCGGCCCCCACGTTTCCTCCGCTGTCGCTCATGTGTTCCCCCGGTTGTCGTCGAGACCGAAACCTAGCCCCGCGAAACCGGCTGAGTCAGCTCCCACCTGGTGGGATGAAATCCCATGAGCAGACCAGCCAGCCTCCTCTGTTGATCGTGCCGATCTCGACATTGGCCAATCCACGAGTCTCGAACATCGCCGTTCCGGTGATGCGACCGGTCTGATCACCGTTGGTCAAACCCACCGAGTCCGTCTGGAGAGCGAAATCAACGAGTCGAACGTCGACGAATCCTGCTTCCAACCATGCCGCGTCGATCTCGCCATCTCCGGAACACTCCGGGGCCACCAACGAAGCTGCGGCAACGAAGTCCCGACTTTGGAGAGCGCCAAGAAACTCGTTGCCTGCTTCGAGTTGGGCATTCCCGGCTCGGTACGTCCAAGTGAAGAGCCCTCCGACCGCGACGAGAGTAAGCCCCAACACCGCCACGGTCTTCCGGCGACCACTCCATCCTGCCTTCTCCGGCGACTCGGTTTGGCCCAGCGGTCGCAATCCGGGTGGCTGCGGTCCAGATGCCGGCGGCCCGACTGGCTGGGGCTCACCATGCCATGCCATGCCGTTCCAGTACCTGACGGTGCCGGGTGGATCGCCTTCAGCGTGCATCCAGCCCGCGCCAGCCACACCATTTTCGTTCTCACTCATGGTTCCCTCCATGGCCGATTGTCTTGCGACGACACGCTAGCTCAGCGAGTCGTCGCCGCCAGATTCTGCTCGGTGCCCATTGGGCCTCTAACCTCTACCGCCATGACGACGCCAGATCTCCAAGCCGCTGCCTCCGCCATCGAACTCGCTGATGGCGTGATTCGGGGCGCCATCGTCCACTTGGCCAAGACCGGCTCGGTCGATGCCGATCAAGTGTTGGCCTACGACATCGCTCACGCCTCCGCTGCGGTCGAGACGGCCCGATCGATGCTCGACTACGGCAACAAGGGGGAACTAGAAGCAAAGCTCACCTGCGTGTTCGTTGCCGATGCCGTCGCCGACCTCGGCGCCAAGATCTGGGGCCGGGAGGCCTCCTGGAACTGCGCTCCCTCAGCGCTCGACGCTTCGAGAGAGTTCGTTGGCGCCTGGCGCGACCCCGCCACGCTTGCCGACCTGGCGTTCCAGGACGGTCCCCGCCATCTCGACTCGGACTTCGAACTCGTGCAGGACACGTTCCGTCGGTTCGCTGAAGACGAGGTCAAGCCTCAGGCCGAACACATCCACCGCGAGAACGCCGACATCCCCGACGAGCTCATTGCTGGCCTCGGCGAAATGGGCCTGTTCGGCCTCTCGATTCCCGAGGAGTACGGGGGCTTCGCCACCGGCGGCGAAGCCGACTACTACGGCATGATCATTGCCACCGAGGAACTCAGCCGGGCATCGCTCGGCGCTGGGGGGTCGCTCATCACTCGCCCGGAAATCCTGGCTCGTGCCCTCGAGGCTGGCGGCACCGAGGAACAGAAGAACGCCTGGCTCCCCCGTCTCGCCACCGGCGAGATCATGAATGCCGTTGCCGTCACCGAGCCCGACTTCGGCTCCGATGTTGCTGGCGTGAAGGTCACTGCCACGCCCACCACGGGCGTTGATGGATCCGCTGGTTGGTTGATCAATGGCGTGAAGACGTGGTGCACGTTCGGTGCCAGGGCCGACGTGTTGATGGTGCTGGCCCGTACCGACCCCGATCGCAGCAAGGGTCACCGCGGCCTGTCGATCTTCATCGTGCCAAAGGAGCGGGGCGACGGCCACGGCTTCAGCCTTTCCCAGGAAGGCATGGCCGAGGGCCTCACCGGAAAGATGGAGGCCTCACCCATCGACACGATTGGGTACCGAGGCATGCACTCTTACGAGATCGCGTTCGAGAACTGGTTCGTGCCCGACGAGAACCTCATTGGCCAAGAAGAGGGCCAGGGTCGCGGTTTCTACTTCCAGATGGCTGGCTTCGAGAACGGCCGACTGCAGACCGCCGCTCGCGCCGTTGGCGTGATGCAGGCTGCGTACGAAGCAGCCAAGGACTACGCCGAGAATCGCGTGGTGTTCGGCGAGCCCATTGCGGAATACCAGTTGACCAGGGCGAAACTCGCTCGGATGGCGGCAATCATCCAGGCCTCACGCCAGTTCTCTTACTCGGTTGGCCGCATGATGGCCAAGGGTGAAGGAAAGATGGAGGCCACGCTGATCAAGGCCTACGTCTGCAAAGCCGCCGAGTGGGTCACTCGTGAAGCTCTGCAAATCCACGGCGGCATGGGTTACGCCGAGGAGTACGACGTCAGCCGATACTGGGTCGACGCTCGAGTGCTTTCGATCTTCGAAGGTGCCGATGAGACCCTGTGCCTCAAAGTGATTGCCCGCTCCCTCGTGGCCGAAGCCAAGGCCTGATCACGTTCGACTACCCACGAACAGTTTCCGCCCACTTGGAAGCGTGGGCCTACAGCCCGGCAACCATCGTGCTGGCCATTGCCGCTTCGACGCGCACACAGCAGCCTGACGAACTGCTGCGTGTCAGCCTCGACGGTGCACCTGTGATGGTGCGGGAGCTGCCCGGCGACCACGGTGGTCGGCTGCACGTCTTCGACGTTGTTGGACCCGGCGGCATCCTGATCGACTATCAGGCAACCGTCATTGAAGAAGACGGCGGGTCGGGCCTCGTCGACAATGACGAAGTCGAACGCCTTCGCTACCTCAGGCCAAGTCGCTACTGCGAGTCAGACACTCTCGAGCCGTTTGCTCGGACCACGTTCGGGGCGTTGAACGACATCGACCTCGTCGACGAGGTGAGCCTCTGGGTCAACGCAAACATCGACTACGTCGCAGGAGCCTCGAGACCAACCGATGGAGCCACCTCCACGCTGCTCTCCCGCCAGGGCGTGTGCCGGGACTACGCCCACCTCACCACGGCGCTGCTCCGAGCTCGAGACCTCCCCGCTCGGGTCGTCTCGGTCTATGCCCCCGGCCTTTCTCCCATGGACTTCCATGCCGTCACCGAGGTGTGGGTCGATGGCCGCTGGCACATCGTCGACACCACCGGCCTGGCTCCCCGGACAGCGATGGTGCGCATCGCTACCGGAGCCGACGCAGCTGACATTTCGTTCTTCACCACCATCGGAGGCCAGGTCGACTTCTCGGCGATCTCGATCATGGCGGTGGCCGATGACGGCCTACCCACCGACGACAGCCGCCTGCTCACCACACTCAGCTGACCCGTCGCCGGGCTGGCTGGTGGCCGCAGAGGGGCGTGGGTAGGTTCAGTCGGTGACCGAAAACCAGGACTTCGCTGGAAACGACCCCCGCCCGCTCGACGGCATTCGAGTCATTGAACTGGCCCAGTGGGTTGCCGCGCCGGCAGCCGCCGGAACGCTTGCGGACTGGGGTGCAGATGTGATCAAGGTCGAGGCTCCGGCCGGTGACCCGCAGCGGTCGATGTTCGCCGCCGTCGGCATCGACAAGGCGATCCCGAACCCGAGCTTTGCCCAGGACAATCGGGGGAAACGCTCGGTTGTCCTCGATCTGCGTTCTGCGGACGGCCGAGCCGCATTTGAGGCCATGCTCACCACCGCTGACGTGTTCGTCACGAATCTTCGCTCTGATGCGCTCGAACGCCTGGACCTCGCCCCGACCGACATTGCTGACCGGCATCCTCGGCTGATCGTTGCGTCGTTGACGGGCTACGGGCCTGTCGGGCCTGCTCGTGATGTGCCCGGATACGACATTGGTGCGTTCGTTGCCCGCACCGGTTTGGCCCGAACCAATGCGCCGGAGGACGCTCCCCCGGTCAATCTCAAGGGCGCGATTGGAGATCACATGACCGGTATCACCACGGTGTCGGCGATCATGGCTGGACTCTTCCAGCGCGAGCGAACCGGGAACGGCATGGTCGTCGAGACGTCACTGTTCCAGACCGGCATGTATGGCGTGAGCTGGGACCTCAGCACACAAGCGACGTTCGGACGGCTGAGCCGGATGAAACCAAGGGAGAGCTACGACCAGCCGCTGGTCAACAGCTACCGAGCTGGCGATGGCCGCTGGTTCTACCTGATCGGGTTGGAAATGATGCGGCACTTCCCCGGCGTCTGTCGCGCTATCGGTCAGCCCGATCTCCCTCAGGATGAACGGTTCGCCAGCGGTGGCGCCGTGCGAGAGAACCGGGCCGCCTTGATCGCAATCCTCGACGAGGCATTTGCGTCACAGCCCTTGGACCACTGGTCTGATCGCTTCGATGCCGAGGACGTGTGGTGGGCGCCGTGCCAGACCATGGCCGAGGTCGTCGAAGACCCCCAGGCGATCGCCCTTGGCACCTTGATCGAAACCGACGACAATTCCTTCACCGGTGAATTGCCCGACGGTCCCATCCGCACCGTCGCAACACCCGCCCGCTTCAACGGCGTGGTTTTCCAACCGCGCCGCCCAGTTCCCGCGTTGGGCGAGCACACAACGGAAGTCCTCGGCGAACTGCCCGACCAATAGCGAAGACGAGTTGAGGTGGTCGAGTCAGCTCGAGGCCGGCCCGGCTGCAGAACCAGCCCGAGGTCGGAGAGTGCGACGGAGCGAGGACTCGACGAAGTCGCCGCAGCGCAGTGCACTCGCAGTGCCTCGGGCGTACCTCGGCACTCGGCGCGGCCCTACTTGAGAGCAGCGAGGGCGTCGAGTGTCCGCTGCCAGGCGACTGCGGAGTGATCGGCGCTGTAGACCTCGGGGCGAGTGTCGTTGAAGAAGGCGTGCTCGCCGTTCTCGTAGACGTGGAATGTTGCGTCCTTGCCCAGCCCGTCGAGGGTGGCGCCCAGTTCAGCTGCGGCTTCGGGGCTGAACATCCCGTCGTTCTCGGCGATGTGGGCGATGATCGTGCCCTCGACGGCGGCCCAGTCTGGCTGTGCACCCTCCCACGGAATCACGCCGTACCAAGGCACAGCGACGGCGACGGCGTCAGGACGCTGGCAGGCCAAGGTGAGGGTGAGCCCGCCGCCCATGCAGAAGCCGGTGACACCGATCTTGTCCTGTCCAGATTCGGCTCGGAGCAGGTCGACGGCACCGCTGAGATCGCGAGCAGCGCGGGCGAGGTCGAGCGCCATCATCTCTTTGCCAGCTTCATCTGGCTCCTCAGTCACCGTTCCGTGATAGAGGTCGGGAGCGAGGGCGACGTAGCCCTCGGCCGCGAATCGGTCCGCCACCTCCTTGATGTGATCGTTGAGACCCCACCACTCCTGGATCACCACCAGGCCTGGGCCAGAGCCCGATTCGGGCCGGGCGAGGTACCCCGGAGCGGTGCCGCCATTGCTTGCGAATTCGATCATTTCTCCCATGGAGGTGAGACTAGGCGCCATGACCGTTCGAATGCCTGCCCTGTCCCTCATTGCCACCCCTGGTCGTCGCCAGAAGATGGTCGACCTCGCCGTCGAGATGGAGACTCGAGGATTCTCCGGAATCCACATGCCGAGTTTCGGCGACGCCCTGGGACTGTCGCTGTCGATCGCTCATGCCACCAGCACCATCGAGTTCGGAACGTCGATCCAGCCGATCTACCTGCAACATCCGGTGGCCATGGCCACGACGGCCGCCTACCTGCACGAGATCTCCGGGGGCCGATTCCATCTGGGCCTTGGTGTGACCCATGGGCCCGTCATCGAGCGGCTGGGAACCACCACGACGGGCAAACCGTTGGCCGACATGCGCAGCTACGTCGAGACGATGCGCGAGGCGGGTGAGCAGCAGGGTGGGTTGCCACCCATCACGCTGGCGACGCTGCGCGACAAGATGGTCGGCCTGTCGGTCGACATTGCCGAGGGTGCGGTGTGGGCCAATGCGGCTCGATCACGCATGGCCCACTCACTGTCGCTGATTCCCGACGAGCGCAAGAGCGACGGCTTCTTCGTGGGCAACATGATTCCGACCGTCATCGACGATGATCTCGAGGCAGCACGAGCCCGCAACCGCAAGACCCTGATCGGCTACGTCAGCCTGCCGAACTACCGGAACTACTGGAAGGACGCCGGGTTCGAAGAGGAGATGAACGCCGTCGAGGTCGCTGGGCGCGACAAGGACGCGATCATGGCGGCCATGAGTGACAACTGGTTGGACAACTGCACGCTGTCCGGTTCTGCTTCGCGGGTTCGCGATGGCGTCGAGGAGTGGTTCGAAGCCGGCGTCACCACGCCGATCCTCGTGCCGTCATCGACCAGCGGCGGTCAAGCGAAGGCCTTCCAAGAGGTCTTCGACATGTATTCGTGATGGAATGTCGACACCAGCCGGAACGACGATTTCGTCGAGATCGGTGATCAGCAAGAACTGATGCCGGAGGGGCACCGAATGAAGAGCAGAACGAGAACACCTCGTCCGAGGCGATGGGCAGGAGTGGGGGTGTTGCTCAGCGCCGCCCTGATGATCGCGTCGCTGACGGCGCCAGCAGGTGGCCAGGCAGGAAACCCGGTGCTCGGCGACGGGCTGTGGCGCGTGGTGTTCTTCCTCGAGCAACAGGCAGTGCTCGGCGGCGTCGACATCGAGTATCGGGGTCACGGATCCTCGGTGATCGAGATCAATGACGGGTCAGCGTCGGGCGAGTGGAACCTTTCTCTCACCAGCTTCGTGGTCGCCACCACATCGACGTCGAACGGTGTGGCGATCGGCACGGTGTCAGGCGATGCAGTGGAGCAGGTGCTCGATTTCACCTCGATCTCGGTGACCGATGCTGCACTCGGGATCAACCTCACATTCACCGCCGATGAGCTTCCCCCGACTGGCGGAGGCACGCTGCGTCCGCTCGGGCGGGGATGCAGTGCGATCACCGGGGTGTGGTTCATCCCGTTCAACGACCAGCTTCTTGAAGGGCAGTTCATTGCTCAGCGACTCGGGGCAGATGGTGGAGCGACCGATGCTGATCTGCGAGACACCGGCCTCGAACTGATTGAAGCGGCCAGAAACGGGACCATCGATGTCGGCTCGCTGCGCAATTTCGTCGCAGCAGCCGAACGGGGCTCGGAAGCCACAGCTCGCGACGACGGATGCGGCGCGGAAACCGCTCGGATCTTTGGCAGCGCGGCAACGATGCTGCTCAACAGCGTGCTGGTCGAGACGGGGTTCGCTGCAGACGATCTCGAGGACGCTGAGTTCATGGAGTTCTACCGGGTCGCTGTCCGCTCCGGCCTGTTCGAGACATCCCCCGACACGTACCTGACATGGGAGTTCGGCCTCTTGAACCGGCTGGCGGCAGCTGTTGGCTCTGAGGACCCGGATCAGTGGAGCTTCTGGCTTCCGATCGCCCGACAACTCGGGGAGGAAGAGGCAGCGACGGCGCTTGCGTTGAACATCTGCGATGCCAGAGGCGATCTGTTTTGCGAAGGAGTCGACGGATGACCGGGCACTTCACTTCCTGGCGAGTGCTGTTTGCCGCCATCGCTCTCGTGCTCGCTGGCACCACGTCGTGCTCGAGTACCGATGAGCCCGATGACGCATCGACAACCTCGACCTCGGAAACGTCGGCAGACGCCACCTCGACCAGCTCTG
The DNA here is from genome assembly GCA_964351995.1 of uncultured Acidimicrobiaceae bacterium. Lineage (GTDB taxonomy): Bacteria > Actinomycetota > Acidimicrobiia > Acidimicrobiales > SZUA-35 > SZUA-35. Next base: position 9,498 of record CAYGQE010000042.1, on the reverse strand, counting down.
CTGAGGTCGAGGCAGACGAAAGCGCCGAGGCAGACGAGACGGTCATCGAGGCACCCCAAGTCTTCGAACTGATGGTCACCGAACCGACCGAGCCTGGTCCCCGACCCTTCTTGGCCTGGGACAGTGTCGAGGGGGCCAGCACCTACGACCTGATCGTGCTCGATGCAGCTGGCACGCCCTACTGGGCCTGGAGCGGCGAGGCCACCGGTGTCCACCTCGGGGGAGTGGAGAACCCTGAGGCCGTGGGTGCGTGGGTCTTCGAGCCACTGACGTGGATCGTGACGGCCAGAGACAGCGATGGCCAGCCTCTTGCCATGTCGGGCACAGCACAGCTGGAGCCGTAGAACACAGCCAGGGCCGTCCCGGAGTTTTCAGATGCCGAGTTGACGGCTGGCGAGGTCTCGCATGATCTCCTCGGAGCCGCCACCAATGGCCTGGACCCGCACCTCGCGGTAGAGTCGCTCGACGGTGTCACCCCGCAGGTAGCTGGCCCCGCCGAGGATCTGAGCTGCTTCGCGAGCGCAGAACTCGAAGGTCATGGTGGCGTCGACCTTTGCCTCGGAGATCTCGACCACGGGGTCATCACCCTGGTTGAGACGCCAGGCGAGCAGTTCGATCCACGCCTGGCAAGCGTTGATGCGCCGGTCCATCTCGACGAGCTTGTGGCGGATCACCTGGTGATCGGCAAGCCGCTTGCCGAAGGTCTCACGCTCTTTGGCCCACGCCAAGGCTTCTTCGTAGCAAACGCGAGCGAAGGCCACCGATTGGGCCGCCAGATCGATCCGCTCGGGGTTGAAGTTGTTGACGATCATCGAGAAGCCAGCACCCTCTTCACCGAGCAGGTTCTCGACCGGTACCCGAACATCATCGAAGTAAAGCGTGGCGGTGTCTGAAGCCAGCCAGCCCATCTTGTCGAGCTTGGTGCGTTCGAGCCCCTCAGCATTGCCTTCGATGACCAGCATCGAGATGCCAGCGGGCCCCTCGCCTCCGGTGCGAACCGCAGCGGTGAAGAAGTCAGCTCGCATGCCCGAGGTGATGAAGGTCTTGGACCCATTCACTACGTAGTGGTCGCCGTCGCGTCGGGCCGTGGTCTTGATGCGCCCAACGTCGGAGCCACCCGACGGCTCGGTGATCGCAAGGGCGGCAATCGCTTCGCCGCTCATGCACGGCGTGAGCACCTTGGCCTTGGTTTCGTCGGAGCCGAACTTCTGAACCGGGGGGAGGCCGATGTAGTTGGACAGCAGTGCAGCTACCGCACCCCCCGATCCGGAGTAGGACACTTCCTGCATCAACACCATCCGCATCAGGGCATCCCGCTGGCCGTGGCCTCCGTACTCCTCCTCGAAACCATCGCCGAAGAAGCCGATGGCGCCTGCCTTGTTGTAGAGCTCGCGGGGCACCTCGCCGGCGAGATCCCACTCGTGGGCGTTCGGCGTTATTTCCTTCGCCGTGAACTGCCGGACCACGTCTCGAAACGCCTCGTGGTCTTCGTTGTAGAACGGTGTGGAGATCTGCGGGCTGGCCATGCCAATGAATCTAGACCTCTAGCGGACCGGTCGAAGAAGTTCCGGCAGCGTCGGGCAGTCGAGACCGGGGCCGAAGGTGCGACCGAACAGGGAGCGACTGACGACTTCGAAGGGTTCGCAGAATGCGGGAAGATCCGGTTCGGCGGTGCGTTGCACAATTTCCTGCCAGTACACCTCGGGGAGCTGACGCCCGACGCCGGCCACGAGCCACGCCGGTGTTCCCATGGCCTTGGCGACGGCAGCAAGGGTGAAGCCCCCGACGTCGGTGAGGGCAGCAGAGTCGCCCATCGCTCCGGCTTCGACAACGCACACGTCGGCCTCGGCTACCGCACCGGCAATGTGAGCGGGATCGATCGCTTCGGCTTCGACATCGTTGCGATCGAGCCGGCGGACCGCACTGTGGCCCTGGCCTTCGACGTCGATCACGAGCACGTTGAGATCGGGGCGATCGGCGAGCGCCCGCAGAGTGATGTCAGGCCAACCCGAGATCAGCACCGTGGCTCCGTCGGCAAGGGCATCGTCGAGCGCTCGGGGTGTGGGATCGTCGGCCAGCTCACGACCGACCTCGTAGGCCGCTTCCCTGGCATCGCTGGCGATGAGCAGTCGGCTGCACATCCACCAGACCGGGCCGATGGCCGCTTGCTTTGCCAGCAGGCTCTTTGCGCCGGTGAGCAGGGCGTGCGGATCTCGAGCGAAGACCGAAAGCGCCGACGCCGCTTCCTGCGTCAGCAGTGATGCGTCAGCCCCGGTTGCCCGAGCCACATAGCGAAGGTGTTCGATCGGATGCACGGTGGTGAGACTACTCACTCGTCACACTTGGCAAAGATCCGCACGAAGAACGTCGCGATGAGTTCGGTGTACGTCCTTCAGTGCGCTAGTCTCGCTCGCCGTGGCTGATGCACCCAGCGACCTGACCCTCGACTCTGTTCGTGGGGCGGGCTACCCCCTCCGTGACTGGCTCACGTCCTATCCTTTGTTGATGGTGGCGTTAGATCCGTATACGCACGAAAGTGCGTGGATTCTCGAGACCGCCGGCAAGATCTTGCGTCACTACCAACCGGCCGACATTCGTGTCTGCTGGCTCGTGACTGCTGACGACGAGGGCTGCAAGCAGTTCCTCGGACCTTGGGAGGAAGAGTTCCTCACCTTCGCCGATCCTGAGCGCGAAGCCGTGACCGCTCTTGGGCTCGAGCGCCTTCCGTCGCTCGTCCACGTTCGTTCTGACGGGCTTCTCCACACCGCAAACGGTTGGGATCCAACCGTGTGGCGTGACATCGCCGAGATCATCTCACCGATCCTCCACTGGAGTCGGCCCATGATCCCGAGCCCCGGTGATCCCGTGCCATTCGTCGGCACGCCCGTCGCTGGCTGAGGCGGTAACGCTGCCATGGTGGTCGACCGCATCGAGGCCATGGTTCGACAGGTCCGCAATTGGCGTTCCCCAGTTGTCGCTCTCGATCCGTCGCTCGACAACGATCAGCCGCTCCGCACCATCATTGATGACTGCCTTGCTGTGCGGGGTGGCGAGGTCGCTGCCCGCAAGCGAGCTCAGCAAATCGGGGCGTCCTTCCTCGAGCTCGATAACACCGGGCGTCTGCGATTCTTCGAGCTGCTTGCCAACGACTACACCCACGACGATCTGATGATCGACCTCGCCGTGGCCGAGTTGACCGCTGCGGCCACCCCTGTGGAACGCACTGTCGCCATTCGCAATCTGCGTACTGCGACGCAGCCGCAGTACGAAGCGCTCCTCGAACGGTTCGTGTCCTTCGATGGCGGGCTGCCGTTCTTGATCGGGCTGCGAGAAGAGCTGCTGGAGCATCGCAGGTCGTCGCAAGCGCTCGAGTCGCTCGACCATGATCTCCGACGAATGCTGGAGCGATGGTTCGACGTTGGCCTACTCAAGCTCGAACGACTCACCTGGGATACTCCCGCTGCTTTGCTCGAGAAGTTGATCGACTACGAGGCCGTGCACGCCATCGAGTCTTGGGACGATCTTCGCGGCAGGCTCGGCCCTGGCCGCCGCTGCTATGCCTTCTTGCACCCCGGCATGCCAGACGATCCGCTGATCTTCGTCGAGGTCGCCCTGGAACGTGGGATTCCCAACAGCGTGCGATCGCTTCTCGATCACGAGGCCACACGGTTTGTCGCCACCGAGGCGGATACGGCCGTCTTCTACTCGATCTCGAACTGCCATCGAGGGCTCGCCGGTGTCTCGCTCGGCGATTTCCTCATCAAGCGCGTTGTCGAACAGCTGTCGTCGGAACTCCCGAATCTCAAGCACTTCGTCACACTCTCGCCTCTCCCTGGTTTTCGCCGGTGGGCCGTCGAACAGCCCAACTGTCCGCCGATCCCCGACACTCCGACCGAATCAGCCGACGCCGATGCCTTCCTGGCACTCGCCGCTCGCTACCTGTCCCAGGAGCGCCGCAAGGGCCGGGCCCTCGACCCGGTCGCCCACTTCCACCTGTCCAACGGTGCCCGCGTCCATCGTCTGCACTGGTGGGCCAACCCGGTCGATGCCGGCTGGGATCGCAGCGTAGGGATGATGGTCAACTACTACTACGAGCTCTCCTCGATCGAAGCCAACCGAGATCGATACGTCCAGGGCGGCACGGTCATTGCGTCCGATGAGATCAAGAAGCTCGCAGCCCGAGACGTCTGAGGAATCCAGTGGCTGAGAACTTCGACCCGTCCGATCTGCCAGCCCATGTGGTGTCCTTCCTGACCGACCGACATCTGGCCACCCTCACGCTGCAACGCCGCGACGGCCGCCCGCACGTGACCCCCGTGGGCTTCACGTTCGATCAGTCCGCGGGCCTTGCCCGGGTGATCACGTGGAACGACTCGTGGAAGAACAAGCATGTGGTCCGGCAACCGGGCCAGGACGTGGCGATCTGTCAGGTCGACGGTGGCCGATGGTTGACCCTGTACGGCACGGCTGTTGCCACCGACGACCCTGAGCGGGCGGCGGAAGGCGTGCGTCGCTACGCAGAGCGCTATCGCCAGCCCAAGGATCGCGAGGACCGTGTCGTCATCGAGGTCACCGTCACCGGCATCGTCGGCACGGTGCGCCAACAGGACTGAGCCCCAACAGGGCTGACGCCCCGCTCGGCGCTGGTCCGAATGGATCATTGGGCTGATCTGCCCGGCCTCATCACCTTATGGACGGCCATGATCTACCGTTCATTTCGCTATCGCTCAACGGCGAGAGATAGCGAAGGAGCGAGAACACCATGCAAAGCCTCACCGATGTTTCCCGTATGACGGGCCGGTACGCAACGATCACGACCACGCAAGGCGTCGTCGACGGAACCCTGCTGGCGGCAGGCAAGAACGGGGTCTCGGTCTCGGTCAATGCGCACGTCCAGAAGTTCTCGCCAGCAGAAGTGGTCAGCATCACCTCTCGCTAGGTGCCAAGCTCATGCCATGAGTTCTGACGGCATGAGTTCTGACTGGGCCCGACCGATTGTCCACTGGGAGATCGAGGCCATCGATCCCGACCGGCAACGCCGCTTCTACCAGCAGGTGTTCGGTTGGAACATCGGCGACGGCCCGATCATGTCCATCCAGGCAGGACTCGGCGGACCCGAACCGGGCCCCGCCGGCCACATTCGCGCCAGCGAAGTGAGCCGAGTCAGCCTCTACATACAGGTGCGCGATCTGGCCGAGACGATGGAACGGGTCACCGCGAACGGCGGCACCGTCCGCAGCGAGCCGTTCCAGTTCCCCGGCACGCCGACGATGGCGAGCATCGAGGACCCCGAGATGAACCCGCTGATGCTGATTCAGCAGTAGGCGTACGCAGAACCGGGCGCTGCTCCCCAGTGGTCCCCGACACCGGCGGAAGCTCTGTCATAGCCCCTGAGTAGTGTTTCCTGTATGGCATTGGCGGAGGTGCGGGACGCGGAACAGGCCGGTACTCGCTCGGTCATCGCTGCCCGCGCCGCCGGTGCTGCAGCCGTTGCGATGTTGGCCGGGCCGAGCAACTGCGGGCCGAAGCCGTCGCTGGTTTGATCGATTTCGACGCCCTCGACGCTCACGTCGCTGAAGGGTTCGCCACACCAGAACGCCGGCTGGCGGTATTGAGCAATGTGGTCGACAGCGAAGCGGTGCGGTTGCAACGCATCGTCCGGTTCTGCGCCCAACACACCCTCGTCGCCGACGCACTCGAAGCGGGTGAGATCACCGTCGACCACGCCGACGTACTCCGCGCCGCAGCGGTGTCTGTCGGGGCTGAACTGTTCGACGACGACCTGCTCGATCTCCTGCATGCAGCCAAGGGTGTCGACTTCTCCGTGTTCAACGACCGCATCACCGACTGGACCTGGCGCAAAACCCCCGAAGCCACCGAAGACGGCATCGAGAAGCAATTCAACAACCGGTACCTATCGATGCAGGGCGACATTTTCGGTGGTGTCAAAGGCAGTTTCAAGCTCGCCGCCGCCGGAGCCGCGGTCGTGGCCGAAGCGTTGGAAACCACACCGGACCCTGCGAGGTCGGTGGCGCCGCAACGCACTGCGGGGCAGCGGCGGGCTGATCGTTTGGTCGAGTTGGCCGAGCTCGCCAACAAAGACACCACACCTGCCGACCCCGACAGCGGTACTGAGCCGACCGGTGCCCGCCGTACCGGCAGCAGCGTTGACGTCGTTATTGATCTACCCACCTTGCTCGGGTTCCCGTTCGACCTCGACAACCACCGCAATGATTCTGGGGAGGTTGATTGGAACAGCATCCAACAATCGTTCACCGCCACGGGTTCAGCGCCCCGACCAGTGTTGGCTCAGTTCTTCTGTGATGCGTCGTATCGGCAACTCATCACCTCCGGCCCCCGCATCGTGTTGGACTACAACAAAGCCACCCCGGGCATACCCCGTGCGCTACGCCGGGCGATCCAACGCCGCGACGGTTGCTGCCAATTCGCCGGCTGTGACAGGCGCTGGCAGTGGTGCGATGTCCACCACCTGGTGCCGGTGGAAGAAGGTGGGCCGACGAACGAACAGAATCTGGCGTTGGTGTGTCGGTTCCATCACACCCTGATTCACCAAGGCGGCTGGAAACTCGTCAGGCAAAGTGACGGCCGATTACTCACCGCCAGCCCCTAACCAAGGGTGCTGGTGCAAGGAACTTCAATCAAAGATTGAGATTCCGGCTCGAACCAACACGGTTCGAGCCACACCTGCGCCCCGTCCGCTGTTGCGTGAGCTAGCCAGAGGAGCTCGACCGGCGAGCGAGGATCGTTGCGTGGTCGATCGGACGTGTCCCCTCCGGTGGGCCATGCGTACCTACCTCGATGCGGTCGAAACCAGCGAGCTGCATGGCCTCGCCAAGGGTCTCGGGGAACAGTTCGTAGGCCGTCACGACCTTGTGATCGAACGGTGCGCCATGGCGCTCGGCTGAACTCGCGGCGAAGAACGAGATGAGAAACGGTGCGGAGGGTGCGAGGAGTCGAGCGAACTCGTCGAACGTCTGGCCCAGGCTGTCTGGCGGTGCGTGGATCAGCGAATACCTCGAGACGATTCCAGCGAACGATGCATCTGCGAGATCGAGCGAAGTGAAATCGCCGACTCGGAACACCAGGTCGGGGAACAAGTCCTGAGCGGTGGAGATCAAGACAGGCGAGAGGTCGTAGCCGTGAACGTCGAGCCCGAGTTCGGTGAGGTAGTTGGTGACGAACCCTGGACCGCACCCGAGATCAGCCACCGGCCCGTCGCTCAGCGCCACCAACGCGACAAACCGGTCAATCCAACCTCGGTTGAACTCGTCGTGATCGAGGGCTCGTCGATTGACCTCTGTGTACAGCTCGGCCATGTCGTTGTAGCGGTCGCGAACATCTTGGATCATTCAGCCGTCGATCACTCGAGCGTGTCGAAGACACGCCGTTGGACGTTGGTCACCATCGACTCCAACTCGTCGGTGTGCCACGCAACCACCTGCGCTGCGTCGACCCACGATTCAACGATGCACCACGATGTTGACGAGCCGAGTTCCCTCGACGTCGTCCGTCGCAACAGACCAGGCTGCTGATAGGCCACGTCTTGCTGATAGCTCGCATCAGCTTCGGTGAAGGCCTCGGCTGTGACGCCGTCGGCAAGCTCGAAGGTCGTCACCACGATCGTTGACATGGCCCGAACCTAGCTGGGCCCGCTCAACGAGGCAGGCGAATCACGACGAGATCGGTGGCCGGTTGCAGCTCAGCCTGCGGCAGCGCGGTGACTTCGACTCGACGACCCACGACCTGGATCAACAGCATCGAGCCGTCATCGACCTGGGCGATGCCCTTGGCCCGAACCACATCATCGTTGAGGTCGGCCAGCGTCGCGTCGAGCGCAGAACGCTCGATCCCCACCGCCATCGGACGCCGCTCGACCACGTGCTTGTCGAACAACGTCGACTCCGGAACGTCGTCCACTCCCCCGGGTCGGCGTCCACCAAGGGTGAGCAACGTGGAGGCGTCGCGTGCATTGGCGACATCGATCAACGGCGTCCCAGGAGCAAGCGCAGCCAGCCGAGCGCGCACCCGGCCCACCGTCTCGTCATCGACGAGGTCGAGCTTGGTGAGGACGAGAAGGTCGGCCGCTCGGATCTGTGACTCGAGCGTGTCGGACAGGTAGGGGTCGGCGAGACCGTCTTCGCAGCGTTCGACATCGATCAAGATGACGATGCCATCCAGCCTGAAACCAGCAGTCTTGCCCCACGGAGCAAGCCGTTCGGGTTGCGCCACACCACTGAGCTCGACAATCAGATGATCTGGCGGGTTGGGCCGGGCCCGAATCTGATCGAACGCAGCACCGAAACCGTCGATGAGGCTGCAACACACACAGCCATCGGTGAGCTCGATCGTGTCGCCAGAACGCTTCTTGATGAGGGCGGCGTCGATGTTGACTTCGCCGACGTCGTTCACCATCACCGCGATCGGCCGGTCGGTGGTTGCCAGCACTTCGTTGATCAGCGTGGTCTTGCCTGACCCGAGGTAGCCACCGACAAACGTCAACGGAACTCGGCGGCCATCCCAGGGAAGAAACTCAGGTTCTCGGTACACACGGGCAAGGCTACGGAGCGATTCGGCGCTAGAACCAGCCGCATGCAGCGATCGCTCCAGGTGTTCCTCCACGACCGGCTGATCGGCACCCTGGCCGAACCGCGGACCAACAAGTTCACGTTCTCCTACGATCTCGATGCCACCGATCTCGTGTCGGCGCGGCTGCCGTGGTCTGACGAGCGCTATCCGCCAGCGGCGGTGGCACCGCTGGTTGATTCGCTGGCGCCGGCTGAACCCCGTCGCCTGGAGCTGGCCGAGATCCACGACATTCCCGACCACCTGCTCTTCCGATTCCTCGAGATCTGCGGCGGTGATCTCCCCGGTGCGCTGACGTTTGCCAAGGCTGGCTCGTCTGAGTCGAGCGGACCCTCAGCAACCCCGATCGACCCCGAAGCGCTCGTCGATGAGATGGCTGTTGTCCGACTTGGAGATGGCTGGGGCATCCCCGCAGCTGGACAACCGAGCACCCATGTTCTGCGTATCGAAGACGAGCTCCTTCCCGGCTCGGCCGCGGCTGAACTCTTCGCGCTCTCGTTGGCCGCCGACATCGGCCTGCCGACCGTCGCCACCGAGCTCACCTCGATCTACGACATTCCGGCAACAGTGATCGCCCGCGCTGACCGAAGCGTCGACGAGAACGGAACGATCTCTCGCCATCACCTCGAGCTGTTCGGCTCGCTGTGCGGTGTGGCCCTCGAAGGCGACGACGATCGGATCTACGAAGAGCGGGGCGGCCCCGGCTTCTCCGAGATCGCTGAGGCACTCGACGCCTTTGCCGCCGACCCGCAGGGCTCGGTTCGAGAGCTCGTCGACCACATGGTCATGCACTTCTGTGTCGGCAACACGAACGCCCACGCGAACAGCTATTCGCTCCTACAACCGCTGATGAAACTCGGCCCCATTCAAACCATGCTGCCGGCCGAGATCTAC
>CAYGQE010000041.1:0-43709 GCA_964351995.1 uncultured Acidimicrobiaceae bacterium | reverse complement strand
GCACCAACCACCACCACCGCACCAACCACCACCGCACCAACCACCACCACCGCACCCACCACCACGACCACGAGCGTTCCGCCCGGCCAGCTCCTCAGCGTGGGCGGCCAGGGAGCCACGGTGGCGGGACCCGTCGTGGGCGGAGCAGATCTCGGTCCCGACGGCTCGTACGCCGGCCAAACCGTTCTGTTCCGTGACGGCCCGCAGCAACTCGACCAAGACTTGCGGGTCAATGGATTCCGGATGGACGCCGGCACCGTTGTTTGCGTTGATCTGTTCTTGACGCTGTCGGTAGGCGACGATCAGACCTGGAGCATCACCTACGATTCGGAGATCCTGGGCTTCACGAACGTCAGCGAGCATCTTGCCGATACCGACTTTCTCAGCGCCGACGGCGTCGACTACGGACCATCGAACCGACGCGGTGTCGGCAACGACGACGTGAGTCTCAGCGCCGACCGACGCATGCTCGACCTCGAACTCGACGTCGACGACATCGACTCGATACGCATATTCGTCGACTGCGCCCCCTGAGGTTCCGTTAGCCTCGGGCCATGTCGGTGAAGATGATCGCCACCAACAAGACGGCTCGCCGAGACTACGAGATCTCCGAGACCTACGAGGCAGGGATCATGCTGCGCGGTTCAGAGGTCAAGTCGCTCCGCGAGTCCAACGTCCGCATCGCCGACACCTACGCCCGTTTCGAAGACGGACAACTCTTCGTCGTTGGTCTCCACATCGCGCTGTACACCCGTGCCGGCACCCACGTGAAGATGGAGGCCGAACGCAAGCGCAAGCTCCTCATGCACCGCTACGAGCTCGATCGGCTCTCATCGAAGACCAGCCAAGACAACCTGCAGCTCGTGCCGATGGCGCTGTACTTCAAAGGCAGTCGGGCCAAGCTCGAGCTGGGCCTCGGTCGCAGCCGGAACACCGTCGACAAGCGTCAGATGATCGCCAAACGAGATTCCGATCGCGAAGCGCGTCGGGAACTCGCCGAGCGACAGCGGCGCTAGGGTGTGCAACCCTCCTTCGGGAGGGAGTTACTTGACAGAGCATGCATGCAACATTCTGCATCTCTTCCAAACACGGGGCTGACCGGTTTCGACGTTGGGACGAGAAGTCGTCGTTGCGACCCGAGTTGCTCAGACTCGTTAAACAGGGCTCAAACAGAAGCGCCAACAAGGCTGACTTCGCTCTCGCTGCCTGATCTGATCAGATAGTGAAGAGGAAAACTGCGAGCCGTGAGGCCACGCGGGGCCAGATCGTTACAGCCCGGCAACAGAAGTAGCGGTGGACGGTGGGAGAGACCACTGACGGGAAGGAAAGACTCCTGACATCTGGCAAAGACCAGGGGGTGGCTCGCAAGAGCAGGTGACCCGGCACTCCGACTACCCCAAGTCGGGACCACGGGAACGGTCGTAGCAACTGCGGTGACTCCTCAGCGGACGGGGGTTCGATTCCCCCCAGCTCCACGCCGTTCATCGGTCCTGGCGGACCTCTTCTCTTACGGAGTTGTTCGCCGGGGCTCACAACTCCCACGCATGTTGGTGGACACGCCAAGACGCACGCCCTCGGACCTCGTCCGGGGGTTTCGTCGTTTTGTCCTCAACTTGTGCGCGAAATTCCGACCCGGGTGGGAATTTCGCGCCCAGGCCGGCGGTCTTCAGTCTCGATCGAGCACGGAGATGCCGAGGGCGACATCGTTCAGCGAGAATGAGTTGGCGCCGGCGTCGATCGCTTGCTGCAACTGTGCTGCATCCCCTGCATCATTGGCATGGACGACATACCCCAAGCCTTGCAAACGACTCGTCATCGACTCGGTGATCGCTCCGGCATACACGTGCGCCACGTCGAATCCAGCCGTTTCCGCAGTACCGACCACGTAGTGTTCGAAGACGGCGTCGGTCATCCACGGCTCGGGTCGCTTGGCGAACAGCCCAACCGTTGCGTCTGGCCGTTCCAGCTTCAACCGACACAACATCGGGTGGTTCCATCCGGTGAACTTCACGCGGTCGAAAACGCCCGCCTGGTCCACAGCATCGACCACCACGTCCAGAACCGCTCGACCCCAGGTCTTGGTCTCGAGCTCGAAGACAGCCGCCGGCAAGGCCAACACCTCACTGAGCAACGGCACCTGAGCGCCAGCGAATGCCGGCCCGAACCAGCTCCCAGCGTCCAGCGACCGGACCTCGTCGAGTGTGGCGTCGAAGACAGGCCCCGCCCCATTCGTCGTCCGCTCGAGCAGGGCATCGTGCACGACCACGGCATGGCCATCGCTCGTCAACTGGACGTCGAACTCGATGCCATCAGCGCCCAACAACAACGCTCGCTCGAATGCCGCCACGGTGTTCTCCGGTGCTTCGGCTGATGCCCCGCGATGACCGATCAGAATCCCCATGACGACACTCTCCCATGCGGGCAGCGTCTTCGTGCCACAGTGTCCAGGTGGCATCCTCGGCGCCGACCTGCCGCTACCTCTCCCCGACGATCAGGCCCGGGCACTGCGCTCCGAAGTCAGACGTCGAACGTGGTGTAGTCCGCTCGCATTCGAGCCACCGACTCGGTGACGATCTCGGTCAACACGTCAATGTCGATATCGGCCAGTTTGTTGATGTAGAGGCAGCTCTTCCCCTTCTTGTGTTTGCCGAGCCGGTCGAGCTGCTCAGCGATGTCGTCGTACCCGGGAAGGATGTAGATCGAGAGGTTCGATTTCCTGGGCGAGAAGCCGGTCAGCATGAACTCACCTTCACGACCGGTCTCATAGCGATACTCGTACCGGCCGAAGCCAATGATCGACGGCCCCCACATCTTCGGCGGACACCCGCTCGCTCGGCTCATCAGATCGAGCAACACCTCGGCATCGGCTCGTCTTGTCGGGTGTTCAACGGCAGCAACGAACTCGACCGGATCGACCTCGTTGATCTTCGTCTTGTTCTCGGCCATCGATGCTCCCTCGTCGTGAGCCATGGACTCTAGATCAGCACGACAGGTCAGATCTCGAGGTCTCGATCCCCCGCAGATCTTCCAACCGTTCTCGTTGCCGTCCGGCTGCATCGAAGTTGTTCGGCGCCAACCACGCCAGAAACGCAGGTTTCACCTCGGCTTGCCACCTGCGGTCCGTCAAACCGAACCAGGCCGTATCACGATTGCGGCCTCGCACCACTCGATGCTGGGCGAACAGCCCTTCGTAGACAAAGCCCAGTCGTTCAGCAGCGGCTCGACTGGGCCCGTTCAGTGCGTCGCACTTCCACTCGTACCTGCGGTAGCCGAGGTCGTCGAACGCGTGAGCCATCATCAGGTACATCGCTTCCGTTGCTTCGGTGGTCCCCTGCAACGTCGGTGCAAACGTGATCCCGCCGACCTCGACCGAACCCATCGCTGGCTCGATCGCCAAGTAGCCAGCCACACCAAGCGGGACACCCGCTGCGGTATGAATCGTCAGATACTCCGCCGCATCAGTCACCACGGCCGCTTCGACCCATTCGACGTAGGCCTCTTTCGACACAAAAGGTCCCCATGGCATGTACGTCCAATGGCCGGGCGGTGCCGTCAGAAAAGCTTCGTACAGCTCCCCTGCGTGGTCGAGCGACAGCGGTTCCAAACGAACCGTCCGTCCGAGCAACGCCATGCGTCCAGGGGGTCGTGCGGAGGACCAGTCGTCCAACACGCGACCAACGGGCTGACCGAACTCGTTCGTTGCGGAATCGACGCTGTCTCTCATGGGATCGCTTTCATGCAGCGCCGAGAGGGGTCCTCGGCCGAGCCACCGAGTGGACCGCGCAGCACATCGACATTCAACTGATTCCGTCTGGCCACGTCGAGAGCGTAGGCGCCGCGTGTTCAGGAGGTCTCGAACTTCGGTGACCGCACGGCCCGTGATCGGGCCGCGGCCCCTGGTCGATCGTCAGCGACTCACTTACGCATCAAGCGCTTCGACGTGATCTCCAAGCCGCTGGTCACCCCGGGATCCTCTGAGGGCGGCGCATCCACGGGTGACGACTGTTGCGGGCCGGTCACCAGGATCTGGCCATCGCCCGCAGCGACTTGGACTCCCCGCCGGATGCGAGCAGCCATACCGCGCAGCCCCGTGGCCGTGCCAACTCTCCAGAGGTACTTGGTCTGGCGGACGACCCATTTCGGGTGACGCAGTCGAGCCCGCAGCCAGCGGCTCTGCACATTGCGCATGAAGACTTCGAGATCATCCTGGGAGAGGTGCTCGTAGCCGAGGACCGCCGTGCTGTAGCCGTCAAGCGCGTCCCACGAGTCGAGTTTGAGTGCGCCCGAGGCTTTGGCTTCCTCATAGAACTTGGTGCCGGGCACCGGTGTGGCCATCGAGATCTGGATCGAATCGATGTCCAGACCGCAGGCAAACGCGAAGGTTCGTTCGAGGGACTCGGGCGTTTCCCCACTGAGACCGACCACCACCGTCATGTGGGTCTTGACCCCAAGCCGAACCGCAGCGTTGACCAAGGGTTCGATGTTGCTGACCTTCAGGGGCTTGTCGGTGGCTCGGAGCACCTCGGCGTCTGCTGAGTCGAGCCCGAACTTGATGCCGATGCAACCAGCGTCGGCCATGGTTTCCATCAGTCCATCGTTTAGGGCAATGGCGTCGGCGAGGACCGACCACGGGATGTCCACGTCACGGCGCTTCATCGCCGCACAGAACTCGTTGACCCAACCTCGGTGCGCCGTGAAGTTGTCGTCGTCGAAATAGATCTCCTTGGCTCCGAACGTGTTCCGGAGTTCGATCATCTCGTCGATCACATCGTCGACGTCACGGCGACGATGCCTGCCGTTGTCGTACAGCACCTGGACCCACACACAGAAGTTGCAGCGGTACGGACACCCGCGGGTCGCATGCATGTCATAGGCCGGTTCGAGCTGATTGAACCCGTCTCGATAGGTCGACATGTCGGTGTCGAACCAGGCGGGAAAGAGGTGGCGGGCAGGCCGTGGCAGCGCATCGAGGTCCTCGACAGGCGGAGCGAGACCCTCTGCCGGCAGCAGTTGACCACCAACGCGGGTGGCCACGCCCGGCAAACCCGCAACCTCGGACTCGTCCCGCAGCGCTTCGAGCAGAGCGAGCAGACCCCACTCGAATTCTCCCATGACGGCGTGATCGACCGCTGGGGCCAGCTCGAACGTCTCCGCTGTCTCGGCCGACACATGTTCACCAACGAGCACGATGGTCGCGCCGCATCGGCGCTTGATGTCGTCGGTCAAGCGCGCAACATCGTTGATCATCAACGCATTCGGCTGCATGACCACGACATCAGGCTGGATGCCGGTCACCCGATCGAGGAGCACCTCATCGCTCAGATCCAACGCCACACCATCGATGGCCAGCGTTTCGAACCCGGCCCGTTCAGCCAGAGCCGCGGCGTAACCGAGGAACATCGGGAAGAGCGAGAACCTCGGGCGTTCGTCGATCGGCTTGAGCAGCGACCAGGGGAATCGAACACCGGCTCCCATCATGTACCGCTCGCGTTGATCGTCGATCGGGCGGCGGCACGCCGGGTTGGCAAAGATGACTCTCATGAAGTGACTCCACGTGATGGGGTGGGTGGTCGAAGGACCAAACGAACGAACGCAGGAATGCCAACGAGGTACCGATGGCGGGTGTGGGGCTCGGTGATCAACCGATGGATCCAGCCCAACCCCGACCGATCGAGAATTTCCGGCGGATGCTGACGCTCACCGGCGTGGACCTTCAGCGTGCCAGCGCCGACATGCATGACGATCCGGGCTTGCCCGGATGCGACCACCAGCTCGGCAATGTGCTCCGAGCGAGGCGACCCAGCGCCGATGATCACCACATCGACTGCTCCGACCTCAGCCAAGGCTGAGGCGATCGACGCATCAGGTGCGAAGCCGTCGACGGTGCCGACGACATCGAGATCAGGAGCGCTCGCAGCGATGCGGGCAGCTGCCGCGTCGACGAATTCGGCTTCGATCCCGATCACCAACATCTTGCCGTTGAACGCCCCGCGAAGGAGGAGGTCATCAAAGGCTCGGTGGGCCCGCAATCGCTCGGTCCGCACCCCTCGAACGAGGGCAGCCAACCAGACACCGACACCGTCAACACACACATGGTCGCATCGCTCGAGATGGGCGGTCACCACCGCGGACGTTGCCGCAGTGGCGATCACGTGAGGGTTCACGTACCCGATCGTCAACGGCGGAAGGCTGTCATCACGCTGCACCCGATCGACCGCAGCCGCCAAGCCCTTCGAAGTCGTCGGCCGGAAGCGGCTGCCGCCGAGATCGACAACGTTCGAGTCGGTATCCCCGAGCGAATCAGACGCGAACATCGGCGGCGAGAATGTGGGCGGCAACCTCATCGATGATCTGATCGAGATCCAAACTTGGCCGCCAACCCGTGTCGGTCGTGGCCCGTTCGATGTTCGGGATCTTGTCGAACGCATCGAGCCAGTGCGGCCCGTGGGTGGCCTTTGGATCGACCGAGATGATGGCGGAGGAGCTCTCGAGTCGGGCCACGACTCGCTCGGCGAGTTCGCCGATCGAGAGAGCTCCCTCAGCTTGCCCCAGATTGTAGACCGCACCAGCCTCGCCATGCCGTTGGACTGCCACCAGACCTGCGACCAGGTCGCGGACGTGCACGAAGGCTCGACGGGCCGAACCATCGCCGTGAACGGGCAGTGGCTCACCGGCCAGCGCAGCTCGAACGAACGTCGGGATGACGAAACCCATCGCTGCGCTCTGCTCCGGTCCCGCACAGTTGAAGGGGCGAATGATGTTCAGTCGTATCCCGCTATCCACTGCGCGATTGGCGAGAACGTGTTCCGCACCGAGCTTGCCGATCGCATATTCCATTCGGGCGCCTCGGCGGTTCGGCACGATGAGGTCGGCATCCTCGTCGTGTTGCCCCTCTCGCCCGTAGACCTCCGAAGACGACACGTACAGCAACGATGCGCCGGAATTCGCAGCGATCTCGTGCACGTGCTCGGCCACGCTGATGATGTCGCCGGCGATACGGCCAGAGCAACCGAGGATCCCGAGCGACCCAACCGGGCTCGCCAGGTGCCACACCTGATCGAACCCGGCGGTCGTGGCATCGAGCGAGCGAATGTCGTCATTGACGATGTCGACCCGGTCCACCAGATCGTCCCACGCCGTTTGCGTGCCACTGAGATCGTCGACCACCGTGAGATCGAGCTCCGGGGCAAAATCCAACAGATGGCGAGTCAGCTGGACACCAATGAATCCGAGCCCCCCTGTGATGAGTGCTCGCTGTTTCATGACATCTCCAGAATGATCCTGCGGACATGGAACGCTTCTGCGGCCGCGACGCCGATCTGGGCACCTCGCATGGCGGCGAGCGCTCGCACGTGATCGGGCGACCGGTGCCCCCGCACCTGCGATGGATAGCGGAGGTAGGCCTCGATCTTCGCGTCGACGTCGATGGGAACGAAAGCGTTGGGTTGTTCGATTGGCCCGTGACGCCATACGACACTGTCGGGCTGTTCGTAGATCAGGACCTGATCCACCCGCCAGTTGGTGTCGTGCGGGCGAGTGGCAGCGATGGCAGCGTCGTACACGGCTCGATGATCCTGGTTGTATGACGGCTCAGGCAGCAACACGGTGCGCGGTTGCTGCTCGTTGATGATCGCTTCGAAACGTCCGATGAGATCACTCGTGGCGAACGAGTTCACCGGCTGTTCGAGGCTCCGGTGGGTGAACCCAAGGGCACCAGCAGACGCATCACGCTCGGCTTCGCGCTCGCTCCGAGACGGCCGATCTTCGATGCCGCAGTACACGACCTCGGTCTCCGGTCCAAGAAAGGCAAAACAGCCAAGCACTTCATCGTCAACGTGTGGCGCGAGAACAAGTCGCCTGGCGATCCTCATCCACCGATGGTGCCATCGCATCCTCGGAGACAGAAGGGCTATTCTCTTCTGCTGATGGGCCAACAGGACCAACCCGACGTGTTGATCGACGTTGTGGTTCCCACCCTCGGCCGTTGGCAGTTCGTTGCCGAAGCCATCGCCGCCATCGAAGCCCAGGTCGACGTCGCGACTCGGGTCATTCTCGTGAATGACAGCGGGAAGACTGCACCACGCGAACTTGCCGAACGAGTCCTGGTGCTGAACACACCAGGACACATCGGCGAGGGGGCGGCACGACAGCTCGGGCTCGATGCCGTCACCAGTGATCTCGTTGCGTTCTGCGATGACGACGATCGGTGGAAGCCTGGAAAGCTGGCCCGTCAGATCAACGCGCTTGGCGAATCATCGGGCTGGTGCCTGACGGCGGCGGAACGCGTCGACACCGAGGGCAACCACCTCGACAGCTGGAGTTTGGAACGGCTCATCCAACTGCAAGCAACGAACACGCTGACGCAGCGACTCCTCACGCACAACCCCGTGCCCGCCGGACCGTCCTCGGTCCTCGTGACCACCGACTTGCTCCACAGCGTGGGTGGCTGGGACGAGCGCATGCGGTACTTCGCCGACTGGGACTGTTGGATTCGTCTGACGGCCGCCGCCGAGCCGGTCTTGCTAGACGAGGAGTTGTTGACCTACCGAGTCTGGCCAGGACAGATGATCGGTGATCGGAGTGGCGGCTGGATCGCTCTCGACCACATTCGTGACAAGCACGAGACGCAACGGCGCCGACTCGGCGTCGGACCGCTCGACGACCGAGTCATTGCCTGGATCCTCGCTGGCGAACTCCGAACACCGGGCCGGAGGCTGGCTGGGATTCGAGCCGCCGGCTCGCGTCTCTTGCCTCGACATCCGAGAGATCTCCGAGCCATCGGCCGGTACGCCGGGGAGCTGTGGCCATTTCGTCAGCGACGACACGATCGTCACCGCCGGGCTTGACCTTGGATGCGGGCCGCCGAACGCCGGTCTGAGCGCATCAGTCGAGGCGACGATCGGGAACATCAGCTCGACTGGCCGTTGCTCATTGCTCGTTGATCTGTCGCCCCGGGAGGACGGGCTCGATGGCAGCAGTGAGGTCGATCAGCTCCGCTTCGGTGAGGTGGGGAAAGTTGAAGGTCACGTCCTTCCTGCCGTCGCTCATCTTGAAGATCACGATGCCGATCGTCATGCTCGAGCTGACGGTGCCGTTGTAGGTGCTCGTCGTCTGACGTCGAGCCGACCATCGATCGACGAGGTCGATCGGCACTCGCTTCTTGCCCCACACCATGTCTCGTCCCTCCATGAGAATGTCTGGCTTCCGCCGGCGCCCCCAGTCATAGGCCCTCGGGATCAGCCAGACGAGCAACGAGACGACCGCCCAGAGAACGGCAAACGTCGGGATCTGTCCCGTGTCGTCGGCCATGTAGGCCGCGAACGCTCCGAACCCGCAGAGCAGGCCCAGTCCTCCGATCACCCACCACACCCAAGGGCTCGGGTGTCGTTCGATGTTGCGACGCCACACGTACAGCGGCGTTTCAGATGGTGTCGTCATGGGTCCCTCCACCGTCGACTTGGTGCGAACATTCCCTCATGCCCTCACTGGCCACAACGTAGCGCTTACGCTGCGTCCATGACCGGGGCGATGGATCTCCAAGCGATGCTCTCCGAAATGCGCGTGAGCATGCGAGACGCCACCTACTGCCTGGTCAGCTTGGCATCGCCGAGCGAAGAGCTCCGTAGCTCAGCCGCCGCAATGATCGCCGAGGACGAGGCCATCACCCTCGTGATCACCACCGATGAAGCAGATGCCAACGGTTTGCCCTACGACTTCCCTGCTGCCTGGTTGACCCTCGAGGTCCATTCATCCCTGCATGCCGTCGGTCTCACGGCGGCGGTGGCGCAGATGCTGACCAACGAAGGCATTCCGTGCAATGTGCTCGCTGGCTTCTACCACGACCACCTGCTCGTCCCCGCTGGCAAGGGGCACCAAGTCAAGGTGCTCCTCGAATCTCAGGGTTGATGAGTGCAAAGGTGACATCGGGCGCCCGGTGAGCGACACATGGTCTGGTCCTGACAGTCTCTTGGGATGCCCCTTCGTTCCGCAGCAGACGCCATCCTCGATGCACTGATCGTTCCGAGTTTCACCAAGGTCGGCCCCGCCATTCGGTCCCGCATGTTCGACTGGGCCGAGCCCGACGTCACCGGCCGTACGGTCGCCATCACCGGCCCGACCAGCGGGCTGGGTCAAGCGACAGCAGAACGCTTGGCCGAAGGCGGCGCGAACCTCATCCTGCTCGCCCGCAATCCCACAAAGCTCGATGCTCTTGCCGACCGACTCTCGGGCATGGGAACTGGATCCGTTCAATCGATCGTGGTCGACCTGGGCGATCGAGAGGCTGTTCGCTCCGCTGGCGACGAACTCGGCGCCCTCGCGTCGCTCGATGCGCTCGTCAACAACGGCGGCGCCCTGATGAACACCCGCACCGAGACCGATGACGGTCTCGAGCTCACCTTCGCCACCCATGTCGTCGCCCCCTTTATCTTGACCGAGCGAGCAATTCCTGCGCTCGAGCGAGGCAATGACCCCCGGGTGATCACCGTCAGCAGTGGCGGCATGTACGGCAATCCGATCAGCCTCAAGGACCTGCAGACCACCAAGAACTACTCGGGCACCCTGGCTTACTCGCGAGCCAAGCGGGCTCAGGTCGACCTGACAGGCGAGTGGGCGCTTCGACTGGCACCGAAGGGGATCACGGTGCACGCCATGCACCCGGGATGGTCCGCTACCCCTGGCGTGTCCGATGCGCTTCCTGGGTTCGAGAAGATCATCGGTCCGCTCCTCCGCACTCCAGAGGAAGGCGCCGACACGATCGTGTGGCTCACGGCCGCACCGGAATCAGAGATCGGCACGGATGGCTTCTGGCTCGATCGTCGTCGTCGTCCGGAGGCCTATCTTCCCAACACCCGCACCACGTCAGCTCGCGTCGCCGAACTGTGGGATGCGGTTGCGGATTTCGCCTGACCGGAAGTTCTTGGCCGCCTCGCAGGTTGACCGTATGTCCTCGGAACTGTCCAGTCCTGACCACGAGCTGTCCCTTCGTCACCAGAAGGGCATCGGATCGTCACCTAGTCTCTCCGAGACAAACCGCTCGTTCGACCCGGAGACCTCCCATGCCCTGGCACAAAGCACTCGACCTCGACGAACTGCCCGAGGGCCGGGTCACCACCGTCACGATCGGCACCACCAGCCTGGCGGTGTCGCATCACGAGGGCCAGTTCGGCGCGATCGACAACGCCTGTCCTCACCAGGGCGGGCCGCTCTGCGAGGGTTCCATCGAACCCGGCGCCGAAGACTCCTGCTGGCTGCGCTGCCCGTGGCACGGCTACGACTACCACCCAATCACCGGCCAATCGCCGGGCGCCCACGGTGACGGTATTCCCAGTCACCCCGTCGAAGTGCGTGGCGAGGAACTCTGGGTCGACATCGCCGATCCGGAACCTCACCAGCGCTCGACCTCCGACGTGCTGGTCGAGACCATGGTCAACTGGGGCGTCAACTCGGTGTTCGGCATGGTCGGTCACTCGAATCTCGGATTCGCTGATGCCATGCGCCGAGCGGAGGACCGCGGCGATCTTCGCTTCTTCGGGATTCGTCACGAAGGCGCCGCAGCGTTCGCTGCTACGGCGTACGGAAAGCTGACCGGCGAGCTCGCCGCATGCTTCGGCATCGCCGGCCCCGGCTCGACGAACCTGCTCACGGGCCTCTACGACGCCAAGGTCGATCGCTCCCCCGTCCTCGCTATCAGCGGCCAAGTGGCGACCTCCCAACAGGGCCGGGGCGCCTTCCAAGATGTCGATCTCGAGGCCGTGTTCAGCGACGTGTCCGGCTACTCGGGCAGTGTCCACGCCACGGCAGACGCAGCTGAAATGATGACGCTGGCGTGCAAGTCCGCCTTGATCGATCGCCGTGTCGGCCATCTCGTTCTTCCTGACGACGCCCAGACCCTTCCGTCTGACAAACCAGCGGGCGGACCCGACGGGCGCTTTGGCGACCGGGCCATCGCTCCCCCTGCTGCCGCCCTCGCCGCTGCCGCCGAGCGTTTGGCGACCACCAAGCGACCGATGATCGTCGTGGGTGCCGGTGTCCGCCATGAAATGGACGCCATCATCGAATTGGCCGAGCACCTCGGCGCTCCCGTCGTCACCACCTTCAAGGCGAAGGGGCAGATCGGCGACGATCACGAGCTCGGCTGCGGTGTACTCGGCCGCTCCGGCACCCCGATCGCCAGCTGGTTCATGAACGAGAGCGATCTCATCCTGGTCTTCGGGGCCAGTTTCTCGAACCACACCGGCATCGCCGCCTACAAGCCGATCATCCAAGTCGACGAAGACCCGATGGCGCTCGGCCGATTCCACCCGGTGGACATTGCAGTCCAGGGGAACGGAGCGGTCACCGCCAAGGCGCTGCAAGCCGCCATCAGCGATCGCGTGTGTGTCGATCATCGAGCCGAAGTCGCGGAACGCTGGGGTATCTGGCGGGATGAGAAGGCAAGTCGCCGACTCGACGATCACGACAAGGGCATCAACGCAGCCTCGCTGTTCGCTTCGCTGAGCGAAGCCGCACCATCTGATGCGGTGATCTGCGTTGACGTTGGCAACAACACGTACAGCTTCGGCCGCTACTTCGAAGCGCAACAGGGACAGAGCGTCTTGATGTCGGGCTACCTCGGCTCGATCGGGTTCTCGTTCCCCGCCGCGATGGGGGCGTGGGCCGCCGTTGGTGACCGTCGCCAGGTCATCTCCGTGTCCGGCGACGGCGGCTTTGGCCAGTACGCCATGGAACTCACCACAGCGGCCAAGTACGGCATGAACATCACCCACGTGCTGATGAACAACTGCGAGCTGGGCAAGATCTCGAAAGAACAGCGCGTCGCCGAGTTCGACGTCTGGCAGACCAGCCTGCACAATCCCAACTTCGCAGACATGGCTGAGCTGTGTGGCGTCAAAGGCCAACGAGTTACCGATGCGGCAGATCTCGCCGGTGCCATTGCAGACGCTCTCGCTCATCCGGGTCCAGCGCTCGTCGAGGTCATGACCGACGCCGCTCTGCTCTAGCGCTCGTGAATGCTCTCGAGGTCTGCATCGTCGCCGGCGTGGTGGTCGCTTTCGGGCTGGTCAGCCGCCGGCTCGAAGGCTCGCCGATCACGATGCCCATGGTGTTCGTCGTGGCCGGTATCGCCACACACGCCACCGGCGTCGTCGAAATCGACATCGAGTCGGAATCGGTTGCCCTCCTCGCAGAAGTCACGCTCGCGCTGATTCTGTTCAGCGATGCGTCGCGAATCGACACCGCCTCGCTGCGTCGCGAACTGGGGCTGCCGACTCGTTTGCTCGGCATCGGTCTGCCACTTTCGATCCTGCTCGGAACCGGAATGATCGCCCTGATCCTGCCGTCACTCGACATCTGGCAGGCCGCGCTGGTTGCCGCCATCCTCGCCCCGACCGATGCCGCACTCGGCCAGGCGGTCGTCGAAGAACGGTCGGTCCCCCTCCGGGTCCGTCAAAGCCTGAACGTCGAATCCGGGCTCAATGACGGCATTGCATTGCCCGCCGTCTTTCTCTTCGCCGCCCTCGCTGCCGGTGAAGAAGCCGACTCGGGCTTCTGGATTCGTTTCGCCGCCCAGCAGATCGGTGTCGGCGTGGCCATCGGTATCGCCATCGGCGTGCTCGGCGCCCTCGCTATCGAACGAGCAACAAGACACGGCTGGATCGACGGCATCAACGCTCAGCTCACGACGCTCGCCTTCGCAGTGCTCGCGCTTGCCGGAGCCACCGCCGCCGATGGCAACGGTTTCATCGCCGCGTTCGTCGCCGGGATTGTGTTCGGGACCCGATCGAACCGTTCAGAGCACAGCATTGAATACACCGAGGACAGCAGCCGCCTGCTCACCGCCCTCAGCTTCTTTGTCTTCGGCAACGTCATCGTCCCAGAGGCGGCATCGGGCCTCACCTTTGCCATCGCTGTCTGCGTCCTCGGCAGCCTCACGGTCAGTCGCATGCTTCCCGTCGCCGTGGCGATGTGGGGCACCCGAGCCGATTGGCGAACGGTTGCGTTCCTCGGCTGGTTCGGTCCCCGAGGCATTGCCTCGATCGTCTTCGCCCTGATCGTCGTCGAGGGAGCGTCCGAAGGTGGGGGCGATGCCGTGCTCTCGATCGTGACATGGACGGTGCTCGCTAGCGTCTTCCTCCACGGCGTCACCGCTGGCCCGTTGGCCCGCCGATACGGCGCCTGGTTCGAGCACATGGCGGACGATCATGACGACATGGTCGAATCCGGCCCCACCACCAACTACCGGACCCGCTTCGGGTCATCCACAGAAACACTGGAGCAGAAATGACCGATCTCACTGCCGCCCGAAACGCACTCGCTGAGGCACAACAGCGGCTTCCCGCAGGCTTGAGCGCACGGGTACTCGAACCATCAGCGCCGGCGGTCGATGACGGCGATTTCTTCGCCGACGACCCCGCCAGTCTTGGCGACGCCGATCCAGCCATGACCGTTGTGCCTTCCGCTCGTGGCGAGTCGACGTGGCAACAACTCGGTGCCGACGACCCTGAACTCGCCGAGTTTGCTCGCGCTCACTGGCTCGGCCCCTGGAATCAGTTGGGAGCCGTCCCTGATGGCTACGCATCGAGCCGCGGCGACTTTCATCGCCTGGCCTACTCCGTCGTTGCCGCGGCTCGTCACGAGAGCAATGGCAAATTCGGCCTGCGCTTCGCTGCTGGTGGTTTCGGCACCCCGTTCTTCGGGGACGACCGCCAGGTTCGCATGGTGGGCAACACGCTGGTCGATCAGCAAGGTGCCACAGCTCGCACCCATCAGCCCACGTCGTTGAACGACGCAGCGACATTCCTCGGCGTCGAGGTCACCACCGTGGCCGCCGAAGGCGATGTCCCCGAACTCGGCGACCGCGATCGCACGCTGGATCTACAAGAAGAGACGGGCTCCTTCCTCGGCAACTGGTTCGGCTTTGTGGTCTCCGTGCTCGAAGAGTTGCGGGCGGAAACCCCGGCCGACGCCAACCCCGGTCGAGTGCAGCTGTGGCCTGGGCACTTCGATCCGGCCATCGAGATCGGCGATCAGGACAAGGGCCGCCGGGCGAGCATCGGCGGCTCTCCCGGCGATCACAACTCAGTCGAGCCCTACCTCTACGTCGGACCGTGGGGCCCCGTCAGCGACAACGACTATTGGAACGCAGAAGGGTTCACCGGCGCTGTGTTGCCCTACGCCGACCTGGTGGCCGCCGACGACCAACGAGCAGCAGCCCTCGACTTCTACCGCACCGGCATCGCACTCCTGGCCCAGATCTAGTGCCCTGAGCGCGGTTGGGAGGGGCCGACCCCTCCCAACCGCGCCTCGTCAGGAGAATTCGGGATCGACCCAATCGACGAAGACGTCGGGGGTGTCCTGGCTCGGCTTCAGCGTGAAGTCCGGGTCGCGCTTTTCGAGGAAGCTCACGACGCCTTCGTTGGCATCAGCCATGCCGCCGAGGTCTTGGATGGCCCGAGAATCCACTCGGTGTGACTGCATGGGGTGATCGAAGGTCAAGCCCCGCCACAACATCTGGCGTGTGAGCGCGGCACTCACCGGCGCAGCGTGCACGGCGATCTCTTTCGCCAGCTCCATGGCTCGGTCGTAGGCAGTTCCGTCCGGGACCAGCTTGACCAGACCTCCCTCGGCGGCCTCCGGAGCGAGCATCACCCGTCCGGTGAAGCACCACTCGGTTGCCTGGCTGATACCGACGAGGCGAGGCAAGAACCACGACGAGCAGGCCTCGGGGACGATGCCGCGCCGGGCGAAGACGAAGCCGATCTTGGCGCTCTCCTCGGCAAAGCGAATGTCCATCGGCAGCGTCATCGTGATGCCGACGCCGACGGCGGGGCCGTTGATCGCAGCGATCACCGGCTTGGTGCACTCGAAAATGCGCAAGCTGACCTGTCCGCCACCGTCTCGATTCACCTTCGCGGGGTCCCGACCCCGCGCACCGGCATTGAACGTGTCGCCGCCAGCATCACCGAGCTCGGCACCAGCGCAGAAGCCACGACCTTCACCGGTCACCACGACAGCTCTCACCTCGTCGTCGGCATCGATTTGGTCGAAGGCATCAATGAGCTCGTCCATCATCTTGCGAGTGAACGCATTCAACCGATCTGGACGGTTGAGGGTGATGGTCGCCACTCGCTCGCTGACCTCGTAGCGGATCTCGTCGTAGTTCATCGGCTCAGCGTGACCGACCCGATGGGGCGGAGCAAGTTCGCGGCCCCGTTAGTGTCACCGAGCGGGTCGCGACGAAAGGAAGGAGCCCGGCATGCATGTGGTCGGGTTCGAGTTCGTCGTTGTGGCGCTTGCGCTCTGCGTTGGTGCAATGGTCCAGGGCTCGCTTGGCTTCGGCATGGTTCTGGTTGCGTTCCCCGTGCTCGTGATCAACGAGCCGGAACTCCTGCCCCAGACCACGCTCATCGTGGCAATCCCCATGGTGCTGAGTCTGGCGTGGCGTCACCGGGGCGGCGCGGTCTGGCGCGATGTTGGTCTGGTGACTGCCGGTCGGATCCCAGGAATCGGGCTGGCGGTGCTGATCCTCAGCGTGGCCTCGGCGCGCGCCATCGGTTTGATGGCAGGCGTCACGGTTCTGGCTGCGGTAGCGCTGTCGTTCTGGGCTCCCGCCGTCCCCAAGACGAAGCCCAACTTGATCGTCGCTGGCGTGATCTCGGCCCTGTTCGGTACCGCAGTGTCGATCGGTGGTCCGCCGCTTGCCATGCTGTTCCAGCACGAAGCGGGCCCTCGACTTCGATCGACGATGACCTCGATCATGCTCTTCGGGGCACCGCTCAGCCTCACGATCCTCAGCATCAGCGGCAAGGTCGACGCCACCGACGCTCGCACCGGAATGGCACTGGCGCCCTTCTCGGTGATCGGCAGTTACAGCTCGCGTTGGATCATCCCCTACATCGACGAAAAGCTGCGGCCCATCATCTTGTCGATCTGCGCCTTCGGCGCCATTGTCGCGATCGTCCGTTTGCTCGTCGCTGGTTGACGGCAACGAACAAACAGCCAACCCCGTCAATCAGAAGAGCGCGCTGGCTCAGGCCCTTGGCAGCGTCGAGAGCACCGCTCGTAAATCCGTCATGGCCGCCTCGTTCGACGAGACGTGCCACTCAGGCTCATAGCTGTACCGACTCCAGAGCGACTCGCTTCGATCGCCCTCCAGCAACAACTCGATCGCCTCGCCGGTGACCAGCGACGGATGCTCGACCCCGCAGGCATAGGACAACCGCAGCATGTCGTGACGTAGTCCCATCAGGTAGTTGGCGACTCGAACCGATTTGTCGGTCGGATCGAGCCCCCGCTCGAGGCGTTTCTGCTGGGTGGCGACGCCAGTCGGGCAGTGTCCGGTGTGACACTTCTGCGCTTGGATGCAGCCGACGGCGAGCATGGCTTCTCGCCCGACGTTGATCATGTCGGCGCCCAAAGCCATCGCCAGCAACGCCTCGCCGGGGAAGCCGAGCTTGCCGGCTCCGATCCAGGCCACCCGATCGTGCATTCCTTGCAGGGCGAAACTTCGGTATGCCTCGGCGAACCCTCCGCGGAACGGCAGGCTCACATGGTCGCTGAAGACCAGCGGCGCGGCTCCCGTTCCACCTTCACCACCGTCGATCGTGATGAAGTCCGGTCCGCGGCCGCTCGACGACATGTGTTCTGCCAACTCGGCCCAGAACGCTCGTTCGCCGACGGCGGACTTGATGCCGACCGGGAGGCCGGAGGCGTCGGCGATCCGTTCGATGAAGTCGACCATCGAAGAAACCGAGTCGAACTCGGCATGAGACGATGGACTCGCCACGGTGATGCCGACGGGCACGCCTCGAGCCTCCGCGATCTCTGGTGTCACCTTCGCTGCCGGCAGGACACCACCGAGACCAGGCTTGGCTCCCTGGCTGAGTTTGATCTCGATCGATCGCACCGGCGCCCGAGCCAGTGACTCGACCAACGTGTCGATGGAGAACCGGCCGTCGGCACCACGAGCACCGAAGTAGCCCGTCCCGATCTGCAGCGTCAGTTCTCCACCGTGCTGATGGTGCTTGCTGATGGCGCCCTCGCCGGTGTTGTGCAGTGCCCCGGCCATCGCCGCGCCCTTGTTGAGCGCCTCGATGGCGGCTCCGGACAGCGATCCGAAACTCATTGCCGAGATGTTCACCACCGAGGCCGGACGGAACGCGTGTTCCCTTGCCCGCCACTCGCCGAGCACCTTTACGCACGGCACCGCTGAGTTCGCTGGTTCGTCGCCTCGATGAGGGAACGCGGCGTGGCGGATCAGCGGATACTGCGGATCACTGAACTTCGCGTCCGTGCCGAACCCGAAGTACGGGTTCTCGCTCTTGGCCGTTGCATAGACCCAGCGTCGTTGATCACGACTGAACGGTCGTTCCTCGTCGTTGTCGGTGACGATGTACTGCCGGAGCTCTGGCCCGATCTTCTCGAGGAGATACCGGAGACGCCCGACCACCGGGTAGTTCCGCCGGACCGCATGCTTGGTCTGCACGAGATCGATCACACCGAGTACGGCGATCAGAACGAGCAGAGCAGCGATGACACCAAGAACAATCCACCAGATCACGGGCGTCAACCTAGGTCACCGCGGTGATGCCCTGTGCAATGTTGTGTGAGTGTTCAGAAGGCGATCGGAAGAATGCGGGGACCGCGCACCTGGCCGCCAGCCCACGTGACTGCTGACGGATCCGCCAGATGGAAATCGGGGATGCGTTCGAGCAACACCTCAATCGCCACCTGCATCTCCATACGAGCGAGGTTCGAGCCAGCGCAACGATGGATGCCAACGCCAAACGCGACATGACGATTGCGTTCACGATCGATGATGACATCGTCCGGATTCTCGAAGACGTCGGGATCACGATTCGCTCCCGGGAAGTTCATGAGGATCTTGTCGCCGTACGACATCGGACAACCGTTGAAGTCGACGCCTTCGGGGTCAGACACCACTCGGGCCATCGTCACCGGCGAATACGCCCGAAGGAATTCTTCAACCGCCGATGGGATGAGCTCTGGCTCGTTGACGAGCCGCTCTCGATCCTCAGGATGGCTGGCGAGGTGCCAGATGGCCGAGCCAATCGAACTCCAGGTGGTGTCGATCCCGGCCACCAACATCAGGTTGCACATCCCCTGGACGTGCTCGTCGCTGAGTTTCTGGCCCTCGATGTCGACTTCGCAGAGGTAGGTGATGAGGTCGTCTCGCGGAGTGGCCCGCCGGTCAGCGATCTCACCCATGAAGAACTCGGCGATCTTGCCGCGGTACTTCTCGCGAATCGCAGGGTTCGACAACCCGAGTTCGAGCGTGCCGCGAACCCAGTCAACGAACTGGTCCGCCTGATTCGGATCGATGCCCATCAGATTGGCGATGACACGCGGCGGGATCTGCTGGGCGTACTGGACCGCTCCGTCGAAGCGGCCCTCGTCGATGAAACCGTCGATCAATTCGTGGCACAGCGCCACGGTTCCTGGCTGATGCCCCTCGGTCGCCTTCGGCGAGAACGCCGGGAGAAGGAGCCGCCGCGACCATGTGTGGATGGGCGGATCAGCGCTGATCGGCGGGGCATTCACCGTGTGATACGAGCCGCCGGGTGCGATGATCTGATCCGCTTCGGGAGGCCGAACCACGATTGGATCGGCCGACGAAAGCTCCGGAACCATCCGAGCCATCGCCACGACGTCTTCGTACTTCGTGGGCAACCACGAACCACCCCACCGGCCGGTGTGAGCCACGGGACACTCGTTGCGGAGGTCAGCCCAAATGGGGTAAGGATCGGTGATGTACTCGGCATCGAAGATGTCGTAGTCGCTGGTCCAATCCTGGACGGTTGCGGTGATGGGCGGGGACGGAGTCTCGTCGACGTCGGTCATGGTCAGCCTCCCTGGAGGGAGTTAGTCCTCGACGATGGTGATGGCGAACTCGGGGCAGTTGTCCACTGCGAGTCGAGCCTTGTCCTCGAGCTCCTTGGGAACGTTGCCATCACCAATGGCGGTGGCATAGCCGTAATCATCAACGTCCACCAGCTCAGGAGCCAGGGAGTAACAACGGTTGTGGCCTTCACACTTTTCACTGTCTACAACGATGCGCATTCCCACATCCTTACACAGTCAGGCTGCGGACTCCACGCTCGTCTGCGAACGAGTCCCCGAGCCCTAGCCTTCCGGCGTGGCCGCTGTCCCGACCAAGCCCTATGTGAAAGACGGCGTACTCGTTGGCTTCGCCACGGGGATCTTCGCCATCGGCTTCGGCGTTCTGTCGATCAGCGCCGGCCTTTCCGTGGCTCAGACCATGGTCATGTCTCTGGTCGTCTTCACCGGCGCGTCACAATTCGCCGCCGTTGGCGTCATCGCTGCCGGTGGATCACCGGCGACCGCCGTCGGCTCGGCGCTTCTCCTCGCAGCCCGCAACGGTTTCTACTCGATCACGATGAGCCAGCACATCCGCGGGCCAGTCTGGAAACGGGCGTTGGCTGCTCACGTCACGATCGACGAGTCGACGGCGCTCGGCACCGCACAGAACGACCCGGCCGATGTCGAGGCCGCATTCTGGGTCGGCGGACTGTCGGTGTTCGTCTTCTGGAATCTCGGCACGCTTGTCGGAGCGGTGGGCGGCCAGTCGATCGGGGACCCGAACGCACTCGGGCTCGATGCCGCATTCCCTGCAGGCTTCATCTCGCTGGCGGCCGCCTCACTCCGCCACCAAGCCGGCCGGATTGCCGCCATAACTGGCTTCACCATCGCCGTCGTTGCGGTCCCATTCACTCAGCCTGGAGTACCGATCCTTCTCGCCGCTGCAGGAGCTGTCATTGCCCTCGCGATCGCCGGCCCGAGCTTCCTCGCTACCCCGATGACCGAAGACCCATGAGCTGGACTGCCGTACTGCTCATCGCCGGAGGCTCGTACTTCTTCAAAGCTGCTGGAGCCTTCGGGCTTGGGCGCTTCATGAAGACACCAACGGCGAGAGCGATCGGCGCACTCCTGCCGCCTGCGCTGCTCGCCGCCCTCGTTGCCGTGCAGACCTTCAGCACGGGCACCTCGCTGGTGATCGACGCCCGAGCCGCCGGGGTGATCGTCGGCGGCATCGCCGTCTGGCGGAGAGCGCCGTTCTGGCTGGTCGTCGTGCTGGCTGCCGCGGTCACTGCGACACTTCGAGCAATCGGCTGATCCCCCTCGTCGAGACTGCGACTACGTTCCTGTCATGTCGGACGCCAGGGAACTCTGGAAGCGAATCGAGTCGATCCACGCTGTCACCTACTTCGCCCCCGAGTCGATTGCGGCAGCGAAGGAGGCCGGACTCAAAGGCTTCTGGATGGGATACTTCGGGTTCCGAGCCGCACCGCTGGGAGCAGTCGGGGCCGGCCCGGTCCAGGCGGTGTTTGCCAACTTCGCCCGGCCCATGGTGGAACGCTCGATTCCTGATGCGTGGGAACACGCTCAACCGACCAAGCTCGTGCGGGTCAGGGCAACTGCCGCAGCCACGGCACTCCGTCGCATCTCCCCCACACTGCAACGCCAAGAAACCAGTGCCTCGCCCCTTCCTGCGCTGAATGTCGAGCTCTGCGATCTCATCGCCGAGGCCGAGCCGCTGGGACGTCCGCTGTTCGCCGCCAATGCCGAACTCGTGCACCGAGCCGACCCCGTCGAACAGCTTTGGCAGCTGTGCACAACGATCCGTGAACACCGGGGCGACGGTCATGTCATCGCTCTGGCGTCCCACCAGATCGACGGCTGCGAAGCTCACCACCTACACGCTGCAGCTCACGGGACGCCCCACGAGGTGCTGCGCGACAATCGCGGTTTCGGCAACGAGGAATGGCATGCCGCAGGGGTCCGCCTGCAACATCGCGGCCTCGTTGAACAGAACCAGCTCACCTCAGATGGGCAAGAACTGGTGCGCTCGATCGAGGCACTCACCGACGAGCTTGCCATGACACCAACCGACACCTCACGCAGTTCCGGCTCGCTCATCAGTCGACTCACCCCAGTGGCCAACGAGATCACCGAGTCCGGGGTCCTGCCGTTTCCAAACCCGATGGGACTGCCGAAGTTCTGAAGAGTCAGGACTTCAGCAGAAAGGCCAAGCACGACGTGGGAGTAGCCGCTGGATTCAGGGTCGGCCCGGCACAAAACGCCTCGCAGCGCTTCCCGTCAGGCGTCGAGGTAGCGATTCACGGCAAAGCCGGAGCCAAGCGCACCGATCACTGCGCCAGCGGCAACGAGCCACAACGCAATCGGCACGAGCTCAGACTGATCGAGCGCAAAGTTCTTCAACAGATTCAGTTCAATGTCTTCAACACTGTTGGAGATCACTCGATTCAAACCGAACACGCCCAGCACACTGAACAGCGCCCCGAACACACCGAGAATCAGGCCCTCGAAAATGAACGGAATACGGATGAAAGCATTCGACGCACCGACCAGTCGCATCACCTCGACTTCGCGTCGGCGAGCGAACAGTGCGGTTCGGATCGAGTTGTACATCAACAGCGAACTGGCGACGAGCGCCCCAGCCGCGGCGACCAACATGATGGTGGAAGCTGAGCTGGTGAAACTGTTCAACTGCTTGATGAACTCGCCAGCGAAGGCAACATCTCGTACGCCCGGAAGCAGCTGGTACTCGTCAGCCAAACTCTGCACGACTTCGAGCTCGGGATTGTTGGGCACGACACGGAACGAGGTGGGCAACTGCTCTGGCTCGACCGCCGCCAAGATCTCTGGAGTGTCTTGCCAGTACTCCTCGAACTCAGCGAACGTTTCCTGCCTGGTGATGTACCGCTCGCTCTCGATCAACGGCGACTCGCTGAGCGCTCGAGCCACGGTGTCGATCTGATCTTGCGTGGCGTCGGGTTGCAGCCACACGATGAACTCGACGTCGTCTTCGAAACCGGTGTTGAGTCCGTCGACGCCACTGCGGATCAGCAACGATGCACCCAACAGGCACAGCGACACCGCAACGGTGAGCACCGTGGCGATCGTCAGTGACGGGTTACGGATGAGATTGTTGCCGGTTTCTTTGGCCAGGTAGTCGATTCGCAGCGCCATCAAACGCCCTGCTCGTACTCGCCCTGCGCTTGATCCCGAACGATCGAGCCTTCAGACAACTCGATGACTCGACGCTTCATCGTGTCGACGATGCCTCGATCGTGTGTAGCCATGACAACGGTGGTTCCGGTCTTGTTGATCCGGTCGAGCAGCCGCATGATGCCAATAGCGGTCTGGGGGTCGAGGTTGCCGGTCGGTTCGTCAGCCAGGAGGATCAGCGGACGGTTCACGAACGCACGGGCAATGGACACTCGTTGTTGCTCACCGCCAGACAACTGGTGAGGGTACTTGTCCATCTTGTCGCCGAGGCCGACCAATTCGCAGATGGCCGGCACCTGGGTCTTGATGACTCCCTTGGGACGGCCGATCACCTCGAGTGCAAAGCTCACGTTCTCAGCTGCAGTACGTGTCGGCAGCAGCTTGAAGTCCTGGAAGACGGCACCGATGTTGCGACGCAGCATCGGGACTTTCCAGCTCGAGAGCTTCCCGATGTCTTTCCCAGCGACGAAGATGCGGCCGGAGTCAGGGATCTCCGACTTGTTCATGAGCCGGATCATGGTCGACTTACCAGAACCCGAAGGTCCGACGAGGAAAACGAACTCGCCCTTGGCGATGTCCGCGTCGGCATCGATCAGCGCCGCCTCGGCCTGTTGGGGGTACTGCTTCGTGACGTTTTCGAGCTTGATCATGGTGAGGTTCTCCGGCCCGCACCCAACGAGGCTTCCGCCGTCGTCAGAGCCAGTTTCCATCGGCCCTTCAGGCCGACAGTTGATTCGTACTTCAATAGTCTCTCAGCTCGGACGGCTCAGTTCGCGGCAGCCTCGGCAGCTTGCACACGACGCCAACGAAGCCACGCCTCCATGAAGGGGCCGACATCACCTCCGAGTACGCCCTCGGGGTTGCCCGAGGTGAGCCCAGAGCGCTCGTCCTTGACCTGCTGATACGGCTGGAGGACGTAGGAGCGGATCTGGCTTCCCCACTCGACGGCCTTGGACTCGCCCGCTTCTTCGGAGAGCTTGTCTTCCCGCTTCTGCCGTTCGAGATCGACCAGCTTCATCGCCAGCATCTGCATGCAGCGATCCTTGTTCTGGTGCTGGCTTCGTTCGTTCTGACACGACACCACGGTGCCGGTGGGCAGGTGTGTGATGCGGACGGCTGAGTCGGTCACGTTGACGTGCTGGCCGCCTGCACCGGAACTGCGGAACGTGTCGATCCGGAGCTCTTTTTCGTCGATGTCAATCTGATCAGTGGCATCTTCGATGTAGGGAACGACGCTGAACGACGAGAACGCCGTGTGTCGTCGGGCTTGAGAATCGAACGGAGAGATTCGCACGAGCCGATGCACCCCACGCTCGGCTTGGAGCAAGCCGTAGGCGTGGCGGCCGCGCACGATGAAGGTGGCAGCGGTGATGCCCGCCTCGGCCCCTTCTTGGGCCTCGGTCACTTCAATGGCGAAACCGTTCACCTGCGCCCACTTGCGGTACATGTTGAACAGCATCTCGGCCCAGTCCTGGGAGTCGGTGCCACCGGCTCCGGAGTGGATCTCACAGACGGCATCACCCTCGTCGTACTGACCGGTGTAGAGCGCCCGGAGCTCGAGGCGCTCGAACTCCGCTGAGAGCTTCTTCGAAAGCGCCGATGCCTCAGTGGCGAACGACGCATCTTCCGATGCCATCTCGATCATCACCTCGAGGTCGTCGACCTCGCTGTTGAGACGATCGAACAGGTCGAGATCTTCGCGAACTGAGCTGAACTCGGTCTGCACCAAGCGAGCGCGGTCGGCATCGTCCCAGAGGTCGGGGCGTCCCATCTCGGTCTCCAGCTGCGGGAGACGATTTCGCAGCTCACCAATACGGAGATAGTCATCAGCCTCACCGAGTTCGACTCGGAGGCGGGTCAGTTCAACGTCGAGTTCTGCCATCTACTTGCCGTGACACTGTTTGAACTTACGACCGCTGTTGCAAGGGCACGGCTCGTTGCGGCCGGTCTTGTCCCACTCGTCTTTGACCACTGTGGTTGGCACGCTCGGAGCTGGTGCAGGGAGGTCGCTCGCACCTGGGGCGTCGGCGTTGGGCACGTTGGCCCCCGCCGCTCCGCCGATCAGCGCCTTGGCATCAGCCTTGGCCGCCTTCACGTCGGTGGCCTGGACGCGTGGGGCGGCAACCCTGGGTCGAGCCTTCGGATTCAACGATGGCTTCGGCGCGACCGGAGCGATGACCGAAGCCGGCTCACCACCAGACTCGGTGCCCGCAGCCGGCGTGCCGTCCCCGGATGTCGCGCCGTCAGCTGCCTCGTCACGAACTTCGACATGCATCAGATAGCGAATGAAGTCGACGTTGAGCGCACGAATCATGTTCGAGAACAGTTCGAAGCCCTCGCGCTGCCACTCGGTGAGCGGATCACGCTGGCCCATGGCCCGCAAGTTGATGCCGTCGCGCAGATCGTCCATCTCCGTGAGGTGTTCACGCCAACGCTGGTCGACCAGCTGCAGCATGATCTGACGTTCGACCTGACGCATGAGGTCTGGCCCGATGTCGGTTTCACGCTTTTCGTAGAACTCGATGCCCTCCTCGGTGATCAATCGTGCCAGTGATGCAGTGCCACGAACGTCAGACATGTCGTCTTCGGTGAGCGCAGACGCCCAGAAACCCTTCAGCTCGGTCTGAAGCGCTTCGAGATCCCACGTGTCGTCGAGTTCGTCGACGCAGTGGGTGTCGACCATGGCTTCCGCCACGCTGCCAACCGCTTCGAGTGCGTCCTCGCGAAGGTCTCGCTCTTCGAGAACCGAGAGGCGACGGGCGTAGATGACCTTGCGCTGCTCGTTGAAGACCTCGTCGTACTTGAGGACGTTCTTACGGGTCTCAGCGTTCTTCTGCTCGACGGTGTTCTGCGCCCGTTCGACCGACTTGGTGACCATCTTCGATTCGATCGGCACGTCTTCGGGCAGCGCCTTGTCCATGACCCAGCTCATGGCGTTGCCGGCGAAGATCCGCATCAGATCGTCTTCCAGCGACAGATAGAACCGACTCTCGCCTGGCTCCCCCTGCCGACCGGATCGACCACGGAGCTGATCGTCGATACGGCGGCTGTCGTGACGCTCAGTGGCGAGCACGTAGAGCCCGCCAGAATCTTTCACCTTGGCACCATCGGCCTTGCAGATCGGCTCCCAGTAGGCCATCCGCTTCGCGAGGTATTCCTGGCCTTCTTCGGATTCGAGCTCGAAGCCTTCGGCGACGGTGTCACGCTCCGACAGCTTCTCGGCGTTGCCGCCCAGCACGATGTCAACACCACGACCAGCCATGTTGGTGGCAACAGTGACCGCGCCAGGCGAACCAGCCTGCGCAACGATGTCTGCCTCACGGAACAGCTGCTTGGCGTTCAAAATCTCGTGCTTGATGCCCCGCTTGACCATGAGCTCAGAGAGCACTTCGGACTTCGCAACCGAGGCGGTGCCAACAAGCACTGGCTGGCCGTTCTGGACCCGCTCTTCGAGATCATCGATGACCGAGTTGAACTTGCCCATCTCGGTCTTGTAGATGAGGTCGGCTTGGTCCATACGGATGAGCGGCATGTTGGTGGGGATCTGGACCACAGGAAGGCCGTACGTCGCCTCGAGTTCAGCCGCGTCGTTCAACGCCGTACCGGTCATGCCCGAGAGCTTGCCGTACATACGGAAGTAGTTCTGCAGTGTGATCGTGGCGAGCGTCTGCTGCTCTTCCTTGATCTGCACCTTCTCTTTCGCCTCGACTGCCTGGTGGAGTCCATCAGACCAACGACGGCCATCGAGCACTCGACCGGTGAACTCATCAACGATCTTCACTTCGCCACCAACGACGAGGTAGTCCTTGTCCTTGGTGAACAGTTCCTTGGCTCGTAGCGCAGCGTTCAGTTGGTGGATGAGATCGCTCTGGACGCCGTTGTAGAGGTTCTCGATCTCGAGCAGGTCTTCGACGGTGTTGATGCCGTCATCAGTGACTGCGACGATTCGTTTCTCTTCATCGACGTCGTAGTCGACGTCGCGTTCGAGCTTCTGAGCGATCTCGGAGAATTGGTAGTAGAGATCCGCAGCGCCGCGGATCTTGCCGCTGATGATGAGCGGCGTGCGGGCTTCGTCGATGAGGATCGAGTCGATCTCGTCGACGATCGCGTAGGCATGGCCTCGTTGCACCATGGCGTCTTTCGACCTGGCCATGTTGTCTCGGAGATAGTCGAACCCGAACTCGTTGTTGGTGCCGTAGGTGATGTCAGCGGCGTACTGCTGTCGTTTGAACGTGGCGTCGCTGTTGCCAGGGATGATCAGTCCAGTGGTCAGACCGAGGAAGTTGTGGACCTGCGACATCCACTCGGCATCACGAGAGGCGAGATAGTCGTTCACCGTGATCTGGTGAACACCATTGCCCGCCAGTGCGTTGAGGTAGACGGGGAGCGTTGAGACGAGGGTCTTGCCCTCGCCGGTCTTCATCTCAGCAACCCAGCCCCAGTGCAGCGCAGCGCCGCCCATCATCTGGACGTCGTAGTGACGCTGACCGATCTGGCGGACTGCGGCCTCACGGACCACCGCAAAGGCCTCGGGCATGAGGTCGTCGAGCGACGAGCCGTTGTCGAGACGCTGCTTGAATTCGCCGGTCTTGCCAGCAAGGGCGTCGTCACTGAGCGACTGGAGGTCTGACTCGAAGGACGCGACCGGGTTGACCACGGACTGAATGGCCTTCAGGCGCTTGCCATCGCCTGCTTTGAGAATCTTGTCGAGGAGTTTCATCTTGCCGGCGAGCCTACTGGCCGCACGGCGCTCAAACAGAGCATCCAAGGCCTGGCCGGATCTGCGTCCGGTCAGGCCTCATCGGCTCAGCACCAGATCAGGCCCCTGCGTTGGCCGGCGGAGTGATGTCGATCAAGCCGACATCACCGTCTTCTCGCCGATACACGACGGCGTTGCGGCCGGTGAGCTTGTTCGTGAACAGGAAGAAGTCGTGGTCGAGAAGGTCCATCTGCAGCGCCGCTGCATCCGGCTCGACGACATCGAGATCGAACGTCTTCGTCTTGGCAAAGGCGTAGATGGGCTCGGGCTCATCCGATGGCAGCAGTGACTCGGGAACGAGTTCCGGCTCGATCTCGGGCTTGGATCGATCTCGACGCTGCTTCTGGACCTTGGTCTTGAGCTTGCGGAGCTGTCGTTCAAGTTTGTCGACCGCGAGGTCAACGGCGGTGAAACCGTCGGGGGCTGAGACTTTGCAACGGACATGGTGCCCGTGACCCTGCAGGGTGACCTCGCAGAAGTCACGGTCGCCCTTTCGGCCTTTCTCTTGCCAGAAGTGGACTTCAGCCCGCTCCATTCCCAAATATCGATCGAGCCGTCCGATTTTCTCGGTTGCCTGCTGGCGAAGCGTTTCTGGAACCGCTGTATGACGACCACTGACCGAGACTTCCATGGAGGCTCCTTCTCAGGTTGCTTGTGGGCGAATGCCCGATGAACTTCCAATGTAGATGGTGGAGCCAAGCAGTGCCGGCAACCCTCCGGACTTCGGTGGCGAAGCAGCAACAATCGCAGCGCTGACCCGTTCCGCACCTGCGGTGCGCAGGGCCGAGGCACACCGCTCCAGCGATGTCCCGGTGGCCATCACATCGTCGATCAACAAAACGTGGCCTTGCACCGGACGGCGGCAGTGCACCTGCGGGCCAGCGAGACGGTCGGCTCGACCGAGGCCTTTCCGGCTCGCTCCACCGCGTCGTCGCAGCATCGGCTTGGATCGGCGCCCCAGTTGTTTGGCAACGGCCTGAGCCAGGACCTGGCCTTGGTCGAACCCCCTGGTGCGGACTTGTTCTGGATGCGCTGGCACCCACGTGATCACGTCGATCGGTGATCCTTCGTCTGCCCCAGACACCACCGCCGCCCCGAGCTGGCGACCAGCCCATCGCAACAGGTCTCGCCGTCCGCCGTTCTTCGCCGCCAGGATCAGTCTCGCCGACACATCGTCGTAGACGAACAGCGGGGTGAGTCGATCCAGCCATGGTGTTGGCAAATCAGCCAACAACCGGAGCGAATCAACACACGGCAAGCACACGGTTCGATGGGGCTGGCCACACACTGGACATCGACGATCGAAGAACATGCTCCGACCTTACGCATGGGCTGTGACATCTAAAGTCGACCCTTCCCCACTGGTGCCGGTAGTGCAGTCACCAAGGGATGAACGGGCGGCGAAGGATCTTCGTTGACACCCCACTCCGTAAGGCTTGAGCTGGCTCACGCCAGCGTCGAATCGACGATCTCACCATGCGCTTGTCGTAGTTCTTCCTGAGCGGCAGGTACTCGAGCTCGAGTCCGTCCAGCAAAGCGAAGAACGTCAGAACCGCGCCAACAGACTCGCGATCTCGAACCCGTACCGACAGCCGCTTCGAGGGCGTCCACACCGAGAACATGTCGTGGCGGATGCAATCGTTGATGATCAACGCTTCACAGCGCACCGAGAACGTCGGTTCATCAACCGACCCCTCGGCGACATCACCCGTTGCGCTGTTGATACCGAAAGACCGCTCGACCCCGTGTTCGACGACGCGCATCTCGAAGATGCCGAGCTTGCGGCCTGCGATACGAGGAATGGCCTTGGCGAATCTCTCGAAGTAGCGAACGAACGCTTCCTCATCCAGCTCGGCGTCGGCTTCTTCGGCGAGCTGGCGAGCGATGGTCTCTTCGTGGCGAACACCAAGCTTCTCGATGTACTCCTCGACGTTGTCGTAGTCGAACGAGACCAGATCAAAGCCGTTCTCGGTCGACCACGAGCTGCCTGGCGCCATGATGACGCATTCTGAACCTTCCACCTCACCCTCGGCCGCGAGCTGGTCAAAGCGTCGCTTGACTTCGGTGGGCTTCACAGCGACGCCATTGAAATGGCGGGTCTCGGGATGCAGGAAGCAGTGGTTGCTGGCAAACGGAATCGCATACCGAGCGCCTACGGCCTTTGCGAACGCCGCAAACTCATCCATGTAGGCGGAGCGAGGCCGCAGCTCGGGGCAGAGCCTCTCGTAGTCCTCGATGCAGTACGGGTAGGCGCTGGCATTCGAGTGACTCCGCAGTACGAACTCGATACTCGGGTGGTCCGCCAGCACCTGCTCGAGCGGCAAACCGAACATCTTGCAATCGTTGGCGTTCAGAATGGTCTGTTCGCCGTCACTGATCGTGACAGCGGAGTCGTTGAGGAACTGATAGCTCTGGATCACCAGGCCACCGAGGTCCATCGACTCAGCGTGCTCGAGCTCGATGACGTTTTCGAAGCCGAGAAACGCCAGGTCTCGGATCATGCGGTCGTTGTTGAATGTGGGAACGATGAACTGGGTGTCCCTGGCAAAACGTCGAAGCGACGGACCGTGGAAGTGGTCCCAATGCAAGTGGGTCAGGTAGACGTGGGTCGGCCGCAAGGCCTCGATCAACTGCTGAGGAGGCTCCGGAAGGTTCCACCAACTACGCCAGTAGCAGGAGCCCACGGTCCAGGGGTCGACGACAAGGGCAACATCGTCACTCTCAACGACAAGCCCCGCATGGCTGAGGATCGTGAACCGCACCGTCAAACCCTACTCACCCATCACCAAACCCCGGGTTCAGGACCCTCAGATTCGATAGTCCCAGCCCCCAATTCAATCGGCTCGCGCCACACCTCCTCTGGGCCAAAACAGCAAGAAACCCCCGGGTGAACCGGGGGCTCCAGCTATCGATAGTGAGGGCTACAAACCCGGGGTTTGGATGCCGTAGTTTAGTAGCGGTAGTGGTCGGGCTTGTACGGGCCTTCGACCGGGACACCGATGTAGTCGGCCTGTTCCTGGCTGAGCTCGGTGAGGCGAACGCCCAGCGCATCGAGGTGCAGGCGGGCGACCTTCTCGTCAAGGATCTTTGGCAGTGTGGTGACGCTGATGCCATAGGCCTCGGCGTTCTTGTGCAACTCGATCTGGGCCAGCACTTGGTTGGTGAAGCTTGCGCTCATCACGAAGCTCGGATGACCCGTGGCGTTGCCGAGGTTCAGCAAGCGACCCTCGGACAGCACGATGATGCTCTTGCCATCGGGCCAGCGGAACTCGTCGACCTGCGGCTTGATGTTGATCCGCTGGATGTCGGACGCCTTGAAGAGGCCGGCCATGTCGATTTCGTTGTCGAAGTGGCCGATGTTGCCAACAATGGCGCCTTGCTTCATCTTGCTCATCATCTCGGCCGAGATGATGTCCTTGTTGCCGGTGGATGTGATGAAGATGTCAGCGGTGCCGAGCACACGCTCGACGGTGTTGACCTCGTAGCCGTCCATCGCTGCTTGCAGCGCGCAGATGGGATCGACTTCGCTGATGATGACGCGAGCACCCTGGCCCCGGAGCGCCTCGGCGCAACCCTTGCCGACATCGCCGTAGCCGAGCACCATGGCGACCTTGCCGCCGATCATGACGTCGGTGCCGCGGTTGATGCCATCGAGAAGGCTGTGGCGGGTGCCGTACTTGTTGTCGAACTTGGACTTGGTGACGGCGTCGTTCACGTTGATGGCGGGGAACTGGAGCTGGCCAGCTTCCATCATTTCGTAGAGACGGTGCACACCGGTGGTGGTCTCTTCTGAGACGCCACGGATGTTGGCTGCCATGCGAGTGAAGTAGGTGTTGTCTCGCTCGAGGTTGGCCTGCAGCGTCTGCAGGACAACACCGTATTCCTCAGAGTCGTTGTCTTCGTCGAAGGCGGGGACGGACCCGTTGGCTTCGCATTCGCGGCCCTTGTGAACCAGCATCGTGGCGTCGCCGCCATCGTCGAGGATGAGGTTGCAGAAGCCTTCGTTGTCTGGCCAGCTCAGCGCCTGCTCGGTGCACCACCAGTACTCCTCGAGCGTCTCACCCTTCCATGCGTAGACGGGAGTGCCCGTGGGGTTGTCGGTCGTGCCCTCGGGACCGACCACGACAGCAGCCGCAGCCGCATCGTCGGTCGAGAAGATGTTGCAGCTGACCCAACGAACCTCGGCGCCGAGCACCGTGAGTGTCTCGATGAGGACGGCAGTCTGGACCGTCATGTGCAGACTGCCCATGATGCGGGCGCCCTTGAGCGGCTGCTCGTCGTAGTACTCGGCTCGAAGGGCCATGAGGCCCGGCATCTCGTGCTCGGCCAGCTCCATCTGCTTGCGGCCGGCACCGGCGAGGTCGATGTCGGCAACTTTGTAGTCGCCTTCGGCCACGGTGCGTGGGCGCCTCGCGTTGGACGGGGCAGTTGTTTCGGTCATGGATCAGTCTCCCTGAAATCTTTGCGTGAGTGGGAGGGCTGGGGCCATCGAGCCCGAATCAGTTGCAGCCACTCGCTGAATTAGCTTCGACAACACTACCAAGCTCGTGACGTACCGTTGGGCCCATCTCCGCTGAAGTCCTCAGGCGTCGAGGAAGACACGAAGCCCGGCGGCTGCCTTGTCGCCGATTCGGTCGAAGATCAGACCAAAGAGCGGGTTGACCACAGCGAATGCGCCCTTCATCTTCAGATCGGCTGCGTAGGTGACCCGGCAGCCATCGCCGTCGGGCACCACAGTGATGACATCATCGGATCGGAGACTCTTCGCGTCGGCGACGATCACGAAACGCTTCGGCGCATCGAAGGCGGTCGTCTCGTAGCGCAACGGCAGATCACCACCGGCGAAAGTCTTGACCTTCAAGACGTAGGCCGCCCCGACGCCGGGGCCGTCGCCTTCGACCTGTTCGCCCGAGGTGACACCTGGGTCCCATTCGACAAAGCGCTCGACCGCAGCAAGACGATCGAACGCCTCCTGAGGACTGAGCGACGTGGAAATCGTGACGTCATAGTGGGCCATTGCGCTGGTGTACCCCAATGATCCGAATCATGAAACACCCGGCCTCGAAAGTCGACCTGTCAGCGAGCCTTCATCGCCCCGTCGATCGGAATCGCCGTTCCCGACAGAAACTTCGAATCATCAGAGAGCAGGAAGGTCATGAGATCAGCGACCTCAGATGGCTCGCCGTAGCGGCCAAGCGGAATGTTCATGGCGATGAGGGCCTGCATCTGATCGAGACTGAGCTCGTCGCTCTTGAACGACTCTTCGAGTGAACGCATCATGCGAGTGTCGATGGGCGACGGGCAGATGGCGTTGCAACGAATGCTCGCCGCCGCGAATTCGAGTGCTGCGCTTTTGGTGAGCCCGATCACGGCGTGCTTCGACGCCGAATAGACCGACAGATTGGCGGCGCCCGAGATCCCGGCGACCGACGAGACGTTCACGATGGAACCTCCACCCGCCTCCTCGATCAGGGGGGCGAAGGTCTTCATCCCGAGAAACACGCCCCTGACGTTGATGTCGATCACTCGGTCGAACATCTCGTCGGGGTACTCGATGATAGGCACAATCGCCCCCTCGATCCCTGCGTTGTTGACCAGCCCGTGCACTGCCCCGAAGGTGTCGACAGCGAGGATCTTGGTCGCTTCCCAGTCGGCCGGGCTGGTGACGTCGGCAACGAGTGAAACGGCACGGTCACCCAACTCTCCCGCCGCTTGCACACCGGTGCCAGCCAGATCGGTTGCGACGACGTTCGCCCCAGCGGTCAGGAACGCCGAGACCGCAGCGAGGCCGATGCCTCCACCTGCTCCTGTGATGACGATTGTCTTGCCCGTGAGGTCAGCCATGCCGCAGTCTCGACCGGCATGTCGAAACAGGCAAGTTCGTCAGCGTACGAGGTGACCCCATGAGGCAACGACCGAAGCAGGCTTGCGAAAGATCAACCCGGTCGGAGCCGAACTGGCAGCGGCATCGAGGCGGAGGTCAGGCAGTCGGTCGAGCACGGCGGTCACCGCCGCATGGGTCTCGAGCCGAGCGAGGTGAAGTCCAATGCATCCGTGTGGTCCTTGCACGAAAGCGAGGTGCTGACCTGCGTTGGGCCGATCGATGTCGAAACGGTCGGGGTCGGGAAACACTGCCGGGTCACGATTGGCACCGAGCAACGAGATCGTGACCACGTCACGCTCGGGTATCACCGCTCCCCCGAAATCGATGGCGTGGGTGGTGTACCGATCGACGACCGCTGCAGCTGGCTCGAGACGCAACGACTCCTCGATCGCTGCGGTCAAGAGAGAAC
The DNA here is from genome assembly GCA_964351995.1 of uncultured Acidimicrobiaceae bacterium. Classification (GTDB taxonomy): domain Bacteria; phylum Actinomycetota; class Acidimicrobiia; order Acidimicrobiales; family SZUA-35; genus SZUA-35. The sequence continues at coordinate 9,587 of CAYGQE010000041.1, read as the reverse complement.
GGTCGGCCCGCACTCGCCGGAGAGAGTCCGGGTGTGTGAGCAAGTTCCACAGCAGATTCGCCGTCATGCCCTCTGACGTCTCGATGGCACCGAACATCACCACGGCGGTTTCCGATGGCAATTCGTCAGACCGCAGTATTGCTTCCTCATGCAACTTGGTGAGCAACGGGCTGGTACCACCCTTGGCGCTGTCTGTGATTCGCCGATGGATTTCCGCAATAGCAGCCGAACCCTGCGCCGAGATCGGACGGCCGAGTGTCAGACCGACGATCGACGCCGAGATGTGGCCGTACCAAGACAGGACCTCAGCGGCGTCGACGTTGTCGAGACCCAGGAACCGGGTGATCGTGCCGACTGCGAGCGGACCGGCAACGGTGGTTCGGAGCTCCGCTCTGCCCAGCGGCTCGATCGCCTCCACCAAGGCACTTGCTTGCGTCGCCAGCTCGAATTCGAACCGTTCTCGAACGACCGAGGGCCGAAAGTGTGGGGCAAAGGCCCGACGATGACGCTCGTGCTCGGCGCCATCGAGCGACAGCATCGAGGGGCCGAGCACTGTGGCGGTGGTGAACCGGGGGTCATCGACGGTGAAGGTCTCGGCATCGCGCATTGCCTCGAGGGCCAGGTCACGCCGAGTGACGAGCCACGCACCGATAGCTGGCACCCACGACACGGGTTCACGTGCACGCAGCTCGGCGAGCACCCCATAGGGCGCCCGCTCGAGTTGCTCGACAGTGATCGATGCCCCGACTGGAAACCTCTCGACCCGGTCACCCACCGGCGAACGATTCCGGGTCAGTTGATAACGTGATATCCCCCGGCACCAGTGGGATCAGGAGGCGAGCCAGTTCTTGAGGTCGTCGACAACCGGCAACGGGCCTGGGTCGAGCCCCTCAGCTGCGGCGAGTTCCAGCGTCGTGATATCGCCGGTGTAGACGAGGTCGAACAACTGAGCAACCGGACCTTCGCCACCAGCGGTGACGCTGAGGACTTCGTGCATGACTTCGAGGGTTTTTTCCTCGACGTACTCGAACCGGCGAGCAGTCTGCGGGTGTTCGCCGTCATGACGGAGCTGGATCTGGGTGAAGATCTGACGGGTCACGTCGCCGTTCTGGCCGAAACCAACGAGCTCGTTGTGGCACATGTCTGGCATCGGCGCCCAGAAGGCTGGGGTCTTGACGTTGTGGTTGAAGGCGATCTTCCAACGTCGGGCGGCCGTGGTGCCGATGGCCCCGCCGCCATAGATGAGCGGCATCGTGCGACCGACGCGGCGGGCCAGTTCCTTGGGCTCGCTGTCGGGAGCGTCGAACTCGTCTCGACGCAACTTGAGCTGGTCGACCGCTTCGGCCAGCCAGGTCCGGGCACCGGGGAAAAACCCAGCCTGTTCGAGGGTGAGCATTGCCGGTGTGGCCAAGGCACCGAGTGCGGCTCGCGGCATGGGAGCGTCACCGATGACGGGGAGGACCGGAGCGCCTGCCCGGTCGGCCAGTTCCTTCAACTCGCCGCCGTTGGTGATGGCCACCAGCGATGCGCCGGACTCGACCGCAGCCTCGAGCGACTCGAGCGTTTCTTCAGTGCTACCAGACGCTGACATCGCAATGACGAGCGTGTTCCCACCAACCCATGACGGCGGCAGGTAGCCGCCGTAGACAACGATCGGCTTGGACGAAAATGGCCGGGCACTGGCCGCAGCCACATCCCCGCCGAAACCTGAGTCACCCATACCAAGGATCAAAACGTGCTCGATCGCATCGGCGTTGGGCAGATCGGGGATCGAGTCGATCGTGGCCATCGAGGCCTCGATCTGTTCCGGGAGCGCCAGCATCGCATCCCACATACCCAGGGTGTCGACGCGTTCAGTCGAGCTCACCCTCAGGCCTCGAACGTCGGCGTGACACCGTCGGCGGTGGCCTTCGCGGTGAGCCGAGCGACCTCCGCTTCGTCGATCGCGGTGGCCTCATCGATCAGCATGACCGGGATGCCTTCATCAATACGGTAGGTGCGGGCAAGACGAGGGTTGAAAAGCAACGCCTCGTCCTCGAAGTAGAACAGCGGGCCCTTGTCTTCGGGACATGCGAGGATTTCGAGCAGGACGGGATCGAGCGACATCCCGAGATGTTAGCTCTCCGCGCTTGCCCGCCACGCGACACCCGTGCCTCGCACGGTGTAGCTGGGTCCGGCCGCGACCCACGCCGCCTCACCAGGACCGAGGAACGTGTGCGAACCGTCGCTGCTCCGCAACTGGATCGCCCCGCTGGTGACGAACACCAGCTCGGGTCCAACGGCGTCGATCACGACACCACCCGGGGACTCGAGCCTGGTCAACTGGAAGCCAGCGCCGGGCGAGCGGAACTGATGCTCGACACCGGACGCCTGTTGAATCTCGGGCTCGAATGCATCGAAGGAGACGACACTCAACAACTCCTCGACATCAATGTGCTTGGTCGTCAGTCCGCCACGAATCACGTTGTCGGAGTTCGCCATGATCTCGACCCCAACGCCTGACAGGTAGGCGTGGAGGTTTCCCGCACCGAGAAAGACCGCCTCGCCCGGCTCCAGAAGCACTCGGTGGAGCAAGAGGCCAACCAAAACCCCTCGATCACCGGGGAAGAACGAATCGAGGAGCGCTGCGAGTTCGACCTGCGGCACGACCTGAGCCACGAGAGCGGCGATCTCCTCAGCCGGCACACCGAGCAACCACTCGACCGTTGTTTGCAGTGGGCGCTCACCGCCAAGACGGTCGAGCATCGGCGCCAACTCGGCGACGCCTCGGTACTCGTCGATGATCACCGACGGCGTGCGGAACCCAACGAGAGCGTCGAACGGTGTCAGCGCACAGATCAGCTCAGGCTTGTGGTTGGCGTCTCGGTAGGTCCGATGCGGAGCATCAAGTGGAATCCCCGCTTGGTTCTCGGCTTCGAAACCAGCGATGGCTTGGTCCAGTGAGGGGTGGGTCTGAATCGACAACGGTTTCGCCGCTGCCAAAACCTTCATCAAGAACGGCAGGTTGGCATCGAGCGGCACCCCGGTAGCGGCCACCAGACTCGGCAATCGAGGATGATCACCAATCCAGAGTTCCGCCCACGGCTGACCATCTGGCTCGACACCCAACAGCGCAGGAAGAGCGGTCTCGCTCCCCCAGTCGTAGTGCTGGACCTGCGGAACGATGCGCTGCATCAGGTGGCGGCTGCCATGACCGCTTGCACTTCGGCCACCCGTGCAGCGACCGCAGCATCGTCAGCAGCTTCGAGGTTCAAACGAAGAAGCGGTTCGGTATTCGACGGACGGAGGTTGAACCACCAGTCGCCAGCGTCAACGGTGAGACCATCGAGTGTGTCGCAGTCGTCGTCGGCGTAGGCCGACGCCACGTGGCTGATCACCGCTGCAGTGTCAGACACCCGAGTGTTGATCTCCCCTGATGCCGAATAGCGCTTCAGCGGCTCGAGGAGCTCAGAGAGTGAACCACCCGATGCGCACAGCTCAGCGAGAATCATCATCGAGGCGATGATCCCCGAGTCGGCCCGCCAGTTGTCTCGGAAGTAGTAGTGGGCCGAGTGTTCACCGCCGAAGGCAGCGCCGGTCTCGGCCATCGTGGCCTTGATGAAGGAGTGACCGACACGGGACCGGATCGACGTGCCGCCGAACTCCTCGACGATTTCAGGAACGACCTTGGAGCAGATCAAGTTGTAGATGACGGTCTCGCCGGGGCTCTTCTGCAGCATGGCCTTGGCCAACATCGCCGTGGTGAGCGAACCCGAGACGGCCTGACCCTTTTCGTCGATCAGGAACACACGATCGGCATCGCCATCGAAGGCCAAGCCGATGTCTGCGCCCACTTCGAGCACCCGAGCCTGGAGGTCGACGAGGTTCTCTGGTTCGATTGGGTTGGCTTCGTGATTGGGGAACGTGCCGTCGAGTTCGGGGTACATGACCTCGAGATCGAAGGGGAGGGCCTCGAAGATCTTCGGCACCACGAGCCCTCCCATCCCATTGGCGGTGTCAGCCACGACTTTGAGGGGTCGCATCGCTGAAATGTCGACGAACGAATGCACGTGAGCAGCAAAGTCGTCGAGCATGTCGCGAGTGGAGATCGAGCCAGCAGTGTCGGCATCGGCGACGTCACCAGCGGCGCTGGCGGTGGCGGTGGCCTTGATGTCGGCCAAGCCGGAGTCTTCGCCAATCGGGGCTGCAGCTGAACGACAGAGCTTGATGCCGTTGTACCCAGCCGGGTTGTGGGAGGCGGTGAACATCGCACCCGGCATGTCGAGCGAGCCGGAAGCAAAGTAGATCATGTCCGTCGAGCCCATCCCAATGTCGAGTACATCGAGACCCTGGGATCGGATTCCGTCGCCAAAAGCTGCAACGAGTTCAGGGCCAGACGGCCGCATGTCACGGGCGATCACCACGCTGGTCGAAGCTGGTTCGACGGAGCGAATGAAGACGGCGAACCCGGCCCCCAACGCTCGACAAGTGTCGGCATCGATCTGGTCGGGGTACGTCCCCCGGATGTCGTAGGCCTTCACGATGTTGTCGAGGTCAAGCACCGGCAAATCCTAGTCGTGGTCTCAACTGGCGAGGAGGCTTTGGTCAGAGTTGGGCCGATAGGCCCCCTTGCCTGCGGCGCGCCGAATGCGTAGGAGATCACCCAGCAGCCGGAGCGAATCCCTGACCAATCGGACGGAGGAGCCTTGGCGATTCTCGACGCTGACGGGCACCTCGGTCAGCGAGTAGCGGTCCTGCTCAGCAATCAAGAACACCTCGACGTCAAAAGCGAAACCGTTGATCGTGGTGCGCTCGAAAATCGCCTTGCCGATGTCGCTCCTGAACCCTTTGATCCCACACTGGGTGTCGCGGAAGTGCCCGAGAAGCACAAGATGGGTCAGCCAGTTGACGGCCCGTCCCCCGAGCTCACGGACACGACGGGCTCGGACCAGCGTCGTGGTTTCTTCGTGGCGTCGGCTTCCGACCACGACATCCCACCCATCTTCGAGCCCTTCGAGCATCGGCAGGATCATCGCTGCGGGGTAAGCGAGATCGGCGTCGGTGAACACGATCGAGCGCCCGTGGGCCGCCAGCACACCGGCGCGCACCGCGGCCCCCTTTCCCATGTTGACCGGTTGAGCGACGACCGTGGCACCAGCAGCTTCCGCTCGCTCGATCGTGTCGTCGCTCGAACCGTCGTCGACGACGACGATCTCCATGTCGCCACCGACGACGGCGCGAAGTTCGAGCTCGAGGGTCTTGATGGTGGCTGCGATCTGTGCTCGTTCGTTGAATGCTGGCACGACAACGGAGAGTCGCACCGAGCCGGGTGCTGGAGGCCGCTCATGGCGTTCAGCCATCTCACGCCGGACCTCGGTGAACAGCACCCACCGGTAGGAACTCCACCGCACGATTGCTGCAGCACCAATGGCGAACATCTTCGCAAAAATCAACGACGCACCCACTCGATCGAGCACCACCAGCAGCATCAGGTCGACAACACCTGCGGTGACGGCCACCATCGCAAAGGTGCCTGGGTGGCGAACCCACCGAGCCCTCGGTCGCCCCCTGAACGTGAGCCGTCGGTTCAGCGAATAGGAGACGAGTGCGGCGAACCCCAAGGCGATGACGTCGGCGACCGCAATGGACAACCAAGACTCGAGCAAAATGAATGCTCCGAGGTCGATGATGGTGGCGGCCAGGCCAACGGCGGCGAAGAGCCGCAATCGACTACGCATGCCAATCAGTCTGCCGGTGTCTCGGCTGATTCTGCAGGCAACGTGTCCGCGCGATCGGGAGCTGTCTCAACAGGCCCAACATCGCTCAGCTCCTCGACAACGTTCTGCTGGTCGACCGCAATGGCCGGGCCCGAGTCGACCAATGCTGCGGGCGGAGCCGTTGCCAGGCGTCCGACTGCGTCGGAGCGCCCGACGCCAGCTGCTCTGGCACCGATCAAGACATCGCCTCGCCGGAAGACGAACAACGCAGCGACACCAATCAGCGTCAACACGATGCCGAGCCAATCGATGGCGGTGCGGCCATAGGAGAACGCAACATCAGTGTCCGTCGGCACAACGACCATCAGATTGGGGCCAGCCCTCCACGGGCCATCGGCGCCCGACACGTTCCAGTTCGGGAAGTAGGAGATCTTCACCAAAACCGGCTTGCCGATCTCATCGACGGAGAACCGAATCGAATCGGTGCCGATCTCGATGTCAGACACCACGGCGGGTTCGAGCGGCGCTCCGTCAGACGAAATCAGTGTCGTGACCCGAGCCCAATTCTCGGGGCCGTCGGCGGCAGGTATGCCGTTGAACGAACGAGGGTCGTTGTAGAACTCAACGGCTTGACTCAGCCAGCCGATCTCGAACCTGCTGGCGAGTTCATCGCTGTCGTCGAGTTCCGGACCGGACGCAACGACGGGTTCGAAACTCAAGCCTTCAGCCAACTCGGCATCGGCGACTTCGAACACGACGAACGGTTCGGCAGTGACCCATTCGGTCAGGTCGGGATGCGTTCTGGCTGCGGCGATCGCTTCATCGCTCTGTGCCATGTAGTAACGCACGCCCATGACCTTGAGTTGGGCGATGCCGCGATCGATCTGGAACGAGCGATACGGCAGATCACGCTGGGCGCTCGACGGGGCCACCGACAGTGCGCTCTGATTCAAGAAATGGAACGGCGTGGTGGCCGACGACTCGAAGTACAGGCCCTCCATCGATCCAATGCAGCCATCGGTCCAATGCGGCAAGAGCATCAGCGCCATCGGTGTGCCGTAGCGATCGAGATCCTTGTCGTATTCCCACATCGCACGTCCACAACCGTTGCTCTGGCCCAGGTCGTCCATGGCTTCGACAACCCCGGAGTACTCGCGGTAGCTCTCCTTCTCCTCGTAGCCAGAGAAGTTCCACGCGGCCCACGAGGTGACGAAGTTGCGCTTGTCGGTACTCAACCCGAACCACTCGTACTGCCCATCAGCGTTGGTCGAGCCGAATGGCAGGGCCCGTAACGGCATGCCGACAACAATCAGCACACCCAAGAGGCCAGCGACCAGGGAGCCCCAGACAACCCGGGCATCTGGCTGGTCGAATCGTTCGCTGACGGCCACAGCGGCATAACGAACCGCGGCCGCGATGGCCAACGCTGCCAGGCAGTAGACCGAGAGGTAGAAAAACGGGAGAAGCCGGGCGTTCCACAGCTTGCTCTCGCCGAGGTTGGCAACAGCGGAGGCGAAGGTGAGGGCGTGGATCGAGAACAGCATCCCCAGCCGTTCCCTCGTGGCGAACGACACCACGCCGCCGAGCACAGCGAGCGGGAGAGCGATACGCATTGGACCAGTGAGCATGGCCTCACCGACTTCATCGAGACGCTCCCAACCCATGTCGTTGAAGAGGTCGCGACGACCAACGAACGGAACAAGCCAGAAGGCGGCGAGTAGTGCGGCCGTCGGCCCGGTCAGCAACAACCACCAAAAACGATCCTTGATGGCCTCAGATGCCGCAACCGCAACCCCAAGAGCAATCAGGAGCGCAGCCACCGCAGCGGCTTCAGTGACAAAACCCTCGAAGCGCTCGGCGAAGGCGATGGGAATCAACGCAACAACGAAGCCGAACATCAGCGGTGGGAACAGCGGTCCGGCCTTCGGCAACACCACGATGACGATCAACGTCGCGATCAGGAAGAACAGTGGGATGATGTGGCAGAGCGCAACAAGCGCGATGAGTATGGCGGCCGAGGCTCGATGACGACCTTCGTCCATGCCTCGCAAGGCCCAACCGGTGGCGACGAACACGAGGCAAAGCGACATCGAGAAGGCGAACTCCCCAGCAAGGGTCGACGCAATGTTGCCGCCGTAAATCGTGAAGTTCGTATCGAAGAGGAAGAACACCACGGCGAGCGCCATCGCCGTCGGAATCGGTTCCTCGACGTCGGCTTGTCTCGCCATCCACCACGCCGCCAACGGCATGAACACCAGGCCAGACACGGCCGTGACCTTGAACGCGATGCCGTACGGAAGCGGGACCATCAGCACAGCAAGCAAACCGGCCGCAACGAAAATCGCCAGGCGCAATCGAGGCCGGCGACCGGCTTCTCTCACGGCGAGACCGAGCAGGCCGATCGCCAACGGCACCGAAAGCCACGGAGTGAAGCCAGCGTTGACGGCGATGATCGCCAATGCGGGGACGACCATGTAGAACTGATACGCAGGAAATCCGGCGTACCAATCGGGGGTCCAACCGGCGAGTTGCCCACTGCTGAGCAGATGGTCACGAAGGAAGGCGGGGCCCCAGACATGGGCTCCCATGTCGCCGCCCGCTGGTGTGGTGTCGGCAAAGATCAAATCGGGCCGCAACTGCACGAACACGAAGACCGAACAAATGGCTGCCACCGCCAACCCGGTGATCTTGAGGAGAATTCGAGAGCTCATTCGAGCCCAATAGTGCCAGGTTGCACAAGCGAACCTGTGTCACCCGTCCAACGACGAACGGGTGCGCGCACGTCAGCGGCGACGGCCGGAGTGCTCTTCGAACTCACCGAGGGCATCAGCAAGGTCGATGGTGATGCCGCCGCGGCGCCACGAACGCTTGTCGCAATGGTCGCAGGAGAACATCTGGAGTTTGCTGCCATCGACGAGAAGCCCGATCTCGACGAGATCGTGGCCGCAGTCGTCACAGGAGTGTGCGTTCGGGTGGCCCATGCCGTTGGAATCGGTCGTCAACCTCTGCTGATGAGCCGCTCGTGATCAAATGAGCCAACCGACTCAGGGCCCGAACAAGGATGGTCAGGACAGCAGAAGCAGCACCAAGGTGGCACCGTTGAAACCGACGTGCATCGACCACGCCAGACCCAGCCGGCCAGTACGCAGCGTGACGATTGCCGCCGCCAACCCGAGCACGAAGGTGCCGGGATACAGAATCGGTTCGATGTGCACGAGGGCGAACAACGCGGACGAGATCAAGACGGCGGCGACATCGGGCAGGCGACGCCGAAGACCCTGCAACAGCAGTCCCCGATAGAAGAACTCCTCGGCGAGCGGAGCGCCTACAGCAACCACAAACGCCAAGATGACGAGGTCGACTGGCCCGTCGATGCGGTCGACCAGTTCTTGGGCTGCGGTACCTGGCTCGGTGTCGGTCAGCTGCAGGATCGGCCAGTACACGACCGGCAGCACCAGGATCTGTAGTGCGACGCCAACAGTCAGCCCGATCGGCACGTCACGAGCAACCACGGTGGCGAGGAGATCAGCGACCGGGCCATTCCCGCGGGCGCGTGTGACGACGATCGGACCGGCGATGTAGACGAACCAGATCGAGAGCGCGCTTGCGCCCAAGAACCAGATCGGAACCGGGTCGGGAAACTCTCCGCTGAAGAACAGAGCCACCAGCACGACGGCCCAGATCGAGGAAACCACGAGCTGGAGCATCCACAGCGCTACCGGCTCAGCGGGCCCCCAGTCTCGGGAACCAGGAGCAGAGCGGAATGTTGCGGCACTGCGACGTGATCTCGGCGTGCCAGCTGTCACGAGCGGACCCTATCTGCCCGACCTCGGGAAGGGCGGTGAGAGCACCTAGTATCGAATCCATGTCTGACAAGGGTCCCACCCCACC
>CAYGQE010000040.1:20859-43931 GCA_964351995.1 uncultured Acidimicrobiaceae bacterium | reverse complement strand
CCCATGGTGCCAACGTTCACATGCGGCTTATTGCGCTCGAACTTTTCCTTTGCCACAACGGGCTCCTTTGTTGCGATGGTTTCGATCGCTGCGACCGGAACCGTGTTCGACGTGTGTCGAGGATTGTCTGATGACTCGAAGTTGGCCACGGTCGAAGCGATGGCTTCGGGCAACCGGCAGTGCACTTGCGGGTCGTAGCGACGGTCGGACTCGAACCGACGACCTCTCGATTATGAGTCGAGCGCTCTCACCAACTGAGCTACGTCGCCATGCATGACCAATCCCAGCGATCGGACGGAACCGAGTGTGCTGGGATCAGTGGAGCCCCCTGACAGAATCGAACTGTCGACCTTTTCCTTACCATGGAAACGCTCTACCGACTGAGCTAAGGGGGCGCGGCTCCGACGGGAGCGCTGGAAAGTCTGCCACGGGCGCACTGGGTCCCCAACCACCGCTAACAGATTCCGTCACGATCCGACAAATTGCTGGAGCCGGCGCAGCGGCGACTAGCAGCGCACCCGCACCATGACTGATGGCACGCGGGTCGACGAGCTCAAGTTTTCGTTGCGATCGCGCCGAAGACCACAACGTGCGGCTCAATCGAATCGAACTCCAGACAAACACGGTGACCGTCGACTTGTCCTTCCATCACCAGACCACGGTGGTCGCCGGGCTCGACCGGCTGGAAGCACGAGCTCTTGCGCTCGAGATCGTGGCATCGGTGGGAACTGGGCGCCTCGGGCTTTCCGCTGATGTGTCGACCCAGACAGGACGTCGCCTACAGATTCGACGGCCGCTGGACCGTCCTGCCTCCGTCATCGATGTCGACACCTCGCATGATGTGACCGCTGACTTCACCGTCGGGGACGCGGTGCATCCACTTGCCGCCCTTGGGATCACCGACACCATTCGGGTCACCGACGAAGACCTCATTGTCGCCGAGCAGTCCAGCGATCGAGTGCAACGTCTCGCCCGGCTCGACCAAGATCACCTGTGGCGTCTTGCGATCACACTCGCCGAGTTCGAAGTAGAGGTCGCCCGGCAAACCGACGATGCGGTGATCGGCGAACGGATCACACAAGAGGCGTCGATCCAGATCGAGGAGGCCAGAACCGACGTCGAACTGGCCCAACAACGGCTCGAAGATCTCAGCGATCAGTGGATCACCGCTGCCGCAAGCCTGGTCTTGATCTCGTTCACCGTTGCCTTCATCACTCACCCACTCGTTGCCACCCCCTTCATGGTCGCTGCGATCGGAGTGGCCTGGCGTTCGTGGAAGTGGCATCAGGCTCACGAAGCGGCGATCAGGAAGGAGCTCGTCATTCTCGAACGGTTCGGCCTGGAGAGCTACCTCGACTTCCAGCTCCGAAAGGTCGATGCATTGACCAATGACACCAAGCAACGACGCACGTCGCTGTTGTTGGCCGAGAAGCGACGATTCGCCCTTGACGAATGGCGTCAGCTCGTCGGGAAGGACGTCTCGCTCGACTGGGCTGCCACGCACCGCCCGACGATTGGCGCTGCGGCCAAACAAGCGATCAACGCAGCTTCGGAGGCCGACGCGGCAGCAGCCTCCGAGGCCGTCTCTCTTGCGCTTGCCGATCGAATCCGCCAGGCCACCGGCCATGCCGAGCCGAGTCCGCTCATCGTCGACGACATCTTTTCCAAGCAGAGCGATGCCGCCGTCGAGCGATTGCTCTGGCTCGTCGACCACCATTGCCAGCAGCTGCAATTCGTTCTCCTGAGCAACGACGTTCGGGTTCTGCAATGGGCGGCTCAACGAACGGTTGCTCGCGATGCGAGCATTCTTCGACTCGCTGACAAAGAGGACAGCAACACCCTCCAGCTCGGAACAGGCGATGCGTCATCGCCTGCAACCGTGGACCAACTGCAGTCCTGACCGTGCATCGACATCCCGTGACAACAGAGCTGGCCCAACTCGGGAGGGAACACTCGCTACTCTCCCGACGTGCGAATCCGCCCAGCGACCAGCCTCGATGCGGCTCCCATCATGGAGATCTACAACCGTGAGGTGCTGGAGACGGCCCACACGTTCGACCTGCACCCCCGAACGCTGGACGACCAGCGTCGATACATCGAAGACCGCTCGGGAGGGCTGGTTGTCTTGGCCGCCGAGAACGATGCTGGCGAGATCGTTGGGTTCGGGAGTATCAGCTTCTATCGAGATCGGCCGGGATACCGAACCTCTGTCGAGAATTCGATCTATGTCCGGCCCGACCACCATCGGGCGGGCGTTGGCTCAGCGCTGATGGCGTCGCTGATCGAGAACGCCAGGGTTCACGGTTTTCACGCCATGTTTGCCCGCATCGTCGACGTGCAAGAAGCAAGCGTTGCCCTTCACAAGCGCCACGGCTTCGAGATGGTCGGCATCGAGCGTGAGGCAGGACGCAAGTTCGGCAAGTTCCGCGACGTCGCGTTGATGCAGCGCCTACTCTGAGTCGCGTCCACCTAGTCGCGGAAGTTCTGGAACTGCAGCGGCAACTCGAGGTCGGCTTCTTTCAGCGCAGCGATGACGTCTTGGAGAGCGTCGCGTTTCTTGCCGTTGACGCGCACCTGGTCGCCCTGAGTCGAACTCTGAACGCCCTTGATCTTCAACTCCTTGATCGTGACGTTGATCTTCTTCGCCATCTCGGAGCTGATGCCTGCCTTCAAACTGATGGACAAACGAGCTCGTCCGCCGGCAGCGTCTTCGACATCGCCGAAATCGAGTGACTTCAGCGAGACCTTCCGCTTGACGAACTTCTCTTCCAAAACCTGGCGCAGCGCGAACATCCGATCCTGGCTCGCTGACTCCAAGACGATGGTCATGGCCTTGTCGTCGAGCTCGATCGTGGAGTTCGTGTTCTTGAAGTCAAACCGATTCACGATCTCTCTCGTAGCTTGGTCGACCGCGTTGCGGACTTCTTGCATGTCGATTTCTGAGACAACGTCGAACGAAGGCATGGAGAAAATCTAGCGCCCCGCTAGCCTCCATCGCTCCTGGGTCGGTGCCCGAGTGGTCAATGGGAGCGGACTGTAAATCCGCCGGCTTCGCCTACGAAGGTTCAAATCCTTCTCGGCCCACGTGTATCTCGGTCGCTGAGCGACCTCGATACCCAGAGTTGCTCGCTGGCGCTCACAACTCTCTCCGCAAAGAGAAGGTTGTGAGCGTTTGCGCCTTTCCTGGCTGAACCCCGGGTTTCTGACCCTCAGTTATGACGGTCTCAGCCCCGGGTTGGGACGGGGCTACATCAGATCCCGCCATTCTTGGGCGCGGAGGCGGCGGATGCGTTCTTCGGCCGGCGGGTGGGTCGAGAACAGGTTCGCCATCCTCACTTTGCGATTGGCCAACGGGTTCACGATGTAGTGGCTGGCCTGGGGTGGCGGCACTTCCGACACGATCTGCATCGAGTAGCCGTTCAATTTCTCGAGCGCAGACGCCAGTGAATTTCCGTCGTTCAACATGATCGCTGCACGGCGATCGGCCTCGAACTCCCGGCTTCGGCTGATTGCGCTTTGGATGAGCCCCGCTGCCATCGGGGCCAACAACGCGAATCCGATCATGATGATCGGATTGCCGTTGTTGCGATCCCGGCGACCACCTCCGAACATCCCGCTGTACATCGCCATGTTCGCCGCGTAACTGATAGCCGTCGCGATGGCTGCCGCCACCGAGCCGGTGAGAATGTCTCGGTTGCGAACGTGGGCCAGTTCGTGAGCCAGCACGCCCTGGATCTCGTCCCAATTCAACGTCCGCAGCAGACCCTCGGTCACGCAGATCGCTGCGTTCTTCGGATTCCGACCGGTCGCGAATGCGTTCGGCTGCTGCTCGGGCGACACATAGAGCTTGGGCATCGGCATGTCGGCCACTTGGACGAGCTGGCGCATGATCGAGTAATACTGCGGCAGCTGTGCCTCGCTTGCTTCGACGGCCTTCGCCGAGCGAATCGCCAGCTTGTCGCTGAAGAAGTAGCTGAAACCAACCATGCCGAAGGCAATGACGACCGCAATCGTCAGACCACCTTGCCCGAAGAACGACCCCGCAAGGAGGATCAGCCCCGAAAGCAACCCAAGCAACAACGCAGTTTTCAGACCGTTCTTCATGGTGACGGAACGCTAGGACACAAACGCAAGTTCCCGGAAGTAGTGCGACCCGAAGCGACTCGACAACCGCTCTCCTCCTAACGTGCCGACATGCAGATCTTCGGCGTGGTCAACGCCTCCCCCGATTCGCTCGCAGACTTCTCGATCGCGACCACCGGCCCGGCTGCGGCCGCCTACGCCCAGAAGCTGATCGATGAGGGTGCCGATCACATCGACCTCGGTGGCCAGGCCTCGCACGGCGGCGCCGCCGAGGTCAGCCCAGAGATCGAATGGGCCATTCTCGCCGAGCCTCTCGCAGCGATCGTCGCGCTCGACGTGAAGGTCAGCGTCGACACATGGCAGGTCGAGACGGCCAAAAAGGCTTTCGACGCAGGCGCCACCGTGCTGAACGCTGCTGACGCCCTCCAAGACCGAGCCATGCTCGAGTTCGCCGCCGAACGTGAATGCGATGTGGTCCTTCCTTTCATGCTCGGGCCCGATCCGCGTCACCTCAAGCATGTCGAGGGTGACCCGGTCGACGTGATGGTCGATTGGTTCGATGAACGGCTGCGGGCCATGGACGAGTTCGGCATCCGCAGCCGCTGCTACCTGGATCCTGGCACTGGCTTCGCCCCAGCCCACTGGGACTGGGCGGATCGCTACGAATACCAGAAGAAGATCTACACCGGGCTCGATCGGCTCCGCCGGTTCGATCTACCGATCTACGTGCCGGTCCCTTGGAAGCAGACCGATGACCGCATGGAACTCATGGACATAGCGCTTCGCCACGACCCCGAGTTCGCTCGTGCTCACCATCCGGCCCAAGTACGCGAACACCACGTTGCGGCAATCAGCAGCTGACCAAACGCTCGTCAGTCGAATGCTGGTCAGTCGAATGCAATGATGCCGCGGATGTTCTTGCCGGCGTTCATGTCGTCATAGCCCTCGTTGATCTCGTCAAGCGTGTATCGCTTGGTGATCAGCTCGTCGAGCTTCAGCCGGCCCTGGCGGTACTGCATAAGGAGTGCAGGGATTGCCGATGCCGGGCTGGCCGAACCAAAGATCGTGCCCCTCAGTTCCTTTTGCGACAGCGTCATGCGAGCCAGATCGAGGGTGACCTCGTTTTGGTGCATTGACGCCAGTGCGGTGGCCACGACCGTGCCGCCTTTCTTCGTGAGGTCCATGGCCGGCTGGATCATGGCGCCATCCAGAACGCCCGGCGTGAGGATCGTGGCATCAGCCATGCGACCCCAGGTCAACTCGTTCACCAATGGCATTGCCTCTTCCATCGATGACACCGCATGGGTGGCGCCGAACTCGGCTGCCTTCTCCTGCTTGAACATGACGGGGTCGACAGCGATCACATTGGTTGCGCCAGCGGCAACAGCGCCTTGGACTGCGTTCGAACCAATCCCGCCGCAGCCGACCACCACAACGGTGTCACCGGCACGAACATTCGCCCGGTTCACCGCCGACCCGAAGCCCGTTGCAACACCGCAGCTCACAAGGCAAACCACGTCAAGCGGGATATCGGGCTCGACCTTCACAACAGAGGAGTCAGCGAGCAGCATGTGTTCAGAGAAGGTCCCCAACTTGGCGAGGGTACCGAGCTCGGTGCCGTCGGCGGTGTGATGTCGGTAGGTGCCATCAGTGATCATGCCTCCACCGAACGTGCCAGCTCCGAGATCACACAAGTTCTGCATGCCGTCAGCGCACGAGGGGCAAACACCGCAGGCGGGAACGAATGAGCATGACACGTGATCGCCAGGTGCCACCTTGGTGACGCCGGGGCCGACCTCGACCACGACACCAGAACCCTCGTGACCACCGATGATCGGGAAGATCGTGCCGGTCGGCAACAGATCGAGCAGCTCCTGGGGAGGGACCATGTCGCCGGTGACCAGATGTTCGTCAGAGTGACACAGGCCAGCAAAAGCGGTCTTGACGAGTACCTCGCCCGGACCGGGCGGACCAAGCTCGATCTCTTCGACGCTCCAGCGTTCACCGATTCCGTGCAGCACTGCGGCTCTGGTCTTCATGGGGCTCCTCGTCGTGGCCTGGCCGAACCTTATGGCTCGCTCTCCACCGGCGCCAGACAGATCTACTGACGGGTGGAGCCGTGGTAGCCCGAGGGGATGAAAATGGTCGGGATGCCATTGCCCTCGAACATCTTCACGTTGCGTGGATCGTCTTCGATGGCCAACACCGGCTCGTAGTTGCGGCTCTTCAACTGTTCGAGAGCATGCTGCTTCATCTGGCTGGAACGGCGGTAGTCGCCCGAGCTCCGCATGATCAGCAGATCCCACCGCACGTCGTGCTCGCCAAGCCATTTCAGCGTGATGCCATCGATCCAATCTGACCGAGCGGTCAACAGCGCGATGACGTGGTCTTCAGCCACAGTTTCGAGAAGACGAGCCTGCTCCACCAAGAGCCCGTCACCGCCGGCAGCAAGGAAAAAGCTGTCCCAGTCCTGCCATCGACCATTGAGGTAATGCTGCCGATGCCTGGCATCGGCAAGCACTCCATCGATGTCGACCACCAGCGTGGGCGCGCCATTCTCAGGGTCGGGTCGGCGTTCGCCGTTGGGCCAATACCACGTGGGTTCGTCCTCGACGAAGCGATAGCTCACGGAATGGAGTGTGCCTAATCCTCGTCGCTAGCAGCGGCGCCGGCCGCAATGGCCGCCACAACGCCTGGGTCAGCAAGGGTCGTGGTGTCGCCCAGCACCTTGCCATCGGCCACATCGCGAAGCAGGCGACGCATGATTTTGCCCGACCGAGTCTTGGGAAGGTCGGGCACGATCACGACGGTCTTTGGCCGAGCGATCTTGCCCAGCTTGACCCCAACGTGCTCGCGGATCTCGTCGCCGAGTTCCTTGGACGCCTCGTGACTTCCGCGAAGAATGACATAGCCGATGATGGCTTGGCCAGTCAGCTCATCGGACCCTCCCACCACAGCTGCTTCCGCCACGGAGGGATGATCAACCAGAGCCGACTCGACCTCGGTGGTGCTGATGCGGTGGCCAGACACGTTCATCACGTCGTCGACACGGCCGAGCAACCAGAGGTACCCGTCTTCATCGAGTTTGGCCCCGTCACCAGCGAAGTACTTGCCTTCGTAGGTCGACCAGTAGGTCTCCATGTACCGCTCGGGGTTGCCCCAGATGCCACGCAGCATCGCTGGCCACGGCTTGGAGATGGTGAGATAGCCACCACCGACGTCGACGGTCTTACCCGCGTCGTCGACCAACTCGGCGAAGACGCCGGGGATCGGATGGCAGGCCGAGCCCGGCTTGGTGGTGGTGATACCAGGAAGTGGCGTGATCATGTTGCCACCCGTCTCGGTCTGCCACCAGGTGTCGACGATCGGCGTTTGCTCGCCGCCGATGTGCTCGTGGTACCACATCCAGGCTTCGGGGTTGATGGGCTCGCCCACCGTGCCGAGCACTCGAAGGCTCGACAGGTCTTTGCCTGCGGGCAGATCGGCACCCCACTTCATGAACATACGGATCGCCGTGGGTGCCGTGTAGAGCTGGCTGACGCCGTAGCGCTCGACGATGTCCCAGAGACGGTCTTTCGAGGGCGTGTCCGGAGTGCCCTCGTACATCACCGAGGTGCAGCCATTCGCAAGCGGGCCATAGACGATGTAACTGTGACCGGTGACCCAACCAATGTCGGCTGCGCACCAGTAAATGTCGGTCTCGGGCTTGAGGTCGAACACGTATTTGTGGGTGAAGGCCACCTGCGTGAGGTAGCCGCCCGTGGTGTGCATGATGCCCTTGGGCTTGGCTGTCGTACCCGAGGTGTAGAGCAAGTACAGCAACTGCTCTGCGTCCATCGGCTCTGCCGGACAGTCATCGGAGGCCTCGGCCATGAGATCGTGCCACCAGTGGTCGCGGCCCTCAGTCATGTTTGGATCGGTGTTGCAACGGTTGGCCACGACCACAGCGGTAACCGACGGGGCACCGATCTCCATTGCCGCATCAACGGTGGCCTTGAGCAGCGCTGGCGAGCCGCGACGGTAGCCAGCGTCTGCAGTGACGATGACCTTTGCCTCAGCATCGACGCAGCGGTCGACGATGGCATCAGCGGAGAACCCGCCGAAGATCACGGAATGAGCGGCGCCGATACGGGTGCAGGCAAGCATCGCAATTGGCAGCTCGAGAATCATCGGCATGTAGATGGCGACGCGGTCGCCCTTCTCGACGCCGAGCCCTTTCAGCACATTGGCGAACTTGCTGACCTCGCTCAGCAATTCGGCATAGGTGATCGTGATGGTGTCACCGGGCTCGCCTTCCCAGTGATAGGCGACTTTGTCGCCAAGGCCGTTGGTCACATGACGATCCAGGCAGTTGGCCGAGACGTTGAGCTTTCCGTCGGCAAACCACTTCGCATCCGGGAGCTTCCACTCGAGAATCTCGGTGAAGTCCTGGTCCCACGTGAGCAGCTCGCGAGCCTGACGAGCCCAGAACGCCTCGAAGTCGGCATTCGCCTCGTCGTACAGGGCCGTGGTGTTGCTGTTGGCTTGGGCAACAAATGCCGCCGAGGGAGGAAAGGTGCGATCTTCAGTCTCGAAGACGCCGATGGTGGAATCAGACACGTGGTACTCCTGGGATGCAGAACGTCGATCTAGTCAAGCCGCCCGAGCGGCTCAGGTCCAGCGACAACACCAACCAGAGTTGCCATTCCGCTTAGCTCGCGGTGATGCACGATCTCCATCTGGTCGAAAAGGCCGAAACGGTCCAACAATTCGCCGGGCCTTGCCCGAAACGGGCCCGGCCCCGAGCCGACTTCGCTCAGCACCGTGATCGCCAGAACGCCGTTGGGATCGAGCCGGCTGACCATCGCCTCATCGAGGGCACGGGCCGAGAACAAGTGGCACATGACGAGGCCGACCTTCGGCCCAGGCGGTAGCCCGGCGTCGAGATCACTCACTTCGAACCGACATCGGTCCTCGACGTCATGGGCTGCTGCCAGCCGAGTGGCATGGTCAATGGCAACGTCAGACCCGTCAATGCCAACGACCGCAAGACCTTGCATTGCGAGCCACACCGAGCCTGCACCAGCTCCGCAAGCAACATCCAACGCCCGACCCTTCATTGGCAGAAGGGGGATCACGTCTGCGACTCCCGCCGGTGCGGCCGGAGTTGGCAGTGTCCCCGCATCTCGGTAGCGCTCGTTCCAACGCTGGCGATCGTCTGCGCTCATCACTCAGGGGAGATCGTGGTACTGGCGGAGACCGGCGACCACCATGTCGACGCCAGCTTCGAACATCTCATCTGGGGTCACCGTCTCGACGTGGGCGAAGTAGGCCGACAACTCGGGGCTGACATCCTCAGACGGCTCAGCACCGATCTCGCCGCGAGTCTCGCTGGCTGCGTGCCCCATCACGAACGACACCGCCATGTGCAGGGCTTTGTGCGCTTCTTCCACCGAGAGCCCGACGGCAACGAACCGTTCGTGAGCCCAATGCAGTACCCCCATCGACTGGGCGGATCGAACTTGGCGAGAAGCGAACAATTCAAGTGCCGCTTCGTGCTCGAGCAACACATCATGGAACGCACCGAGCCCGAGACGAATGGCCGATTCCCAGTCGAGCGGATCGACCGATATCGGCAGATCGATCACGCCGTAGAGATGGTCGGCCACCGCATCGAGCAGGTCGTCTTTGTTCTTGACGTAGTGATAGAGCGACATCGCCTCGACGCCGAGTTCGGCTCCGAGTTTGCGCATCGACAAACCACTCAGGCCGTTGGCGTCGATGAGTTCGAGAGCCGTCGACGCAATGCGTTCCCGGCTGAGTGCCGGTCGATGGGCATCGGTCATCTTGCCAGACTACTGGCCAGCGGTGCGGCGGTCGTTCCGATCATGCTTGCGGCGTCCACTCGAGGCACAAGAACCCACCCAACCCTGACGGGTCGGTCAAGGCCTCGGCTTCTCTTATCCGGCTTCGCATGCGCATGGCGGCAACATTTGGAGTCGCCGCAAGAGCCTTCCAGTAGGCGCGTCCTTCCTCGACGAGACGATCGATGCCGTGCGTTTCGAGGAACGCCGCTTGGGTACCGATGCGGTCGGGGGTAGGCAACTGGTCAACAGCGATGTCGGTCGTGATGTCCCACTCCCCTGGCTCGAAAAACGGATCTTCACCTCGCTGATGCTGCCGGTATGTCCGCATCCACCCCGCTCGTTCAGCGAGCGCAGCAGTCGTCGCGACCCCGTAGTCGAACGCAACAACCCGCCTCGGCCCCATCTCGAGGAGTTGCTCGACCAGGGAAGCCGCACGTCCCAGAACGGGGAACGCTGTGTCTTCCGGAACCTCGAGGTCCAGCTTGTTCGGCACCGGCTGCCAGGATGTCGTGTGGCCTGGCGGCTCGCCGGCAACCATCAGCTGATGGTCGACGCCGCCGTGACGCATACCAATGTCAAATGGCACGTTGTCAAGGAGTTCGTTGGCGATGACCACCGCCCCGGAAAGATCGATCGAAGCATCGAGTGCGGTCGCGTTCGGCGTTCGATCGATACCAATCAGCGTCCATGCCCCGGCGCACGCAGGCGCAGCCATCTCGAGTGCTCGAAGAAGCCCTCCCGGCCCTGTTCCAAGGTCGATGACCGGGAATCGTTCCGGTTCTCCTGCGTCACGCCACCACGTGTTGATCGCTTCGGCGAGCACGGCACCAAACAGCGGGCCGACCTCAGGACTGGTGATGAAATCGCCCTTGCGCCCACCGGCGACGCCTCGACCCGAGGTGTAGAAACCTCGACCCGGCGCATACAAGCAGCGCTCCACGTACTCGGCAAAGGGCTCAGCGTTGGCAGAGGTCTCAGCCATGTCTCGAAGGTAGCCGTCGTGATGCCGGCTGGGCCGTTTGGCCCGAATCGGCTGGGGAATTGATCCACGCATCAAGGTCGGACGCTTCATGCCGTACTTGTTCAAGTGGAATTCATTCGGTCCAAAATCGGGCATGGTTGCCGCCTGCTGTTTGCCGCCTTGGTCGTCATCGCTGGTGTACTTGCGCCCACCTCCCTCGCGAGCGCACTCGGTTGGCAGGACGACGGCATGTCGCCCACGACGTTCTACGACGAGACGCCGTACGACCCAGCTTCTCCCGAGGGCACCGTCTACGACGACGCCATCTACGGCGATCCGTGCGATCCCGAGGTCTACCCAGGCTGGGCCAGCGACCCCTACTGCAACCCTGCGTTGACCTTCGAAGACCAAGCTGCGTACTGCGATCCTGCGTACTACCCCGATTGGGCCAGCGACCCCTACTGCAATCCCGAACTCGACGACATGGCGGTCCCTACAGCGACCACTCCCCCCGGGACAGCGTCGTTCAGCGGACCTCCGCCAGCATCAACCAGCCGCTCGCCCAACGAGGACACGCCGCTCGTCGACATCGGCATCGACGAGGCGCCATCGATCGGTGCCGGACGAATGCTGCTCGCCATGGACGCCATTGCCGAGTTGGGTGGATTCGAGCGAGCGACCACGCCAGCCGATGCGGCACTCCTGCGTGACATCAGAGATTCGATTCCGGCAGGAGGCCTCGACGAGGTCGGTTACGAACAAGAACTCGAAGCGTTCGTCTTCGATTTCATCCCGTTCCTCGAATCGCTCGACGCACGCGGCGTTCAGGTCAGCGAAGATCTCTGGCAAGCGGCATTCGATCTCGATGATGTGCTCTACGACGTCTACAACGCCTCCGATACCGAGGAGCTGAGCCTGCTCGAGCCCGAGCCCTGGCTCATGGGATTGGGTGACCTCCTGGTTCGCGGTGGAGTGGCAGACCCGACGCTGCCCTCTGGGGAAGACGAGCTCGCCATCCGGGAGCTCCTCAACGCTTTCGCCATCGACGAGATCGACGTTGAGACCGAAGCGACCTCGACCACCCAACCGCCGAACGACGACGTGAACGCACCGGATGCTCTCGCCCTGCAAACAAACGACGAACCCATGGTCGAGCCAGCGTCAGACTCGTCGTCTGCGCTTCCGATCATCGCTGGAGTGCTCGGTTCGCTGGCGATCGCGGGTGGGGCCTTGTTGGCGCTACGAGCCAAGAAGCGGTCCTCGATTCCTCAGGCACAAGACGCTGCAGGTGTGGCAGAAGCGACCGACAACGAAGTACCGACAGTGCCCACCCCTCCCAGCGCTGAGCCTCAGGCATCGAAAGCGTCTGTCACCGAACTGCTCGATGCCAGTCGACGGATGTCGGCGTCACTCGACTCGGTAGCGATCGCCTCCATCGCCCTGAGTGAGGCGAAACGCCTCGTTGGTGCAGAGGGCGGCATCGTGGTCCGCCGAACCGACAACGGGCTGGACCCGGTCGGTTGCGAGCCACCGATGTTGTTCAACTACGACCACATCGAGGATGGATGTCTGCCTCGTGTGATCGAAACCGGCCAAGCAACCGCTGCGATCGCCCACGATGATCCGCTGCTCGTCGAGGTGCCAATGGCCATGGGAGCTGTGGCCATCGTGGCTGATGGCACCATCATTGGTGCCCTTCTCGTGGTCCGCGTCTCGGCCAAGCCGTTCAACCGCGACGAACTCGACGCGCTCGAGATGCTGGCACCACTCATCGGATCTGCCTTCGCCGTGGCTGACACTCACGAAACCGCAACGGAATTGGTCGACATCGAGCCCCTCACCGGGCTGCAAAACCGTCGCCGTCTCGACCTCGATCTCGCATCCATTGCAACCGACGACGAAGTCGCGTACGTCATGGTGGACATCGATCACTTCAAGAACTTCAACGACACCAACGGCCACGCCGCCGGTGACGAAGCACTGCGTCAGGTCTCAGCACTGCTGCAGTCTTCGGTCAGACCGATGGATCTCGTCTATCGCTACGGGGGTGAGGAGTTCTGCGTTCTGCTGCCCGGGGCGACCGCCGAAGAGGCAGCCGTGGTGGCCGAGCGGGCTCGGGCTGCGGTCGAAGCAGCGGTCATCCCCGGCATGGAAAATCAGCCCGCAGGAGTCGTCACGATCTCGGTGGGTGTGAGCGACTCGGCATTCGGAACGCCAAGCGACTTGGTGGAGCGAGCCGACGCTGCGCTCTACGAGTCCAAGCGCAACGGCCGCAACCGAGTCACGTTGAGTACCTAGGCGTCGAGCACTTGGGGGTCAAGGGATCAGGAAGGACTCCCGTTTCTTGCCCCCTCACCCATTAACCAGCGAGGGCGAAGTTGAAGTTGGTGACGTCGCTGAGCGGACCGAGGAGAACGGTGCCGGCGGCGATCGTGAACACAAGCGTGAGCCCCAGCGCAACCTGCAATGTCGGCGTCAGTTCCACCGGCGATTCATCGCCATCAGGAACGGGCATGAACCACATCTGCTTGGCGATGTTCAAGTAGTAGTAGGCACCAATCACGGAGTTGACGGCGCCGATCACAGCAAGGGCGATGCCCCAGAAGTTACCGCCATCGGTGAGCACACGGAAGATCTCGAACTTGGCCCACCAACCACCAACCGGGGGGATGCCGGCGAGGCTGAAGAGGAACGCCGTCATGATGGCGGTGAGGCCCGGTGCGTAGTTGAACAGACCACCGAAGCTGGAGATCTCTCCGGAGCGGGTCTTGCGAGCCACCGAGATGATGACCGCAAACGCACCGAGGTTCATCGCCGCGTAGATCACCAAGTACGTGACGATCGCCGACGACGCCTGCTCTGGCCGATCCCCGAACACCGCCAGCGGTGCCAGCATGAATCCGGCCTGGGCGATGCCAGAGTATGCGAGCATGCGGACGATGTTGGTCTGACGCATGGCAATGAGGTTGCCAACCGTCATGGTCAGAGCGCTGAAAACCCAGAGCAGTGGTTCCACGACTCGGGATTGACCGGGGAAGGCAAACACGATGATGCTCATCAGCGCAACGAAGCCAGCGGCCTTCGATGCAACAGCCAAGAAAGCAGTGAGCGGTGTTGGCGCTCCCTCATAGGTATCTGGCGCCCACGAGTGGAATGGGACGGCCGAGACTTTGAAGCCAAAGCCGATCACGGTGAACACAATGGCCAGCGTGATGGCAGGGACACTCTCACCGGTGGTGATGGCAGCACCGATGTCGGTGAGCTTCGTGCTGTTGGACAGACCGTAGAGCAGCGACATGCCGTACAGCATCAAAGATGACGCAAACACGCCCATCAGCATGTACTTCAGACCGGCCTCGTTGGACTTGAGGTCTCGCTTGCGCCATGCGGCCAGAAGGTAGGCAGGAATCGACACCAATTCGATCGCTACGAAAATCGAAACGAGATCCCGAGCCGACGTCATCACGAGCATGCCGACGATCGCTGCCGACATCAGCTGGTAGTACTCGCTGTCGTAGTAGTCGCCTTCCAACATGTAGTTGGTTGACATCAGCACGACCACGTAGCCGGTGAGCAAGAACATGGCCTTCAGGACGAGGGCGTATTCGTCGACGACCCACGCTCCGTCGAACATCACGCGGGTGTTGCCGTCATTCCACAACGTGATCACAGGAATGAGCGAAATCAAGAACGTGAAGCTGGTGAGCGTCGGAATGATCCGTCGCACCTTCTCGAGACCAATGAGGTCGACAATGGTGACGATGGCGCCCGTTCCGAGCAACAGAAGCTCGGGAGCGACTGCATGCCAATCGATGACAGGCCGGTCGAACGGCACCTGCGTCACTTGGGCAAGTACAGAGACTTGAGCGAAAAGGGCGGCGAACATGGGTTACTTCCCGGCCGCAGCGACGACGTCGGCGATGGCGCTGATGGGCGCATCCATGATGTTGAACATCAGGCCGGGGACGAAGCCGAACACAACGATCAGGATCAGCAGCGGCGTCCACGACACCCACTCGAAGGCGTTCATGTCGTGGATGCTCTCGTCGTCTTTGAACTCCTCGGACGGCTCGCCGAAGGCGGTGCGCTGGAGGAGCCAGAGCAGGTAGCCGGCAGCAAGCACGGTGCCGATGGCGGCAACGACCATGTAGACCCGGAAAAGGTCGACGCTGAGACCAGGCGCAGGGTTGTAGGCGGCGAGGATGACGGGGAACTCGCCCCAGAAGCCAGCGAGACCGGGAAGTCCGAGCGAGGCCATCGAGGTGAAACCGAGGATCCAGCCCAAGTGCGGAGCCTGGACCAAGAGGCCACCCAATCGCTTGATCTCGAGCGTGTGGTAGCGCTCCTTCACCGAACCGGCGATGAAGAACAACATGCCGGTGATGAGGCCGTGAGCAACCATCCCGAACACTGCGGCTTGGATACCGAAGGTGGTGAGCGTTGCGATGCCGAGCATCACGTAGCCCATGTGCGCCACCGATGAGAAGGCGATGAGTCGTTTCATGTCGGTCTGGGCAAGACAGCCGAGGGCTCCGTAGATGATGCCGATCACAGCAAGCGCACCAATGATGGGCGCCCAGTCGACGGCAGCTTCAGGGAGAATCGGAATGGCGATACGGATGAAGCCGTACGTGCCGAGCTTCAACAGCACGGCAGCCAAGATGACCGATCCCTGCGTTGGGGCCTGCGTGTGAGCGTCTGGCAGCCAAGTGTGGAACGGGAACATGGGCACCTTGATACCGAACCCGAGGAACATGCCGCCGAAGATCAACCACTGCGTCTGCGACGAGATGTCACGGGCCGCTACTTCCGCGGCGAGCTGGGCCATGTCGAAGGTCGATGACCCCGTGGACCAGTAGAGGGCCAAGAAGCTGACCAGCATCAGGGCAGAGCCGAAGAGGGTGTAGAGGAAGAACTTGATCGAGGCGTACAGACGGTCAGGACCGCCCCACACACCGATCATGAAGTACATCGGCAACAACACCACTTCGAAGAAGACGAAGAAGAGGATGAGGTCGCGGGCAACGAACGATCCGAGCATGCCGGTGTGCAGCACCAGGATCAGCATCAGGAACGCCTTGGGGTTCCCCGGTGATGGGATGTGATCCCAGCTGTAGATGATGACCAGCGGCACCACCAGCAGCGTCAGCGCAATCAACGGCAGCGAGATGCCATCCATCTGCAGGTGATAGCGCACGTTGACGACATCGATCCACGATTGATTGATCGTGAGTTTGGGGCCCTGACCGGTGTCGTAGTCGAAGTTGTCCGGCAGCATCAAGAGCACGCCGACGATGGCAGTGAGCACGCTGAAGCCAAGAGCAAGCAGCTTGTGCATCTCCTCGAGCTTGCCGGGGACCAGCATCATGATGGCCACCCCGACAAGGGGGAGGAACACCATCAGGCTGAGCCCGTTTTCTTGGAGGAATGTCAGATCTTCCACGGTTATCGCTTTCTCACACGGCGACGATGAACACTGCAGCCAACACTGTGGCTGCACCGAACATCAGGGTTGCGTATTGACGAATTCGGCCGGACTGGATGCGGCGCAGAACGCCACCGGACCCGAGAGCGGTCAGACCAGAGCCATTGACGGTTCCGTCGATGGCTCCTTGGTCGATGAACCGGTAAATGAAACGGCCACTGATGACCGCTCCCTTTCCGGCGTAGTTGATGACGTTGTCGATGATGTTCTGGTTCACCCAGTAGGTGCTCCTGGCCATCCAGCCCTTTGTGCTGTCGACGACAACGCCTTGGTAGAAGTGATCGAGGTAGTACTTCTCGACGAGAAGGGTGTGGAAGCCCCGGGCGTACTTGTTGTTGTCCCGCAGACCGCCGGTGACCTCGGTGGCTCGTGGATTCTTCGCAAAGAGCTTCTGGTAGTAGCTGTAGGTCAAGAAGATCGCGCCGGCGCCGATGATCGTGGCCAGGAACGCCAAGGCAACGCTGGGCTTGCCGTGGGCGATCACCGGGAAGATGTCGCCGCCTCCGGGCTCGACCCAGTCTTCGAAGGCGAAGCCAATGCGCTCACCAATGGCCCCGAACCACACATCGGGGATGTTCACGAAGCCAGCGATGATCGAACCGACCGCAAGCACCTGCAGCGGAATCATCATGCGGGGGCCTGGATCGTGAGGCGTGTCGTGACCGCGGTACTCACCGAAGAACGTGAGCATGATCACTCGCGTCATGTAAGCGGCCGTCAGGCCAGCGCCGAGGAGACCCATGATGAGCGGGATGTAGTAGGTGCCGTTGGCGTCGGTGCCGCTGAACCCACCGGTACCGACGAGAATTTCGTCCTTCGACCAGAAGCCAGCCAGCGGGAAGATGCCGATCAGAGCGCCGGTGGCGACCATGAACGTCACGAACGTCTTCGGCATGAGCTTTCTCAAGCCGCCCATCTCGGCCTTCATGTCGAAACTGTGGTGGCAGGCATGGCTGAGAGCGCCGGCACCGAGGAAGAGGCACGCTTTGAAGATGGCGTGGGTGAAGAGGTGGAACATGCCAGCGGTCCAAGCACCGACACCGAGCGCCATCACCATGTAGCCGAGCTGGCTGACCGTGGAATACGCCAGCACTTTCTTGATGTCGTTCTGGACGAAGGCGAGCAAGCCGCCGCCAACGACGGTGATGCCGCCGATGATGGCCATGGCGTTGACGCTGCTGCCGGGGATGGCCAGCCCATCCCAGAAGACGGGGTAGAGGCGACCGATCATGTAGACACCAGCCACGACCATGGTGGCGGCATGGATCAAGGCGCTGACCGGCGTGGGTCCGGCCATGGCGTCGGGGAGCCAAGTGTGCAACACGAACTGGCCAGACTTCGACATCACGGCGGCCATGAGACAAAGCGCAGCAACGGTGAGGGTGCCACCGCCGATGTCGCCAACGAGAGCCGCGTGGTTGATGGAACGGATATCGAAGGTGTTACCAGCGGCGAAGAACAGGATCGTCACACCGATCAACAGACCGACGTCGCCGACCCGGTTGGTGAGGAACGCCTTCAGAGCGGCGTCGCTGTTCGGCTTCTCTTCCCACCAGTGCCCGATCAACGCAAAGGAACAGACGCCGACCAACTCCCAGCCAACCAGCATCTGCAGTGTGCTGGCGCTGAGGACGAAGAACAGCATCGATGCGGTGAACAGCGAGAGAAAGGCGAAGTAGTGGGTGTAGCGACGATCGCCACCGACGTAGTCAGTGGAAAAGATGTGCACCAGCAACGAGATGAACGTGACGACCACGAGAAGCATCACCGATTGACCGTCGACCAAGGTTCCGATGCCGATGGCCGTGTGACCTTGGGAGTCCACTCCGTCTTCGCCAACAGCGCCCGAGTCGAACCAGTTCCACACCTGGACGACGGCCTCGGGCTTGGGCTTCAGTTCCTTTTCACCGTCGGCACCGGCCTCAGCAAAGGCGACTTCGTCGACCGCAGAGAAGTCCTCACCACCAGCGAATTCAGTGACGATCGCCGCTTCTTCCTTCTTCGCCTCGCCAACACCGTCGTAGTACTGGGTGATCCACGCCGCAGCCGTGAGGATTGCAAGCACAAACGAAGCACTGACAGCGAGCAGCCCGATGACGTGGACGTGCTTGCCCAGGCGCTTGCCGAAGAACAGAGTCAGCAAGAACGACCCAGCCATGATGGCCGGGATCAGCCCAGCCCAGTCGAAGAGCCAACTGCTGACCTCGAAGGTCGGCGCGGCTGCGGCAGCGAGAAGATGCATGAATCAGCCCTGGAGAAGGTTGGCTTCGGACACGTCGATGCTCCGACGGTTCCGGTAGATGAGCAGGACGATGGCCAGACCGACGCCGACTTCGGCGGCGGCAACGGCGATCACGAAGAGAGCGAAGACCTGGCCGTTCACGGTGCCGTTGAATGCACCGAAGGCAACGAGATTGATGTTGACGGCGTTGAGAATGAGCTCGATCGACATGAGTACGAGCACACCGTTTTTCCGGGTGAGCACGCCGTAGACGCCGATGCAAAACAACACAGCGGCAAACAAGAGAAACTGGTTCAGGAACACGTGATCTCCTAGTCCCGTCGAGCCACGACGATGGCGCCGATCAAAGCGGCGAGAAGCAGCAACGAGATCGCTTCGAACGGGACGATGTACGTACTGAAGATGGAATCAGCGACCTGTTGGGTGGTCTGCGGCATGCGGTCAGCCGGCAGCTTCTGTGTTCCCCATTGATCGGTCACGGCGTAGGTCATGACGGCGAGCAACACAACGGCAACCAAACCACCGATCCACTTCTGATCGTGATCCAGATCGTCTTCGTGGCCGATCTGAGCTCGCGTGAGCATGACGCCGAAGAGCAACAGCACCATGATGGCACCGACATAGACAAGCAGCTGTGTGGCAGCGGCGAACTCGGCGCCAAGCACGATGTAGGTGGCGGCAACACACACCAGAACGACCAAGAGGTACAGCGCCGAGTGCACCACGTTGCTGGTGCTCACCATCTTCAACGCCGAAACGATCGCCACGGCAGCGATCACGTAAAAGACGCCGTTGGCGACCCACTCCTCGGTCTCGGTCATTGCTTGCCCAAAAACTGCTTGCCCAAAGACTGCTTGCCCAAGGGCTGCTTGCCCAAAGACTGCTTGCCCAAAGACGGGCGTAGATGAGGCGAACGCCGTGATCACCGAGGGACCTTCTTTGCCTTCACATCAGCTCCCGCTTCGTAGCCCTCGAAGTCGGGGACGGTTTCCATCCACTGACCCAAACGGGTCTTGTCGTGCAGGAGATCAGCGATCTTCGGCTCGGAGTATTCGTACTCCGGGGTCCAGAACAGTGCTTCGAATGGGCAGACCTCGACGCAGATACCGCAATACATGCAGAGGCTGTAGTCGATGTCGAAACGGTCGAGTTTGTTGACCGAACGAGGCTTTCCGCCGGCACGACGAGGCGGTGCGAGCGTCTTGTGACCCTCGATGTAGATGCACCAGTCGGGGCACTCGCGTGAGCAGAGCATGCACGACGTGCAGTTCTCTTCATGGAGGGCAATGACGCCACGAGCCCGCGGAGTCGGCTCTTCCTTCTCGTGCGGGTACTGCACAGTCTCTGCGCCATTGACGACGGTTTTGACGACCTCTTTGAACGTGAGTCCGAGACCTTTGACCACACCAGGTACGAGTGGCATCAAACAACCCTTCCGACAGTCACACGGGCCATGCGGGCGACAGTCTGGCCCGGCGCAACCGGGATGACACAGTTTGTTCGAGAGGCCGTCATCAGAACGCCACCTTCAAGATGCCCGTGATGGTGATGTTCACCAGGGCGATGGGGATGAGCACCTTCCATGCGAACTTCTGGAGCTGGTCTTCACGGAAACGAGGGTAGGTGAAGCGAACCCAGTAGATGACGAAGGTGAGCACCAACATCTTGGTGACCATCACGAGCGGCCCGATCACGTTGAACCAAGCCGAATCGACCTCGAGGCCGACCAACTCGGTGATGAACGGAGGAATGCTCCAACCGCCGAGGAACAGAACCGAAGCGAGGAAAGCGAAGATGGCCGCCGTGGCGAACTCACCAATGAAGAACATCAAAAAGCGCATACCCGAGTACTCGGTCATGTAGCCACTGACGAGTTCAGATTCAGCGATTGGCATGTCGAACGGAACCTGGGTGAGTTCGGCCTGAACCGCAATCATGAAGATCATGAAACCGACGAACTGGGTGAGGATGAAGGGCAAGCCAAGGGCCCCCCAACCAAAGATCTCGCCGTTGATCTGGGCATAGACGATCTGCTGAAGGTTCAGCGTTCCAGCCTGGATGACCACGCCGACCACAGCCAGTACCAACGGAAGTTCGTATGCGATGAGCTGACCAGCGGCACGAAGACCCCCGAGCAAGGAATACTTCGATGCGCTGGCCCAGCCGGCCATCAAGATGCCGATGACCGAGATCGAGCTGACCGCTAGAGCAAAGAACACTCCGGTGTCAAGATCGGTGAAGAGCGCGTTCGGTCCAAACGGAACCACCACAGCCAACAAGAATGTGCTCGTGAGGACAATGTACGGCGCCATGGCAAACACATTGCGATCGGCGCGCGCCGGGAAGATGTCTTCCTTCTGGAGCGACTTTCCGAGTTCGGCGAGCAACTGGAGCGAACCGTACGGGCCAGCTTCCATGGGCCCGAGACGGCTCTGCATGAATGAGACCATCTTGAACAGATAGAGATACACCGTGAGGCCAGCGGGCAAGAGCACCACTAGCAACACTGCGACACTCTTGGCGATCGTCTGCAACCACCAAGCGTCAAGAATCGAAGCAAACATGGCGGTCACCGGTCAATGTCTCCGAGGATGAAGTAGAGCGATGCCAAGATGGTGATGACATCGGGAACATAGGTGCCCTTCAGCAACCAGGGAGCAATGCTCATGTTGTTGAAGCTGGCCGAACGAATCTTTACTCGGAATGGCTCCAGGCCACCCTTCGAGACGACGTAGTAGCCCATCTCGCCAAGCGGGTTCTCGGTCGGCACGTAGGCCTCACCTTCGGGCACCTTGATGATGCGGGGCACCTTCGCCATGATCGGACCAGCGGGAATCGTATCGAGCAGCTGCTCGACGATCTTCACGCTTTCGCGCACCTCTTGGAGCCGAACCCACGAGCGGGCGTAGGCATCGCCGTCCGGGTGGGTCCAGACCTTCCAATCGACCTTGTCCCACGCCATCCCACACGGGGCGTCGCGGCGGAGGTCCCAGTCGACACCCGAGCCACGGATGTTTGCACCGCTCAGGCCGTAGCTGAGACCAACATCGGCCGGAATGACGCCAACACCGCGAGTACGTGCGGCGAAGATCTCATTGCCGAAGAGCAGATCTTCGATGAGATTGCAGAAATCGTCGATCTTGACGAGGCTCTGCTTGGTCTCGGCGATCCAACCGGCGGGAAGATCGTCCTTCACACCACCGATGCGGTCGAAGTTGGGGTGGAAACGGCCACCCGTTGCCGACTCGATCTGGTTGAGCACGTGCTCGCGGTCACGGAAGGCATAGAAGACTGGCGTCACTGCTCCGAGCTGCACACCAAGATCACCCAGGAAAAGAGTGAGGTGAGCCATGCGACCCAGCTCGAACAGGATGGTACGGATGTGCTGAGCGCGCGGCGGTGCCTCGATCTCCATCAGTTGCTCGGCGGCGAGAATGAACGGAACTTCGTTGCAGAAGCTGCCCAGCCAGTCGATGCGGTTCACCAAGGTGGTGACCTGAGGGTAGGTCCGCACCTCGGTGAGCTTTTCGTAGCCCCGGTGCATGTAGCCCATGATCGGCTCGGCCTCGACAACCTGCTCGCCATCGAGGCGCGCCACGATGCGGAGGGTGCCATGAGTGGCCGGGTGCTGCGGCCCGATGTTGAGGGTCATACCCTCAGCCTCGAGTTCGATGTTGACGCGGGCGTCGGCGGCCTGAGCCGCCACATACGCCAATTGGCGGCGATCAGATACAGCGGTCATCAGCTCGCGTCCTCTGGGTTTTCGGTGGAAGGCATTGGTTCAACGTCGACGATGCCGGGCCATGGCTTCACCAAACGGGCCAGCAGGGGGAAGTCCTTGCGCATCGGGTGGCCCTCGAAATCGCCAGGAAGGTACAGCGGACGCAGGCCAGGGTGTCCGGTGAACGTGATCCCGAACATTTCCCATGCTTCGCGCTCGTGCCATTCAGCACCTGGGTAGTGGTGGGTCCAGGTCGGAGCAACGAGCTCATCATCAGGAAGGTCAGCCTTGACGGTGATCCCGAGGCCCGTGGTGAGGTTGTGCAAGCGTCCGAACACTTGGAAGCGAGTGTCGCCACCGGCATAACCGGTGATCATTTCTGCGGGTTCAGCAGCGGCGTTGCCACCAAGGGAGTTGTCGACGTGAGCATCGAGACTCCGGCCGAACGGCGACGGTAGCCAGTCGATGGCAGAGACGAAGTCGAAGTAGCGGAAGCGCTGACGCTCATGCAGGTAGGCAGCGGTGTCGCCAAAAGCTTCGATTTTCACCCGAACCCAGAGGTCGACACCAGGCACGAGGTGGTGCTCGACCATTGAGTCGCCGAGTTCGGCGACCAACGCCTCGATGAGCGCAGAGCGCGCTTCGTCGACGACTGCTTCGGCCGTTTCTGTATCGGCGGTGTCTGTCATGCGCCGATCCCTGTGTCGTTGAGATCCATCATGCGCCGATCCCTG
>CAYGQE010000040.1:0-20759 GCA_964351995.1 uncultured Acidimicrobiaceae bacterium | reverse complement strand
GTCGTTGAGATCCATCATGCGCCGATCCCTGTGTCGTTGAGATCCATCATGCGCCGATCTCCATGGGGTCGGTCTTCCACTTCTCGACCATGTCTTCGTTCTGGATCATCTCCTGGAGCAGGACGATGCCTTCCAGAAGAGCCTCAGGGCGTGGAGGGCAGCCGGGAACGTAGACATCAACGGGGATGATCTGATCGATGCCCTTGGTGACCGAGTAGCTGTCCCAGTAGGGACCTCCACAGTTGGCACACGAACCCATCGAGATGACGTACTTCGGTTCGGGCATCTGCTCGTAGAGCCGACGAATGGCCGGCGCCATCTTGTCGGTGACTGTGCCGGATACACACACGAGATCGGCTTGGCGAGGGCTGGCGGGCAGCGGGATCACGCCGAGACGCATCACGTCGTAGCGCGGTGATCCGAACGCCGCGCCCATTTCGATGGCGCAGCACGCGAGGCCCCACTGATAGACCCACAAGCTGTATTTGCGGCTCGTGTTGAGCAGCGTGGTGAGTGCCTTGGGCATCTTGCCCGAGTCAACGAGACCCATAACTGGTTCCCCGAATCGATGGTGAGCGAGAGGTGTGGTTCAGACCGCGAGCGGTCAGACCCAACGAAGGACACCCTTGCGCCAGGCATACGCCAGGCCAAGAGCGAGAACGAAGACGAAGATCAACATCTCGACCAATCCGAAGAGGCCATAGGCCTCGAGCCTCGTGGCCCACGGAAAGATGAAGACGGCCTCGACGTCGAACATAACGAAGAGGAGGGCAAAGATGTAATAGCGGATCTGGCTTTGGGACCACCCATCACCGACAGGATCAACGCCACTCTCGTAGTTCTCGATCTTGGCTTCGGTCGGCCGATTGGGCCGCACAAAGCTGGACAGCCCAATAAAGGTGCCGACAAGCAGCACGGCGATGCCGCCGAAAATGGCGACGATGGCATAGTCACGGAGGAAGTCCGACACGGGGAGCGATGCTAGCTGTCTCGGGCGGCTTCGACCAAGACTGCGCCCGGTTATTCCGATTTGTGTGATATTCCCCCACTCGGGGGACAGGGGAACGCCGGTGTTCAGCTCGCCGGAACGAGAGCAATGACGGCGAGTGGCGGCAGATCGAGCACCAACGACTGTTCTCGCCCATGCCCTCCCGGCGTTTCGCTGCGACAGGTCGCGTTGGTGAACGCACCACTCCCGCCATAGGCCGGATCATCGCTGTTCAACAGCACTTCCCACACGCCAGCAAGCGGAACCCCGATCCGATACCCGGGACGAGGGACCGGTGTCAGATTCTGGATACACAGCACGGGTCGGTCATCGTCGAGCCCGAGTCGTAGCCACACGAGCACCGAATTTGCACCATCATCGAGGACTACCCACTCGAATCCCGCAGGATCGAGTTCGTTACGATGCAACGCCGGCTCATCGGCGTACGCCCGATTCAGCGCAGCGACCCAGCGCTGCACACCGGCGTGGTTGGGCAGGTCATGCTGCGCCCACGCCAACGGATGATCGTGGTTCCATTCCGGCCCTTGACCGAACTCTTGGCCCATAAAGAGCAACTTCTTGCCCGGATTCAGCCATTGATTGCCGAACAACACGCGCAAGTTGGCGAACTGCTGCCATTCGTCCCCGGGCATCTTGGCCAGGATCGAGCCTTTGCCGTGCACCACTTCGTCGTGGCTCAGCGGCAACACATACTGCTCGCTGAAGGCATAGACCCCGCGGAAGGTGATCTCACCGTGATGGAAGCGTCGGTGGATCGGGTCCCGCTCGAGGTAGGCGAGCGTGTCGTGCATCCAACCCATGTCCCACTTGTAGTGGAAGCCAAGGCCCCCCTGATCGGCCGGCCGGGTGACGCCGGGGAAGGCCGTCGACTCTTCGGCGATCGTGATGACGTCTGGATGGGCGGCACCGATGGCGGTGTTGAGGTCACGAAGGAAACGGATGGCCTCGAGGTTTTCTCGACCGCCGTATTCGTTCGGCACCCACTCGCCGTCTTCGCGCGAGTAGTCCCGATACAGCATTGAGGCCACGGCATCGACCCTGATGCCATCGATGTGATAGCGCTCAATCCAGTGCAGCGCACTGCTGATCAGGAACGAACGAACCTCGTGGCGGCCGTAGTTGAAGATGTAGCTGTTCCAGTCGGGATGCCAGCCCTCTTTGGGATCGCCATGTTCATAGAGGTGCGAACCATCGAAATTGCCGAGGGCGAAATCATCAGACGGAAAGTGCGATGGCACCCAGTCGAGGATCACGCCGATGCCGCGCTCGTGGAGCGCGTCGATAAAGCCCATGAAGTCGGTCGGCAAGCCGTAGCGAGCGGTCGGAGCGAAGTAGCCGGTGGTCTGGTAGCCCCAGGATCCGTAGAACGGGTGCTCCATGATCGGAAGCAGCTCCACGTGAGTGAATCCGCAAGCTTCGAGGTGGTCGGCGAGCGGCTCGGCCAACTCCGCCCAGGTCAGGCTGCGGTAGGCCTCGGCGTGACGCCACGAGCCTACGTGCATCTCATAGATTGAGATGGGTCGATCGTGACCCTGGACCTTGGTCCGGTCGGCCATCCATGCGCTATCTCCCCAGTCGTATTCGAGGTCGGTGATCACCGAAGCTGTCGCCGGCGGCAATTCAGAAGCAAACGCCATCGGGTCGGCGCGTTCGACGTCGTACCCAGCCTTGGTGCCGATCCGGAATTTGTAGCGGTCGCCGATCTTGGCATCAGCGGCAACGCCAGCCCACAGTCCGCTGCTGCCCTGCGGGTACAGGCGATAGGCGTCGTTCACTTCCCAGTTCGAGAAGTCGCCGACTGCCCACACGTTGGTCGCTTCGGGCGCCCAGACCGCCAGTCGGCGGCCAGGTTCGCTCGGAATGGTCAATGGTTGCGCACCCAAGACATCGAACAAGCGACGATGTCCGCCCTCGTTGAAGAGCCAACGATCCCCCTCGGGGATCAAGTCATGCATGCCGTTCGTTCCCCGCGGAGATGTCACACTACGCCATCGGCCGGAAGGGTCACGTCGAGACCGAACAGCTCGGTGAATTTCTGTCGGTACTCCACGTCGTCCTCGATTTCCCCCAGGGCGATCCAGTCCTCGACCGACACGGTGTCGAGCGCAGAAGTGAGCTCGCGAGCTCCCCAGCCACACGTCCACCGCAGTTTTGGTTCATCGGTCGTGACCGATTCGTAGATGGTTTCAGCGACGACCGACGGGTGCACGGGATCGGTCAGCCCAGCCATGTAGAAATCGAGCAGTCGCTGATAGTGCTGGTCGTAGGCTCCGCTCTCGTTCGGAGCGTCGATGTTCTTGGCCATGATCGCCGTCTTGATCACGCCAGGCTCGATGATCACGACGCGAATTCCGAAGGGCGCGACTTCGTGAGCAAGTTGTTGACTCATCCCTTCCGCCGCCCATTTCGACGCAACGTACGGGGCCTGGCCGATCGCTGCGAAACGCCCGATCACCGACGTGACGTTGACGATCGTGCCGCTCCCCCGCTTGCGCATGTGGGGCAGCACGGCTTGCACACCACGAACAGTGCCGTGGAGGTTCACGTCCATGATCTCGGCGAATCGATCAATGGAACACTCTTCGACTGTGGCGTTGCCGCCGACGCCTGCGTTGTTGACCAGGACGTCGATGTGACCGGTCTCAGCAATGATCTGAGCGATTGCCGCATTGACCGAATCAGTGTCGGTCACGTCGCAAACCACCGGATGCACCGTAACGCCAGCCGCTTCGGCCATGGCCGCGAGCTTCTCTCCCTTGTCGAGAGATCGCATCGTGCCGTAGACGGTCCATCCCTTGGCAGCCAGGTCAACGGCGGCGCTTCGCCCGATGCCTGAGTTCGATCCAGTGACGACGGCAACAAAAGGTTCACTCATGGGCGGCGACACTAGCCCCTGTCCAACAGCGGCACGATGTCTACAGCGGCCAAACAGAGCTGACTCTCTGCGTCATCGCCGAATGGAACCAGAACCATGGAGTCCACTCCGCTATCGAGGATCGCTTGCAGCTGCGCCGCGCACTCAACTGGCGTATCGGCGACGGCAGCCCAACCCGGCGGGGCGTCGGGCGGAGGCGGCCCAAGCTCTCGAAGCGGGCCGCAGTAGAAGCCAGTGAAGACCGTCAGCCGGTGGGCATCCGAGCGGTCTGCGATTGCTCGGCCTCGGTCGATGCTTGCTCTGGCCGCCCTGATGTCGTCTGGCGTTCGCCCCTCTGGCAACACGGTGCCACCAGCTGTCCGCCCAGAAAGCTCGAGCGATTTCGGGCCCATGACGCCAACAGACACCAACGGCGGATCCATCGGCGGGAAGCTCAGCTCAACATCGTTGATCGAGACGTAACGACCCTCGACGGTCACCCGTTCACCAGCCAGCAAACACTGCACGGCATGGATCGTCTCTTCGAGCAGAGTGAGCGGAGAATCAACCTGCTCGTTGATCTGAGCCATCCACGACTGCACGCCGTGTCCGATCCCCGGGGCGAGGCGACCCGGGTACATCTCGGCCAAGGTGGCCCACTCCATGGCAAGCGCTGCCGGATTTCGGAACGGGGCTGGGGCGATGCCGTGCCCGACGATCGGGCCAGCGCCCCCACCGACGCCTTTGGTCGCCTCGAGCACCGCCGCAGCCTGACTGATACCACCGGCAAACGGCAGGTCTTCGACGATCCACAGCTCGTCGAACCCGTTGGCCACCGCTTGTGCATGCACCTGCAGGCTCGCTGGAGCAATGTCTCGACGAAGCATGGCGCCAACGGACGGGGAACGTCTCGGTGCGTTGTCGACCATGGCGTCAACTCTGCCAGACCCCGACGCTTGGGGCGACCGGGTCAGCTCGATGAAGCCAGGCCGCGACGCAACGTCTCCACGAGGTGATCGAAGTTCGCATCAGCGTCAGCGCTTGGAGCGCTGTGCTCGAGTGCGAGGAAGCCGTGGATTGCGCTGTAGGTGCTGCGAGCAGCAAAACCACAAACCACGGGGTCAAGCCCCATTCCGGCGTACACCAGTATGAACGTGTCGATCAGCGTTTGGTTTGCCACCGCAAGTCGTTCATCGCCGTCGCCCGGCGGCGGCCGAAGGATCGATGCAAATTGACCCGGGTGCGACATCGCGAACGATCGGTAGGCAGCCGCCATTGCTGCCAGCGCCCGATCGCCCTGAGAACCGATCGCTGCCGTTCGGAGGGATTCCACCAGCGCATTGGTCGAAGCGACGGCGACCTGGTGATGCAGACCGTCGAGACCTGCGCAGTGGTTGTACAACGCCGATGTTGCGACACCGAGGTCCGAGGCGACCGACGACAGCGTCACTGCGCCGAAACCATCGATATCGGCGAGCGCGCATGCGGCTTGCACCACCAGATCTTCGTTCAATCGTTGCCGAGCCATGATCGAACCAGCGTAACTCTGAATGAAACTGGGCGTCCATAATTGACAGACCATCACCAATTATGAAATACTTTCATTCACGGGTGGAACGTCACCACTTCAATCATCGACTTCGACCAAAGGAGAAACCATGTTGATGCAAAACGACCCCTTCTTCGAAGCCCTCTTCCGCGGGAACAGCCGAACCGAAGCCCATCAGATGCCGATGGATGCCTATCGCCGAGGCGATGACGTGTGGGTACACCTCGATCTCCCAGGTGTTGCCCCCGACAGTCTCGACATCAGTGTCGAACGAAACGTGCTCACCGTCTCTGCCGAGCGCAACTGGCAACGAGAAGACGGCGACCAGATCTACCTGTCGGAACGGGCTCGCGGAAACTATCGCCGTCAAGTCCATCTGGGGGAAGCGCTCGACCCTGACGGGATCGAAGCCGATCTTGCCGACGGTGTGTTGACGCTTCGAATTCCCGTCTCTGAAAAGGCCCAACCACGCAAGATCAGCATCGGAACCTCGCGGAGAGATGCGCTCGACGTCGAGTCCTCGTCCGCCTGACCCTGCTCGCAGCGTTCTCGCCACTTCAAGGGCGCCGCACCGTGCGGCGCCCTTGTCGCGTCCACAGAACGGCAAACTCCACAGATGCCCCATCTCGAACTCAGCACCATCATCGTCGATGACTACGACGAGGCGATCACCTTCTTCACCAACGTGCTCGACTTCGAACTGACCCACGACTCGCCGTCCCTCACGAACGACGGTCGACCCAAGCGATGGGTGGTCGTGACGCCAAAAGGCGGAACCACCGGCCTCTTGCTCGCCAAAGCCGACAGCGAGAGTCAGCAAGAAGCAGTCGGCCGGCAAGTCGCCGGGCGAGTGGGTTTCTTCCTGCGAGTGGAAGACTTCGATGCAGCGCTGACCCGACTGGTCGCGGCAGAGATCGACATCGTCTCGCCGCCGCGTCGAGAGAGCTACGGCCAGGTCGCTGTCTTTCTCGACATCAGCGGTAACCGCTGGGACCTGCTGGGCGATTGAATTACCAGACAACACCGCTCAGGTGGGTCTGGGCTGACTTCCGGCGAGACTGACCAGATGCGCATCGGCCCAATCGAACTGACCTCGCCGGTGATTCTCGCTCCCATGGCCGGTGTCACCAACGCACCGTTCCGACGGCTGTGCCGACGTTTCGGCGGCGGCCTCTATGTGAGCGAGATGATCTCGTCCCGGGCACTCATCGAAGGGTCAGACAAGACCGAACGATTGGCCAGCTTTGATCCGGACGAATCGCCTCGTTCGCTCCAGCTTGCAGGCGTCGACCCGTACTACATGGGTGAAGCCGTGCGATATCTCGTTGGCGAAGGCCCCGTCGATCACATCGACATCAACTTTGGCTGCCCGGTACGTAAGGTCACTCGCAACGGCGGCGGCGGGGCACTGCCCTACAAACGCAAGCTGTTCGGTGCGCTCATCGAAGCGGCGATCGATGCTGCGACACCCGCCGGTGTCCCCGTCACCATCAAGTACCGGGTCGGCATCGACGACGATCACATCACCTACCTCGACACCGGGCGCATGGCGGCTGACCTCGGCGTCGCCGCGATCGGACTGCATGGCCGCACCGTCTCGCAGCTCTATTCCGGCAAGGCCGACTGGTCCACCATCGCAAACCTGAAGGCAGCAGTCCCGGAGATACCAATCCTGGGCAACGGCGACATCTGGGCCGCCGAAGATGCGGTCCGGATGATGGCGGAGACCGGCTGCGACGGTGTCGTCATCGGGCGCGGCTGCCTGGGCCGCCCCTGGCTGTTCGGCCAGCTCGAAGCGGCGCTTGCTGGGGAGGAGATCCCCCTACACCCAACGACGCACGAAGTGATCCCGGTCATGCGGGAGCATGCAGCGTTGCTGGTCGATTGGATCGGTGACGAAGGTCGTGGGGCACGGGAGTTTCGCAAGCACACCGCCTGGTACCTCAAGGGGTACCCCGTTGGTGGCGAGCTTCGAGGCAAGTTGGGCAACATGTCGTCGTTGGCGGAGCTCGACGAACTGCTCGGCGCCATCACCGATCACCCACTGCCAGAAGAGAACTATCGGGTGGCCAGAGGACACACCCGGGGACCACAAAACGTGGCGC
This sequence comes from uncultured Acidimicrobiaceae bacterium, assembly GCA_964351995.1. Taxonomy (GTDB): domain Bacteria; phylum Actinomycetota; class Acidimicrobiia; order Acidimicrobiales; family SZUA-35; genus SZUA-35. Next base: position 13,242 of record CAYGQE010000040.1, on the reverse strand, counting down.
TACCTGAGGGTTGGCTCGAGGACCCGTTCGACGATTTGGTGGCCAACCCCGAAGGCGACTCCGCCGCCTCCGGCGGCTGAACGCCTGACCCTTGCGGTGTCCAAACCCCGGGTTTGCGGCCCTCACATTCGATAGCTCCAGCCCCCGCTTGGGAGACCGTCAGCGGCCACAACGGTCGCGGACGAAGGTCGCCCAACTCGAGAGAAGACCGAAACCGACCGAATGGCGGTGCTGAGCAACCCGGGGCTGCAACCATCGAAACTGAGGGTCAGAAACCCGGGGTTTCGGTGGAGTGGCTAGCGGAGTTGGGTGAGAGTGTTGGCGGCGTCGGTGAGGAAGCCGTTGCCAATGTCGGGGAGAACGCCCCACAGGATCGCTGCCGTGACCGACACCAACAGCACCACAAGCGCTGACGGCGGAACATCGAGACGCTCGATCGCCACGAGTCCGACTTCGTCGCCGTCGTCGAGGTTTGCTGCAGCAGCACCGACCGAAGAGGCAGCCAGCGCAGGCTCGTCAGCATGGACTTCGTCGTCGCCAACCATGAACATGGTGACCACGAGTCGGAGGTAGAGATAGGCAGCCACAGCAGCGGCCAACATGGCCACACCAGCAAGCCAGTAGCTCTCGTCACTGGCGGCAGCGGCGATAACCCGGAACTTGGCGAAGAAGCCAGACGTGAAGGGAATCCCAGCCTGAGCGAAGAGCAGCACGGTGAACAGCGCAGCGAGGACCGGCTCACGCTGGGCCAAGCCTCGGTAATCAGCAATGTCGTGGGCACCGTCGCCACGCTGGCCCACGATGGTGATGACCGCAAAGCTGCCGATGACGGTGAGCGAGTAGGTGAAGAGGTAGAACAGAATCGCTGAGCTACCGAGAATGTCGGCGCCGGAGTCCTGGGTCGCGCTGTGCATGCCGATGAGCATGAAGCCCGCATGGGTGATCGACGAGTACGCCATCATGCGCTTGACATTGGTCTGGACAACAGCAAAGAAGGCGCCGATGACCAGAGTGAGCATCGCCATGCCGGCAATGATCGGCAGCCACTCGTTGCTGACGCCGCCGAATGCATAGAGGAAGACTCGAAGGAAGCCAGCGAACGCAGCAACCTTCACCGCCGAGGCCATGAAGGCCACCACGGGAGACGGCGAGCCCTGATACACGTCGGGAGTCCAGACGTGGAACGGCGCGGCGGAGACCTTGAAGCCGAAGCCAACGAGCAAGAACGCAATACCGACGAGCAGCAAAGAGGCATCGTCGGCTGGCGTACCGCCGTTGACTCCAGGCACGCGAAGACTCGAGCTGATGCCATCGAGTGTCGTGGATCCGGTCGCGCCGTAGATCAACGCAATGCCGTAGAGGAACACTGCTGATGACAACGCCCCGAGGACGAAGTACTTGAAGCCCGCCTCTTGGGACTCTGAGCGGCGCAGATGCAAAGCGGCCAGGACGTACACCGCGATCGACAGGATCTCGAGACCCACGAACGACACGATCAGATCTTCGGCCGACGCAAGCAACACGCCGCCCGATGCCGACAGCAAGATCAACGCGTACCACTCAGGACCCTCGAGACCCTCTCGGCGCGTGTAGTCATCGAGGAGGAAGGCCGTGAGCACGACGGCCACGCACAAGATTCCCGTGATGAACAGCGTGAAGTTGTCGACCACGATCGCCCGAGAGAGCACGTAGAACTCGCCGGGCGCATCACCCGCCGTCGAGTCGTTGACTCGACGGGCAATGAACGGGATGAAGAACGCTGCGGTGATCGCCGACGCTGCGGTGAAGGCACCGGGGAACGGGCCACTGCGAGTGCTGGGTACGAGCGACGTGATCGTGATGAGCAAGACACCAGCCAAAGCCAGAATCGTGAACGGCCAGATCAGGGACCATTCGATGTTCGGCGTCACGGTCTCTTGAGCGAACAGCATCATTGGTCAGCTCCGTCGGTGAGTGCGCTGGCTTCTGCTTCGGCCTTCTCTTCGAGCTTCTTCTCTTTGGCTGCCTCGCGCTCTTCGAGCACTTCCGTCAGTTCGTGGGTACCGGAGGGCTCGACCGGAGCCTCGGGCTCCTCTTCGTCGAACCCTTCGACATGCAGCTCGATGTGCTCGATCAATGCGTCCACCGAAGGCTCAATGCGTTCGAGCATCGGCTTGGGGTAGACGCCCAGGAACACGATGAGGACGAGCAGCGGGGCAATGGCCAAAAACTCCGACAAGCGCATATCCGGCATCGTGGCGTTCTCGCCCTCGGCCGGGCCATGGAAGACCCTCTGGTACGCCCAGAGCAGGTAGAGCGCCGCGAGGATGACGCCGGTGACCGCAACGACGGTCCACCAGCGGGCGCTCTGGAAGCCACCGAGCAGAATCAGGAACTCGCCGACGAAACCGTTGAGGCCGGGAAGACCGATGCTCGACAACATGACGACGGTGAAAACGCCAGCCATGAACGGGGCCGACTTCTGGAGGCCACCGAGTTCGACGATCTGGCGCGTGTGTCGACGCTCGTAGATCCAACCGACGAGCATGAACAATGCGCCAGTCGAGATGCCGTGGTTGACCATCTGGATGACCGAACCACTAACGCTCTGGGTGTTCATGGCGAAGATGCCGATGACGATGAAACCCATGTGAGCGACCGACGAGTACGCCACGAGGCGCTTCAGGTCCTTCTGCATGGTGGCCACGACGGCTCCGTAGACGATGCCGATCGTGCCAAGGGTCAGGAAGATCCAAGCGAGGTCGAACGACGCTTGCGGGAAGAGATAGAGCCCAAAGCGGATGTACCCGTAGGTGCCGAGCTTCAGCATGACGCCGGCCAAGATGATCGAGCCGGCCGTCGGCGCTTCGGTGTGGGCATCGGGCAGCCAGGTGTGCAGCGGGAACAGCGGCACCTTGACGGCAAAACCGAGGGCGAAGGCCAAGAAGATGAGCGTTTGTGCCGTGTCTCCGAGAGCCTGAGCTTCGGCCAACTCGACCACGTTGAACGTGAGATCATTCCCGGTGTTCCGAGCGGTGAGGAACGCCACCGACACCAAACCGACCAGCATGAGTGCCGAGCCGGCCATCGTGTAGAGGAAGAACTTCAGCGATGCGTAGATGCGGTTGCCGTGACCCCAACCGCCGATGAGGAAATACATCGGGACGAGCACGATCTCGAAGAACAGGAAGAACAACAGCAGGTCAAGGGCCATGAACACACCCATCGAGCCCGCCATCAGCACCATGATCCAGATGTAGTACTGCTTGGCGTCGTGATGGGGGTCGGCCGCCATGATGGCAATCGGGAACAACAGACCGGCGAGCACGACGAGGAACAACGAGATGCCGTCGACCCCGAGGAACCAAGACAGTCCGAGATCCTCGACCCACACCCGCTGGGTGACGAACTGGAAGCCAGCGTCTTCGATCTTGAACTGGCCGAGCATGTAAACCGAGAAGAGCCCGGTCATCGCGGAACCCAGGAGGGCGGTGACCTTGGCGTAGTCGGCACGACTCTTCGGCAAAAACACGATCGTGAGTGCGGTGAGGAGCGGGATGATGATCAGAGAGGGAAGCAGCGGCCATGTGGCCTTGGCCTCACCGGCTTCCGCAGCGAACAGCAAAAGCGGGGTCATAGCACGAGGCTCCTGAGCAGGACGACGGCGAGGGCGCCGGTACCGATGATCAGCACGAGCCCGTAGGAACGGACGAAGCCGGACTGCAGGCTTCGAGACTTGGTGGCGGTGAACGAAATCGCATTGGGCACACCGTTGACAGCGCCATCAACGACTTGGCCATCGAACCAAGCAGCGCCATTGAAGCCCGCAGTACCGGGACCGCCAGCGAAGCTGGCAATGGCTTTGTCGTAGGTGACCGCAAGAGCGAGCGCAGGATTTTCCACTGCCTCTGGCCGCGATTTGCCCCGCCAGTAGATGGCGAAGGCGGCAGCGATTCCAATGCCACCGATCGCAACGGCAATCAATGCCATCACGATCTTTTCGGTACCGGACGAGGTGAGCTTGTGCTCGTTGGCAAACAACGACGGCTCGAGCCACTTCTCGAGGAAGTGGAGATCTTTGGTGAACGGAAGGTTCAAACCACCCGCGACGACGGCCAAACCAGAGAGCGCGACCAAGGGCAACGTCATGGTCCAAGGTGACTCGTGGGGGTGATACTCCTGACGAGCCCGGTAGCTGTCGGGCATGTCACCTTCGAACTCAGAGACGTCAGGGGCGGCGGTGTTCACCGTGACATGGCTCGGAGCCGTGGGAGCGTTGCGACGAGCGGCATCGAGTTCTTGGCGGTGGCTGGCAGCGTCAACTTGCGCTTGCTCGGCGACAGCGAAAGCAGCTTCGGCATCGACCACCTTGGCCTGCGCCTTCACCAGTGCGTCTTCGGACTTCGAGATGCCCTTGGTTGCCTTGTCGAGCGCCTTGACGAGCTTGTCATGACCGTCAGCCTCTGGGTCAGACACCTCGAGCGCTGCGGTGGCTTCGGCCAGGCTGACGTTTGCCTTGTCGATGGCTTCCTCGCGCTTGGGGAGATCGCCAACGGCTTTGTCGATGGCTTCCTGCGCCTTGACCAGGTCTTCTCGTGATGCCTCGATGTCAGCCGATGCGGCGTCGATCCGGCCGGCGAATGCGGCGTCGATCTCGTCGGTGTGAGCGTCGAAGAAACGGGTGCGGCCAAAGAACGTGAGGATGACCTGGCGAGTCATGTAGAACGCAGTGAGCAACGCAGTCACCAGACCCACTGCCCAGAGCGCAGGATTGACGTCCCATGCGTAGACGAGGATCTCGTCCTTCGACCAGAACCCAGCGAAGGGAGGCACGCCGGCGATGGCGAGCCAGCCGATGATGAACGTGCCCGCCGTGATTGGCATCAATTTGTAGAGCCCACCCATTCGTCGCATGTCCTGCTCGTCGTGCACACCGTGGATGACCGAACCAGAGCCGAGGAACAGGAGCGCCTTGAAGAAGGCGTGCGTGATCATGTGGAACATGGCTGGCACATAAGCGCCGATACCGACGGCCATGAAGAGATAGCCGAGCTGGCTGACCGTCGAATAGGCGAGGACCTTCTTGATGTCGTTCTGCACGACCGCAGCAAAGGCCGCCACCAGGCCAGTGATGGCACCGATCCAGGCAATGAGCGACAGAGACCATGGCTCGGCCATGTCCAACACCGGGTTGAGGCGGATCAAGAGGTACACGCCCGACGTCACCATGGTGGCAGCGTGGATGAGGGCCGAGACCGGGGTGGGTCCAGCCATCGCGTCTGGGAGCCAGATGAACAGTGGAATCTGAGCCGACTTGCCGGTGGCAGCGAGCAGCATCAACAGCGTGATGCCCGTGGCGGTGCCGACCGCAAGGGTCGGAGCCTCAACAATGATGTCGGCGTACTTGATTGAGCCAATGGCTGAGAAAACCAGGAACGTGCCGAGCATGAAGCCGAAGTCGCCAATGCGGTTGGTGACGAATGCTTTCTTGCCTGCGCTGGCGTTCGCCTCACTCTTGAACCAGAAGGAGATCAACAGGTAGGAACAAGCACCGACGCCCTCCCAGCCGAGGAACGTGAGCAGGAGGTTGTCGCCGAGGACAAGCAGCAACATCGAGGCTGCGAACAGGTTGAGGTAGAGGAAGAACTTCGAGAAGTTCTCGTCACCGTGCATGTACCCGATCGAGTACAGGTGGATCATCGTGCCGACGCCAGTGATGAAGAGGCACATTGCGATCGACAGTGGATCAACTAAGAACCCGATGTCGACACTGAAGTTGCCCGCTGGGACCCACGTGAAGATCGTCTGGATGAAGAAGCGCTCCGGCGCTTCTTCAGCGAGCAAACCAAAGAACACAACGACGGTCGCAAGGAAGCTGCCACCCATCATGCCGGTGGCGAGCCAACCGGCGAGCGGCTCGCCCAAACGACGACCGATCAGAAGAATCAGGATGAAGCCCGTCAATGGCAACGCGGGAATCAGCCATGCGGCTTCGAGCATGTCAGCCTCTCATCTCGACGAATTCGTCAGCAGTGGCGTCGGGTTGACGACGCAGGAGCGCCACCACGATCGAAAGGCCGACCACGACTTCCGCCGCAGCAACGACAAGTACGAAGAACACAGCGGTTTGACCAGCGAGGTCATCGAGTGCATTGGAAAACGCCACGAAGCTGATGTTGACGGCGTTGAGCATGAGCTCGACGCACATGAACATCACGAGCGGGTTGCGTCGAGTCATCAGGCCAAACGCGCCGAGTGAAAACAGCACGGCGCTCAGCACCAGATACCACGTTTCGGTGACTTCCACGGTCTCTCCTACCGAACCGAGGAACCGGGGTCATCGACCACCAGATCCTCGCCACCCTGATTGCGAACCAAGACGACCGCACCAACGGTGGCGATCGTCAGAAGCAACGCAGTGGCTTCGAACGCCAGGATGTTACGAGTGAAGAGATCACGAGCCAACTGCACAACATCTTCTGTGCCGTCTTCCATCGGGACCATCGCCCCGGATTGGCCGGTGAGCGCTACCGAACCGGCGTCGCCACCCTCTCCTGACAAGAACAGGCCGCCCAACACCAGCAGCAACATGAGACCGGCGCCGGCGGCAGCGAGCGCCCGTTGGCCAACGATCGGTTCAGCGCTGACATCCTCGGCTTTGTCGACGCCCAAGAGCATGATCACGAAGAGGAACAACACCACGACGGCGCCGGCGTAGACCACAACTTGCACCAGGGCCAAGAAGTGGGCCTCCTGCAAGATGAAGAGCACGGCGACACCAAAGAAGGTGGCGATCAGCGACAAGGCGGCGTGGACGGGGTTACGGAGACTGATGACCCCGAGGCCACCGCCCAGAATGATGATCGCTGAGATGGCGAAGACGACGACGTCCATCATCAGTGACCACCGTGCTCGTCGGGGCTGTCTTCAACCACCGGAGCGTCTTCATCTGCATGCTCCTGGCCCTCTTCGGCCGGGCGTACGCCGTAACCGAGCTCGCCAGACCACGCAACGGTGTTGGCATAGGAGGCTTTGCCGGATGCCGAGGTAGCCCGCATCCAGCCTGAAGTGTTTTGGTCTTCACCCGGGCGCCAGTCTTCCCAAGGAAGCTTCTGAGGCATGCCGTCGTCGCCGACGAGCAACTCGTCCTTGGTGTAGATGGCATCGTTGCGATTCGTGAACGAGAACTCAAAGAGCTTCGATTCGGTGATGGCTTCGGTCGGGCATGCCTCGACGCAGAGGTCACAGTGGATGCACCGGAGGTAGTTGATCTCGTAGACGAAGCCGAAGCGCTCGCCAGGAGACTTCGGGTCTTCCGGCGGGTTGTCGGCACCACGAACGTAGATGCACTTGGCGGGACAAACACCGGCGCAGAGTTCGCAGCCAATGCACTTCTCCATGCCGTCTTCGTACCGGTTCAGAACGTGGCGACCATGAGCCCGCTCGGGCTTCGGCGCTTTCTGGTCCTTGTCGGAGATCTCACCCTTGCGGTTCTTGGTCCCGCCTCGGTACTCCTTGGTGGTGACGCCTTCGCCCCACTTCTTGAAGGTGACAGCAAAGCCTTCGAGGTAGCCCATCAGTGGCCTCCGGCATTCGTGGATGACGTCGCGCCCGTTGCCCCGGGCTGAGGAGTGAGATCAGCGGTGACCGCGAACTCAGTGAGACCAGCGGCCTCGAGTCGATCGTGTCGCGAGTTGACGACGGCTTTTCGCAGCAGGGCGAAACCGAGACCGCCGATAACGAAGGCGGCGGCCATCACGATGGCGAGATCCGCAGCGTAGTCGGCGAAGGTCACCGCATCGCCATCTCCGACGATGTTGCCGTCACGAGCGACGCGGATACCGGCAAGCACCAGCACCCAAGCAAGCGAGAGCGGTATCAGCACCTTCCAGCCGAGGTCCATCAGCTGGTCGTAGCGAATACGAGGAAGCGTGGCTCGGAACCAGACGAACATGAAGAGGAAGAAGAGCAACTTGATGAAGAACAGGATCAAGCCGACGTACCACGCATTCGGGAAGTCGATCAGTGGGAAGTCGAAGATCTGCGCCGGACCTCCGAAGAACAGGGTGACGATGATGGCACCCATGGTCACGGTGTTCATGAATTCGGCGAGGAAGAACAGCGCAAAGCGAATCGAGGAGTATTCGGTGTGGAAACCGCCGACGAGTTCCTGCTCGGCCTCGACGAGGTCGAACGGCGGCCGGTTGAGTTCCGCGGTGCCAGCAATGACAAAGACGATGAAGGGCACGAAGCCGGTGACCACGACGTTCCAGGTCCAGATGCCGTCGGCCTGGAAGCCAACGATGCCACTTGTGCTCAGGCTGCCGGAAACAAGGATGACTGCCGCAAGCGAAAGCCCGAGGGCAGCTTCGTAGGAGATCGCCTGCGCTGATGCTCGAACCGAACCGAGGAGCGGATACTTCGAGCCAGAAGACCAGCCAGCGAGCAAGATGCCGTAGATACCGAGCGAGCTCATGGCGAGGAAGAACAAGATGCCGACGGGAACGTCTGCGACCTGCCAGAGGAATTCGCGGCCGAAGATCGTGCTCGATCCGTTGTTGCCGTCGGAGAAGTCGCCGGCAAGTGGCACGAGCGTGAAGGTGAGGAAGGCCGGAATCAGCGACAGGTACGGCGCCAGTTGGAACACGAACCGATCGGCTCGAGTAGGAATGATGTCCTCTTTGAAGAACAGCTTGATGCCGTCGGCGAGCGTCTGGAGCAAACCGAAGGGACCAGCAACATTTGGACCGATGCGGTTCTGGAGCCGGCTGACGACCTTGCGCTCGAACCAAACCATCAGCATGGTGGCGATCAAACAGATCGTGAACGATGCCACGACCATGACCAGCGACAAGATCACGTCGCCGAAGTCGACGCCATCATTGAGAAATGGGTGACCCATCAGCCGACCGCTACTCGCAGCTCGGCCACGACCGCTGTGCTGTCGATCAATCGACCAGCATCGAGGCCCGGAAGTCGGAACGGGATGCGAGAGGCACCCTTTGGTAGGCCAACATCGCGACGGGCCGCCAATGAAGCTGACCCGGAGGGCCATTCAACGGTGACATCGTCGCCGTCCGCGATGCCGAGTACGTCGAAGTCAGCAGCTGCGAGATGGATCTCGGCCTGAGCCGGTAGATCACTGAGCGAGCGTGCTTGTTGCACCATTGTTCCAAGGTCCCAGAGCTTGCGGTCAACCACCAAACGGAGACCGTAGCCGTCAGGAGCAGGAGCCACGACGGCTTCGCCGAACTCGGGTGCCGGATGTCCGCCGATGTCGAGCAATGGACCGTCGCCGTTGACGCCGAACGAGGCCCAATCCACTGTCGAGAAGGCAGGAATGGCGGACGAGAGCTTGGTGCGGATGTCGTCGAGTGTGACGACATCGAGGTCATGGTCGACAGCCATCGCCACCTCGGTGGCAATCATCCAATCGCTTCGAGCTTGACCGGGGGGCGTGACCTTGGAGTGCAGCGGCGAGAGCCGGCCCTCGAGGTTGAGGAAGGACCCATCGACTTCGCCCGACATCGCAGCCGGGAGTACCACCGTCGCCCGTTTCGATGAAGCAGTCAGGAAGCTGTCGACCGACACGATGTGGGTGACCGCATCGAACGCCTTCTCGACGAGCGCCCGATCGGGCACGTCGCTGAGGGGATCAGCCCCGAGGAGCACGAGCGTGTCGAGCTTGCCAGCGGCAGCGGCTTCGAGCATGCCGATCGTGTCGAGACCGGGTGAGGCGAGGTGCGTTCCGTCGAGCCCGACATCAGGAGCCAAGCCGGTGACGAGCGCACCGTGCACGTTGCCGCGCCGTAAGCCGCTGAGGACCTTGGCGTTCGGCGCAGCAGAGAGCAACGCGCCCAATGCGTCCATCGTCACCGTGGCGGATTCGGCCAAGTTGGCGCGACCGGCGATGATCGTGACGGGACGATCCGAGCTCAAGAGCTCAGCGATCCTTGCCATATCTGCAGCAGAGACACCGCCGACGTCGGCACCGGTGGAACGAGAAGCAATCGCTGCAGCGACGGCTCCCGCTTGACCGGGCAGCGGGTTGGCACTAACCGCAGCATGCGGGGTAAGGCTCGTCCGGTGCGGCGTGAGTTCGATGACCGAGGCGCCGGCTTGGGTGGCAGCGTGCCGGACCCGCAGGAACAGCGTGGGCAGTTCCTCTTTGAGGTCGGCGCCGAGCAGGACGATCACGCTGCCCGCAGCGCTGGCCTCGGCGATCGTGGCCCGGGGGAGTCCGAGGAAAACCGACGAGGGCAGCCCATCACCAAGTTGTGCATCGATGTTGGTGATGCCCAGGCCGTCGCGCAGAAGACTCGACCAGGCGAATTGACCTTCGACCGGCAAACGAGCGCCGCCGATGACGCCAATGCGAGCAGCGCCAACGGACAACGCTTCGGCGATGGCCGAGGTGGCGTCGTTCCAGCGGCGTCCCACCAAATCCGCACCGACTCGAACCAGCGGTTCGACCAGACGCTCTTCGGACTCAGACGCTTCGTAGGCGAAGCGCTCTTTGTCGGAGAGCCAGCTCCAATTGACGGCCTCGGAATCGACGCCGAGAATCCGGACCAGTCGATCTCGCGACGCCTGCAACGCCACACGGGCGCCGGTGCTGTCAACGGTTGAGGTGCTCTCGGTCTCGTTGAGGTCCCACGGACGAGCTTTGAAACGGTAAGGCTCGGCGGTGAGAGCACCGACCGGGCAGATCTGCACGGTGTTCCCGCTGAAGTAGGACGAGAAGGGATGATCAGGGAACGTGTTGACCTGGGTCTGAGCTCCACGATCCATGAAGTGGATCAGCGGATCACCGGCGACTTCGTCGGCGAAACGGGTGCAACGATCACAGAGAATGCAGCGCTCGCGATCGAGGAAGACGAGATCGCTGATCGGGATCGGCTTTTCGTAGTGACGCTTCTCTTCGACGAATCGGCTCTCGCCGGGACCGAACGAGTAGGCGTTGTCCTGCAGGGGGCACTCGCCGCCCTTGTCACACACCGGACAATCGAGCGGATGGTTGATCAGCAGGAGTTCGAGGACCCCATCTTGGGCGTCCTTGGACACCTCAGACTCGGTGTTGACGACCATGTTCGGCGTGACCGTGAGCATGCAACTCGGCTGCAGGCCGGGGCCACGTCCGGTGTCGACCTCGACCAGACACATACGACACATGCCGACCGACGTCATGCGCGGGTGGTAGCAGAAGCGCGGGATATGGACGCCAAGTCGTTCACAAGCGGCAATCAGCAATTCACCCTCGTTGGCCTCGAGTTCGAGACCATTGAGGGTGAAGGGAACACCGGTGGTTGGTTCAGTTGCGGTCATGAGATACTTCCGACGTGTTCGGACTCCGCGTTCAGCGCAATTTTCGCTTCGAACTCATCGCGGAAGCGACGAACGGCTGAGGTGATCGGAGCGACCGAGGATGGGCCCAGGGGGCAGATGGTGGTCTGCTTGGGTGGGAACGGCACAGCCTCGAGGCCGGCGTTGCCGAAACTGGCTACGGGGTAGGTACCGGGGCTGATGTTCTTGCCGATGTCGAGCAGAAGGTCGATGTCTTCGGGTCGCCCAAGACCATCGTCGATGCGCTGAAGCACCTTCTCTTCCCAGCTCGTGCCTTCACGGCATGGCGTGCACTTGCCGCACGACTCACGAGCGTAGAAACGGACCAACCGCAGTGCGGCCTTGACGGCATCGGTTGTGTGATCCATGACGATCATCGCACCGGAGCCCAGCATGGAGCCGGCCGGGCCGACGTCGCTGGCCTCGATCTTGAGGTCGAGTTGATCGTCGAAGAACCAGGGGGCCGATCCACCACCGGGAACAAAGGCCTTCAGTTCGTTGTCGTCCTTGATACCGCCACAGAAATTGTCGTCGTAGAAGAGATCACGGAATGTGGGAACGCCCTGTTCGACCTCGTAGACACCAGGGCGCTTCACATGCCCGCTGATCGCCAGCATGCGGGTGCCGGGCGACTTCTCCGAGCCGATCTTCTTGTACTCGTCAGCGCCGTTCACCATCAGCCACGGGAGGTTCGCCAGCGTCTCGACGTTGTTGACGATCGTGGGCTTCATGTAGAGGCCCTTGGCGGCGGGGAAGAACGGGGGCTTCAGACGCGGCATGCCACGGTTGCCCTCGAGCGACTCGATAAGGGCGGTCTCTTCACCAACGATGTACGCGCCGGCGCCCATGTGGAGCACGACATCAATCGACACGTCGGTGCCGAGGACGTTCTTGCCAACGAAACCAGCCGCGTAGGCCTCGTTGAGCGCCACGGCGATGTTCTCTTGCGCTTGGGCCATCTCGCCCCGCACGTAAAGGAAACACTGGTTGAGACCGAGTGCGTAGCAGGCGATCATGCAGCCTTCGATGAGCTGATGAGGGTCGCGCTCCATGAGCAGACGATCCTTATAGGTGCCGGGTTCTGACTCGTCACCGTTGACAACGAGGTAGCGAGGCCACACCGGAGGCATGAAGCCCCACTTGATGCCGGCGGGGAAACCCGCCCCACCGCGACCGAGCAGCACCGCATCCTTGACCTCGGCAGCGACCTCGGCTGGCGTCTGGGTCAGCGCCTTCTTGAGACCGTCGTAGCCGCCGGTGGACAAGGACCGCTCGAGCGTGTGGCTGTCTTCGTAGGTGAAGCGGCTTGTGACAACCTTCGGGCCCACGTTGTCGACGTAGCCGGGCACGTGGGCCACGTAGTCGTTGGTAGGAGCAGCGCTCATGAGACTTCTTCCGGGGCGGGCTGACGGCTGGCGAACCACGCCGGGGTGCCGGTGACTTCAGGTGCGGACACACCGCCGAGGCGGTCGGGGGTGATGGTCTGGCGAACCTTGGCGAGGGTGCCGTGGTCGGGGATCTCAGGCCGCTTGCCCGATGCGAGATCGTCGACGAGCCTGTCGAGGTCGTTGTTGTCGAGGCGGTACTCGTATCGATAGTTGACCTGCAGGCAAGGAGCTTCGGTACACGCAGCGATGCACTCGACGTCTTCGAGGGTGAAGAGGCCATCGGCAGTGGTGCCACCGGGTCGGATGCCGAGTTTCTCCTCTGCATGGTGCAGAAGGTCTTCAGCACCGAGCAGCTGGCACGACAGGTTGGTGCAGATGTCGATCTTGTACTTCCCCACGGGGTGCGTGACGAACATTTCGTAGAAGCTGCAGGTTCCCATGACTTCCGCCGGGGTAATCTCGACCAGCTCGGCGAGATGCTCCATGGCGTCATCGGCGACGTAGCCGTCTTGTTCCTGTGCCAGGTGCAGCA
>CAYGQE010000039.1:0-44204 GCA_964351995.1 uncultured Acidimicrobiaceae bacterium | reverse complement strand
AGGGCCTTCGGTTCGCGATTCGTGAAGGCGGCCGCACTGTTGGTGCTGGCCGTGTCACCAAAGTCATCGTCTGAAAGTCTTCAGTCGCTAGGAATCACCCAAACGTACGGTTCGCCGGGGTTTTGGCAGAACGAGCCGGGGCATTGGCCTCGGGCTCGTCTCGTTTTGCCACTAAGGTCTACCGATCGGGGATCGCGCGTAACCGTCTGGGCACGCGCAAGGTCGTATCGGAGGACCAATGCGCGAAATCGATGAACTCATCGAAGAGGCGAAGGGCGGAAGCCACGTCGCATTCGAAGAGATTGTCCGGCTCACGTATCAGGACACCTACACCCTTGCCTATCGCCTCACTGGTGACGAAGAGGATGCTTCCGACGTGGTGCAAGAAACCTATCTCCGAGTGCACAAGGGACTGAAGAAGTTCCGAGGCGATGCGCAATTCAGTACCTGGCTCCATCGGATCACCGCCAACTGTGCCAACACCTTTCTCGGCCGCCGCGGCCGCAATCGCACAGACGAACTGCCTGATGATTCGGTCGTGATCGATCTCAACCCGGCCTCCGACCCCGTCCATCGAGCTGACGTTGGTGACCTGCGCAACCAGATCACCGAAGCCCTCCGAACGCTTCCGCCGAAACTGCGCGCCGTAGTGGTTCTGCGAGACATCTATGACCTGCCGCACGAGATGATTGCGGCCGAGCTCGGTATCACTGAATCTGCAGCAAAGGTTCGGCTCCACCGGGCTCGAAAGCGCCTGCGTGAACGTCTGTACCCGCTCAACAGCGAGCAAGGGATCAGCTACGAGGGTGACGGGGAAGCTCGTGCTGTCTGAACCCATGCGCTGCGACGATGTCGGGACGCTGCTTGCGGCGTCAGCTGATGATGCGTCGCTGTTGAATGCGCCTGCCGCGGCTCACGTCACGACATGTCTGCGCTGCCAAGCCGAGCAGGTCCAATATCGACGCATCTTGCGCACGATGAAATCCTTGCGCTCCGACACCATTGCCGCCCAGCCTGAACTGTTGGGCGACGTCCTCGACCTGGTCCGTCCACCCGCCGAGGTGGTGAAGTTCCGCAAACCATCCGAGGATCGCCGGCGCGCTGCCATCGGCGGTATCGCCGCTGCAGCCACCGGTGCAGCCGCTGGCGCCATCGTGATCGCCACCAAGATCGCCGGTGGCCGCCGCCTCGCGAGCTGACCATCGTCGGGAGATCCGGGGAGGCGAACCGCAACGGCGAGCGCTCGCTGCTAGCCTCAGCGATTCCGAAGGGCACTAGCTCAATTGGTAGAGCACCGGTCTCCAAAACCGGGGGTTGGGGGTTCGAGTCCCTCGTGCCCTGCCATCGCCTCACCGAACGGCCTTCGGACGTTCGATCAGGCACGCATCATCCTCCATCACGACAAGGCATTCCCATGGCAATGAACCGTGAACAGCGGCGCATGCTTCAGAAGCAAGGACAGATCGACGCCGAAGGCAATGCCGTTCGGGCTCGTCGAGATCCTCGCTCGTCTGCACCGCCCGAGCGAGTCGGCCCCGTCGACTACGTCCGCGAGGTGCGGTCCGAACTGCGACGCGTCAACTGGCCTACTCGCCGAGAGACCATCAACTACACGATCGTCGTGATGGTGACGCTCGTGATCCTGACCATGTACATCGCCGGACTCGACTACACGTTCGGCGAAGGCATCATCCGTTTGCTGAGGCTCGCAGAATGACCGATTCCCCCATCACCGACGATGCGATTGTCGACGACGCCGACGTCGATGCCCCAGAAGTGGCCGATGCCCCAGGAGTGGCCGTGGCCGAAGAAGCAGCCACTGATGCCGACGTCGCTGCTGCTGCCGACGTGGCTGTTGATGAGGTAGCTGTTGATGAAGCTGCTGCCGAGGCCGAAGAAGTCAGCGAGCCTGAAGAGGAAGCGCCAGCTGCCCGGCCGGTCTCTCCCTATGACCGTCCTGGCCGCTGGTACGTGTTGCACACGCAGTCCGGCTACGAGAACAAGGTGCGCTCGAACATCGTTGCCCGAACCTCATCGATGAACATGGAAGAGCGGATCTACGAAGTCGTCATCCCGATGGAAGACGTCGTCGAGTTCAAGAACGGCAAGAAGGTCGTTGTCCAAAAGAAGGTGTTCCCCGGCTATCTCTTGTGCCGGATGCGCCTCGACGATGACTCGTGGTTCGTCGTTCGAAATACGCCAGGTGTCACCGGTTTCGTCGGGGCGGGCAACAAGCCTTCGCCGCTTCCTCGACGCGACGTCGAGAACTTCCTCACCGTGAAAGAAGAAGGCGAAGACACCACCCGCAAGGGCCGCGCTCGCCTCGAGTTCGACATGGGTGAGACCGTACGGGTCAAGGAAGGTCCCTTCGCCGACTTCCAAGGCGAGATCGTCGAGATCAACGAAGACCAGCTCAAGGTCAAGGTGCTCGTCAACATCTTCGGACGCGAGACGCCCGTCGAGCTCGAGTTCTCTCAGGTCGGCAAGGTCTGACCCTTTTCTGCCGGCACCGCTTCACTTGCGGGCCCGCTATCATCTCCAGTCGCACTTGACGCGGACCCCTGTCCGCGCACCCGATTCGAAGGCGTTTGTTCTCATGGCCAAGAAGCAAGTAATGGCACTTGTCAAGATCCAGATCCAAGCTGGAGCGGCCTCGCCCGCTCCTCCCGTTGGTACCGCTCTCGGTCCGTACGGTGTGGCGATCATGGACTTCTGCAAGGAGTACAACGCCAAGACCGAAGCTCAGCGCGGCGACATCGTGCCCGTCGAGATCACGATCTTCGAAGATCGCAGCTTCAGCTTCGTCACCAAGACGCCGCCAACCTCGCAGCTGATCAAGAAGGCTGCTGGCGTCGACAAGGGCGCCTCTGATCCCAAGCGAGACCGCGCCGGCTCGATCACCGAGGCTCAGGTCGAAGAGATTGCTCAGGTCAAGATGCCTGACCTCAACGCCTATGACATCGAAGCTGCGAAGCGGCAGGTCAAGGGCACTGCCCGCCAGATGGGCATTCGCGTACGCTGAAACTTCCGGGCGCAGGGCGCCCTCCAGTTTCTTGGAGTTGCTCGCTGAGGCTCGCAACGCCCTACCCGGTCGGGTCTTCTGGCCATCTCGGCTCACCCGTGCGGTGAGCGAAACCACATTCTGAAACACAGAGGCTCGGCGCGTTCACCTCGACCGTCGGCTGAAACCACGAGGGAGCCAATCATGGCAAAAGGTAAGAAGTATCTCGATGCAACGAAGCGCTACGACCGGGAGCACATGCACAGCCCGGCTGAGGCAATGGATTTGGTGAAGAGCCTGGCCCCGGCCAAGTTCGACGAGTCTGTTGATGTCTCGCTTCGCTTGGGTGTTGATCCGCGCAAGGCTGATCAGATCGTTCGTGGCACCGTTGCGCTACCCGCTGGCACTGGCAAGACCGTCCGAGTTGCCGTGTTCGCTACCGGTGAAGCTGCCGCTGCAGCAACTGCTGCTGGTGCTGACTTCGTCGGAGGCGAAGAGTTGGTGGAGGAAGTCAACGGCGGAATGCTCGACTTCGACCTTGCCATCTCGACTCCTGAGCTCATGCCCAAAGTCGGCACGCTCGGTCGCGTGCTTGGTCCCCGTGGACTCATGCCCAACCCGAAGACTGGCACGGTCACCCCCGACGTTGGCAAAGCAGTCAATGACTTCAAGGGCGGGACGGTCGAATACCGCACCGATCGTTACGGCAACATCTCGGTGTCGATTGGCAAGGCGAGCTTCGAGTCGGCGGACCTCCTCCGCAACTTCGACACGCTGATGGACGAGATCATCAAGGCTCGTCCCGCTTCGGCCAAGGGCCGGTACATCCTCAAGCTCAACGCTTCGAGCACGATGGGTCCAGGCGTCAAGATCGACCCGAACCGGGTGGGGACGTCTGACTGATCACGTGATCGGTCGGTACTGACCGATCACCGACACCTCGAACGGCCCTCGCTTCCGAGCGAGGGCCGTTCACGTTTTCGGAAGCACCCCTGCGGATTCAATAGGATCGTGGACAGCACAGAGAAGACGCCGAGATACAGGATGACGGCGAGCATCACCGGGACGACGAAGGCGAGTATCGAGTTTCCCATCGTGAAGTCATCGGGAGTGTGGCGACATCGTCAGCCCTGGTCGCGAATCGAATCGAGGTCTCGGGTGGGGAGCGGGGTTTGTGCGAAGGCTCGCTAGCCTCTTGCTTCGCAATACATCGAAGCTCGCCAGAGATGTTCGGGTGCCATTGCTCCAGCCTTCGGGTCGGGGCGCCGGTGTAACTCCGAATGAGGTGATTGGCTTCTCTTCTCTCTTTGTTCCTCACATTGCCGCTCCGTCCTCGGACAGAGCTCTGGCAGCGTGTGTCTCGGAGGTGGATGAGGATCGATCGACCTGGCGTCGATCTTGCGAATCCCATCCATCCAAACAGAACACATGAGAGGAGGTGCAATGGACAACCCACGACCGGAAAAGGTCGCCATCGTCGAAGAGGTCAAAGACCGACTCGCTTCAGCGGAAGCTGTGATGGTCACCGAATACCGCGGGCTGACCGTTGATGCGGTTTCGCAGCTCCGGATCAATCTGCGTCCCGCCGGCGGCAGCTACAAGGTGTATAAGAACACGTTGGTCCGTCGCGCCGCCGAAGGTCTGAACGAGGAGTTCTCTGAACTGCTCGTTGGCCCAACGGCACTTGCGTTCACCGAAACCACGCCTGAGGGCGAGGCCGGTGACGTTGTCTCGGTAGCAAAGGCCTTGAAGGACTTTGCCAAGGACAATCCGAATCTGATCGTCAAAGGTGGCCTTTTCGAAGGCCAGTTCATTGATGCCGACGGGCTGAACCAGCTTGCCGACATCGAACCACGCGAAGTCCTGCTGGCCAAGCTGGCCGGAATGATCGCTGCACCGATGAGTCAGATGGCTGGCCTGCTTCAGGCCCTGCCACGCGACATGGCCTATGGCCTCAAGGCACTCGTCGACCAAGGCGGCGCTACTGGCGCTCCCGCGGACGCCGTTGCCGACGAGCCAGCGCCTGCTGACGAAGCTCCTGCCGCCCCGGCCGACGACGCCGCGGCGCCAGAAACCGAAGCACCCGCTCCCGCCGCTGAAGACGTGCCGGAAGCCGACGAAACCCCTGAATCCACCGAAGACGCTGCAGCCGCAGCTGATGAAACCGAAGAGAGCTGAAGATGACCAAAGAAGAAATTCTCGAAGGCATTGCCAACCTGACCGTCCTCGAGCTCTCTGAGCTCCTCACCGACTTCGAAGAGAAGTTCGGCGTGACCGCTGCTGCCCCCGTGGCCGCTGCTGCCGCCGCTCCTGCTGCCGCTGAGGCAGCTGAGGAGAAGGACAGCTTCGACGTCGTGCTGACCGCAGCTGGCGACAAGAAGATCCAGGTCATCAAGGCCGTCCGTGAACTCACGAGCCTCGGACTCAAGGAAGCCAAGGAACTCGTCGAGGCTGCACCCACTCCCGTGATGGAGGGTGCTTCCAAGGACGACGCCGAGGCAGCCAAGGCCAAGATCGAGGAAGCCGGCGGCGCCGTCGAACTCAAGTAAGAACCCTGCGCATCACGCGCCCAAGCTCAGCGCTTCATGCGCTTTGCTGTGATCCGAGCCCCCGCACCTTCGCGGACCCGCAACCAGTGCGGGCCCGCACCTCTGCGGGGGCTTGTGTCGTTTTGGTTCGCTGGTCGGTTCGAGACGCAACATCTAGAGTCGTCGGCCGGTGGAAGGACGGCACTCGCTCGGCGAGTCCGCGTCGTGGGGAGAAGGCAGGGCGGAACAGTGGCGGAACGACAAGATTCGGCGGAACGAACAGATGCTTCGATCGGCAGGCGCCGATTTTTGAAGGGAGCAGCAACCGCCGCCGCGTTGTCGGCGCTTCCGGGTGTGCACCCATTTGCCGCAGTGCCGGCGGGGGCGTCGCAGCAGATCATCGACGAGAATCGTCAAGGTGGCAGCACGGGGTATCGCCTACGTGCCCCGACGAATGATGATGAAGACTTGTCTGGGTATGCCCGTCAAGACAGTGTCAAGGCCGGCGATTCGCTCGAGATCTGCATCCTCTCGAAGCAACAGGCGAACGTCTCTGCGGAGATCTACCGCTTGGGCTGGTACGGCGGTGACGGTGGGCGGTTGATGCGTCGAATCAGTCCGGTCAGCGTGGCGAGGACCGCACGAGCGACCACTCGGGGCGACACCGGTGAAACCGATCTCCGCCTCACACCGGCGATCCGCGTCACGATTCCGACGGACTGGCTCAGCGGGCTCTACGTGGTTCGGCTCGAGAACAGTGATGGTGTCGACGCTCACGTCACGTTCGCGGTGAAGGACGACCGCACCGCTGACGTCGTGTTCTCCCAGCCGATCTTGACCTATGCGGCGTATGCGGCGACTCCGGGCCCCAACGGGAAGAGCCTCTACGACCACAACTCCAATGGAGCGGAGACGTCACGAGGCACGACTCGGGCCACCGAGATCAGTCTCGATCGGCCCTACCGAGGCAACGGATCCGGCGACTTGTTTGTGGTCGACCATCACCTGGTGATGTGGATCGAGCAACAGGGGTACGACGTCACCTACGTCACGAATCTTGACGTCGATCGCTCACCGGCCACGCTTCGGCGAGGCAAGGTCACCGTGCTGTCTGGCCACGACGAGTACTGGACCCAGACCATGATGGACGCGTACCTCGACGCCCGTGATGCTGGGGTGCACATCGCCAACCTCGGGGCGAACAACGCCTATTGGCGAGTGCGGGTGACGTCATCTCGCGATGGTCGGGCGAAGCGGAAGGTCATCTGCTTCAAGTACGCAGCGGGGGAGGAGTCGAACACGCCGACGGTGCTGTTCAAGGACACAGCGACGCCGATGCAGGGGCTGCTTGGCCTCGACTTCATGGATTTCTTCAGCGACACCGAGACCGGCCCTTACGCCCCGATCGTCCCGGTGGAGGTCGAGCACTGGTTCTGGGAAGGCACGGGGGCACTCCGAGACCAAGAGATCGATGCGGCACCGATCATGGGCTACGAGGTCGACCGCCGAAACTTCAGCGTCGATCTGCCATCTAATACTGAGTACACCCTGCTTGCGTCGTCGCCTTTCGAGGGTGAGACCAACGGCCGTAACTGGTGTCACTCAATCATCTACCGATCGACGAGTGGGGCCTGGGTCTTCTCGGGCGGCACGACCTCGTGGGGTTGGGGCTTGAATCGCCAGGGATTCGCTCACCCGGCAATTGACCGGGCGACGCGAAATCTGTTCGACAAGTTGACCGAGGGCCCGGCCGCTGCGCGTCCGCCCGCCATTGAGCCCGGCACGATTGCTGAAGCCACCTCGGTGGCCGGGATCTTGGCTGCCACTGACTATCGCCAGACCGATGCCATGGTGCTGCGGCTCTATCGGTCCTTCTTTGATCGGGAACCGGAACTCGGCGGAGCAAAATTCTGGCTGCAAGCGCTTCGTGACGGCTGGACGCTCGACCGAATTGCCGCCCACTTCGCCGTTTCTGATGAGTTCGTACGGATCTACGGAACGCTCGACGACAACCGGTTCATCGACGTGATCTACGCCAATGTGCTGGATCGTTCCCCGGACACCGGCGGGCGAGCGTTCTGGAGGGAACAACTGTTGCAGGGCATGACCCGCTCTCGCCTGGTGCTGCTGTTTTCCGACAGTCCAGAATTCGTCGGCAACCATCCCTACGCGCCGACTCGCTGACCAGTACTTTCACGCCGAGATCGCTCGCCACGCTCCAGGACCGCTCCATCCGACACTTGACGTGCGTGTGACAACATCGCGAGAGATGCTTGACCTCTGGAGAAGGCTTCTTTACCATCACGGCCCGCGGTAGTTGTGGGCTGAGAGTGGCGCCCCTATGCTGGAGCGTACCGTGCTCGCGCCTTTGTGCTTTCTCGACCCCAGAAATCTGTCCGACCGGCCTCAGCAGCCCCTCGAGTCAGACCATGAGTTCCAGACTGTGTTGAGGACCTACGCGCGCCGGACCGCTCGTCGTGCCAACCCTGGTGGTGTCCTTTGCCTGCTCGCACTCTCGCTCGTGACCGTTACTCATTCGGCAAACTCTCGGAGGCTCTCGAGCTTCCCGATCTGATTGCTGTCCAACGGGAATCATTTGAATGGTTCCTCGAGGAAGGTCTGGCCAATGCTTTCCGTGATATCAGTCCCATCAAGGACTTCACCGAAACGCTGCAGCTGGATCTCGAGTTCGATCCCCATGATGAAGACCTGAAGCCTTATCCAAAGTTCTCCGTCGAGGAGTGCAAGGAAAAGGACATGACCTACGCCGCGCCGATCTTCGTGCGCGCCAGGTTCTTCAACGCCAACACTGGCGAAATCAAAGAGCAGACCGTCTTCATGGGCGACTTCCCCATGATGACCGACAAGGGAACCTTCGTCATCAACGGCACCGAGCGTGTCGTGGTGTCCCAGCTCGTTCGTTCGCCCGGCGTGATCTTCCAGCCTGGCGAGCGTTTCCGCTTGCGTAACCTCTCCAAGCACCAGATGGTCACCGGCACCATCCACCCGTACCGCGGTGAGTGGATGGAGTTCGACGTCGAACAGAAGCCTGGCAAGGATCCGACCGCTGGCGTGCGTGTTGCTCGCAAGCGTCGTCTGTCGCTCTTCACCCTTCTTCGCGCCATCGGCTTCGACGAGGAAACCGTTCCTGGCTTCCTCGACGCATTCGTCGAGCACTTCGACTTCCTCGAAGGCCAGTGGGAGAAGGATCGAGAGATCGCTCCCACCCGCGAAGAGTCGCTCATCGAGATCTACAAGCGAGCCCGTCCGGGTGAGCCGCCGACCCTCGAAGCTGCCCGCAGCTACCTGCGCAACGCGTTCTTCGAGAATCGGCGCTACGACCTCTCTCGCGTCGGTCGTTACAAGCTCAACCGCAAGCTCGGCCCAGAGGTCGAGCGTCTCATCGAGATCTTCCCGATGCTGGCCGACGTGCTCGAAAAGCCCGAGAGTGACCAACCGGTCCTCGCCGAGGCCGAGGTTCTGGCTGCGGCCAGCTACTTGCTGCACCTCATGATCGCCGAGCCGGGTTACCGCCTCGACGACCAGGATCACTTCGCCAACCGTCGTGTTCGTTCCGTCGGCGAGCTCATCCAAAACCAGGTCCGAATTGGCCTGTCCCGGATGGAGCGGGTCGTCCGTGAACGCATGACCACCCAGGATGTCGAGGCCATCACGCCGCAGACCCTGATCAACATCCGGCCCGTTGTCGCTGCGATCAAGGAGTTCTTCGGAACCTCCCAGCTGTCGCAGTTCATGGACCAGATCAACCCGCTTTCGGGCCTGACCCACCGCCGTCGCCTTTCAGCGCTCGGACCAGGTGGACTCAGCCGTGAGCGCGCTGGCTTCGAAGTTCGAGACGTTCACTTCTCGCACTACGGCCGTATGTGTCCGATCGAGACCCCCGAGGGTCCCAACATCGGTCTCATTGGTTACCTCTCGAGCTACGCCAGGGTCAACGACTTCGGCTTCCTCGAAACCCCGTATCGCCGAGTCGTTGATGGCAAGGCCACCGACGACATCCAGTTCCTGACTGCTGATGAGGAAGAGGAGTTCGTGGTCGCCCAGGCGAACGCACCGCTCCTGCCCGATGGCAGCTTCGTCAACGATCGCGTGTTGTCCCGGCGTTCGCCGCAGGCAGCTTCGCTCCGAGACCTCAAGCTCCAACTCGAACGCGACATCTTCTTCGGCGCCACCACCGAGATCATCTCGGCCAAGCCCGAAGAGGTCCAGATGATGGACGTCTCGCCGAAGCAGATCGTCTCGATCGGCACCGGCCTGATTCCCTTCCTCGAGCACGACGACGCCAACCGCGCCCTCATGGGTGCAAACATGCAGCGTCAGGCTGTTCCGCTTCTCACTGCCGAGGCGCCCTACATCGGCACTGGCATCGAGAAGCGTGCGGGTCATGACGCAGCGGACACGCTTGTCGCCACCGATGACGGCGTTGTTCTCGATGTCGATGGCACCCAGATCACGGTCGAATACGCGAAGACCGGCAAATCCATCTTGCGTCTTCTCAAGTTCGAGCGTTCCAACCAGGACACGTGCATCAATCAAAAGCCACGTGTTGCTGCTGGCGACACCTTCAAGATCGGCGAACTCCTCGCCGACGGCCCCTCCACCGACAACGGCGAGCTTGCCCTCGGTAAGAATCTCGTCGTCGCCTTCATGCCGTGGGAGGGCTACAACTTCGAGGATGCGATCATCCTCTCCGAGCGCTTGGTGAAGGACGACGTACTCACGTCGATCCACATCAAGGAGCACGAGATTGATGCTCGTGACACCAAGCTCGGCCCGGAAGAGATCACTCGGGACATTCCGAACCTCAGCGAAGACATTCTTGCTGACCTCGACGAGCGCGGGATCATCCGTGTTGGCGCCGAAGTCGGACCTGGCGACGTCCTCGTCGGCAAGGTCACGCCCAAGGGCGAGACCGAGCTCACGCCGGAAGAGCGCCTCCTTCGAGCCATCTTCGGTGAGAAGGCTCGTGAAGTTCGAGATACTTCGCTCAAGGTCCCGCACGGCGAAGTCGGCAAGGTCATCGACGTCAAGGTGTTCAACCGTGACGACAGCCACGAGCTTCCGCCGGGCGTCAACCAGCTGGTGCGGGTCTACGTTGCCCAGAAGCGCAAGATCAGCGTCGGCGACAAGCTCGCTGGTCGCCACGGCAACAAGGGCGTCATCTCTCGGATCCTTCCGATCGAAGACATGCCACACATGACCGACGGCACCCCCGTCGACATCATCCTCAACCCGCTGGGCGTTCCGTCCCGCATGAACATCGGACAGGTGCTCGAGTCGCACCTTGGCTACGCCGCCCGTTGGGGTTGGGATGTCGAGATCACCGAAGGTGTCACGGGTCACGAACCCAAGCGGGGTACCGAGTACAAGACTCGCCCGTTCACCACGCCTTCCACGCTCGTCAGCACTCCGGTGTTCGATGGTGCGAAGTGGGACGAAAAGGAATTGTCCGGCGACAAGCCGACGATTCAGGACATCTTCCGCAACCTCAACCCTGAGGCCAAGGACGGCACCCGTCTCATTGGCGACGACGGTAAGGCCACCCTGATCGACGGTCGCACCGGCGAAGCCTTCGACAACCCGATCATGGTCGGCATCATGTACGTGCTGAAGCTCAGCCACATGGTCGACGACAAGATCCACGCTCGCTCCACCGGCCCGTACTCCATGATCACCCAGCAGCCGCTCGGTGGTAAGGCCCAGTTCGGTGGTCAGCGTTTCGGAGAGATGGAAGTGTGGGCCCTCGAGGCCTACGGCGCCGCTTACTGCTTGCAGGAGCTGCTCACCATCAAGTCCGACGATGTGCTCGGCCGGGTGAAGGTCTACGAGGCCATCGTCAAGGGCGAGAACATTCCCGAGCCCGGCATTCCCGAGTCCTTCAAGGTGCTCATCAAGGAAATGCAGGCGCTCTGCCTCAACGTCGAGGTGCTGGCCGAGAACGGTCAGGAAATCGAGATGCGGGAGATCGATGACGAACTCTTCCGCACCGCCGAGGAGCTGGGTATCGACCTCAGCCGTCCAGAGCGTGGAACAGACGAAGACGATGCGGCCCGCGCGGCCGGTCGTCGATAGAGGAGACGCTCAATGCTCGACGTCAACGATTTCGATCAGCTGAAGATCGGTCTGGCTACCGCCGACTCGATCCGCATGTGGTCCAACGGTGAAGTGAAGAAGCCGGAGACCATCAACTACCGCACCCTGAAGCCGGAGAAAGACGGTCTTTTCTGCGAGAAGATCTTCGGTCCGCAGAAGGACTGGGAGTGCGCATGTGGCAAGTACAAGCGTGTCCGTTTCAAGGGAATCATCTGCGAGCGTTGTGGCGTTGAAGTCACCCGCTCGAAGGTTCGCCGCGAGCGCATGGGCCACATCGAGCTTGCTGCTCCTTGTGTGCACATCTGGTACCTCCGTGGCACCCGCTCCTGGCTTGCCTACCTCCTCATGGGCACCGAGCCCCGTGAGGAACTGAAAGCCAAGCAGCTCGAGAAGGTCATCTACTTCGCTGCTTCCCTCGTTGTCCACGTGGACGAAGAGAAGCGCGATGAGGATCTTCCGAACATCGAGGCTGAAGTCATCGCCGAGCGCGAAGCCATCATCAAGGAGATGGAACTCCGCCTCGCTGAAGACCACGAAATGGTCGAGAAGGAGATCGCCGAGCTCGAGTCCGGTGGCGCAAAGGACACCGAGCTTCGTGCTCGCCAGCGCTCCGCCGACAAAGACTTCGCTGCCACCCGTGAGCAGTACGAGATGGAACTCGACGTGCTCGACCGAGCATTCGACGAGTTCAAGGATCTCTTCGCTCGCAAGATTCTCGAAGACGAGATGCTCTGGCGTGAGATGACCGACCGATGGGGCGAGTACTTCGAAGGCGGCATGGGCGCAAGCGCCATTGCTCAGCTCATCGAACGCATCGACTTCGATGTCGAAGAGGTCAAGCTCCGTGCTGCGATTGATCCCGAAGAGGGCGTGAAGCCGCTCAGCGCACAGCGCAAGCAGAAGGCCATCAAGCGCCTGAAGATCGTCGCTGCGTTCAACCGTCGCGACGAGAACGAACGACGGATCAATGACCCTCGGGCCATGATTCTCGACGTCGTCCCCGTGATCCCGCCGGAACTGCGGCCAATGGTGCAGCTCGACGGTGGTCGTTTCGCTACCTCGGATCTCAACGATCTCTATCGTCGTGTGATCAACCGCAACAACCGTCTCAAGCGGCTCCTCGATCTCGGGGCTCCCGAGATCATCGTCAACAACGAAAAGCGGATGCTGCAGGAAGCCGTCGACGCGTTGTTCGACAACGGTCGTCGCGGTCGTCCGGTCACCGGGCCGGGCAACCGTCCGCTGAAGTCACTCTCTGACATGCTCAAGGGCAAGCAGGGCCGCTTCCGTCAGAATCTTCTCGGTAAGCGTGTCGATTACTCAGGCCGCTCGGTCATCGTGGTCGGTCCAACGCTGAAGTTCCACCAGTGTGGTCTCCCGAAGATCATGGCGCTCGAGCTGTTCAAGCCGTTCGTCATGAAGCGGCTGGTCGATCAAGAGCTGGCCCAAAACATCAAGTCGGCCAAGCGCATGGTCGAGCGTCGTCGCCCGCAGGTGTGGGAAGTCCTCGAGGAGGTCATCCAAGAGCATCCCGTGATGCTCAATCGTGCACCCACGTTGCACCGTCTCGGCATCCAGGCCTTCGAGCCCGTGTTGGTCGAGGGCAAGGCCATCCAGATCCACCCGTTGGTCTGCACCGCCTTCAACGCTGACTTCGACGGCGACCAGATGGCAGTGCACTTGCCGCTGTCCGCTGAGGCTCAGGCCGAGGCCCGAGTGCTCATGTTGAGCGCCAACAACGTGTTGAGCCCGGCCCACGGCCGTCCGCTCGTCACCCCGACCCAGGACATGGTCATCGGAGCGTTCTACCTCACCGAATCAACCGATGATGATCCGGACCTCTACGTTCCGACGTTCCGACGTATCGACACCGTCGAACGTGCCTATGAGGCCGGCGACATCACGTTGCACCAGCCGATCTTCTTCCGTCGCCCCGACCTGCTCCTCGAGCCGGCCAACGGGAAGGCTGCGGTCTACGCCCGCACCACGGCGGGTCGTGTGTTCTTCAACGAGGCGCTTCCTGAGCGTTTCCCGTTCGTGAACCACCTGATCAAGAAGCGTGACATGGGTGTCATCGTCGACGAATTGGCCACGGGGTATTCCAAGGCTGAAGTGGGCGCCACCCTCGACCGTCTCAAGACGCTGTCGTTCAAGTTCGCAATGCGCTCCGGTCTGACCGTTTCGGTCGACGATGTGCAGACTCCTGTCGAGAAGAAGGGCATCCTCGATCTCCACGAGATCGAGGCGGACAAGATCGAAGCCCAGTATCTCAAGGGCATCATCACCGACGGTGAGCGTCGCCAGAAAGAGGTCGAGATCTGGACGAACGCCACTGACGAAGTGCGTGCGGCCATGGAGATCAACCTCAAGAAGACGCGCTTCAACCCCATCGACATGATGGTTGGCTCGGGTGCCCGTGGAAACATGATGCAGGTCCGCCAGATTGCGGGCATGCGAGGCCTCGTGGCCAACCCCCGAGGCGACATGATTCCTCGTCCTATCAAGTCGAACTTCCGTGAGGGCTTGACCATGTTGGAGTACTTCATTGCTACTCCAGGTGCCCGCAAGGGTCTGGTCGATACAGCGCTTCGAACCGCTGACTCTGGCTACCTCACCCGCCGCCTCGTCGACGTTGCACAGGAAGTGATCATCAACGATCGCGACCCATTTGCTGACGGTCGCCCGGTTCGTGGCCTCATGCTTCACGACATCAAGCCGGACGGCTACTACAACAAGATCACCGGCGCTCCGTCGGATGCTTCGGACCCCGATGCCCGCATGGTCCGCACCTACGTCGAGACTCGTCTCTACAGCCGGGTGCTCGCCGATGATCAGACCCTCGCCGATGGCACCGTCATCGCCAAGGGCACCATGGTCACCGAGGAAGACATGGAGGCGCTGCGAGACGATCCGGAGAACAATTCGATTCGTGTCCTCTCGCCGCTGACCGACGATTCGCCCATCGGAATCTCGGCTGCCAGCTACGGAACGTCGTTGGCAACGGGCAAGCGGATCGAGGTCGGCGAAGCGGTCGGCGTCATCGCCGCTCAGTCGATTGGCGAGCCTGGCACCCAGCTCACGATGCGTACCTTCCACA
This sequence comes from uncultured Acidimicrobiaceae bacterium, assembly GCA_964351995.1. Lineage (GTDB taxonomy): Bacteria > Actinomycetota > Acidimicrobiia > Acidimicrobiales > SZUA-35 > SZUA-35. The sequence goes on along the minus strand of CAYGQE010000039.1, from coordinate 29,464 downwards.
CCGGTGGTGTGGCTGGCGGCGCTGACATCGCTGGTGGTCTGCCCCGTGTTGTCGAGCTCTTCGAAGCTCGTAGCCCCAAGGGCAAGGCCACGCTCGCTCGTGTCTCCGGCATTGTTCGTGTCGCCGAAGACGAGGGCAAGGGCAAGGTCATCACGGTCGTCACCGACGACGGTGACGAAGACGTCTACACCGTGCCGCTTGCGGCTCGTCTCGAAGTCGTCGACGGCCAGGAGATCACCGCGGGTGAGCCCATCGTCGACGGCCCTCGTGATCCCAAGGAACTCCTCGAGATCCGTGGTATCCGTGAGACGCAGCAGTACTTGGTCGAGGAAGTCCAGAAGGTCTACCGAGATCAGGGTGTGTCGATCCACGACAAGCACATCGAGCTCATCGTGCGTCAGATGACCCGCCGTGTGGGTATCCACGAGCCAGGCGAGTCCGACTTCTTGCCGGGCGAGCGTGTTGATCAGTGGCAATTCGCTGATGCCAACAAGCGCTTGGTGCAAGAGGGCAGCCGTCCCGCTGAGGGTCGCCCCGAGATCATGGGAATCACCAAGGCCTCACTGGCCACCGATTCCTGGCTCTCCGCTGCTTCCTTCCAGGAGACCACCCGAGTGCTCACCGAAGCTGCCATCGAGGGCAAGTCCGACTCGATGATCGGCCTCAAGGAGAACATCATCATCGGCAAGCTGATCCCAGCTGGCACCGGTCTGATGCGTCATCGCGAGCTCCAGACCAGCGCTCCCGAATACCAGCCCATGGAGTTCTTCAGCTCCGAGGGTGAGGAAGTGGAAACCGCACAGTGGCTGGCCTCGGTCAGCAACACGCTGGATGCGGCTCCTGAGCCCACCATCGGCTGATCTTCATCTTCATCTGCACTCGCTTCGGCGGACGGGCTTCGGCCCGTCCGCCGTTTGCGTTTTGGGCAGGCCTACGACTGTCCTCCGGGTTGCCGAGCGTTTCGTCCTCGGCTGTGCGAAAGTGTGACGAGTGCCACTGGCAGCCTGGTTGGTGGTGAGACGGTACAGATCCGTCAACTCGCGATATCGAAGGAGAACCTGTGAAGGTCGAGGCAACGGTCAATGGCTCAGCGCGCAGCGCTGATGTCGAACCCAGAACACTGCTCGTGCATTTCTTGCGTGAGGACTTGGGCCTGACGGGCACCAACGTCGGGTGTGACACATCGTCATGCGGTGCATGCACAGTCCACGTCGATGGTGAGTCGGTGAAGTCGTGCACGATGCTTGCGGTACAGGCTCGAGGATCCGACATCACCACCATCGAGGGCATGGCTTCAGCAGACGGGGAACTGCACCCGATGCAGGCGGCGTTCATGGAATGCCATGGCCTCCAGTGCGGCTATTGCACACCGGGCATGGTGATGGCCGCAACGTCGCTGCTGAAGGAGAACCCAGCACCGACCGAAACCGAGATTCGTGAAGGCCTCGAAGGCAACCTGTGTCGCTGCACCGGTTACCACAACATCATCAAGTCCGTTCAGACTGCAGCAGGAGTCGCGTCATGACCGCCGTGATGGGTACGCCCATGAAGCGCAAGGAAGATCCGAAGCTGCTGACTGGCGAAGGCAAGTTCGTCGACGACATACACGTCCACGGCCAGCTCTGGATGGGCATGGTTCGCAGCACGATGGCCCATGCCAGGATCCTGAGCATCGACACCGCTGATGCGGCCGAGATGCCAGGCGTGCACGCTGTGTACACCGGCACCCAACTCCAGGAGATGGAGCTCTGGGCCGCACCGCTTCCTTGTGCCTGGCCGGTCACCGAAGACATGCTCAATCCGCCCCACTATCCGGTCGCGGCCGAGGTTGCTCACCACGTCGGAGACATCGTGGCGGTGGTGTTGGCTGACTCTCGCTACCAGGCGGCCGACGCGGCAGAGATGGTTGTGGTCGACTACGAGCCGTTGCCCGCAGTGGCGAGCCTCAACGACGCCATTGCTGGCGCGAAGCTGGCCCACACCGACCTCGGCACCAACAAGGCCTTCCATTGGCCGTTGATTCCTGATCCCGACGCTCTCGAGGCAGCGTTCACACATGCGGCGCACGTGATCAAGGGCGATTTCGTCCAGCAGCGACTGATCCCTGCCGCGATGGAGCCACGGGGAGTGCTGGCGATTCCGTCTCCAGCTGGTGGAGAGATCACGCTCTACACCTCGACCCAGATACCTCACATCTTGAAGGTGATGATCGCTGCCACGACGGGTCTCTCCGAGTCCAAGCTCCGGATCATCGCCCCGGCGGTCGGCGGCGGCTTCGGTGCAAAGCTGAACGTGAACCCTGACGAACTGCTTGCCGTCACCTTGGCCAACAAGCTGGGTCGAGCGGTTCGTTGGACCGAAACCCGGAGCGAGGCTGCGTTCTCGACTCATCAGGGCCGAGGCCAGCAGCAGCATATGGAACTGGCGGCTGACGAGAACGGGAAGATCCTCGGCATCAAGGCCCACATCGATGCCGACATGGGCGCGTACATGATGCTCATCACCCCTGGCGTGCCGCTCCTCGGCAGCTTCCTCTACACCGGCGTCTATGACGTGCCGGCGTTCGGATTCACCTGCGACGGGTACTTCACGAACCTCACCCCGACCGACGCCTATCGAGGCGCCGGCCGGCCCGAGGCCAGCTACGCCATCGAGCGCATGATGGACCTGCTCTCCTACGAGATCGGGGTCGGGCCGGACGAGATTCGTCGCCGCAACTACCTGGCTGGTGGCGACAAGTTCGAGAACCTCGAAACTGCGTCGACTCTGGTCTTCGATTCAGGGCACTACACGCCGAACCTCGATGCCGCCCTCGAGATGTCGAAGTACGACGAGCTCCGAGCCGAGCAGCAGCGTCGCCGCGATGCTGGCGACAAGAAGCTGCTCGGCATCGGGATGTGTACGTACGTCGAGATCTGCGGTCTGGCGCCGAGTCGTGCGCTCGCCGGGCTGAACTACGGTGCCGGCGGTTGGGAGGCAGGCACGGTTCGCGTGTTGCCCACTGGCAAAGTCGAAGTCGTTTCCGGCTCGACCCCGCACGGGCAGGGTCACGAGACCTCGTGGTCCCAAATCGTTTCCGACAAGCTCGGGATCGACCCCCAGGACATCACTGTGCTGCACTCGGACACAGCCATCAGCCCGCTCGGTCTCGACACCTACGGATCGCGTTCACTGTCTGTTGGTGGTGTTGCTATTGCGATGGCCTGTGACAAGGTCATTGAGAAGGCCAAGCTGATCGCTGCTCATCAGCTCGAGGCCAACCCGGACGATCTCCAGTTCGAGGACGGATCGTTCTCGGTCAAGGGTTCACCGGACAAGTCGACGGCCATCCAAGAAATCGCCTTCGGAGCCTTCACGGCGCACAACTTGCCTGATGGCATGGAGCCGAATCTGAACGAGCAGATGATCTTTGATCCACCGAACTTCGCATTCCCCTTCGGTACGCACATCGCCGTGGTCGAGATCGACTCCGACACCGGGGAGACCGTGCTGATCGACTACATCGCCATCGATGATTGCGGTCACCAAGTCAACCCGATGATCGTCGAGGGTCAGCTCCATGGCGGCATCGTCCAGGGTGTTGCACAAGCGCTCTACGAAGGTGCCGAGTACGACGCAGAAGGCAACTGCAAGAACCCGACCTTCATGGACTACCTGGTGCCTTCGCCGACAGAGATGCCGATGATCCAGACCGGTTTCACCGTCACTCCGTCGACGAGCAATCAGCTCGGCGTCAAAGGAGCGGGCGAGGCGGGAACAATCGGCAGCGCCGCTGCAGTGATGAACGGAATCTGTGATGCCCTTCGGCCCTACGGAGTGAAGGACATGACCATGCCCGCGACGCCAATGAAGGTGTGGAGAGCCATCAACGGTGACAACAACAGTGCGTCTGACAACACCGAAGGAGGTGCCTCATGATCCCCGCAGCGTTCGACTACGTCGAAGCCGAGAATGCTGAAGCAGCAATCGCTGCGCTCACCGAGCACGGTGACGATGCCAAGCTGATGGCCGGCGGCCACAGCTTGATCCCGCTCATGAAGTTCCGCCTTACGACCCCGGGTGTCGTGGTCGACATCGGTCGCATCAGCGAACTCAGCTACATCAACGACGGCGGCGATCATGTCGCCATCGGGGCGCTCACTCGGCACATGGCGGTCGAGAACAGTGCGATGTTGGCCGAGCAGGCCCCGATCTTGGCTCACGTTGCCGGCGAGGTCGGCGATCCGTCGGTTCGCCATCGGGGAACCATCGGCGGCTCGCTGGCCCATGGCGATCCAGCCTCCGACCTTCCCGCTGCGATCCTGGCGCTCGACGCCACCATGGTGGCCAGGGGTCCCAATGGTGAGCGCGAGATCGCGGCGACCGATTTCTTCACCGGGTTCTTGGAGACGGCACTTGCCGCCGACGAGATGCTCACCGAGATCCGAGTGCCCAAAGTGCCGACGGCAGGTTGGAGCTATCAGAAGTTCAACCGCCGGGCTCAGGACTGGGCCATCGTCGGTGTCGCCGCTGTGTCGAACGGCAAAACCAACATCGCGATGGTCAACATGGGCCACACGCCTCTGCGGGCTGCAGCCGTTGAGACGGCGTTGGCTGGGGGTGCGTCGGCAGCCGATGCAGCAGCGGTTGCCGCCGAGGGATTGATGCCACCCGAGGACCTGAATGGTGACGCCGAGTACCGGTCGCACCTGGCTCGGGTCCTGGTCGGTCGAGCACTCGGTGAAGCCCTGAGCTAGTCCAGCGAGTCCCACTGGTGCCGGGGGTTATCAAGTTATCAACTCCGCTTCGCCGCCTTCGGCGGTTGATAACTTGATAACCCCCGGCACCAGTTGCGTTCTGGGAGGGTGCGGGGGAGTGGCTAGTCTCCTCCGGGTGACTTTGAATGCTCCGGTGAATGGCTCGGTCTCCAGCGTCGACGACGTGAAGGCGGCGCTGGCAGCCCACGACTACATGACCGATGAGGGTCTCGCGACCTCGATCTTCCTCGCGCTCACCTTGCAGCGGCCATTGTTCTTGGAGGGTGAGGCCGGTGTTGGCAAGACCGAAGTGGCCAAGGTGCTCAGCCGCATGACCGGCGCGCCGTTCATCCGGTTGCAGTGTTACGAAGGCATCGACTCGAGCCAGGCTGTCTATGAGTGGGACTACTCCCGTCAGCTCCTGCACCTCCGCACCGCCGAGGCGAGCGGCCGGGCTGGCGAGCAGGGAGTCGATCTCGAGGCCGAGCTGTATGACGAGCGTTTCCTGATTCGTCGACCGCTGCTCGAAGCGCTCTCGCCAACCGAGGGCCCGCGCCCGGTGCTGTTGATCGACGAAGTCGACCGGGCCGACGACGAGTTCGAGGCCTTCCTTCTCGAGGCGTTGTCGGACTACACGATCACGGTTCCCGAGATCGGCACGATCAAGGCTGAGGTTCCACCGATCGTGATCCTCACCTCGAACCGCACCCGCGATGTGCATGATGCGCTCAAACGTCGCTGCCTCTATCACTGGGTCGAGCATCCGGACTTCGAACGTGAAGTCGCCATCGTTCGCCTCCGAGCCCCAGGGGTGGGTGAACCGCTGGCTCGTCAGGTCGCCGCCATGGTCGAGTCGGTCCGTGGTTTCGGTCTGTACAAGCCGCCAGGTGTTGCCGAATCGATCGATTGGGCGATGTCGCTGGCAGCACTCGGTCGGACCGAGCTGGACGAGGAGACCGTTTCGGCCACGCTCGGCACGGTGTTGAAGTACCGCGAAGACCAACAACGGGTGAGCCAGCAGGGCATTCAAGAGATGGTGCAAGCTGCGCTCCTGCGCGGTGGCTGATGACCGTCCTGCCTCCTGAGGTCGAGTTGCCGGGCGATCCCGCTGAGCGCATGGCGGTTGGGTTTGCTCGTGTGTTGCGAGGCCTCGGTGTCCGGGTGCCAGCGAGTTCCACGATCAGCTTTGCCGAAGCCATTGGGTTGGTCGGTATGGCCAACCGTCTGGGGGTGTTCTGGGCCGGCCGGTCGACCATGGTGCAGCGGCCAGAAGACATCCCGCTGTACGACACAGCGTTCGCGATTTATTGGCAACAACGCAGCCCCGAGGCGATCACGGTCGAAGGCACGCCTCCGCCCATCACGCTCGCCGTCGACCTCGAGGAGGAAGGCGACGAGCCACCGGAGGGTGAGGACGAGGACGATTCGCCTGAAGACATCCAGGCCTTGCGGTTCAGCCGCATCGAGATCCTCACCGAGAAGGACTTCTCGGACTGCTCGGACCAAGAGCTTGCAGAGCTGACGCAGCTCATGTCCCGCTTGCGTTTCACCAACCACACTCGGAGGAGTCGTCGGCAAGTCCCGGTGAAGGGCCGCGGCGACAAGCCCGACTTGCGCCGCACGGTGCAGCTCGCCCTGCGGAATCACGGTGAGCCGTATCGCTGGGCACACACCGCTGCGGCGTCGCGCCCCCGGCGTCTCGTGCTTCTCCTCGATGTCTCCGGATCGATGGAGTCCTATGCCCGAGCGTTGATCCGTTTCGTGCACGCAGCGACGGCATCTCGGAACCGAGTCGAGGCCTTCACGATGGGCACCAGGTTGACGCGTATCACTCGTCACCTCTCGAGTCGCGACCCCGATGCCGCATTGAAGCGAGCAACTCCTGAGGTGCAGGACTGGGCTGGGGGAACTCGTCTCGGCGATGGCCTGGCGCAATTCAATGACGAGTGGGGTATTCGGGGGATGGCCCGCGGCTCCGTCGTGGTCGTGCTTTCCGATGGTTGGGAACGCGGCGACGCAACCGAGCTTGGAGAGCAGATGGAGCGACTGCAACGAGTGACACACCAGCTGGTCTGGGTGAATCCGCTGAAGGCGTCACCTGGCTACGAACCGCTGGCCGCGGGAATGGCAGCGGCACTTCCTCATGTTGATCTCTTCGTGCCTGGAAACTCGTATCGATCGCTTGAGCAGTTGGCGGCGATTCTCGCCGGTTCGGCTGATCGGTGACGGCGTTGTGAGTCTGCCTCCCGACTTCTCGATCGTGCCGACCGGCCCACCCACGTTCGGATCGGTTCCGGGCGAAACACCACCGCCCCCTGGCCGCTTCGCGCCGACAGAGCCGAGGTGGGGTATCCCCGACATCGTGCTCGGCCTGCTCTTCATCATCGCTGCGGTGGTCATCGCCACCGGGCTCGGGCTCGCCATTGGTGGGCTCGACACGATGGACGATCTGGCCAACGGCGACCTCTCCGGAACCGACGCCATCATCTTCCTCGCCTTGACCACGTTCGGGCAGAGCGGTGCGATGGGCCTGTGGCCCGTGATCGTTTCTCGGTGGAAGGGACACAGCATCGCCTACGACTTCGGCTGGCGATTCCAACCGATCGACATCGCTTACGGCCTCGGCATCGGGGGCCTCATGTTGTTCCTGGCCGCCGTCGTCAGCTTCCTGGTCAGTTCGCTGGTCGGGCTCGACCCGGGTGCCGACGAGTCCACGAACACCCAGATCATCAGCGATGCCGCTGACGGGCCCGCGTTTGTGATCATCTTCGTTGCCGCGGTGGTGTTGGCGCCGATTGTCGAGGAGTTGTTCTTCCGTGGCCTCTGTCTCCGAGCCATCGAGAAGCGGTTCGGTACGGTGGCCGGTGTGTTGGGATCTACCTTCCTCTTCACGCTGCCGCATTTCACCAACCCCAGCCTGGCTGGCACTGCGGTGCTGTTTGCGGCCATCGGAACCGTGGGCCTGGTGCTCGCGATCCTCACGGTGAAGACCGGGCGTCTCGGCGCTGCCGTCATCGCCCATGCGGTCTTCAACGGCATCGGCGTTGCAGCAACGCTCGCAGCGGGTTGAGTGGCACTTCGACTCGAGCTCGGTGCCCGGTTAGGTTCCCCCCATGGAACGTTACGAACGCTTTGCCAGTCTCCGACTTGATCGGCCTGAGCCCGGCATCCTCCGGATCGTGCTCGACACGCCGGGCAAGCTGAACGCTGTCGACGCAGAGAAACATGCCGACCTCGCCGACATCTGGCCGGTGATCGACCGTGACCCCGAGACACGAGTTGTGGTCATCCATGGTGCCGACGGTGCGTATTCCGCCGGCGGCGACATGGCCATGATCGAAGAGATCATCGCTGACCCCGAAGCACGGGCGACCACATTTCGCGAGGCCAGGGATCTCGTCTACAACATGATCAATTGTTCGAAGCCGATCGTGTCTGGCATCGAGCGAGTCGCTGTTGGCGCTGGGCTTGCCTCGGCACTCATGGCCGATGTCTCGATCGTCGGCAAGAAGGCCAAACTCATCGACGGGCACACCAAGCTCGGTGTCGCTGCCGGCGACCATGCCGCGATCATCTGGCCACTGCTGTGCGGGATGGCAAAGGCCAAGTACTACTTGATGACCTGCGAACCGTTGCTGGGAGAAGAGGCAGAGCGCATCGGTCTGGTTTCGATCGCGGTCGACGATGACCAGGTTCTCGACCGGGCGATGGAAGTCGCCCGCACGCTCGCTGCCGGATCACAATCGGCGATTCAGTGGACGAAGCTCTCGCTCAACAACTGGCTGCGGCTGGCCGGGCCGACGTTCGACGCCTCGGTCGCCCTCGAGATGCTGGGCTTTGCTGGCACCGACGTGCATGAGGGAGTTGCCGCAGTGAAAGAGAAACGAGCGCCCGACTTCGGCTGATGTCAGATCAGTGAAAGGCATCGTTCGTCGTCTCGTCAAAGAGCTGACTCGAATCTGTCGAATGAGATTCATAGCTTGAGTGCATGACTTTCGTGCCAACCATCGACGTCGCTCCTTTTCTCGCCGGTACCCCCGAAGGCATCAAACAGGTGTCGGAGGAGATCGGCCGAGCGTGTACCGAGGTCGGGTTCTTCCAGATCGTTGGCCATGGCGTGCCAGACGAGATCATTGACGCGTGCTACGACACAGCCCGGGCCTTCTTCGATCAAGACGACGAGGTCAAAGCGGCGGTGTCCCAACCAACGCCAGCCACGGTGCGGGGCTGGTCGGCCGTTGGCAAAGAAGGCCTTTCGTACTCGCTGGGGGAGGCTGCACCCGGCGATCTGAAGGAGAAGATGGATGCCGGCCCGTACGCCTTTGATCGGTCAGATCCGTATTTCACCGGCGATGCGGCGGGCGAGCACTTCGCCGCAAACCTGTGGCCAGACCAACCGGCCGGAATGCAGGAAGCGTGGCAGTCGTACTTCGATTCGATGAGTGAGTTGGCTCGTCAGTTGATGCAGATGTTTGCCGGTGCACTCGACCTACCGCTCGACTTCTTCGAGGACAAGATCGACCGCCACATCTCGATGCTGCGGGCACTCAACTACCCCGATCAGCTCGAGCCTCCGCTGCCAGGACAACTCCGTGCCGGTGCTCACTCCGACTACGGCAGCCTCACGATCGTGCGTCAGGAAGACCGGCCCGGAGGGCTGCAAGTCAAGGACAGCAACGGTGAATTCGTTGATCTGCCAGCAACCACGCCGGGTGCACTCGTGGTGAACATTGGCGATCTCATGTCGGAGTGGACCAATGATCGGTGGGTCTCCACGGTGCATCGAGTGGTGAACCCACCGCGTGAGATCGCTGGTGACTCGCGACGCATCTCGCTCGTCTTCTTCCACCAACCCAACTACGACGCCATCGTCGAGTGTTTGCCAACTGTTCTCGAGCCGGGCGAGGCAGCTCGCTACGCTCCGATCACTTCTGGCGAGCACCTCTACAACAAGTTCGTGAAGCAGACCGGTATGGACGAGGCCGAGGAACTGAGCAACGCATGAGTGGCGTCTCGATCTCGCTGGCCAGCTACCTTTGCGAAGACATCGTTGGCCTGTCCAACTTTTATGCCGAGGTGTTCGAGCTCGCAGAGGTGATGGAGCTTCGCTCCGACATCTTTCGTGGTCTCGATGCCGACGGAGTGACCGTCGGCTTCTCCGCACTCGAGGCATATGAGTTGCTCGGCATCCAAGACTGGGCCAATCCGAAGGGCACGGCGCAATACCTGACGTTCGAAGTGGCGTCTCCTGACGAGGTCGATGACAAGACCGAAATCGCCGTGTCTCTCGGGGCGAAGATTCTTCACGAGCCTTACGTGACGTACTACGACGCTCGCCAAGCCGTGCTGTCGGACCCCGCCGGCAATGTCTTCAGGATCAACTTTTTCCTCGGCTCCGAGTGAGGACGTTCTGATCTGGGGCGGACACCCGATTGATCAGCTGATGCTGGTTGATCGCAACTCGATGGTGAGTTGAATGCTGCGACCGGTGCGCTCACCGAATCGATCGGTTTCGTGGTCGACCTCGTTCGTATCAGCGAGTTCGAGGTTGAAGAAGTTCTGCTGGGCCTGATTGAACAGTGGTCCGGCGTGCCACGTGCCAACCGCCAGCATGATTGCGGTGTCAGAGGGAATGCGGAAGGCGCGGATCGACGAGAGATCGACGTTGTCTGCCTCAGATGGGGCAGCGACGGCGATGAACCACTCCATCCCGCCAGCCGAGCTCAGCACCTGCGTGACTTGTCGATGTCGAGTGATTTGATCGAACATGAGGCCCCGGCCGGGGATCGTCATCGTGTAGAAGCGTGGCGTGCCGTTGCCGAGCACCAGCTGGGCATCGTCTGGCCCGAAGAGCGTGCCGTCTGGCTTGGGATCGATCACCGTGCCGAACGGCGCAAAGGCCTCGTACGTCAGCGTCTCGATGGCCAGGTCGACCGTTGTTGGAGACAGAGCAGTCATGTTGCCACCTCGATGTTTTGGTTTCCGATGAGTTCTTCGAAGTCATGGCTGACGGGAAGGTCTTGAGAATCGAATGCTCGGAGGTCTGCGACGACGTTCGCACATGAGTCGACGAACAGCCGCTCTGTCACACCGTGAACGAGCCGAGGCATCGCATGTCGATGCCCGCTGATCGAGGTCGAGTGGGGTCCATGGCTGACGAAACTGAGAGCGTTGAAGGCAAACACTTGGCGAACCCAGGCGTTGTCTTCCTCGAGCGGTTCAAAGCCATAGCCGCCGTTGAGGTACGGCAAGTTGCTCAGCGCTTCGTCGTCGGCCGGACTGGACTCGAGAGAGTGCTTCCAACGGGCGACGATGGGAGCCAACTCGCCGAGCTCGGGCCGAGCCTCGATGTCGATGACCGCACCGGTCGCAAGGATGAGGTGGTCGAACTCGAGCATCCCACCGGGCGTGCTGACAACGATGGCGCCGCTGGACGTCTCTTCGACCGACAACCACGGAGTCGCGGGCCGAAGACGGAATCCCGGGGTCGACATGGCTTGCTCGAAGGTCGGGACCGGTGGTGGTTGGTCGGCGAGCTTGAAGTGGCGGGCAATGGCCCAACGGTCGAGGTCTGGTAGCCGGGGATAGTGGGTCATGAGGCCGGCGGTCTCGAGATGACGATGTGGGTTCGTGCGGGGCAGACGGTCCCGCCGGAAACACAGATCGACCGACACGGCTCCGGCACGTAGTGCAGCTCGGGCATTGTCGAACGCCGAGGCGCCATGGCCGAGCACGCCAACTCGTTTGCCGGCGAATCTGGAGAAGTCGATGAGTTGGTTGGAGTGGTCGTAGCGGTCATCTGGAAGCGAGTCAGCCAAAAAGCTCGGCACTCGCCACGCTCCCGCCCCATCGAATCCTGTGGTCAGGACAACGGCTCTGGCGTGGCGGGCGAACTGGATGCCGTCCCTTTCGGTATCCACACAGATCAAGCCGCCGGGTCCTGGGCCGATACCCGTCACCTCGACGTTGTTTTCTCGTGGCACCCCAACGGTGTCGGCAAGCCAGTCGAGGTAGGCCTTCCAATCCGCCGTCGGAATTCTGTCGATTGCCTGCCATGCCTTGCCACCATGCGTCGCCTCGAACCAGCGACGAACCGACAGGTTGGGGAACCCGAGATCGCTGCCGACCAAGGCCTTTGGTGTTCGGAGTTCGTCCATCCGAGCGAACGTGGACCATGGGCCTTCGGAACCGGCGGGGGCTCGATCCAGCACAGCAACCTTGTCGACGCCCTCGCGCATCAACGCGGCTGCTGCGATGACCCCGGACTGTCCGCCACCAATCAGAATGACGTCGCTCACTGATGTGCCATCTGGTCCGTCGGCATCGGGAAGCCAACGTCGGTTCGGGTGCTTCAGCAGGTCGAGATCGTCGAGCGCCAAGCGCGCCAACTCTTCGGTCCGGTCAGTCATTCGCACACCCTGCTCATTCGTATGCCATCTGGATCTTCTTCATGAGGTGCATGCCCGAGGTGACCGGCGCATGCAGTGGCTCGGCGCCCGCCTCGACGCACGAAGGAAGGCACTCGACCAAGGCATTCCAGTTGGGTTGGTGGAAGAACGGGATGGACACTCGAGCGGTCGCTCGTTTCTCGGGCGGCGGCACGAGGACGCGATGCTTGGTGGAGCGCCACAGATCATTGGTCCAGACCTCCATGAGGTCACCCAGATTCAAGACGAATGAGCCAGGAACCACCGGGACTTCGAGCCATTCGCCGGTGTCGCGGTGAAGTACTTCGAGGCCGCCGGTGTCGTCCTGGTACAGGATCGTGAGCGTGCCGAAGTCGCTGTGCGGGCCGCGCCGGTATTGATTGTCCATCGGCTCGCCGTCGACCGGCGGATAGAAGTTGGCCGCCATGTTGGTGAGGTGATCGTCGATCTTGTTGTCGAAGAAGTGCTCGTCGAGTCCGAGGCCGAGGGCGAACAGCCGCATCAGATCGGTCGAGAGCGTTTCCAGGACGGCGTAGTACTCCAGCCATGTCGAGCGGAACTCAGGAAGTTCTTCAGGCCAACGGTTGGGTTCGGTCCACTGCTCGTAATAGCTGCCGAGTGTGTTGGCGGATGCCCGGCCGGGTTCTCCCGTTCGGCTCATGGTGAACATCTGACACAGGTCAGGTGCGGTCTCGGTGTCGTCAGAGGCGCCGAAGTACGAATCGACAGCGTAGAAGCCGCGGATGGTTGGGTCGCCCGGCGTGGTCTTGTAGCGAGCCTTGACCTCGTCTGGCAATGAGAAGAAGGCGAGGGTGACGTCGTGCATCCGCTGGATCAGCGCCGGGTCGACGTCATGACCGGTGATCACGAGAAAGCCAGAGTCGCGACACGTGGCGTCGATGGTTTCGGCAATCGCTTGGCGATCTCCCGGATTGCCAGAGAGCGCAGTGGACACATCGATGACGGGGACGTACCCGTCGAGAACGACGAAATGTTCGTTGGTGTCAATCACTGGTACGCCATCTGGATCTTCTTCAGGAGGTACGCACCCGACGTGACCGGCTCATAGAGCGGGTCGGCTGCGTCGTCGAGGCACTCGACCACAGCGTTCCAGTTGGGTTGGTGGAAGAAGGGCATGGAGACACGCGCCACGGTCCGCTTCTCGGCCGGGGGAACCCGGACTCGATGTTTCGTTGACTGCCACTGGTCGTTTGTCCACACCGACATGAGATCGCCGATGTTGACCACGAACGAACCGGGGACGACAGGAACGTCGAGCCACTGGTCGTTGTGGCGATCCAGGACTTCGAGTCCACCGGTGTCGTCCTGGTAGAGAACGGTGAGTGTGCCCCAGTCGCTGTGCGGGCCTTTTCGGTATTGGCCTTCAAGCGGTTCCTCATCGACCGGCGGGTAATAGTTGGCGACGAGGTTGGTGATGTGGTCGTCGATCTTGTCGTCGAAGAAGTCCTCATCGAGCCCGAGCCCGAGGGCGAACAATCGCATGAGGTCTGCAGCCAGTACCTCGAGAGCTGCGTAGTACTCGAGCCAGACTGCCTCGAACTCCTCGATCTCGACCGGCCAAGGGTTGGGGCGTGACCAGACCTCGAAGTCCTCGCCGAGTGCTTCTCGAGTGGCAATGCCGGGATCACCGAGCCGACAGGTGGTGAACAGCTGGCACAGATCCGGTGCCGTGGCGGTGTCGTCTGACGCGGCGACGTAGGAGGCTGTCTTGTAGAACCCCCGAATGGTCGGATCGCCGGCAGCAACTTCGTAGCGGTCTTTCACAGCGTCGGGCAGGTGGAAGAACGCCAACGACACGTCGTGCATCCGCTGCACGAGGTCGGGATCGATGCCATGGCCGGTGACGACGAGGAAACCGGAGTCGCGACACGTCGCATCGATCGTTTTCGCGATGGCGCAGCGGTTGTCGGCATTGCCTTCCCTGGCAAGCGATAGATCGATCACCGGGACGTAGCCGTCCAGAACGACGAAGTGATCTTTGGTGCTCGCTGACGTGAGGTTCACGCTGGGTTCCTCCGCTCGATTCGAATCTCAGACCATGATGTCGAGGCGCCGTTGCTGGCTCGTTGCTCGGGTGTTTCTGCAGGGTGAAACCGGCGTTCGTTCGCAGTGGCGGTCGCCGTGTTCGCGTAGGTTCCGGCCATGACGACGACAGCAGTGCCCATCATCCTGATCCACGGGGCGTGGCAAGGGTCGTGGACGTTCGGTCGCCTCCTGCCGGAGCTGGCCGATCGAGGTGTCACTGCGGTGGCGATCGACTTGCCCGGCAACGGCACCGATGACACATCGCCAGGTGACGTCACCCTGGAGCTTTACTGCGACGTCATCGAGGCACTCATTGACGAACTCGGCGGCGAGGCAATCCTGGTCGGACACTCCGGAGCTGGCATCATCGCCACTGCGGCAGCCGAGCAGTTTCCCGACAAGGTGGACGGCGTGGTGTACCTCGCCGGCATGTGCCTGCCACAAGGGATCGACTTCGGGGAACTGACCGAACTGGTGGCCGGGCCCGGGAACGTGTTTGGAATCTCGGGCGACATCACGGTGTCCGACGACGGTCAGACCTCGATGGTGCCCTTCGAAGAAGCAGCTCGTTATTTCCTCAATGACGTTCCTTACGACGAGGCCATCGAGATCGTGCAACAGCTCACACCACAGCCGACCGGCGGCCAGTTCATCTCCTCGCCGACCACAGCGGACCGGTTCGGCACGATTCCCACGCTCTATATCGAGGCGCTAAAGGACCTCTCGATGATCCTCGAGGCTCAACGCGTCATGCAACAGTTCATTCCGGACATGCCGGTGGTATCGCTCGATACCGGCCACGTCCCACAATTCACCGATCCAGCCGGAGTTGCGGACGCACTTGTCGACTTTGTCGAGTCGCTTTCAATCAGAGGGAGCTGACAACAGGTTTGCCCCGCGATCACCGACGGTCGAGATGGACTCCGTCACTTGCATGCTGCGTGGGCTGACGATCTTGCCGTAGAGGTGATCGCCTGCGCTCATGGTCTCGTAGCGAGCTGGGTGGTCGTCATCGACACAGATCGATACTGGTTCGACCATCGCAGTGGTGTCAGCCGAGTGGAAGAACGCATACGAACGTCGTCGTGCTTCGCCCGACTCGCTGGTGGGTGGCACAACTCGATGGATGGTCGACCGCCAACGATCGTTGGTCCAGGCTGCGAGCATGTCGCCGAGATTGATGAGGAAGGTCCCATGCTCGGGCAACACGTCGAACCACTCGCCGTCCGATCCGAGAATCTGCAGACCGGGAACGGGGTCGGCGTGCAAGATCGTGCAGGTGCCGTAGTCGCTGTGGGCTCCCAGGCGCATCTGGCCTGGCACCGGCTCGGCCGCTCCGTCGAGCCGTACATAGTTGATACAGCGGAGAACATCCGGTGACTGCGTTGTCTTGCTGGCGAAGAACTCTGGGTCGACCCCGAGGGAGAACGCCAGGAGACGGAGCACTTCCTGTGCGAGCGCAAACATCTCAGCGATGTAGGCCTGCCAGATCGGCTTCATCTCGACCGGCGTGTCGGGCCAGATGTTCGAGGCGTAGAGAACGCTGTGTTCGAGGTCGGAGACATCAATCGTGTGGTTCTGGACGCCGACGTTGAACGCTTCGAACAGGTCAGGAGGTGTCTCGACTCCAGCGCTGTACGACAGGGCCTCACTGCCCATCGGGGCATACCCCCGGTTGACCTCCGGTGACGGACTCTGGAGCGCCATCTTGAACTCATCGGCTTGCTCGAAGAACGCGATGGTGACCGCTTCCATTGCGTCGATGGTCTCCTGCGGAACTCCGTGGTTCGAGACGCGGAGGAACCCCACCGTGCGACACGCCGTATCGACGTCTCGCCCCAACGCCTGACGTTCGGCGTCTGAACCAGTCGCCCAGATGGAAAGGTCGATGGTGGGGATCGTGATCATGACGTTCCATGGGCGGCCAGCGCCGCTCGCATTGATGTCTTTGCTTCATCCGAAGCGCTGCTCGCCGTGATGCTGGCGCCAGCCAGATCGAGGAGCTCAGCTTCGCCCCATCCGAACGCCTCGGCGCAGATCGAATACTCATTGACCAGATCGGTGCCCAGGAGCAATGGATCGTCGGTGTTCACCGTGACCATGACGCCAGCGTTTCGCAGCGGCACGATGGGATGTTCGCCGAGGCTCGGTGCGAACCCGAGGAGGACATTCGAGCTGGGGCAAATGGCGAGTGGTATCTGCTTCTCGGCCAGCACAGCAACCAGTTCCGGATCGGTGATGGACCGGATGCCGTGATCGATCCGATCGGGGTCCAGGTGCTCGAGCGACCGCCACATGGCGTCTGCCCCTCCCGATTCCCCGGTGTGGATGTGAACCCGAAGCCCAGCAGCCCTGGCTCGGTTGATCGCCGGAGCAAATCGCTCGCAGCCGGCTCCTTCTGCCGATTCGTTGCCGTCCATGGCAACGCCGACGACGAAGGTCGATGATGTGCCGAGCAGGGCATCGACCACCTCATCACCTTCGTCGGCGCTTTGCCATCGTCCGATCGAAAACGAGAGTCCGGTCGGCGAGAGCCCCTCGCTCGCAGCCTTGGCGAAGCCGGCGTCGAACGCCATGAGCATCTCGGGCAACCGGCCTTGCCAGGCCGGCCAGTGGTTCGGGTTCACGATGAGATCGGTGTAGCTGATGCCCTCTGCTGTGGCAGCCCTGGCCTTCTCGTATGCGAGATCGGTGAGGTCAGCAGCGTCAGTCATGAGCCGACAGGACATGTCGAGGATGTGGAGCAACTCGTCGAGCGATGTCGGAATCCCGGTCGGTGCCAGGATGCCGGAGCGTTGCGCCGCTCGGTCGACGACCGAGGCGGTGAGGCAGCCCTCGAGGTGGACGTGGTTCTCAGCCTTGGGCATGGCGGTGAGCCACTCACGGTCGATGATGGTCACAATGTCCCCCTCCTGGATCAGCGCTGACCCCGGAGGTACGGGACACCCAAGTGGAGAGGGACCCGGCTCCGAGAGCGGTTGACCACGAGTGCGACAAGGGTGAGAACAAACGGCAGCGCGAGCAGCAGTTGCTGAGGGAGATCAGATCCGCGGCCCTGGAGTGTGAGCTGGTAGGCCTCGATGTAACCGAAGAACACGGCGCCAACGGCGATGCGGCCGAGCCGCCAGTTGCCGAAGATCACAATGGCGAGAGCGATCCAACCACGGCCGGCAGCGATCGTGGGGAAGAAGAGGCCGGTCGAGAAGACGCTGAGGAATGCCCCGGCCAGACCAGCCATGAACCCGCCGAAGCAGACGGCGAGGTACTGCACCCGCTCGATGTGCACGCCGCGCAGATCACTTGCTGCGGGATTGTGTCCAACGCTGCGGAGCTCGAGGCCGAAGCCGGTTCGATTGAGGACGAACCAAACAACCGGCAGGAGGATGAACGCAACGTACGACAGCCAGTGCTGGTTGAAGAGGATCTCTCCGACGTAGGGGATCGACGACAGTCCGGGCAAAGCAACGACGTTGTAGGTCGAAACCGATGGCACCTCGTTCGACGATGTGTCGAACAGTGCACGCAGCAAGTAGAAGCTGAAGCCCACGCCGAGAAGGTTGAGAGCCAGCCCAGCCACCACCTGCTCGACCTTGATCGTCACAACCAACACCGACATCAAGAGGCCGAACAAGACGCCAGCGACACAGCCAGCAGCCACACCGAGCAAGAGCGAATCGGTGGTGTCAACGGTGACGAATGCAGCGAAGGCCCCCATGGTCATGATTCCCTCGATGCCGAGGTTCAAGACACCGGCCCGTTCGGTGACCATCTCGCCGATGGCTGCAAGGAGCAGCGGTGTGCCGATGCGGATGGCACCGACCAAGACGCTGACGCTGAACGCAACTGTGAAGAACTCACCCATCGACTTCGACCCTTCGGAGTTTGTAGTTCACCGCAACGGCTGCCACGAGAACGAACACGAGGGCAGAGCCCTTCAACACATCGACCAATGCGGCCGGAACACCGGTGGTCAACTGCATCGTCGTGGCGCCGTTGGTCAGTGCCCCGGCGACGATGGCGGTCACGATCACTGCAGCGGGTCGCAGCCTGGCCACCAGGGCAATGATGATGCCGGTGAAGCCGAGATTGTCAGAGATGTCGAGTTGTAGGCGCTGGTGGATGCCGGTGAGCTCGCTCGCTCCGGCAAGACCGGCGAGGGCGCCACTGACCAACATCGTCATGATGATGACTCGAGCGTTGCCGATTCCGCCGTAGCGAGCCACGTTCTCGTTCACGCCAACGCTGCGAACCTCGTAGCCGAATGACGTTCGCTCGATGACGAACCAGACCACGGCCGCCATGACGAGTGCGATCACGAAGCCCAAGTGCAGGCGACTGCCGCCGACCAGTGTCGGAAGCGTTGTCGAGTCAGCCATACGAGCGCTCTGGTAGTAGAACGACGCCGGGTCCTGCCACCAGTCGCTGAGTAGGAACGACAGCACGTTGATGATGACGAAGTTCAACATCACTGTGGCGATGATGACGTTGACGCCGAATCGAGTCTGCAGAACGCCAGCGAGTCCCGCCCACAGGGCGCCACCCACGGCGGCGAGGAGCATGATCGACGGCAGGAGGATGATGCGAGGGAGCGAGTCAGACAGGATCTGCGAGGCGAAGTAGGCGCCCATTGTTCCGGCGAAGAGTTGGCCCTCGCCACCGATGTTCCAGACCTTGGCCCGGAAGGCGAACGTGGCGGCGAGGCCGGTGAAGATCAGCGGTGTCGCTTGCACCAGCGTTTCGAGCGCTGCGTTCTGTGACCCGAACGAGCCGTTGTAGAGCGCAACGTAGGAATCGATGACGTTGGAACCGGCGAGAGCAATCAAGCCCGCACACGCCAGCACCGAGGCGATGATGGCCGCGACGATGGCGACGGTCTCCTGCGTCAGTGTGGTGGTGAGGCGGCGCTCGACTCGCCAGCGCTTTGCTGGTCGTGTTCTGGCCGGGTTGGTGAGCTTCGGCCCGGGCATCTCAACGGAGGTCATGCGGTCACCGGTTCGGTCGAGTGCGTTGCTTCGGCACTGTCGGACAAGTCGAGCTCGTTTTCTGCTCCGGCCATGAGCATGCCGATTCGGTCGATGTCGATGGCGGAGTGATCCATGGTTCCGGCGATTCGGCCTTCGAACATCACACCAACGGTGGTGGCCAAGCTCAGAACCTCGTCGAGGTCATCGGACAGCAACACGATGGCGGCACCTCGATCTCGCTCGATGAGGAGTTGTTTGCGGACGTTGTCGGCCGCTGAGACATCGAGGCCTCGCGTGGGCTGATGAACAACGATCAGTTGCGGTTCGCCTTCGAGTTCGCGAGCCATGACGACCTTCTGGAGGTTGCCGCCCGACAGGACACGAGTGATGTGGGTCGGTGAAGGGGTTGCGATGTCGTAGTCCTCGACGGCTTGCACTGCACGCTTGCGGAATGCTCGGCGCTGGAGGACGTTCCGGATGGCGAATGGGCGATCGCGGTGGCGACCGAGCCCGAGGTTCTCGTCGATGTTGAAGTCCATCAACAGCGCTTGGTTGATGCGGTCGGCGGGCACGCTGCCCACGCCGAGAGCGGACACGCCACGGGCGTTGAGCCCCGCGGTTGGCGTGCCGCCGATCTCGATCGAGCCACCGTCGGGCTGACGGGCACCAACCAAGACATCGAACAACGCATCTTGGCCGTTGCCGGAGACACCAGCGATGCCGTAGATCTCTCCGGCGCGAACGGTGAAGTCCACACCTCGCAGCGACCCTCGTTCTTCGAGCTCCCCGGCGTAGACATCGCTGACCTTCAGGAGGTTGGCGCCAGGCTCGGGGTGGTTGGTGGCTTTCGACAGTACGACTGATCGGCCAACCATCATGCGGGTCAATTCGGCAGCATCGACATCGGCGGTGCTCACCGTGTCGATGACTTTGCCCTTGCGAAGCACGGTGACCCGGTCAGAGATGCCGGTCACTTCGTGCATTTTGTGGCTGATGAGAATGACGGAAAGGCCTTCTGCTCGCATCTTTCGGATGGATCGGAAGAGCCGCTCGACGCCTGAAGGCGTCAGGGCTGCGGTCGGTTCGTCGAGGATCAGCAGGTCGACGCCGAGGTACATCGCTTTCAGGATCTCGACCCATTGTTGAAGTCCGACGGGCAGTTGGCCCACTGGAGCGTCGAGGTCGAGATCGACGTCGTAGGTCTCACAGAGGTCGAGGAGACGCTCCCTGACCAGATCGAGTTTCAAAATGCCTTTGCCGGTCGTACCGAGGGCGACGTTCTCGATGGTGTTCATCGGCGACACCAGCTCGAAGTGCTGGTGCACCATCCCAATGCCTTCTTGAATGGCATCACGCGGAGACCGCAGGTCCAGCCGACGTCCGTGCAACGTGAGATGTCCCTCGTCGGGGGCATGCACGCCGTACATGGTTTCAGCCAGCGTTGACTTACCTGCGCCGTTCTCGCCGAGGAGGCAGTGCACCGATCCCGGAGCGATCGTCAACGATACTTTGTCGTTGGCGATCACTCCAGGGAATCGAGTGGTGACTCCGTGGACGCCGAGCAGGACCTGCGGTTCCGCGTTCATTGTCTACTCGAACGGTGAATCGTCGAAGGGAATGACCAGCGAGCCATCGAGAATGGCATCTCGAGTTGTCGCAACGAGCTCGGCAACATCGGCCGGGACCGTTGCGGAGAGCTCGGTGATGTCACTTCCGCCAGTGGTCATCGAGTCGAACACGATCCGCTCTTCAGCAGCTGCTGCGTACGGCGTGCCTTCCGTGGCGTTGGCGTACCAGGCATCGATGATGACGTTCAGCGCTGGGTCCCAGAGGGCCAGGGCACTGGCGAGCACGATGTCAGGGTTGAGCGATGCCTGGTCGGTGAAGTGACCGAAGGCGTAGACCCCGTCGGCAGATGCGGCGGCGTCCACTGGGCCGAAGCGCTCGGCGTAGATCATGTCCGAGCCCGTTGCGATCTGAGCGATTGCCGACTCGTTGGCCGTCACGGCGTCGAACCAGCTCTCGATGTAGGTGACCGATGCGGTGACGTCGGGGTTCACACTCTGCGCACCATCGATGAAGGCGTGGACGGGTGCGTTGACGTTGGCGAACGGGAACCCAGCAACAGCGCTGATCTGGTTGGTCTCGGTCATGCTGCCAGCGATGAGGCCGAGCAAGTACGCCGGCTCGTGGATGAACACGTCGATCCAGTAGACGTTGCCTCCCATGGCCAAGTCGTTACCGGAGCCAGACACGCCGAAGGCAATGTCGGGGAAATCGGGAGCGAGTGCGTTCACGCTGTCGACATAGGCGGAGTGCATGATGATGATCTCGTATGTGCCCGAGTTGGCGAGGTCACGACCGATGCGTTCGCCGTCGGCATAGACGACGTCTTCGACGATCTCGTAGTTGATCTCCAAGCCGTACGGGGCGGCTTCGATGGTGCGATCCATCGCCGTGATCATCGCGGTGTTCCAGCCTTCTTCGACAACACCCTCGAGGACGAGGGCCACATCGAGAGTGGTTGGCGCTTCGCCTTCGACAGCTTCGCCGTCGCCGGTGGATTCTTCGGTGTCGTCGGATCCAGCATCTGTGGAATCCTCCGCAGCATCGCTGCCGCACGCGGCAGCGATCATCATCAGAGCCAGTAGCGCAAGCCACAGCGATCGAGTCTTTTTCAGCATTGGTTCTCCCTTTGAGGTTCGGCTGGAAGCTATGGGCGTCTGATTTCGTGAACGTTTCGTCAACGTGGCCGATTGTGAAGGGGAGCGGCGGCTGCCGTTGGCTGCAGTCGGTAGATTCGCATCTGCGACTACGGATTCGTTCCGTGCTGCCGACGGGATGCTGTGGTGTGTGATCTGTTGTGAGTTCTGACGAATTCATCGTCCTCGGCGTCTTGATCGCCATGTTCATCGGCTTGGTGACGCGTCGCGTCTCGCCACCGGTTGGTGTGGTAGGTGCGCTCCTCGCGCTGTATCTCACCGACGTCGCCGACCAGGCAACGGCGTTGTCGGGCTTTTCTTCCCCAGCTCCGGCCACGATCGCTGGCTTGTACGTGGTAGCTGGGGCCGTTGAACGTTCAGGTGCGCTGCGGCCGCTCAGCCGCAAAGTGCTTGGCGAGGGCTCGATGTCGGTGGGCATGGCCCGCCTCGGCGGCGTTGCTGCTGCGTTGTCGACTGTTGTGGCCAACACGCCGATTGTGGCGATGTTCATCGGGCCGGTCTCTCGGTGGGCCGGACGTCGCGGCGTTCCACCATCTCGTTTCCTGATGCCGTTGTCGTTCGCCGCCATTCTCGGCGGCATGCTCACGCTGATCGGTACGTCGACCAACTTGGTCGCCTCTGATTTGATCGCTGCTTCGGGCCAAGAGCCACTCGGTTTGCTCGAACCGGCAAAGCTCGGTCTTCCTGTCGTGATCATCGGCATGGCCGTCGTGGTGCTCCTTGGCCCTCGCCTGTTGCCGGAGCGAGGGAAGGTCGACAACTCGAGTGTCGAACGCCCGTTCACGGTCTCGCTGTCGGTGGTCGACGGCGGCGAGCTCGATGGGCACAGCGTTGCCAGTGGCGGACTACGCCAGCTGGGCGCCGTCTTCCTGGTCGCCATCGAGCGTCGGAACGAGCTGACCGCACCGGTGTCGCCGGAGCACGTGCTTCGAGGCGGCGACATTCTCACCTTTGCTGGCCAAGTCGACCACGTGGTCGAGCTCGAGAAGGTGCCGGGACTCGATCTCGCAGCTGGCGACCAGATCCTCAAACTCGATGACGGCGAACACGCTTGGTTCGAAGCCGTCATCGGCGCCGGTTCGCCGCTGGTCGGTCAGACACTCAAGCAGTCAGGCTTTCGAAACACCTACCAAGCGGCGGTCGTTGCGTTGCATCGCTCGGGAGAAGGTGTGGTTGGCGGCTTGGGCGATGAGCGTGTGCAAGTCGGTGACTCCCTGCTGCTGGTTGCGGATGCCGGCTTCCGCGACCGCTTCAAACATCGCGGCGACTTCCTGCTGATCCAGCGTCGATCCGAACCGCCGCCCACAGCCTCAGTTCACGCCAAACGCTCGTTGCTCATCCTTGGCCTCGTTTCCC
Organism: uncultured Acidimicrobiaceae bacterium; assembly: GCA_964351995.1. Taxonomy (GTDB): domain Bacteria; phylum Actinomycetota; class Acidimicrobiia; order Acidimicrobiales; family SZUA-35; genus SZUA-35. Next base: position 6,212 of record CAYGQE010000039.1, on the reverse strand, counting down.
TTCTTGCTATCACTGGGGTTGTCGATGTGATGAAGGCAGCGGTTTTGGGCGCTGCGATGACCGTTGCGATCGGGGCGCTGACGCCACGGCAAGCCAGAGACAGCGTTGACCTGAACGTCGTGATTCTCATCGCCGCATCGATCGGTGTTGGTGGTGCGGCTGATCAATCTGGATTGGCCGCTCGTTTGGCAACGGGGCTGCTGGACCTGACGTCGTCGGCCGGGGCATGGGGCTTGGCCTTGGGCCTTGTCCTCGCCACGATTTTCCTGACCGAGATGATCACCAACGCCGGAGCGGTGTCGTTGATGATCCCGATTGCCATCCGCGCAGCCGAAGATTCTGGCAACGACCCTCGCATCTTCGCCCTCGGCGTCACCCTCGCTGCGTCGGCGTCGTTCCTCACCCCGATCGGTTACCAAACCAACACCATGGTCTACGGGCCCGGCCGCTATCACTTCACCGACTACCTCCGCCTCGGCATCCCCCTCACCCTCGTCGTCATCGTCATCACCCCGTTGTTCATGGCAAGCGGAAGCGGTGTTTGGTGATGAAGCAAAACAGGAGCGCCCCCGACTCGGTTCACTCTTGGGTGACCCCTTCTTCGAGTCTCGAGGCCGAAGTGGCGTGCGGAGCGAGGACTCGGACGAAGTCCGCCGCAGCGCAGCAGGACCACGCAGGTCTCGGGGCGCTCGCGAGAATTCTCGACCCGAGATGAACCGATCGGGAAGCTTCGTCCGACAGAAGAGTGATGGCAGTCGAACGAGGTGAGGACGCAGCGCTCTTGGCCCGAGTCTCTCGGGGCGATCGCAGCGCGCTCGAACAGCTGTACCGCCGCAATGCCAGTTGGCTCACCCACCGACTCCAGAGTCGTTGCAGCGATCCCGACATCGTCGACATTGCGATCCAAGACACGTTTGTTGCCGTCTGGAAATCTGCGAAGAAGTACCGAGGCGACGGCGACGTGGGCGCCTGGATCTGGGGCATTGCGGTTCGTCGCCTGATCGACCAACTGCGGAAACGTACGCCAACGCCGAGCGACGACATCGCGCTCATCGCCGAACGCGTCGCTGGGTTCGAGGACTGGTTGCTCGACAACGGAGCCCACGGTGCCATCGACCCCGCCATGCGTTCGTTGCATCCTGATCTGCGGGCGGTGTTGATCCTGACCGCTGTCGACGGGCTCACCACGAAAGAGGCAGCTGCTGTGCTCGGAATCCCGCAAGGAACCGTGAAGACTCGACTCCAACGAGCGAAGGCTCACATGAAGGAGCTGTTGACATGAGCGCCATCGACCAAGCCCGCATCGATGCCAACTGGCGAGCGATCACGTTCGAACTCGACGCGCCCATCCCGAGCCGCACCGAACGCGTCCTGCGGCGTGTTGGCTTTTCGTCGGCGACCACCCGGATCGTCGCTGCGACCCCTGCACTACGTCGGTCATGGGCGGCGGCGCTCCTCGTCGTTGTGCTCGTCGGTCTCAGCGCAGCCAGCGACAATCCAGACAACATCAGCGGCATGTTGGTCCTCGCGCCCTTGGTGCCGGTGCTCGGTGTTGCCCTTGCCTACGGTCCGAAGGTCGACCCGGTTCACGAGATTGGGCTCGCTACGCCGATTCGGGGGCTGCGGCTCCTTCTGATTCGCGCCGCGACGGTGTTGGCTGTCTCGATGGTGGTGCTCACGGGTTCGGTGTTGTTGAGTGCAGCGTCGAACGTGCTTGCGTTCGCGTGGTTGCTGCCTGCGCTGGCGATGACCTCATTGGCATTGAGTTTGATGACGGTCACGACCCCGCGGCGATCGGTCGCAGCGGTGTCGATCGGGTGGGCGCTGTTGGTTGCCGTTGTGCAGGGTGCCACGGATGACTCGCTGGCGATCTTCGGTCCGCTCGCACAGACAGCTTCGCTGGTTGCGGCCGCAATCGCCGCTGGGGTGATGATCAAGCGTCGTGAGCGTTTTGACCGGGTGTCGCCGTGATGCAGGTCTTGGCGTTTGGCCTGGGTGTGAACTTCGGGGAACGCCGTGCGCTTGACGGTGTCGATCTCTCACTCGAGGGAGGACTGACCGTGGTGTTGGGGCCGAATGGCGCCGGGAAGTCGACGCTGTTGCGATCACTGGCCACGGTGCAGGCGCACGACGCAGGCTCGCTCCTGATGGACGGTATGAACCCTCAATTCGAAGCGGACCGCATCGAGATCCGCCGTCGCCTTGGCTATCTCCCGCAGCATCACGGACTCGGTGGGAAAGATCGAGTCTTCGACACGATGGACCTCATCGCCGTGATGAAGGAAGCAGGCGATGAGCGTCATCGCCGGGCGATGGTGTTCGATGCGCTCGAGCGGGTGGACCTGGCCGATCGAGCTGGCGACGCGTTGGCGGATCTGTCTGGCGGTATGCGGCAGCGAGTTGGTGTTGCGCAGGCGTTGCTGACGGCGCCGACACTGTTGGTACTCGATGAGCCAGGGGCCGGTCTCGACCCCGATGAGCGCCGGCGGTTGCGGGAAGTGTTGACCGAGCGCCGTCACCGCTCGACCGTTGTGGTGTCGACGCATCTCACCGATGAAGCGGCTCATGCTGACACGGTGGTCGTGTTGTGCGAGGGCAAGGTTCGCTTCATCGGCGCACCAGCAACCCTGGCGCAGCGAGCATCCGGTCGGGCATGGGTTCAGGCTGCCGAGCCATCAGGTCCGGTCCGAGCCAGTTGGCAACAAGCCGACGGCTCGTATCGCTGCCTCGGTGAGCTTCCTTCAGGGGCGACCCCGATTGCTCCGACCATCGAAGACGGCTACCTCACGGCGATCAACTGATCAGCGTCGTCTTGCCGGGGCAAAGCTGGTGCTGGACTCTTGGTTGGCGGCCCCGAAGGAAATGTCGCCTCGGTGCAGTTTCAGTGGAACCAGAGTCATGAGGAAGGGCGTGTAGGTGTGAACCGTTCTGGATTCCTCTAGCCTTGACCGCTGGCGTGCTGGCCGCGCCACGAACACGAACTCTTGATGCCGCCTCAGTCTCGGGGCACATGCGTCAGGCCCAGCCGGGATTGGTTCGAGTTCCACATGCTTTTCTTCACTAGTTCTTCAATCACGATGTAAGAGGTCGTCTGTGCCCACGATGCAGCAGCTGGTCCGCAAGGGCCGTCAGTCAAAAGCGAAAAAGGGAAAGACACCGGCACTGATCGGGTCTCCCCAGCGCCGCGGTGTGTGTACCCGCGTGTACACCGCTACCCCGAAGAAGCCGAACTCGGCGCTTCGAAAGGTCGCTCGCGTGCGTCTCACCTCCGGGATCGAAGTCACGGCCTACATCCCCGGTGAAGGCCACAACCTCCAGGAACACTCCATCGTGCTCGTTCGCGGTGGTCGTGTGAAGGATCTCCCGGGTGTTCGCTACAAGATCGTCCGAGGCACCCTCGACACCGCCGGTGTTCGTGACCGCAAGCAGGCCCGTAGCCGCTACGGCGTGAAGAAGGACAGCTGATATGCCTCGTAAAGGTGCGGCCCCACGCCGCGAACTCGTTCCTGATCCAGTCCACGGATCGGTCCTTGTCACCCAGATCGTGAACAAGGTTCTCCTCGACGGCAAGAAGACCACGGCCGAGCGCATCGTCTACGGCGCCCTCGAGATCGTCGCCGAGAAGACCGGTGGCGATCCCGTCGCCACGCTCAAGCGCGGTATCGACAACATCAAGCCCCAACTCGAGGTTCGCAGCCGCCGAGTCGGTGGCGCCACCTACCAGGTGCCCGTCGAGGTTCGCCCTCGTCGTGCCACCACGCTGTCGGTTCGCTGGCTCGTCGGGTACTCGCGCGATCGCCGCGAGCGCACGATGGCCGAGCGTCTCGCCAATGAGATCCTCGATGCCAGCAATGGCATCGGCGCTTCAGTCAAGCGTCGTGAAGACCTCCACAAGATGGCCGAATCCAACAAGGCCTTCGCTCACTACCGCTGGTAGTGGGTCGACCCGAACGACACACAAAGAAGAGCTGAACAATGGCAGACCGGCCAACACCACTCGATCGTTATCGCAACATCGGCATCATGGCCCACATCGATGCCGGCAAGACCACCACCACCGAGCGCATCCTTTACTACACCGGCAAGAACTACAAGATCGGTGAAGTTCACGACGGCGGCGCCACCATGGACTGGATGGAGCAAGAGCAGGAGCGTGGCATCACGATCACCTCCGCCGCTACCACCTGTTTCTGGGACGACCACCGGATCAACATCATCGACACGCCCGGCCACGTCGACTTCACCGTTGAAGTCGAGCGCTCACTTCGTGTGCTCGATGGTGCCGTTGCGGTGTTCGACGGCGTTGCCGGTGTAGAGCCGCAGACCGAGACGGTATGGCGCCAAGCCGACCGTTACGGCGTGCCTCGCATGTGCTTCATCAACAAGCTTGACCGCACCGGTGCAGATTTCTACTTCTGCCTCGACACCATCAAGGAACGTCTCACCCAAGACGTTGCGGTCATCCAGCTGCCCATCGGCATCGAGGCCGACTTCCTCGGCGTTGTGGATCTCGTGAAGATGAAGGCCCTCGTTTGGAAGGCCACCGTCGACGAGACCGAACTCGGCGCCAAGTACGACGTCGTCGACATCCCGGACGAGTACGCCGAGAAGGCTGCGGAGTACCGCGCAGCGCTGATCGAGGCCGTTGCCTCGACCGACGACGATCTCATGATGAAGTACCTCGAAGACGAGGCCATCACCGAAGACGAGCTCAAGGCTGCGCTGCGCGCCGCCTCGATCAACAACAAGCTCGTCCCGATTCTCTGCGGCACGGCGTTCAAGAACAAGGGTGTGCAGCCTTTGCTCGACGCCGTCATCGACTACCTTCCGTCTCCGGTTGAGCTGCCTCCCGTCACCGGAACGCACTACAAGACCGGCGCAGAAGAGACCCGCAAGCCTGACGACAAAGAGCCCTTCTCGGCGCTGGCCTTCAAAGTCATGGCATCGCCCGGCGCTGGCGGCGGCAAGCTCACTTACTTCCGTGTGTACTCGGGCAGCGTTGAAAAGGGCGGACAGCTCCTCAACACCCGCACGGGCAACAAAGAGCGCATGGGTCGTCTCCTCGAGATGCACGCCGCAAAGCAAGAAGACCGCGACGTTGCCATGACCGGCGACATCGTGGCCGCCATTGGTATGAAGGACTGCCGCACCGGTGACACCCTCACCGATGACAAGAGCCCGATCATCCTCGAGTCTCTCGAGTTCCCCGACCCCGTGATTCACGTGGCCGTCGAGCCCAAGACCAAGGCCGACCAAGACAAGATGGCCAAGGCCCTTCAGTCGCTGGCCGAAGAGGACCCCACCTTCAGCGTGCGGACCGACGAGGAAACCGCTCAGACGATCATCGCCGGAATGGGCGAGCTGCACCTCGAGGTGCTGGTCGACCGTATGATGCGCGAGTTCAAGGTTGACGCCACCGTCGGGAAGCCCCAGGTGGCCTATCGCGAGACGATCACGGCGTCCATTGAGAAGGACTCATACACGCACAAGAAGCAGACCGGTGGTACTGGTCAGTACGCCGAAGTCACCATCGCCATGGAGCCCTCCGGTCCCGGCGGCGGCTATGAATTCGTCGACAAGATCACGGGTGGCCGCATCCCGAAGGAGTACATTCCCTCGGTCGACGCTGGAATCAAGGACGCAATGACCACCGGCGTGCTTGCCGGATTCCCCACCGTCGATGTGCGAGTCACCCTTCTGGATGGCAAGTACCACGACGTTGACTCCTCGGAAATGGCGTTCAAGATCGCCGGCAACATGGCGTTCAAGCAGGTGGCGAAGCGGGCCAAGCCCACGCTCCTCGAACCCGTGATGGCTGTCGAGGTCGTCACCCCCGAGGACTACATGGGTGACGTCATCGGCGACCTCAACTCACGTCGAGGCAAGGTCGGCCAGATGGAAGCTCGTGGTCAGAATCAGGTCGTGAGTGCTCAGGTGCCTCTGTCGGAAATGTTCGGTTACTCAACCGATCTCCGGTCAAAGACCCAGGGCCGAGCGACCTACACCATGCAGTTCCACAGCTATCAGCAGACTCCGAGCAGCGTGCAAGAAGACATCGTCACACGCCTCCGGGGCGAGTAACCGGGCCGCAAGCGGCCTTACCAACAACGGACACCCCGGTAACTACTCGTTCCGGAAACTGAAAGAAGCATTGAAATGGCAAAGGAAAAGTTCGAGCGCAATAAGCCGCATGTGAACGTTGGCACCATGGG
>CAYGQE010000038.1:0-45245 GCA_964351995.1 uncultured Acidimicrobiaceae bacterium | reverse complement strand
TCGGCCCCTATGCAGTGTTCGATAATCACGCGCCCGATCGGCTCTCGACCAGAGCGACGGTCGGCATTTTTAGCGGCTTGGTTCCTACGAAGGACAATTCGTATTACGATACGTTGATGTGGAGTTTCACCGATTAGCCTTCAAGCACGGCTTCGACGAAGCTGCGATCAATCACGCTGTCGAAATCGCTCTCGTCGTGATTCACGCAATGCCGCTTTGCCCGACCTTCTTCGACTTGCTTCCAAGCGGAGATGATCAGTAGTGACGCGACGAACCAGAACTGGCCGAACACTCAGCAACTCCGGACTGGATGCCATCGCGGCCGAGGTCGAGTCCACCGACTACGACGTCGAGTCCCTGAAGCAGCAGCGCAAGCCGGGCCGACCAGCGATGGGCTCGGGCCCGGCTGAGGTTGTCCCGGTTCGGATTGACCCGGAGCTCCGTGCTGCGATCGAGGAACGTGCGGAAGCTGAGTCCACGACTACGAGCGCTGTGATTCGTGAGGCACTGCGCAAGTTCCTGGACGTCGCCTGACACCGGGTCAAGGGTCAGCGGCGTCGTCAGGTGCGTTGTTTGAGATCGTCTTTGCGGTGTCGCTTGGCCAGATGTCGTCTTGGATCTTGATGAGCTGCTTTGCGTCCGCTTGGCATCCGGAGCAGACGAAGAATTCTCTGCTGTCGCTGAATGAGCCATCCACTCGGGGGTAGTGGCAGACAACACAAACGACTGCGGCTCGGCTCATCGCAACATCTTTGCAGCCCGCACTCGATTCGGCGATCAGCCTCGCTGGATGCGTGTCAGGGTTGCGGACGATCGGACCGATAGCCGTGGTCGGCCAACCAGTTGCGTGCTCGGCCGAGGCGGGCGTCGTCACTGAAGAGGTACCAGCGGGTGTACTCACTTTCGTGTCGACTCAGCGTGTTCTGGAACTTGCGGAACGCCCCGGAACCGACGAGCGCATCGGAAAGGCGCGACGCAAGCCCCGGTTGATCAACAGTGGCGACGAAACGCTGCATCACTTCGTACTTCGGTGGCGAGCCTTGGCCGATCACGGCAAGCCACCGGTCAGAGCAAGGGTCGAAGTCGGCGGGACCTTGGTCGTCTTCGAACAGGATGGCTGGCCACAACGATCCATCGGCCACGTCGATGAAGGACTCGCTCGACACTGGCTGGTCGAGCGCTTCGCCCAACCAATCGAGTTCGACCGACAACGGGACCAGCTCGGACGATGTGCCGGCCATGTGGTGCGCCAGTTCAGCGACCAGTTCGTCGTCGCCGACCCACGACCTTTGACCCAACGCCGTGATCAGCCGACGAACGACAGCTTGGAGGGCTTCGGGCTCTTCAACGCGCAAGACAGCGCTGCCAGCGTGTTGGAGCCCGTCGGCTGGAAGATCACGTTCCAACGCATCGGCGACTGACCTGGCATCGGTACCGGCGATACGGAGTTGCTTCGACCACACATCACGACTCATCGGCTGTTGCCCCTCGGACCGGAAGTGGCTCAGGCTAGATCACCGTCGTGGTTGGGTTCGTTGGTGAGTAGTTGGCAGGTGCCAAAGACCGGGAGGGTTGGAACTCGAAGATCGACGATTCCAAGGATGGATCCACTCGGCAGCTTTCCTCCGCCGCGGACACTGAGCGGACACTGGCAACGGTGAAATAGGGTCTCCAGCGGTCAAAAGCTGAAATGTCGGCATCTGCCTGCGGTGCCTCTGAGCAGGCAAAACGCACCAAAGGGGAGCAAGGGGGAGAGCGGCGGCTGCGGCCTCGAAAGCCGGTGATTCACTTCGTGTATCCGGGGGTTCCTAACCCCGGGAACTCTTCGAGTTCCTTACCTTCCGCCACTTTCGTTCCCGTTCTGGGGAAGCTCACCCCCACTCCTGGGGGGTCGAGTTCCCCGGAACAGGTGCGGTGGCACGGCGCGCCGCCCCGAGGTGCCGCAACGGGATCTTTTCGCGAGCGGCGCCAGCCTCTCACCTCACCTGAGTTCAGCGCTGGCCAGGTAGTCCGACGTCAACGAATCGATACCGGCCATCACGTCGGCACCCAGTTCAACGTCCAGCGCTGCAATCGAGGCATCCAGTTGCTCTGGTCGACTGGCGCCGATGATCGGGGATGTCACCGCAGGCTGGGCAAGACACCAGGCCACGGCCATGGTCACGAGCGGCATTCCCGAGTCTTCTGCCAGCAACTTCAGCTGGTCTACCGTCGAGAATTGTCGATCGTGCCAGTACCGGTCCTGGTAGCGGCCGCCAGCGGAGCCGAGCGTGAACCGAGTGCCTTCGGTTGGCGCTGCGGTCGCTTGGTGCTTGCCGGACAACAATCCTCCCGCAATCGGGTTGTAGGGAATCACGCCGATGCCTTCCTGCTCACAAAGCGGGAAGAGTTCGAGCTCGTTCCGGCGATACAGCAGGTTGTAGCGAGGCTGCACGCAATCGAACCTGGCGAGGCCAAGAGCCTCCGAGCGGCCGATCGCCAATGCAACTTGCCAGGCCGCGAAATTCGAGCACCCGATGTAGCCGATCTTGCCGGCGCGAACCTGGTCGTCGAGAGCGCTGAGCGTTTCCTCGATCGGCGTCGATGGGTCTGGGCCGTGCAGCTGGTAGAGATCGATGTGGTCTGTCTGCAAGCGGCGCAAGGAGGCGTCGACTGCGTCGCGGATGTGTTTGCGGCTCGACCCCCGGTTCCACCGTTGCGTTCCCATCGGCCCAACACACTTCGTGGCGACGATCATCTCATCTCGTTTGCCTTGCAACCAGCGGCCAACGATCTCCTCGGTTCGACCCACCTCGGCTCCTGAGCCGCCGAGCGGGTACACATCGGCGCAATCGAGGAAGGTGATTCCTGCCTCGAAGGCCCGATCCAGGATGGCGAAGGACTCGTCCTCGTCGCATTGGAGCCCAAAGGTCATGGTTCCGAGACAGAGTCTGGAAACCGGCAGTCCTGTTCGACCCATGTTCACGTGGCGCATGGCCGGACCCTACTTCACGCCAAAGGGCTTCGACTTCGCGCCAGTTCGCTGTCGGAACGGTCCATCCACAGTGCTGCAGAGGGGTGATGTAGTGGTCATCACTTGGGCCACGGCTGACCGCGGGGACACAGCGATGTGCGCTTTGAGGATGGGTGAGCGTCTGAGCCTCGTCGAGTCGAACAGGACCGAGATCCAAGAGATTGTGCGTCGCCACAGCGGCCGCTCGGTGGCGTTGCTTGGTTCAGTTGCTCGCGGTGATGACACCGCAGCGAGCGACATCGACTTCTTGGTCGAGTTCTTGCCCGGAAGTTCATTGTTCGATCTGCTGCACATCAGTGACGAACTCGAGGCACTCCTCGGCATGTCCGTGGATGTGGTCTCGGTCGGTGGTCTGAAAGCTCGTGATGATCACATCCGGCGTGAAACAATGCCGCTGTGAGTTGAAGCGATGCTCAACGAGTCGCCGACATCCTCGACGCGGCCGCTGAGCTTGTCGTTGTGACTGAGCGCAAGGCAGGTCGACCGAGAAGCCCGATCGTCCCATCGACCCTGCGGTTGAGGCACAGCCAAGCTTCCAACCAGGTCTACTGTGTCGCTACCCAGCGAGTTCGTCTCGGACTGTTTGTAGGTTCCGTGAACTGGCTGCAAGCCGGCGAGGGGAGGGGAGGGGAGGCAGGCAGATGCGAATGGTCCTGTCGTTGGTTCGACGCATCACCTCAGCGGTTCTCGTTTCGACCCTTGCGATCTCATTCCTGATCGAGATCTCGATTCCCGGTGGGTTTCGCAGCACGGTCTTCCCGCTTGGCACTCCACCGGAAGGGCTCAGGACGGCACGCCAGCAAGAGACCATCGACGTCTACTCCCTCGACAACAACTTGGTCGTTCGTTGGTTGAAGTGGCTTGGCAATGCCGTTCAAGGCGATCTTGGCGAGTCCAGCGTTCGAACCGGAGCCGACGTGGCCGGTCTCATGTCGCCTCGGTTTTCGATCTCGATCCAGATCATGTTGTTCGCCACCGTGTTGGCGCTCGCCGTCGGCATTCCACTCGGGCTTCTGGCTGCTCTGTGGCGCGGTCGTCGAGCCGGACTCGCCCTCGACATGTTCATCGGACTGTTCCAATCAGTTCCGACCTTCATCTCATCGGTGTTCTTCATTTGGCTCTTCGCCGTCAAGCTTCGCTGGCTTCCAGCGGTCGGCTGGGTGAGGATCAGCGATTCGGTCACCGGCAATCTGAAGGGATTGCTGTTGCCTGGAGTCACCCTGGCGCTTGTCGAGATGGGCTACATCGCTCGAGTCATCAAATCTGACGTTGTTTCAACGCTGCAGATGGATTACATCACGTCCGCTGTCGCGAAGGGCTTGCCTCCGACTCATGTGCTGTTTCGACATGCACTACGACCCGCATCATTGGGGCTTTTGAATGTGCTCGGCCTCAGCGTTGGTGCTCTCCTCGGCGGTGCCTTCGTGGTTGAGTTCATCTTCGCAGTCGGCGCACTTGGAGGCTTGTTCATCGGTGCGATGTTCGATCGGGATCTCCACGTCGCGCTGGCGTCAACTGCGTACGTGGTCTCGGTGTACGTCACGCTCAACTGGCTTGTCGACCTGCTGATGTACGCCGTTGATCCGAGGATCCGGCGAGCCTGGTGATCGCAGACAAGCCTCAGCGGAGGTGGCCCGCCATGGCGTTGAAGCCGCCGTCGACATGAAGGATCTCGCCCGAGATCATTCGGGCCATGTCTGACAGCAGGAACACAGCGGTGTCGGCGACGGGTGTTGCGTCGTCGGGGTCCCAGGTCATGGGCGACTGGTGTTCCCACGCTGACAGCAAGCGGTCGAAGGACCCGATGGCGGTGGCTGCTCGGGTGTTCAACGGGCCGGCGGCAACGAGGTTTGCTCGAATCGAGAGGGGGCCCAGATCGCGAGCCACGTAGCGGTTTGTCGACTCGAGCGCCGATTTGCACACACCCATCCAGTTGTAGACCGACCAGGCTTTCGAGGCATCGAAGTCGAGTCCGACCAACGAGCCGCCCGTTGTCGGCGCAAGGTTCCGCAGGACTTTCGACAGTGCGGCATAGCTGTGCACGCTGGCATGAAAGGCTCGCGAGATCGAGTCCATGCCTGCGTCGAGGAAGTCGCCGGAGAGGGCATCGCGAGGTGCGAATGCAACCGCATGCAGGGCGCCGTCGAGTCGACCCCATCGCGCCTTCAACTCCTCGGTGAGGTTGTCGAGGTGTTCGGGCACCGTCAGGTCGGCCTCGATCACTCCGACCTCGGCTCCCGATGCGTCGACTCCCAACGAATCAGCCGCCTCGCGGGTGAGGTCGAGGTCGCGCCCCAAGCCCGACAACACGACGGAGGCGCCCGCCTTCATCGCTGCCTCTGCGGTTGCGTACGCAATGGACTCGGTATTGACGACACCGGTGATCAACAGGTGCTTGTCGGCAAGCAGTTCAGTACTCATCGGCGAATGTGTAACACACCCTTTCAAAGATATGTATTTGAGTGTTCAGCTCTAGATGTGGAGTTCTTCTAGCCCATCGGAGCGAGCTGGGCCGACGTGTCGTCGCTGACGTGAAGCTCATCGATCTGGTGGAAGTCAATGACGTCCTCGGGTGCTCCGGGCCGGCCGAAGAGCCAACCTTGGTCGTAGTTGACGCCGACCGACTTGAGCGCCCGAGCGTCCTCGATGGTTTCGACTCCTTCAGCGACCACGGTGGCGTTCGAGCCGTGAGCGAAATCGACCAGAGAGCCGCGGAGGGTGGACAGCACAGGGTCGGTGGAGATGCCGGCAACGATCGTGCGATCGAGCTTGATGACGTCAGGCTTGGTCAAGACGATGTGTCGTAGCGATGTTCCACTCTCGGGGGAACCGGCTGAGCGCCTCGACGCCAACGCAGCGACCTACGCCTCGGCCGATTGTCAGTTAAACTGACAAACTGGTATGATGGACGGCATGGGATTACCAACACGGAACGGCCGGGCCGGCGGTCAGCCCCGGCCAGACTCGGGAGTGACAGCGTCGATGATTCCCCAGTCGGCTTCGCAAGCAGTCTTGAGCCCTTCGACGACCTCGTGTCCGATGCGTCGCTCGAGTTCGGCTTCGAGCGTTGCGAGGATCTTGCCCGCCTCGTCGGCCAATCGCTCACCTTTGTCGGTGAGGACGACGAGGCGAGTGCGAGCATCCTGCGGATCAGATCGCAAGTCCACGATGCCGAGTTCTGTGAGGTCTCGGATCAGCTTGTGGGCTGATTGGCGCGTGACTCCGAGACCGCGGGCCAGTGTCGACTGGGATATTCCGTGGGCTGTCAGCAGAGGGAAAACCTGCGCCTGGTTTCGTGACAGTGAGGGCCAGCCCTGTGCCTCCAGAGCACGCAGCAGCGCATCGTTGAACCAGTCGGCGCAGCGCAAGAGCTGCGCTGCAAGGGGGGTTGACGACATGGTCCTCAACGTAGCTGACCTCAGATATGTCCCGATCGGCTCGCTCCCATGCCGTCCCGATCCACCTACCCAATTCCTCGAGGAAAGAAGCTGACATGAACACCATCAAGCAACCAAACACAGAAGAAGCAAGCGCACAGCGACACATCGTTTATCACGCCGACCCACTTTGCGGCTGGTGCTTCGCAATCGCCAAAGAAGTCGAAGCGGCCCGACACCACCTCGGTGATTCGATCGAATGGATCGTTCAGATGGGTGGCCTCGTTGTCGGCGAGAGGATTCGTCCGGTCGCTCTGGACGCTGGCTACCTCCGATCCGGTTTGTCGCAGGTCGAACGAGCGAGCGGTCGGCAAGCGTCCGAGCGATACTTCGAGAACATCGTTGAAGCGGGTACCTGGGTGAGCAACTCAGAACCTGTGTGCCGGGCGGTGCTCGCTGCGATCGAAGTGGCCGGCCAGGATGCTGGAATGATCGCGACGAGTTTGTTGAGTGACCTGTTGTACATCGAAGGACTCGAGCCTGACTCAGAGGAGAGCGTTGGCCGGGTTGCCGACGCAGTGGGCGTTTCTCGTTCAGAGTTTCTGGCTCTTTGGCGGTCGGACGGTCTTCGGTCTCGTCTCGCTCACCATTGGGAGCAGACCCGCGCATCGGGCCTGACGACCTATCCGACGATTGCCGAGGTGACCGTCGATGGTGTGCGGCCGCTGCTGACCGGATACGCCGATCGGGCAGTGATCATCGAGACGCTGAGCGTTTGACCCGGCCTCTGGTGCGGTCTCGCCTTCCAGCTGAGGCGAGGCCGCGAATCGCCCCGCAATCGCCGCCCAAAGGGAAAGCCTCGTCAAGCGAATCGATTGAGTGGAGGGTTTCAGCGGTGCGAAGCGATGAAACGATCGACCGCATAGTCGGCGAGGCGGACGAGGTCGTCGAGGGCAGCGTTGTCGCTCGGGCGTGTCAAGGCGGTGAAGACAATTGGTCCGATCAGCAGACTTGAAGCCTCATCGACGCCGATCGTTGCGGGAAGTGCGCCTTCCGCGATGCCGAGGTCGAGAACCTCACTGAGTGCTTGCTTCTTTTCGGCGATGTCGGCTTCGAAGAACGCATCGAGTTCAGGAATGGACGTTCTGAGCGACGCCACAGACGGGAAGATCTGGATCCACTCGGGATCGGCAAACATCACTGCAGCAGATTTGAGCAGGAAGCGGAGCGCAGCTTCGAAGCCGAGGCTCTGGTCTGGTCGCTCAATCTCGTACGCCCGGCACGTGATCACATCGATCAGTAGTTCAGTTCGTGAGGACCAGTGCCGGTACAGCGTCGACTTCGCGACCCCAGAGTCTGCGGCGACCGCATCGACGGTGACGGCACGAGGTCCCGAGTGGACGAGGAGGTCGGTGGCGGCGCGGATCATTTTCTCCCGACTGAGCGCTGCTCGCGGTGAGATCTCGTCGGTCTCGTGCTGTTCCATATCGCTTGCGACGTTAGTCACATCTCAACCTTTTCCTTGACTCCACTCGCCTCATTCGGCAGTATCGCTACGAAACAGTAGCGCTACGAAACAGTATCGTTGCGTTGTTGGCCTTGGCAAAGGCACCCAACTCGATCGAAGAAACTCACGTTCAGGAGAACCCATGTCGCCAATACCCGACGCAGCGATGTCGAGCAGGGCTGGAACGCCACCTCTCGACGCATCCCAGAAACGCTTGATCCTCATCTCGATGTGCACGGCGCTCGTCGCCGTTGTCGCGTCGGTGTCGGGCCTGAACGTGGCCCAACAAGACCTGGCCACCGATCTGGGGGCGACCCAGAGCCAGGTGTTGTGGGTCATCAACGCCTACACCTTGGCGCTCGCAGCGCTGCTCATGCCGATCGGGGCAGTCGGCGACAAGTGGGGTCGCAAGCCCGTGCTGTTGACAGGCCTGGCACTCTTCGCCGGCGCAAGTTTCCTGGCCGCCGTGTCACCGAACGTCGGGATCTTGATCTTCGCCAGAGCATTGGCTGGGCTCGGAGCCGCGATGGTCATGCCGGTGACATTGTCGGTCATCACCTCGTCATTCGCCGACGAGGAGCGCTCACAGGCCATTGGAATCTGGGCTGGGTTCGCCGGTGCTGGCGGGATCATTGGCCTGTTCACCTCATCGTTCTTCGTCGACTACTTCAGCTGGCGGTGGCTGTTCATTGTTCCGATCGCCCTGATGGCGGTCTCCGCCGTCCTTGCGCTCCGAGCAGTGCCTAACTCCAGCGAAGGTGGCAGCCGGTTCGACATCATCGGTTCGGTGTTGTCGGCGTTGGCCATCGGTGGCCTGGTGTTCGGTATCCACGAGGGCCCGGAAAAGGGTTGGGACTACAGCCTCACGATCGTGTCCCTCGCCATCGGCATCGTTGCGCTTGCAGCGTTCGTGGTGTGGGAGCTTCGCAACGACGAACCCCTTCTCGATGTCACGGCGTTCAAGAATCGGGGGCTCGCGACCGGGTCATTCACCATGGTCACGCTGTTCGCCGTCATGTTCGGCATCTTCCTTGTCGTCTTCCCCTATTTTCAGACCATCATCGGCTGGTCGGCGTTGAAATCAGCCGCTGGCCTGTTGCCCATGGCCGCAACGATGATGGTGATGTCAGGTGTCGCCCCCAAGATCGCCGCCCGCATCGGCAGCCGCTACACGATGATGGCTGGCATCGCCATCGCAATCACGGGTCTGTCAACTCTTGCGCTCATGGCGACAGCCGAAGGCAAATACCTACAAATCCTGCCCGGCCTGATGCTCATCGGCTTCGGCATGGGAACCACGATGACCCCCGCCACCGAAGCCATCACCGAGACGCTGCCCGCAGACAAGCAAGGTGTGGCCTCGGCCCTCAATGACACCAGCCGTGAAGTCGGCGGTGCCGTTGGAGTTGCCTTGCTCGGCTCGATTGTCTCGGCCGGCTACGGCGACAACGTCGCTGAGTTCGCCGCAACATTGCCTGACGACCTGAGTGAGATCGTCGGAGAGGACTACTACGCCGCACTGGGTGCAGCCGGGCAGGTCGCGGAGACCGACCCCGAACTCGCCGGAAATCTGATCGCCACCGCCCAACAGGCGTGGGTCGATGGATGGATCACCTCGATGTGGGTCGGCGTCGCAATGGCAAGCGTCGCCTTCGTCTATCTGCTCATCGGTGGAGCGCGCCGGCAGCCGCAGACAACAAATGACGAGCAGCAACTCGCCCGTTCGGCCGCCTAGGTCGAGCCAAGTACCGGGGGTCGGCCACCGGCATCGGGAAGTTCCCTCCCTTCTCGGCAAAGGCCGAGGCCGACCTCCGCCCACGACCGAGCGAAGAACAGGCCTTCGATTGCAAGCGCACCAGAACCACGCAGTGCAGGAGCCAGGTCGGACCGGATCAGTTCTTGCTGACATTTCCTTCAACGGCGGGCTCCTCGCACTGTTGTGGTTCGCCTACTCCGCCGTTCGTTCGGTCGCTGGCGAGACGATGGCGGTGGCCCGATCGAACGCTCGCTGGCTCGAACTCTTCCAGGACCGCATCGGCATTGGGTTCGAAGCTGACCTCCAAAACGCAATCGGAGTTCCGGCGGCCTTCGTCGCTGCCAACGCGTACTACCTCGTCCACTTTCCCATCACCCTGCTGGTGCTTGCGGTGACCTTCCGTCGAGACCGAAGCTGGCTTTTCCGGAAGCTTCGCAACAAGTTGATAGCTGTCACTGGCCTGGCGCTCACCATCCACCTCGCATACCCGATGGCCCCGCCTCGCATGTTTCCCGGCTACATCGATGCCGGTGCCGAATTCGGTCCCGACCCGTATTCGATTCCGGGGAGCGACGGTGCCAATCAACTCGCAGCGATGCCTTCGATGCACGTTGCCTGGGCCATCTTGGTCGGGTGGGCGATCTGGACCCTCACAACTCACCGAGGCCTCAGGGTCTTCGCATTCTCGCATCCCTTCATCACATGCGTCGTGGTGGTCGTCACTGGACACCA
The DNA here is from genome assembly GCA_964351995.1 of uncultured Acidimicrobiaceae bacterium. Taxonomy (GTDB): domain Bacteria; phylum Actinomycetota; class Acidimicrobiia; order Acidimicrobiales; family SZUA-35; genus SZUA-35. Next base: position 34,860 of record CAYGQE010000038.1, on the reverse strand, counting down.
CTTCGTCACCGATGTCGCAATCGGTGGCCTACTTGCAGCAGTAACTCTGTTCATCCAAAGCCAACGAAGTCGTTCGGTCGGAACGGTTGGTTCGTCCGCCGTCGAGCGCAGGCGAACCCTCATGGCGCTCCAACGCTGAGCCAGGACGTATTCAGCCGACTTAGTTTGCTGCATGCTGAATTCAGCCCACGATTTCGACGTTTGTCAGGGCATTGTTGGGGAGTTTCTCGCACATCGCGTAAGGGGAGCAGGCCTGGTCGGTCAGGACGGGTGGAACACACCACGCCGACCAGGAGCAGAAGCCCATGCGACACGAAGATCACGAAGCAACACAGCAAGAAGCAACCCAGATCCACGACACCTACACACCGCCGCCGTTCATTCCCGCCGCGTCTTCGCAGAGCAAACTGGCGACCCTCTCGTTCGTCGAGGACATCAACCAGCGCAAGGCGCTCGGCACGCTCGCCGCACTCGTGCTCTTCGTGGCGATGGTTGCGGCGATGTTGGCGGTTGTCGACAATGGCGAATCGACCACGCTCGGCTCGACCGAGACCACCGAGGTCGCTGTGGCAGAGACCACCACCACCATGACCGAAGGCGCAGCGTCGACCTCGGTTGGCGAGTCTGGCTCTGTCGATCCCGCCGGAGCCACCACCGAAAGCACTGTCGACCCAGAAGCGTCAGGGCCCAACCCTGGCGAACAAACCGCAGGCACGACGAGCGGCAACGCCGGCGACGGTAATGGTGGTGGTGGTGGCGAACCCACCACCATCGAGCCGACTGAGCCGCCACTTGATCCGTGTGCCGCAGCCCTTGAAGCCGGTCGTTCGTTGCTGGTCACTCCTGACCCGGCCCTGCTGCCGAACGGAACGCTCAGTTCCGAGCTGACGATCATCAATTGCACCAGCGACAACGTCGACTGGACTGCGCTGACCAAGCCGTGGGTCGAGTTGGCCAATGACAGCGGCAGCCTGAGCGCAGGGTCGTCGTCGCCGCTTGCCTTCTCGATTCAGAGCGGTTCGATCGAACCGGGAGCGTTCGAGTTCAAGATCAAGGTGTCGGCCAATGGTGCCAATCAGTATGTCGACGTCGCTGGCTTCCGACCGACGTTCGGTACCGACATGGTCGATCCGAGCCTTGGCTTGACCGCAGGACCCGATGCCGGCGGCTGCAACAACTCGTGCATCAGCAGCGCATTGCTCACGAGCAACCTCACGACACCGAACGTCAGCCTCGAGATGAACACCAGGGTTCCAGCGAAGATGCGAGTCTTCGTGTCGACGAGCGCTCCAACACAAAGCGATGGCCACCCGGTGTTCGCCGGCGTCACTCCCATTGCCATCAACAACACGTTCGCCACGTCATGGACGGCGCTGCTCGAACCACTGGAGCCAGCCACGAAGTACCACATCATCGTGAAGGCCACCGATGAGAACGGCAACAGCCAGTGGGAAACGAGCTCGTTCACCACTCGAACTCCGGCCCAGGGCCCGTCGAGTCTTGCCGGCCCCGGCTGCGAGCTGCAGTGCATCATCAAAGCACTGTTCACCCCGACCGACGACGCAACCGTGACGAACCTCGAGGTCGCCACCACCGTGCCCGCCAGCATCGAAGCGTTCGTTTCAGATGCTCCGTTCGCCTACGCCGAGAACGGCGTCACGCCGATCGTCGGCGGCAGCCCGATCGCCACCAACGGTGAGGCGAAGGACAAGAACTGGACCACCACGATCAGCGATCTCGATCCAGCCACGAAGTACTACGTGATCATCCGGGCCACCGACGGCAACGGCGAGGTTTCGCTGCTCGACGGAAGCTTCACGACCGCTGCGGCATCAACGCACGACGTGTGGATCACGATGGAGCGAGTCACGATCAACCACGACGGCGATCCGTCGTGGGGTAACCGGGGCGAGATCGAACTCGGCTGGGGCGTTGGTGAGGATCGTGTGGCCACGATCGGGGAGCAGAAGCTGAGCGATGGCGATGTCGAGACCTTCGATCCCTTCGCTCGCAACTACGTGCTGCAGAACGTTGCTGCCGACACGGTCCTTCCGCTCGTGCGGGTCTGGGCCATCGAGCGAGACTGGGATCTCTGGGCCGAGTTCTCGTGTTCATTCGACGGCGTCTACAACGAGCCCTTCCACAACAAGGGGTGCGACCGGCGGGGCAACGTCAGCGAGCTCGGCGGGCTCTACACCCGGACCACGATCGACAATCTCCCTCGCTGCTCGACCTGCGGTTTCGAAGGCACCAAGGGTGACGAAGCATGCATGCAGCTGACCTCGGTCGGTGGGCTGGGCGACCAGTACGTACGCTTCGAAGCAATCGTTTCCTACACCGTCATCGACTAGAGCGGCTTCGAGCGACCGCTTCCGTCCCGAGGAATCTGGGCCTCACTCTTGAGGCTCGAGGTCGACAGATGGGGTTCTTCGCCTCGACCAAGATCGAACGGTCAATCAACTGATGAACTTCATCGGTGAATAGTTCGTCCCGACTTCGGACTGGATCACCGGGTGGGCCGGATCATGGTGACACCGTCACCGATGGTGAGGATCACTGCCGAGCAGTCGTCGCGTTGTGCGACGTGGTCGTTGAACTCGCGAAGCGCCACGGTGTCTCTGCTCTGGTCCGCATCGTCGACGACTGCGCCGCTCCACAGCACATTGTCGACCAACACAACGCCGTGGTCAGTCATGCGGGGGAGCAGGAGATCGAGGTACGTGCGGTAGCCGACCTTGTCTGCGTCGACGAACGCAACGTCGACGTGCTGCGTCTCAGGCAAGGCGGCCAGACCCTCGGCAGCGGGGCCGAGCCGCACCTCGATCCGGTCAGCCACACCCGCTTCGGCCCAGGCCTCGGTCGCTGTTGCGAGATAGGTGTCGACGAGCTCGAAGCACACGAGTCGACCCTCGCTCGTGAGACCCTTGGCGAGCCACAACGCAGACATACCCGTGAACGTACCGACCTCGACGACGTACTTGGCTTGGGTGATGCGGACGATCGATTCAAGAAACTGGCCCTGGTCGTGGCCGATGTTCATGCCGGCCGCATCCCCGAAGCGCTCGCGCGATGAGATCGCAAGGTGTTCGGCTGCAGGGTTGCGACCCGGGTTGGAGTGGCTGAGGACGTACTCGTGGACGTCGGCGGTGATCCCAAACGATTTCATGTCAGCCACTCTCCCCTCGGCCACCCTCGAGCACAACTCCCATCGTTGCAGTGTCCTCGGCCGATCGCCGGTAGAACTCGACGGCGAACTGGACTGGCCCATCGAGCTCGACGTGATGGGGCTTGCTTGGCGGGATGGTGATGGTCTCGCCCGCCGCCACCGTGATGACGTTGTCGAGCTCGTCTTCGAACACGAAATGCAGCGAGCCGGCGTGGACGACAAGCCGACCCAGGACATGCTTTGCCACGCGATGCGCTTTCAAGAGTCCGGCGGGAGCGGTGTTCTCGTCGAAGGCATCGGTGGTCCTGGCCAGGACGAAGCCTTCAGGAATTGGGTGAGTGTCTTTCATGGTCACGGTCCTTTGTTCCTGCATGTTCGTCGATGCTGATGACTGTCCCAAGCAGAAGTCAGTCAGCGGGCGGCCGGGGGACGATGTAGAGAAAGAACAGCAGGAAACCGAAGAAGGCGAAGCCCAGCGGGTTCTGCAACCCTGAGAAGCCGAGCAGCCCGAGAAAGCCCAACCATGCGAGTCGCCGGTTCGAGTCGGTCGACCTGTGATGGGTCGTTGGATCTGGCATGAGCTCATGGTCTCGTTGCCGGCAGGGATGACCCAGGGCAGAAAGTCCGATGGTTGTGAGGAGGTCAATTCCGGAGCGTGTGTGATGGCGATTCGCCGAAACGGTGGTTGTACGTGGTGGCGAAGCGACCCAGGTGAGTGAAACCCCAGCGGTTTGCGACCTGGGTGACCGTGGTGCCGGAGCCAGGCGGGGCGTCGGCGAGGTCGGCTCGCACGCGCTCGAGTCGACGATTGCGAATGAACGCGCTCGGGGTTTGCTGGAGATCTTCGGCGAAGAACGACTGCAGCGTGCGCAGGCTGACGCCAGCAGCCTGCGCGACGTCATGCACCTCGAGTTTCTGCGACAGGTTTTGCTCGATGAAGTCGACCGCCTTTCGCACTGCTCGCCGCTCTTGTGGTGCTTCGGTGGTCAGTTGCTCTGAGTAGTTGGATGAGTGGCTGTAGAGCAGGGCGCTCATCACGAACTCTTCGAGCTGGCCCATGCCGACGCCGGCATGAAGTAGTGAACTCTCGTCGAACAACTCAGCGTGCAACATCTGAACGGCGAAGTTCCACCTACTTGATGTTCCAACCGCGAGATCGAGGCCGAGATCGAAAACGAGCGGATGGCTCAGGAGGTGTCCGACCAGGCGGGAAAGGTGAACGTCGAGCGCTTCTCTGCTGATCCGGAGGACGACCAGAGGTGAAGTTCCGTCGAAGAACAGCTTCATCGGGGCATTGGATTCGGGGACGATGGCTCGCACTGGGGAACCGGTCATGACTTCGCCATCTTGCTCCACCATGCAGGTCCCGATGGCTGGGACGATCACGAGTTGGTGCTCGGTCAGTTGGCGAACCGAGAGTTCGACATCGGTGCCGAAGTCGAGGTAGCCGAGTGTGACGTCCCGCAGAAGCACAGCATGGAGTGACGCCTGAAAGTTGGCGGGATCAGCCCCTCGCACGAGAATGCTGTGGGGGCCGAGTAGATCTTGCCCGAAGCGGCTGGCCTCTGCCGGCTGGCCGGTCGAATACACCGGTCGGGACGCAAGTGCTGGTGGGATGCCCCGAGGCTTGAGACGGGGCCGTGGGGTGCCAGCGGCCCCGTCGATGTTGATTCGATTCAGCCGGGTCAGTCGGCCGGGCATCGTGGCGCCATGGTGAGGTCTCCTTTCAGGAACTCTATCGAGGTGTCATGCGTCACATGGACCATCGTTGCGCTTTTCGGATGGAGAAAGTTCGCCTGAGTAACATGTTCCGGACAAGGCATGCGCTCAACGGATAGTGCAGCTTCGTTTCCGTTCCTATCTTTTCACCGAGAGTAGTGGCCGGCTGGCCACAAGTCAAGGAAGGGGACCTCCGTTGACCGATACCCGAGTCGAACCCGTCGATGCTGTTCGCGAGCGGCTGAATGACCCAGCGGTGGCTGCGTCGATGGTCACCTTGCTCGACAACTCTGAGCTGTTGTCCACCCTTGTGCTGGGCCTCGCTGGCTTCATGGAACGCGGCGACATGATCATGGACGCCGTCGCTGAAGGGGTGAACGACGTGAAGGCGGCGACCGCTGCGGGCTCGGCAAACACCGATCTTCCCTCCCTCCAAGAACTGACGACCCTCGCGGGCCAACTCGGTCACGCCACCCCACTGCTGGGGCAGTTGCTCGACTCGCCGATCGCTCGGCCCGAAACTATTGGTGTGCTGGCCTCCTTGAGTGAAGCCGCATCCGAGGGCGTCGAGCAGGCAGCGCTGAACAACACCGAGGTGTCCGGTGCCTTCGGAGCGCTCCGGGCACTGAAGGACCCCGACGTCGCCAAAGGTCTGGGTGTGTTCCTCGAGATTGCCAAAGCGCTCGGCAAGCGGGTCTGATCGCATGCACGAGCTGTCCATTGCCAGCGCCATCGTTGCTGAGGTTCGCGATGCAATGGAGTCGAACAACGTCACCACCGTCACCGACGTGACCGTGAAGATCGGGCGACTCTCGGGCATCGTCGCCGGTGCACTCGAGTTCGGGTGGGACATTGTTCGCCAAGGCACGGTCTTGGCCGATACCGCATTGATCATCCACGACGACCCGGTGGTGGTGTGGTGCCCAGTGGGCGATCACTCACTCACGCTCGACGGCATGGTCTTCCGTTGCGAAGACCACGGCTGCCCGACGCCCGAGATCCTTTCCGGCGAGCGCCTCGAGATCGTCCGTTTCACCGTCGGCGATGGAAGCGCAGCAGCGGCATGACCAATACCCAGGCCACCGTTGACTCAGGCAGCGTTGCATCAGACACAGTCGAGCTGGGTACCGACGTGCTCGCCCGCCACGATCGCGTGTCTGCCCGCCTCCGGAATCGTTTCGTCTCCGGTGGAACGTACGCAGTGAACCTGGTGTCCAGCCCGGGCACCGGAAAGACCGAACTGCTCACCCAGCTGCTGCGAACAATGCACGACGCCGGCATTCGAGTCGGTGCCTTGGTCGGCGATTGCGCCACCGACAACGACGCCGTTCGTCTCGCCGCCAGTGGCGCCCCCGTCCAACAGATCGTCACCGAAGGTCTGTGCCACCTGGAAGCGCACATGGTCGAACGCCACCTCGATCGTTGGGACCTCGGCTCGGAACCGCTCGACTTCCTGTTCGTCGAAAACGTTGGCAACCTCGTCTGTCCATCGACCTTCGATCTCGGCGAGGCATCACGCATCGTGCTGCTGTCGGTGACCGAAGGCGAAGACAAGCCCCTCAAGTACCCGCAGATCTTCCACTCGTCCGACCTTGCGATCATCACCAAGATCGACCTGGCCGAACCATGCGAATTCGATCGTTTGGCCGCACTCGCCAACATCGATGCCGTGCATCCGGGCATGAACGTCGTCGAGACCTCAGCCAAGCAACAGGCATCGGTTGATGCCCTCGTCTCCCTTCTCGTCGATGCCAGGAACTTCTTCATCGGCCTCTGACGCTCTGTTTCTCCACCCGCAGTTCATTCGATACCCGCCCAACACAAACAAGAGAGCGAGAACCCATGGCATCAGTGCTCTGGTTGCACGGAGGGGCATGTAGTGGCAACACGATGTCGTTCCTCAACGCCGAGGAGCCGAACGTCGTCGACCTGATCGTCGACTTCGGCCTCGACATCCTCTGGCATCCGTCCCTCGGGATGGAGCTGGGTGAGAATGCGAAGAAGATCTTCGACGACTGCGCCAGTGGCGCTCGTGATCTCGACATCTTCGTCTTCGAAGGCACCGTGATCGAGGGCCCCGACGGTTCCGGTCGCTACAACATCTTCGCCGACCGTCCGATGAAGGAGTGGGTGGAAGAGCTGTCGGCCGCGGCAAGCATCGTGGTCGCCATTGGCGACTGCGCATGTTGGGGCGGCATTCCCGCCACGGCGCCGAACCCGACCGACTCCACCGGCCTGCAGTTCCACAAGCGAGACAAGGGTGGGTTCCTCGGCCCCGACTTCGTGTCGAAGGGTGGCCTGCCGGTCATCAACATTCCCGGTTGCCCCGCTCACCCCGACTGGATCACCCAGATCCTCGTGGCCCTTGCCGCCGGTCGAACCGCTGACATCGCGCTCGACGATCTGCACCGACCGCAAACCTTCTTCAAGACGTTCACCCAGACGGGCTGCACTCGTGTGCAGTTCTTCGAATACAAGCAGTCGACCACGAGTTTCGGCGAAGGCACCCGAACCGGTTGTCTGTTCTACGAATTCGGCTGCCGTGGGCCAATGACTCACTCACCGTGCAACCGAATTCTGTGGAATCGACAGAGTTCGAAGACCCGGGCCGGCATGCCGTGTCTGGGTTGCACCGAGCCGGAGTTCCCATTCATGGAACTTGCTCCGGGCACGGTGTTCAAGACCCAAAAGGTCTCCGGGGTCATCCCCAAAGAGGTGCCGGAAGGTACCGACCACCTCACGTACATGGCCCACGCGGCCGCTGCCAAAGTCGCCGCTCCCGAGTGGTCCAAAGAGGACATGTTCGTTGTTTGAGAATCTGACCTGCAGCCCGGGCCTGCGTGGCCGTGAACGTTCCCCGAAGGGAGTCAAATGAGTACGATCGATCTGAACGTCAGTCCGCTGGGCCGAGTCGAGGGCGACCTCGATGTTCGAGTCACCATCGACGATGGTGTGGTGAGCTCGGCGTGGACGACTGCTGGCATGTTCCGCGGCTTCGAGATGATCTTGAAGGGCAAGGACCCCCAAGCGGGCCTGATCGTCACCCCTCGCATCTGCGGAATCTGTGGTGGCAGCCACCTCTACAAGGCGGCGTATGCGTTGGACACGGCGTGGAAAACCCACGTGCCGCACAACGCCACGCTCATCCGAAACATCGCCCAGGCGTGCGAGACCCTGCAGTCCATTCCTCGCTACTTCTATGCGCTGTTCGCCATTGATTTGACGAACAAGAAGTACGCCAAGTCGCCGCTGTACGAAGAGGCGGTTCGCCGCTTCGCTCCGTACGTCGGCACGGCGTATCAAAAGGGTGTGGTGCTCTCCGGCAAGCCGGTGGAGGTCTACGCGATGTTCGGCGGCCAATGGCCGCACTCGAGCTTCATGATCCCTGGCGGCGTGATGTGCGCTCCCACCCTTGCCGAGGTGACGCGTTCCATCGCCATCCTCGAGCACTGGAAGCGTGAGTGGCTCGAAGGCGAGTGGCTTGGCTGCTCGATCGAGCGTTGGCTCGAGAACGAGACCTGGGAAGACGTCCTTGCCTGGGTCGACGAGAACGAAGCCCAGCACGACAGCGATTGCGGTTTCTTCATCCGCTATTGCATGGACATCGGCCTGGACACTTACGGCCAGGGCGTCGGCAACTTCATCGCCACGGGCACGTACTTCCAGCCCGAGCTCTACGAGAACCCCGACATCGAAAGTCGCAACGCTGCGCTGATCAACCGTTCTGGCATCTATGCCAACGGCGAGTTCAGTGAGTTCGATCACATGCGAGTGAGCGAAGACACCGCGCACTCCTTCTACAAGGGGTCGGGCCTCCTGCATCCGTGGGAGGGCGTGACCGATCCGATCGATCCAGAGCAAGGCAAGAAGGACGGCAAGTACAGCTGGGCCAAGTCGCCCCGCTACGACGTGCCGGGCCAGGGGTATGTGCCGCTCGAAGCCGGGCCGTTGGCTCGTCGGATGGCGGCCGGCGCTCCCGGTGCCGCTGATCACCAGGACTACGACCCGCTCTTCATGGACATCATTGGAAAGCTCGGGCCGTCGGTCATGACTCGGCAGCTCGCCCGCATGCACGAGGGTCCCAAGTACTACCAGTGGACCCGTCAGTGGCTTGACGATCTCGACCTGCAGGAGAGCTTCTACACCAAGCCGGTCGAGCACGCTTCGGGCAAGGGCTTCGGCTCGACCGAGGCGGCCCGTGGTTCGCTGTCGGACTGGATCGTCGTCGAGGACGGCAAGATCGAGAACTACCAGGTGATCACGCCAACCGCGTGGAACATCGGGCCTCGCGATGGCGAGGGAGTCCTCGGTCCGATCGAAGATGCATTGGTCGGCTCGCCGATCCATGACACCTCCGATCCGGTCGAACTCGGTCACGTCGCTCGCAGTTTCGATTCGTGCCTCGTGTGCACCGTCCATGCCTATGACGGCAAGACGGGCAAGGAACTCTCGAAGTTCGTCATCAACGGCAACGTCTAGCAACAACACCGTTTGTCACGGATTGCTCTCGGAGTTGAGAGCGATCCGTGACAGAACCGGCCGAGACCCGGCGGCCACCTCACAACCACCGTCACGTGTTCCCTGGGGAGGGACCAATGACTCAGATCGAAAACTCAGCGACGTCCTTTGGCGACGAAGGCCCGCCGGCCAACCTCGACAAGACCGTGGTCATCGGCTGCGGCAACATCTTGCGAGGCGACGACGCCGTCGGGCCCACGCTCATCCGTCACCTGTGGGCCGAGGGCGACATTCCTGATGACGTCACGTTGGTCGACGGCGGTACTGCCGGCATGGACGTCGCCTTCAAGATGCGAGGCGCGGCCCACGTCATCCTGATCGACGCCGCCCAGACCGGGGCCGAACCCGGCACGACCTATCGAGTGCCAGGGCTCGAGATCGAAGAACTGCCCGAACTCCAGGCGCTCAGCTCCCACTCGTTTCGTTGGGACCATTCGCTGGCCTTCGCCCACTGGCTGCTCGGCGACGAGTACCCGAAGGAAGTCACCGTCTTCCTCATTGAGGTGGCGAGTTGCGAGCCCGGCGCGGACCTCACCGAACCGGTCGCCACCGCCATGCTCGAGGTCGAAACCCACGTCCGAGCCCTCTTCCCCACAACTGGAGGGCGAGATGGTCGCCCAGGCGACCATCTCACCCACCAGTTGGGTGCGAGCGGGACGCAGGTGGAGGTCACTGAGGACGGCAACCTTCGCCTCGACGCAGCGGTCGCCCAACGGTTCTTCCCCGCCGACGCCCTCGTGGCTGTCCCTCGCGGCAGAGAGCTCTGGCTCATGCCGCTGACCGGTCCGGAAGGTGGGGGACTGCTGTTGAAGCAGCGAAACTCCGCCGGCGATCGCTCGACGCTGATCTGGGAAGCGCTCCCGCCCAAGTCGCCGACCGGCCGACGCAACGCCGTGTGGGATGCCGCCAGCGGGGCACTGCGGGTGGATCTCAGCCTTGACGCGAGCACCGACCCCAGTCCGCCATGACACTCGCCTCGCCATGACCCCTGACGAGCCGGGCGATGAAGCCATTGCCGTCGAGACCTACGTCGAGCAACGCAATGGGCGCTGGGTCGTTGAGCTGGTCGTGGTGTTCCCCGACGAAGCCGTTCGCAAGACCATCAACGACTACCCAACCAAACGCCACGCAGAGATTGCCGCCAACTGGATGAAGCGGGCGGCGGCTCGAGACCTACCGCCAGAGCACTGACCAGCAGCCCCGAGATGAGGATCACCCCATGACCATGACCCCACCCGCAGCCAACTCCACGGCAGACGATTCCACCGAGATGCTCGCTCGACCCCAGCCCGTCGGGGTTTTCCCGCTGCCTGCCGGCTACCTGCTGATCGATGATCGGCCAGAACACGACGAGGCGCGGGCAGCATTGGTGGCTGGCACTCGCCCCGCCGAGCTGCCCGAGTCGTTGCGCTACTACCAGCTGGCACTTGAAGGCGATTTCGATGGCGCGTTGGCCGCCATCATCGAAGGCGACCACAGCGACGGAGTTGTCGCCAAGGCGAACCGGCTCGTGCTCGAACCCGATCGTGCCCTGCTGGCCGAGCTCCAGCAGGTCGATGATGCGGCCTTCCGGGCTCACGTCGACACCATTGCGTTCATCGTCGGCTTGTCGCCTACACCGCCAGAGCCAACCTCGACCGATGGCGAGTTTGCTGCTCTGGCCTTCGCTGCCCAGGCGACCCAAGCGCTAGAACGCAGCGACACCGGCCGAGCGATCGACCAACTCGAAGAGGCCGCCCAGGCCGCGCACACAGTCAGCAAAGCCATGGCTGGTCAGTACCTCGGCCAGATGGCAACGACCCAGCTCGATGAGGGGGGCGCCAAGCGAGCATCGGTGACTTTCCAGGCCGCTCTGGATGCGCTCGAGGGTTCTGACCTCTTTGAGGCGAGGGCCGAGCTGCATGTCGGCGCCGGTGCGATGTTCCAGGAGATGACCGAGGCCGCACCTCACCTGATGCAGCAAGCCATCAACCACTACCACCAGGCCATGGCGTTGGTGACTGCCGAGACGTCGCCCGAGACCTTCGCTGTCGCCAATGCCAACCTCGGTCTGGCCTACATGATGATGCCGATGAACGAGGCGAGCGACCAGCTTCGGATGGGCGTTGCCGTTCAGTCGATGCGGGTCGCCCTGGATCACTTCACGCCCGAGACCCACCCCGACCGCTGGTCGAGCACGCAGCTCAACCTCGCCAACGCGCTGGTCTACATGCCGTCGAAACACCAGGGCGAGAACATCGCCGAGGCTGTCGGCCTCTACGAAGGCGTGCTGCAACACCGCGACCGGGAAACCGACCCGCTCGGTCGAGCCCGAGTGCTGGCCAACCAGGGCAATGCCATCGCCCACCTCGGCGTGTTCGACGATGCGAAGTTCAAGCTGCACGAGGCCCGAGCGATCTTTGAAGAGTTCGAGGACGACGGTGCGGTGATGATGGTGCGCTCGATTCTCGACGAGATCGCCAAGCACGAATCGCTCGTACGTCAGGATGCTGACGGCGGAGAAGGACAGTGACGGTCACTGAGCGCCCGACCGAAGAACAGACCGAGTTCGAGCGGCTGGCGGCCGAGGTCGATCAAGCCGTTGATGGACTCGCCGAACTCGACACCGATGCGGCTGAGCGAGCCAAGGCGCTCGCTGATGCGGTTGAGGCCTTCCACAAGCCAGCGCTGGTCCACATCGTCCAGACGCTGAAGGCCGACCCTCGGGGCAAGGAGCTGTTGTTCGAACTCGTCGACGACCCCTCCGTTCGGGCGTTGTTCGCGATGCACGGGATCATCAAGGCCGATCCGATGACTCGGGCCAACCAGGCCCTCCTGAGCGTTCGCCCGTACCTGCAGAGCCATGGCGGCGACGTCGAACTCGTGAAGATCGAAGACGGAGCAGCGTTTGTCCGGCTTCAGGGTTCCTGCAACGGCTGCTCGATGTCGGCCGTCACGCTTCGCGACGGCGTCGAAGAGGCGCTGGTACAACTCGACGAGGTCGACCGCATCGAGGTGATGGAAGACGAGCCAACGCCGGCCTTCATTCCGCTGTCCTCGGTTGGCCGACGAACCAAAGAGGATGCGGGCTGGGTGCCGGGACCAGCCTCGAGTGATGTCCCAGCGGGCGACATGGTCCGCTTCGATGTCGCCGATGACAGCTTCGTGATCACCAACGTCGAGAACCGCATCGCCGTGTTCCGCAACGCATGCATTCACCAGGGCCTCAGCCTTGACGGGGGCATGATCGAAGATGGTGTCATCCGCTGCCCGTGGCACGGCTTCACGTTCGAAGCATCGAGCGGCGAGTGCCTGTCGGCCCCTGGGGCGCAGCTCGAACAGATTCCAACCCGCATCGAAGACGGAGTGATCTGGATCCGGGCCCATGCCGGTTGACCTGACGGTTGGGTTGGGGTCGGCGAGCATCACCCCGTCGACGGGAACGCACCTGCCACCCCGCGTGCCAGGTACCACGGGGTATGACGGTGCCGGCACGGCTCGCCCGGCCGCCTGGATGGGCGCGGAACCTGCTGGTGGCCTTGCCTTGCCTGCCGCCATGCCGACCGCTCATCAGATGTATGCCCCTCGGGGCGTGTGGCTCGATGACGAACGATTGATCGTGGCCGACACCGGCAATCACCGCTTGCAGATCTGGCATGGTCTTGGTGGCAACATCCCTGCATCGCACAGCGACGCCGACGTCATCTTGGGACAACCCGACTCGTCGAGCGAAGGCGCTCAGGCGGGTGGCCGTGGCCCGGAGAACGGCATGCGGCTCCCGACGGGGCTCGTCGTACACGACGGCTGTCTCGTCGTCGCTGACGCCTGGAACCACCGACTCTTGATCTGGACCGAGGTGCCCACGGTCTCCGACACGCCGCCCGATCGCGTGGTTGGTCAGGCCTCATTCGTCGATGTGGACGAGAATCGCGGGGGAGCGTGTGGCCCGCTTGGCTTCTACTGGCCGTTCGGGATCGCGATGGTGGACGGCATGTTCTGGGTGGCTGACACCGGGAACCGCCGGGTGCTCGGCTGGCACGGCATTCCCGGCGCCGATGAGGCTCCTGCCGTTGTGCTCGGCCAGGCAACGGCCAATGAGCGAGACGAAAACCGTGGCCAGATCGGTCCCGACAGTTTCCGCTGGCCCCACGACATGGCCGGGCTCTCGTTGCCTGGTGAGCCAACTCGCCTGCTCATTGCCGATGCAGGCAACCATCGAGTGCTGGGTTGGGATGAGCAACCAACGGCTGACCAGCCCGCCAGCTTCATCCTCGGACAAACCGACTTCGAGACGGGGTCGGAGTTTCCCTACGGCCCGCAGGCAGCCGACGGCATGCGTTTCCCCTATGCCATCGACAGCCTGGATCCGGTGGAACCCTCGTCAGGGGCCGCCGATTCGGTGATGGCGATGGCCGACACGGCAAACAACCGGGTCTTGATCTGGGATGGTGTTCCCACCAGCTCGAATGTGCCTGCTGATCGGGTCCTCGGCCAAGTCGACTTCGTTGGCAACGGCGAGAACCGTTGGGACCTCGTCGCCGATGACACCTTCTGCTGGCCGTACGGCCTGTGCCTCCACCGCTCCGCCGACGGCGTGCGGCTCGCTGTCTCTGACTCGGGCAACAACCGCGTCATGATCTGGACACTCGACTGATGGACACGTACTGATGGATGCAGTCGTGCGCGAGACGATTCGAATCGAGGTCCGTGGCGTCGTCCAGGGCGTCGGCTTCCGACCGTTCGTGCACCGCATCGCCACGGAACTGGGGCTCGACGGAGTCGTCGGCAACGACGCGAACAAAGTCTTCATCGAGGCCGCTGGTGATCGCCATCGGCTTGAACAATTGATCGCTGCCGTTCAAACATCACCACCCCCGTTGGCCAGAGTCGAGTCGGTTCACCGGCTTGCTCCCGTGCTCACCATCGAAGCCGGCAGCGGTTTCGCCATCGTCGAGAGCGAGGAAGGAGCTGAGGTCGGAGGTCGTACCTTCGTTTCTCCCGATACGGCGGTCTGCGACGATTGTCTCGCCGAGCTCGTCGACCCAGACGACCGCCGATTCGGTCACCCGTTCATCACGTGCACCAACTGTGGTCCGCGCTTCACGATCACCCGATCGCTGCCCTACGACCGTGCCTCGACCACGATGGCCGACTTCGACATGTGCCACCGCTGTCGGGCTGAGTACAACGATCCCACTGACCGCCGATTCCATGCCCAACCGATTGGCTGTCACGACTGCGGACCATCGATCGAGTGGCGGTCACCCGCCGGCGACGTGGTCCCCACCGACGATCCTTTCGCAACGACACGTTCGTTGGTTGCTGGTGATGCGGTCGTGGCGGTGAAGGGACTCGGGGGCTTTCACCTCACGGCATCGGCGACATCGGATGAGGCGGTTGCTTCGCTCCGTTCCCGCAAGCATCGGCCAGACAAGCCCTTTGCGGTCATGGTGGCCGACATCGACGCCGCTCGCGAGCTGGCCGACATCAGCGATGTCGAAGCCGAGCTGCTGCAGTCCCGAGAGCGCCCGATTGTCCTGTGCCAGGCCAGGTCAGATTCCTCGCTCTCGGGCTTGGTCGCCCCCGGCAACCCCTTGATCGGCATCATGCTGCCGTACGCGCCGGTCCACCACCTGTTGTTCGGGGTGGGAAACGAGCGGCAACTCGGCCCGGTCGTGATGACCAGCGCCAACCTCGGTGGCGAACCCATCTGCCATCGGGACGACGAGATCGTGGCCCGTGTGGGCCAGCTGGCCGACGGCATCCTCACCCACAATCGGCCCATCCACGTGCCGTGTGATGACTCGGTGGTTCGCGTGACGTCTCGAGGCCTCCTCCCGATCCGCCGGGCCCGGGGGTATGCCCCCATGCCGCTCTCGCTCCCTCACGACTCGGTGGAGGGAACGGTGCTCCCGTCGGTGCTGGCCGTGGGTGGCGAGCTCAAGAACGCCTTCTGTCTGACCAACGGAACCCACGCCTGGATGAGCCAACACATCGGCGACATGGAGAACCTCGAGACACTTGAAACCTTTGCGGCCTCGGTGTCGCAATTCTGCGATCTGTACGGCGTCGAACCCGAGATCGTCGCAGCAGACACCCACCCGGGCTATCGGTCCTCGGGGTGGGCACGATCGAACCACGGCGACCGGGTTGCCGAGGTTCAACATCACCACGCCCACGTGGCAGCGGTGATGGCCGAGCACGGGCTCGTCCCCAGCGTTCCCGTGCTCGGCGTGGTCTTTGATGGCACGGGTGACGGAACCGACGGCACCATCTGGGGAGGCGAGCTGCTCGTGGCGAACGCCACCACGGCCGAGCGGGTCGGTCATCTGCGCCACACGCCGCTGCCCGGCGGTGACGCCGCCATCCGGCATCCCTGGCGCGTGGCGCTGTCCTATCTTCGGACAGCCGACATCCCGTGGGAAGGCACCGTTCCGGCGAGCTCGGCCGATCCAACCGAACGAGGGCTGCTCGCCCGCCAGCTGGACCGCAATCTCCAGTGTGTTCCGACTTCTTCGATGGGACGGTTCTTTGACGCCCTGTCGAGCCTCATCGGCCTGCGTCACTCGATCAGCTACGAAGCTCAGGCTGCCATCGAGTTCGAGATCCTGGCCACATCGTGGCGAGGCCCAGCGCCGGCACTGTCGTTCTCGCTCGCTGACCCGTCGCCGCTTCTTGCCGGCGTGTGCGCGGCGATGCGTCGCAGGGTCGAGCCGGCGGCCATCGCCCGAGCCTGCCATCTGGCCATCGCGAACGGCGTGGCGGCCGAAGCGAGGAGCCAAGCAGACGCCCGAGGCATCTCCACCATCGTCTTGACCGGCGGTGTCTTCCAGAACGTCCTGCTCACCGAACTGATCGCCACACCATTGGTGGCCCGAGGGTTCGACGTGCGGACTCACCACATCGTTCCGCCCAATGACGGTGGCCTTGCGCTTGGTCAAGCCTTCGTTGCGTCGGCCCGAGCGCAACAGCTCATCCCCGAATCCCTGGCGGCACCGTCGCCCCACCCCGAACCAACAGGAGTCTGACCATGTGTCTCGCCGTTCCAGGAAAGATCGTTTCTGTCAGAGAGGACCGTGGCACTCGAATGGCGACCGTCAGTTTCGACGGCATCGAGAAGGAGATCTGTCTCGCCTACCTGCCCGACATCGAGGTTGGCGACTACACGATCGTGCACGTGGGTTTTGCCATCTCGAAGATCGACGAAGTCTCGGCCCTCGTAACACTGCAGATGTTCAAGGACCTCGGAATTCTCGAAGAGGAACTCGGCATGAACGACGCGGTCGCTGCGGCGGCTCAGCAGGAGGTCTCGCCGTGAAGTACCTCGATGAGTTCAACGACCCAGCGCTCGCGGCCAAGCTCTTCGCCGAGATCGACCGAACGGTCACCAAGAAGTGGGCGATCATGGAAGTCTGCGGCGGGCAGACGCACTCGATCATCCGCAACGGCATCGACCAACTCCTACCCGACAAGGTCGAGCTGATCCACGGCCCTGGCTGCCCGGTCTGTGTGACCCCGCTCGGAATGATCGACAAGGCTCTGGCGATCGCGGCCATTCCAAACGTCATCTTCTGCTCCTTCGGCGACATGCTGCGTGTGCCGGGAAGCAGCAAGGATCTGTTCCAGGTGAAGAGCGAAGGAGGCGACGTTCGCATCGTCTACTCACCACTCGATGCGGTGAAGATCGCCGAAGACAACCCCGGCAACGAAGTGGTCTTCTTCGCTATTGGGTTTGAGACCACAGCACCAGCAAATGCCATGTCGGTCCACCTCGCAAAGGAGCGAGGTCTGACGAACTTCTCGGTGTTGGTCAGCCACGTTCTGGTGCCGCCAGCGATCGAAGCCATTGCCAGCTCACCGTCGAGCCGTGTCGACGGGTTCCTCGCCGCCGGCCATGTCTGTTCGGTCATGGGTACCTGGCAATACGGGCCGCTGGTCGCTGATCACCAACTACCGATCGTCGTGACTGGCTTCGAGCCGCTCGATGTTCTCGAAGGCATCCGCCGTGTGGTGGTGCAGCTCGAAGAAGGCCGGGCCGAGCTCGAAAACGCCTATGCCCGCGTGGTCCAGACCGAAGGCAACGGTCCGGCACAACAGATGGTCGAGGACGTCTTCCAGGTGACCGACCGACAATGGCGGGGGATCGGTGAGATCCCCCTCAGCGGCTGGACACTCAGCGACCGCTACGCCGAGTTCGATGCAGAAGCGCGCTTCGACGTCGGCCGTATCGACTCGCCGGAGTCTGCGTTGTGCCGTAGCGGTGAGGTGCTCCAGGGGCTCATCAAGCCTCACGAGTGTGAGGCATTCGGCAAGGAGTGCAGCCCGCGCACGCCGCTCGGCGCCACGATGGTGTCGAGCGAAGGGGCGTGCGCTGCGTACTACCAGTACCGCCGGATCGAAGGCTCAGCTGTGGAACTGGTGGGGGCCTGATGCGCAAGTTTGACTCGACGACCGAGTTCGACTTCGAAGGATGGAGTTGTCCACTGCCGCTTCGCAATCACGATCGAGTGGTGATTGGTCATGGGGGAGGAGGCAAGCTCTCCGCTGAGCTCGTCGAGCACCTGTTCTTGCCGGCATTCGGCGTGAGTCCGGACGCACAGCTCCACGATTCGGCACAGTTCGACCTGTCTGAACAGTTGGCCACCGGTGGTCGGCTGGCGTTTTCGACCGACTCGTTCGTTGTTCGTCCGCTGTTCTTCCCCGGTGGCTCGATCGGCGACCTTGCGATCAACGGCACCGTCAACGACGTGGCCATGAGCGGCGCGCAACCCATTGCGCTCAGCACTGGCTTCATCATCGAAGAAGGCCTCGAACTGGCGACACTGGGTCGCATCGCTGAGGACATGGGGCGAGCGGCCAAGCTCGCCAACGTCTCGCTGGCCACCGGCGATACCAAAGTCGTTGACGCTGGCAAAGCCGATGGTCTGTACATCAACACCTCGGGATTTGGCCTGATCCCACACGGTGTCGACATCAGGCCCGATCGGGCGACACCGGGCGATGTCATCATCGTCAGCGGTGACATCGGCGTGCACGGTGTTGCAGTGATGTCGAAGCGAGAGGGTCTCGAGTTCGGGACCGAGATTCGCACCGACTGCGCGCCCCTCAACGGTCTCGTGGCCGACATGCTCGATGCGTACGCAGATCTCCATGTGTTGCGAGACCCGACCAGAGGCGGGCTCGCCGCCAGCCTCTGCGAGATCGCCGGCGCAGCCGGTGTCGGGATCGAATTCGAAGAGACCAAGCTGCCGGTTCCGGCCGAGGTGGCCGCTGCGTGTTCCTTTCTTGGGCTCGATGCCATCAGCGTGGCGAACGAGGGCAAGCTCGTTGCCTTCGTGCCTCCCGAGGCCGTCGACGCGGTGATGACGGCGATGCACGGCAACGAGTTCGGACGAGATGCGGTCGTCATCGGGGCCGTGGTCGAAGATCACCCTGGAGTCGTTGTGGCGAAGACAGCGTTCGGTGCTCGGCGAGTGGTCGACCTCCCCCTTGGCGAGCAGCTCCCTCGCATCTGCTGATCGGCCGGACCAGCGTCGTTGGATCTGGCATGAGCCGATCGTGGCCCAATCGCCGCCTTCTGGGGTAGACCGAAGTCATGCCCGCACCGCGCAAGAAGACGCCTCGGCAGCTCCGCTTGTTCTCCCCGCCCTTCCGCCCGACGCGTGAACAACGCAAGCGAGGGCTTCGCCGGATCGCCAAAATTCGGGAACAGCTCGAACGAGAACGGACCGACCGCAACCTCGGCGAGCGCTGAGTGGGTGTATCAGACCGCTAGAAAAGGCGAGTGATCTCACCTTCCTTCCGCTCGGCGATCTCGCCGTTTCGTGCCATGGACGTTTTCGAAGCAGCCGAGCGGCGTGCTGTCAGTGGCGCCGAGGTCGTGCGGCTCGAGATCGGGCAACCGGTCACTCCGGCGCCAGCCAAGGTGATCCAACGAGCGCACGAGCTGCTCGACTCGAACATCCTGGGCTACGGCAGCACGCACGGAACCCCCGAACTGCGTGAGGCCATCGCTGGTCACTACCAGGACTGGTACGGCCTCGAGGTCGATCCGCATCGGGTGATGACGACGGTCGGAGCATCGGGTGCCTTCACCTTGGCCTTCCTCGCCGCGTTCGATCCTGGTGACCGAGTCGCCCTCGCCGTGCCCGGCTACCCGTGCTATCGCAACACGCTCGAAGCCGTCGGGGCCGAGGTTGTACCACTGATGTCGACGCTGGCCGACAATTTCCAGCCAACCGTGGCGTTGCTCGAAGCGGCACACGAAGACGCTCCGCTCAATGGCCTCGTCGTCACCAGCCCATCGAACCCGACGGGCACGATGATCGCCCCGTCCACGCTTCGCGACGTGATCCAGTGGTGTCATCGCAACGACGTCGTGGTGATCTCGGACGAGATCTACCACGGGCTGACCTACGGCGAACCCGCAGCGACGTCGCTTGCCACGAGCAGTGATGTCATCGTGGTCAACAGCTTCTCGAAGTACTTCTCGATGACCGGTTGGCGCCTTGGTTGGCTGGTGGTTCCAGACAACCTCATCGAGCCGCTCGTGAAGTTCGCTGCAAATCTGCTGATCGCCCCACCAACGCTCTCGCTCCTCGCTGCACCCGCAGCCTTCGAGGCTCACGACGAGTTGCAGCAGCATCTCGGCCGTTACGCAACGAACCGCTCGATCATGCTCGACGGACTGCGAGCTGCCGGCCTCACCAAGCTGGCGCCAGCCGATGGCGCGTTCTATGTCTACGCCGACATTTCTGATGTGGCATCGAGCGGCACCGAGTTGACCGAACGTTGGCTCGCAGAGCTCGGGGTCGCCGCAACACCGGGCACCGACTTCGACCCGATCAACGGGGATGACTACGTGCGTTTTTCGTTCTGTGGTGGCACCGACTCGATCGAGCGCGGTGTCGAGCTGTTGAACACCTGGCGCTGGTAGCTCCGGCGCTCAACCCTCATGAAGTGAAGAGCGGTCGGCCACACCAGCGCTGTGGGTGGCAGAGCGCGGGTCAGCCCCGCCCGAATCGGGCGGGGCTGCTGCTTCTGGTCAGGTCCGCCCCTGGATCAGCTGCACAATGCTGGTCAGCTGCAGAATGCGGGGTTCGTCACGCTGACGCCGCAGGTGTTGCCACTCACCTGCACTCGGTTGCCGGCTGTGGCGATCACGATGTCGACCGGGCCAGCCGCTGAGCTGTTGCCCTGAGCGGTGTTGTTCACCACCTGAACGATGTTGCCGACGCTGACGCTTCCATCGAACTCGGGGAGGTCGATGATTGCGATACCGCTTGCGGTGAACGTCTCGACGTCGACGATGTTGCCGTTGGTGGTGTTGTTGCTCACCGTCAGGTTGCTGACGCCGCCGGCAAGGATGCCGGTTCCGCCGAGGAGCCCTCCATCACCGAACGGGCAGGTGCGGTTGTTGCCGTTCGCCACATTGTTCGACACTCGAGCGACCGACCCAGGGAATGGCTCGGCTCGCACCCCGAAGCCGCCGTCAGCGCCGTCGCCCAAGCTGATGCCCAGGCAGTTGCCGTTGGTGGTGTTGCCGTTGACGACGATGCGTTCGGTATCGCCGATGTTGATGCCGCTCCCGAACGACCCGTTGGAGGTGTTCCACTGCAACCGGGCATCGGTGGATGCCACGACGTTCAGACCGCTGCATCCAGCATCGGTGACGGTGTTGCGATTCACCTGGACCATCTCGCCGAAGATCACAAAGACGCCGTCGCAGCCTGGAGCTGGGATCGTGTTGTCGGTGACCCGGACGTCATCGGTGAATTGCACGCTGATGGCGTCGAAGCTCGGGTTGTTCAACGTGAAGCCGTTGATGTTGACACCGCTGATCCGTGTTGCTGGTGCTTCAGCAAATGTCGTCCACGTCGCCGGGATCACGCAGATCAGCGCTGCCACTCCGGGTTCGGGTTGGCACGGCTCTGGTGCTGGCGTGGGATTCTCGGGCATCGTCAGCGTGGCCCCTCGGCCCCGCAACGTGATGCCATCGGTGGTGATGGTCACGTTTTCGGTGTGATCACCCTTGACGATGATGATGGTTCCCGGACTTGCGGCGTCGACGGCCGCTTGGATCGAGTCACCCTCGTTGACGTAGATGGTGCCACTCGCCGATGCGGGTGTTGCGCCCGCAGTCAGCAGCGCTGCGAGCAGCACGATGGCCGCCGCAAGCGACCGTCGTACGTTGCTTGCTGCCGAGCCGCTCGAAACATCACTGAACGTGCGATCAGGCCTGTCGGCCGATGCCTTGATTGTTGTCTGCCCTTTGTCTGCCATTGTTCCTCCGTTTGGTTGGGAGCAACATGACTCATCAGGGTTACAGATGGCTTACAAGTGGTCTGCAGCCCGCTGGAACAGTGTGTTTCAGCCGACGTGCTCGGGCTCAGGCAGCGATGGCAGCGAAGCGGCGCAGGAGCACACCCGCAGCAACAAAGACCGCACCGAAGCCGAGGATCAGCCCGGTGGATGAGCCGGTGACGGGCAGCGCTGCGTCGTCGTCAGCTCCAGGGCCGGCTGGCGGTTCCTCACTGGTGGGGGCTGCCGTGGTTGGAGCTGCTGTGGTCGTGGTGGCTGGAGCTTCAGTGGTTGGACCAGCCGGAGGCTCTTCCTCAGTGGTCCGTGGGTTGGCGGCGACGCTGGTGTCGGGAGATTCCGTGGTTTCTGGAGCATCGGAGGTTTCTGGAGTAGCGGTGGTCTCCGGGGCATCAGTCGATGGAACCGTGGTGGCTGGCGCTTCGATGGTCGGACCGGCTGGTGGGTCCTCGACCGTGGTTTCGGTGGTCGATGGTTCGCTCGGCGTCTCGGTCGTGGTGGTGGTGAAGTTTTCGGGGTCGCATTCGACGCGAACCCGGAACCCGCCGCTCGACACGCCGTCAGGTCCGAAGCGGAGCTGCAACTGGATGGTCGTCCCGACAGAGGCGACTTCGCCGGCCTCGTGCTCGATGAAGCCAGCGTCTTCGAAGTTGGGGACGACGAAGGTCTGGCCGTTGGTGTTGATGAGGAGATCGTTGCCTTCGTGGACCGAGACCTGGTTGACCGTGAGGCCCGTGATCTGGCAGGTCGCGCCGACCAGATCGGCTGGTACGTCGACCGTGGCGATCGTGATGATGTCACCTTCTTCGCCCCGAGCGAATCCGCTCACCGGGATGACGATCAGGTCATCGGCCGCCGCCGCTGCGGCTGGAACCAGCAATAGGGCCACCATGGCGCTCGCCACCGACCATCGAAACGCTCGTGTCAACATGCTTGTCCCTGTGCTCCTGCATCGTCCGCCTCGGCAGAGTAGCTCCTGCAACAAGCGGCTTGTGGCATGTTCGCCGACTCCCGGTGGGTCCCCGGTGCTCAGAACGACTGCCGGAGGTCAACCGTGGACGAGGATCGCCTTGAACGACCCACCATCATCGACTCCTCGTTCGATGACGAGTCCGGCCTGCTTCGCCATCCACAGGTACTCGTCGACCGCGAAGGTCTGTTCGTTGATGCCGCCGAGCAGATCGCGGATGCCCGCAGGGTGGGCCAACGTGGTGTCGGTCGGCTCACACATCAGGGCCACGAAACCGCCGGGCCGCAGGAGTCGGGCTGCGGTGTCGAGCAATCGTTCGGGTTCGGGGAAGTGATGGAGCGTGGCGTACATCGTCACGGCATGCCACGAGGCGGGGGCGAGCGGGGGCTGCATTGCATCGGCGCAGAGGTGGACGATGGAGCGGTTGTGGTAGCGGTCGTACAGCGCTCCGAGTTGGAGCGTGGGCGCGCTGATGTCGATGTTCACCAGTTCTGACCGGGCATGGTTCCAGGACTGTGGGTGCGTCGAACCGCCGATCTCGATGATTCGACGATCAGTGTCTGGCCAGAATCGATCGAGGGCAGCGTCCACCATTTCGTTGGCGACGCGGTGGTCTTCTCCGTAGTCGGCGACCCCGTTTCTGTGTTCGATGACTGCCGGCACGGGTCGAGTGTCCGGGTGTTCTGAGCGGTGGACGTTGACTTGCACACGGACACCGGCACGGTCGATGAACCCCTCGGGGTGATGGAATAAGCCGAGCTCGAGCTGGTACTCGCCGGTCTTGGTCGGAACATCGACCTCCACCGGCAGCGTGATCGCCCGCCCTGGCTCGATGTCGATCGGCAGGGGTGTGTAGGTCGGTGCAGTTGCGGAGCGCCGGCCGAGCGTTCGGCGATGGAAGCGAGAGGCTGCGGTGATGGCGACCGGATTGGTTCGACTCGACCATGGCTCGGATCCAGTGTTGCGGAGCCGGAGGTTGATGAAGCGGCGCTCGCCAGCGACGAGACCCCGAGGGGCGTAGTGCCGTTCGATGGTGGCGCTCGCCGAGCCGTTGGCCTTGGTGAGAACGGGAGGGTCAGCGGTGTCGCCCCCGACGAAACGCACGTGGACTTCTCGGATCTCGGCCGTGAGTGCCGGGCTGTCGGTTTCTCGATCGGCCGTTCGCAGCGCCGCGGCAATCCCCGCACGGACCACCGGATCGTTGGGAAGCTCCAGGATCGTGGCGATCTCATCGACGATGGATGGATCAGGAGCTCGGAGATCTCGAGCGTCAGCGTCGTCGACGTAGCCGGTGAAGAAGTCCGGGACGCCGGCAACGACCGGGACAACGCCACCGCACGCACCGCACTCGACGGCGTCGCCGGTGTCGACCATGGCGTCGGCAAGGCCGCACGTCTGGCACACCAGGAGTTGCTCGGCGAGAAGCCAAGAGAAGCGCGGGTCTGCCATCGAGCCGATGGTACTTCCCGACTCGGGGCCATACCTTCGGCGTAGATTCGACGAATGGAACAACCGGTGATCGAGGCTCGTGGCCTCAAGCGAAGTTTCGGCGAGGTCGAGGCGGTGCGAGGGGTGGACCTCACCGTGAAGCCAGGGGAGATCTACGGGTTCCTCGGCCCCAACGGTGCTGGCAAGTCGACCGTGGTCAAGATGCTCACCACCCTCCTCAAGCCCACCGGCGGCAGCGCGACGATTCTCGGCTTCGATGTGGCCACCGAAGCGAACCAGATCCGCTTGCGGATCGGGGCGGCGCTTCAGGATGTGTCGCTCGACCAGAAACAGTCGGGCCGAGAGATCCTGCAGATGCAGGGTGCGCTGTATGGCCTCACCAAGAAAGAGATCAATCAGCGCATCGATGAGTTGAAGCACGTCATCGAGTTCGATGCGATCGATCGTTGGATCGGGACCTATTCCGGCGGCATGGAACGTCGCCTCGATCTCGCGGCCTCGTTGATCCACAACCCCGATCTGCTCTTCCTCGACGAGCCGACCACAGGGTTGGACCCAACGAGCCGGGCCCAAGTCTGGGAAGAGGTCCGTCGTCTCAACACCGACTACGGCACCACGATCTTCCTCACCACCCAGTACCTGGAAGAAGCCGATGAACTCGCCGATCGTGTGGGCATCATCAACGCTGGCCAGATCGTTGGTGAAGGAACACCGGACGAACTCAAACGAGCGGTGGGGTCCGATGTGATCCAGGTCCGGCTGGCTGATGGCACCGACCCCGCGCCATCCATCGCCGCTCTGGAAGCAGTCGACGGCGTTGACCATGTCGATCGTGGCCCGAAGACACTGTTGGTGTCGGTGAACAACGGAGCGGCAGCAGTATCGCCGGTTGCCGTGGCCCTTGATTCCGTAGGTGCGATCGTGAGCGAACTGACGCTTCGAACCCCCACACTCGACGACGTCTTCTTGGAACTCACTGGTGATCGAATCGAGGTATCGGCATGAGCACGACCGAGCAAAAGCAACGCAGCGAGCGCAATGTGGTTCGGGCTCGGCCTTCGGGTTTTGTCCGTGACCTGCTGACCGTCGCCGGACGGGCACTGCGCGCCATCCCTCGTGAGCCGGAAACCTTCATCCCGGCACTGTTCATTCCGGCGTTCTTCTTCATCGTGAATGTCGGAGCGCTGCAAGATCTCACCGAGAACTTCCCCGGCAACGACGGTTTTGACTACCGCGCCTTCCAATTGCCAACGGCGATCATCTTCGCCGTGACGGGTATCTCTCGAGCCCCTGGCCTGGTCACCGACATCCAGTCGGGCTACTTCGATCGGCTCTTGCTCAGCCCAGCGCGTCGGCTGCCGCTGTTGCTCGGGCTGATGGTGGCCGACCTCGTCCTCGTGATTGGCCTCTGTATTCCGGTGATCATCCTCGGGTTCTTCCTTGGTGTGTCATTCGGTACCGGCCCGCTCGGGCTCATTCTCTTCATCCTCATCGGAGCGTTGTGGGGCCTTGCGTTCACCGGGTTCCCGTACGCAATTGCGCTGAAGACCGCCAACCCCGGCGCGGTCGGTGCTTCGTTCATCCTCTTCTTCCCGTTTGCGTTCCTGACGTCGTCGACGGTGCCGCTCGAGCAGCTCACCGGCTGGCTCCGGGCGGTCGCCAGGGTCAATCCCATCACCTACATCCTGGAGAGCATGCGGTCCCTGACCGGTGACACTTGGGAATGGGCCGAACTCGGCAAGGGCTTCCTCGCCATCGTCATCGTTGGGACGCTCAGCCAAGGGCTGGCGTTGCTCGCATTGCGCGGACGCCTCGACCGAGGCTGAGACCTTCACCGGGGGCCACAATCAGCCGATGTACATCTCATGAGGGGTTTTCTGCAGCGACCGCCGTGGTCGATCTGTGGCGTCTTGATCGCTGCGACGTTGGTCGCTGGCGCCTGCACTGGGAGTGACGGCGATGTCGTCGCGGTTGAAGAGTCGACAACCGTTGTCGAAAGCACCGCGGTCGGAAGCACCGCGGTGGAAAGCACTGCAGTCCAAGACAGCAGCACGACCACGACGGTGGCCGCGACGACAACTACGGCGCCAGCCCCGACCACACTGATCGAGCGGCCGTTGTCGAATCCGGTGACTGTATTGGCGCTTTCGGATCTGGCCGACTGCCGGGGTCCTGATGCCGAGGTGGCGGAGTTGGTCCGTTCGCTCGGCGGCACGATCGTGACTCCTGGCGATCTTGCCTACGACGAAGGCACCCAGCAACAGTTCGAGGATTGCTTCTTGCCTCTCTACGGCAGCGAACTCGATCGGATGTACGCCACCCCTGGAGACAACGACTACAAGACGCCGGGCGCCGCCCCGTACTTCACCACGATGTCCGGTGGTCCAGGCGACATCGGCAAGGGCTGGTACGCGGTGGAGATTGGTAGTTGGCAGCTGATCGCGCTCAACTCCAACTGCGACGAGGTTGGCGGCTGCCGGGAGGATTCCGAGCAGTACCAGTGGCTTGATGCCCTGCTCATGGAGAAGCAGTACGACTGCAGGATCGTGATGTGGCACCACCCCCGGTTCACTTCATCGGCGAACTACTCCGGTATCCCCCGACTCGGTGATTTCTACGGCCGACTCCACGGAGCTGGTGCTGACATCTTGATCGTCGGGAACTCTCACCACTACGAACGTCTCGGGCCGCTTCTGCCCAGCGGCAAGCCTTCGGCTGGCGGGATGATGAACTTCACCGTTGGTGTTGGAGGTGCCAGCTTCAGCGAGTTCGGTGCGGTGCTGCCAGGCTCGCAGGCTCGAAGCAACGAACATCGTGGCCTCGTGCGTTTCACCCTCGGTGACGGTGGCTACGACTGGGAGTTCGTGAACGTCGAGTCCAACGAGACTGATCTCGTCGACGCCGGATCAGCCGACTGTTGACCCCGAGGGGCCACCGACTGCGGTCCCCTCTCTCGAAGAACGCAGTCGGTGGTGCGTCATCAGCCCAGGCGCCCACCCGGCTGAATCTCGCTCGTGTGATCGGCGGTCGAAGAGCGACGCCGATGGTGAGAGCAGCTTCGACGCCGAGCCGGCCGCTATGAGCACAGCGACCTTTCTCTGGGATGGTCGTCGTGCCGCCTCACACTCTCGATTCTGGGGCCGAGACTTCGTAGGTGATCAATGGCGTCCCTCCTCGCGTGCGCGAGATCGAACAGCGCTTCGCTGCGCTGGGTTCGGCTCAGGCGGCGAGTCGCGCCGGCCAACCTCTGGGGTTCGGCATGATGCTCGAGAAGGCCAGCGCTGCTGGCTCAGCGATTTCGGTGGATTCGCTCGCCTCCCCGGCCGCATCCAATCGCATCCTCACACCCGCGGTACAGAAGTCCCCCGGCTCGTACGGGCCGCTGGCCCCGCCGCCAGAACTCGTCGTGTTCGGCAACGGTGCCGTACCCGCTGATGCGCTCGCTCCGGTTGGAGACACGAACCATCGACTCTGGGCGCCGGCCGCGAACGGTCTGTCTGCCCTGATCGATGATGCCGCAGCAGAAGGCATCGACATCGGCATCACCGACAGCTATCGGCCGCTCGCAGTGCAGGAACGGCTGGCCAAGGAAAAGGGGCTGTACAGCCAAGGAGGGCTGGCCGCCGTGCCTGGCACTTCCAACCATGGCTGGGGCGTTGCCACCGATCTCGACATGGATGGCCCTGCGCTGGAGTGGATGCGCGAGAACGGTTGGCGGTACGGCTTTGTCGAGGATGTTCCTCGGGAGCCCTGGCACTGGACGTATCGCCCAGCGAACTGAGTTGCGGCGTCAGCGGGGACCGCTCCAAACCGAAGCGCACGCTTGGGTTCCCGGTGATCAGCCCCGGTTCGGACGAGGTGGGCGAGGCAGGCCCTTGGGCTGTGCTGCTGTGCCCTTCGAAGCCGCCTCGTTGGCTGCCTTGATCTCGGCAGCCACCTCGTCGCGATGCACTGTGACGCTCCGCGGCGCCTTGATGCCGAGACGAACTTGATCGCCTCGCACCTCGATGACGGTGACGACGATGTCGTTGCTGATGATGATGCTCTGGTTCGGCCGACGGCTCAGAACCAACATCAGCCAGCCACCAACGGCTCGCGGGTGGTGTACTCAGAATTGTTCAACACCACTTGCCTGGCTTTCCGGTTGCTCGAGTTCAGAATGATCGGGCCGAGCAGGTTGGCCGTGATGTCGACCAGTTCCTCGTCCTCGTGGTGGGTCGTCAACAACAGAAAGACCTCGGAATCGACGGGATCGTGGAGCTCGATCTGCTCTTGGACGTCGTCGGAGACGTCGAGTTCGTAGTCGGGGAAGAAGTCCCACGGCCGAATGCAGAGGAACGCCACATCGTCGATCTCGACCGACTGGATCCAGAAGTAGTCTTCGTCGTCTTCGATCTCGACGAGGACATAGCGTTGGCTTTCGGGAAAGCCGAGCAGACCCGGGCCGAAATCGATGGCCCGCTCGTCGGGAATGTCGAGGGTGCCGAACCTTGTCGATGTGACGATCACGGGCAACACCCTACTGGCGAGCGATCGGCGTCTTGGTTTCTTGTCGTGGTGCTTTCAGCGGTGTTCATCTCGGCATTCCAATGGGGAGTTCGGGAGAGGGCGATGGTTCGACCGCTGCAGCTTCTTCTGCCTCAGCGGCTTTCGCGGCGGCCCGTGCCGCGCTGCGGCTTGCTCGGTCATAGATGGCTCCGAGCAGCAATGCCCCGGCAACCGAGACGAGCACCAGGCCAACGAAGTGAGCAACGGCGAATTCGAATTGCTCAGCACCTGTGGCGGCACCGATCAGGGAGTTGCGACCGAGAAACAGCCCGATCACCAAGCCAACGCCGGTGCGCGCTGCCTCTCTGGTGCTGTTGTTCGACTCGGCAACGAGTTCCACTCGTCGAGCCGACTCCTCACCCACGTTGAACTTCTCGGTTCAGCGCCAACAGGAGGTTGGCGTCGAACGCGTGGCCATCGACCGATGCCAGCGGTACACCTCGATCGACGAGCGACAACACGTAGGCAGGCTCGGCACGGAAGGTGAGATCGATCACGACGTTTCCTCCCAGGCGCTGCATCAGATCGAAGATGCGCTTGGGGGAGAGTTCGTCGTCGACGGCCAGCCGCAATACGCGAGAGCCGGCCTGACGCACACGTTCAACAAGCGCAGATGCGTCGGCGCCGAAGTCAGCATCGATGACCACAACGCCCTGGCGTTCTGAGTTGTGCCAGAAACGCAGGCGTTCGCCGAGGTCGATGGCGTTCTCGACCTGCTGCCACGCAGGGAGGTCGAGATCGTCCGGTGAGGGAGTGATGGCGACGAGGGCACGAGTCTCGCCGTGGTTCGTGGTTTCGATGCGCCGGGCAACGGCGAGGGCAGACGAGCGATTGCCCACCACCACGACGACGCGGCTGTCGAGATCGAGGGGCTCGATCTCGGTTTCGAGTTCTTCGAGGTGGGCCCAGAAGTCCTCGGTCTCCTCTGTGCGAATGGAGATCTCGGGCTGTTGCAGCTCGGAGGTGAGGATGTCGCCGAAGCGGACCTCAGGCGGAGGGGTTGGCTTGGTCGAGCGCTCGACGGGCGGACGGCTCAAGCCGATGCGATCGCTGATGCTGATGGTTTCGACTCGTTCGAGCAGCGCGGTAGCGTTCGTCGCTGCGGCACTCGTTGCCACCGCATGCGTTGGGGTGGCGCTCTTGGTGGCAGCAACTTTGCTTCCGATGTCAGCAGTGCGGATGTCGAGCGTGTCACGATCATCAGCTGAGGCGACCAGCTGCTGAGCGATACCGCTCGCGATCGTCGGCTCGACCAAGTCGAGTTGGAGTCCCGCGTTGGCAAGCGAGTCCTCGGCAAGATGGATCGTTCGATCCGACGGTGTTGCAATGACCTCGAACTTTTCGTTGGCGAAGAAGCCGGCGATACCGCCAGTTCGTACCTTGTTGGCCTCGACAATGGTGGCTTCAGCTCCGAGTTCCTCTCGTACCTGCTCCAGCAGGGCGGTCAGCTCGCGGCCGGTGAATCGGTGTTGCTTACTCATTGATCATCATCCTGTTGTTCGTGATTTGGACGAAGCCCTGGGTTTCGACTCGCACTTGCGAGCCCAGTTCTTCCATGGACAGCACGGGGGAATGGATTTCGGTCAGCGCCAACAGCCGGCGAAGCGGGCTGCGGAGCAGGCGGGAGGTCAAGATCACCGGGGCGAGGCCGTTCTGTTCGACCTGGCCGACCTTCGCTCGGAAGGCGGCGATCACGTCTTGGAGATCGTTGGGCTCGAGCTGGAAGTCGGCGCCGTGGGCACCCTCTCGCAGGCTCGACATCAGCTGGTGCTCGAGAATCGGATCGACGGTGATGACGGGGAGCATTCCGTCTGGTGTTGCGTTGCCTGCCGAGATCGACGGGCCGAGGGCCATGCGAACCGACTCGGTCAGGTCTCGGATGTTGCGAGTGAGGCGGGCTCGTTCGCTGACCACGTCGATGATGCGAACGATGTCGCGGATCGGGACACCTTCGCTGAGGAGTTCCTGCAGCACTCGCTGGAGCTCAGCGACGGTGAGATCGCTGGCAATGAGCTCCTCGACGACGGCGGGGTCGGTCTGGCGGACGAGTTCGATGAGGTCCTTGACCTCTTGGCGGCTGAGGAGATCCGCAGCGTTGCTGCGAACGATCTCGGCCATGTGTGTGGTGAGCACCGACGAGCGGTCGATGATCGTCGCATCGCCGGTTTCGGCCAGCATGCGCTGTTCGATGGGGATCCACTTGGCTGGCAGGCCGAAGACGGGTTCGGTCTCGATTGGTCCGGGGAGTTCGTCGAGTCGGTCGCTGATCACGAGGAGATGTCCAGCCGGGGCTCGCCCCTTTGCCATCTCGACGCCGTGGAGCATGATCGTGTACTCGCCGGGTAGCAGGTCCATGTTGTCCCTGGTGTGCACGGCGGGGATGATCAGACCCATCTCGAGAGCGAGCTTTCGCCGCAGGGCACGCACCCGGTCGAGGAGGTCGCCACCTGATGCGGGATCAACCAAGTCGACCATGTCGACGGCCAGTTCGAGGCCGAGCGGTTCCGGTCGGATCTCCCCGGCGAGCGTCAGGGGGTCGTCCGGGTCATAGACCGGTTCGAGGGCGACCTGATCGGTGTCGACGGGAACGGGTTGCGCCTGCTCGAGTCGACGGCTGGCGACGATCATCAGGCCACCGACGAGGAAGAACGGCACGATGGGTAGGCCCGGGGCGAGGGCCAGGCCGAGGATGGCCATACCTCCGTAGCGAAGCGCCCGGAACTGTGCGCCGATCTGCTTGCCGATGTCCGAGCCGAGGTCGGACCCGCCTGCGGCTCGGGTGACGATGATGCCGGAGGCGATGGAGATGAGGAGCGCAGGGATCTGGCTGACCAAGCCGTCGCCGACGGTGAGGCGAGAGAAGTTGTCGACCGCCTGGCCGAAGCTCATGCCCTGGTCGACGACCCCGATGAGCATCCCGCCCACGAGGTTGATGATCGTGATGAGCACGCCGGCGATGGCGTCACCCTTCACGAACTTGGATGCGCCGTCCATCGCACCGTAGAAGTCGGCTTCCTGACTGATCTCCTGGCGGCGGTTGCGAGCCGTCTCTTCGTCGATCATGCCGGCGCCGAGGTCGGCGTCGATGGCCATCTGCTTGCCTGGCATGGCATCGAGGGTGAAGCGGGCGCCGACTTCGGCAACTCGTGATGCACCGTTCGTGATGACGACGAACTGGATGATCACGAGAATCAAGAACATCACGAGACCGACAACGATCGAGCCGCCGACCACGAATGAACCGAACGACGTGATGACGCCGCCGGCCGAACCGGTGGTGAGGATGAGCCTCGTCGAGCTGACGTTGAGGGCCAGCCGGAAGAGCGTCGCGATAAGGAGAAGCGAAGGAAAGGAAGCCATGTCGAGCGAGCGGCTCGACAGAATCGTCGTCAGCAGCAGTGTGACGGCGAGGGCGATGTTGATGGCGAGCAGCAGGTCCAAGACCGCTGCAGGCAACGGAACGATCATCAAGGCGACAACGCCGACGATCAACGCCGACAGCAGTGCGCCTCCGGTACGGGTGGAGTTCACAGAACCTCTGTGTGAGTCGGCCGTCCCTGGCTGACGAGTGCAACCTTCATGGTCACGTCACTCGAAGCTTCGGCCCCGCCCTGCCGAGTAGTAGCCCGTATGACCCAGAAATGGTGCCGGGGGTTATCAAGTTATCAACTGCGCTTCGCGGCCTACGGCCAGTTGATAACTTGATAACCCCCGGCACCAGTGGGTCAGGTGGTGACCGGCACCTTCGAGGCGGGGACGTGGACTCGGCGGGTGGTGGCCGAGGCTTTGTTTGCTCGAGGCCGCATGACGAATGCGAGCACGATCGCCACCGCTTCGAAGAAGGATTCGGGAATGGGGTCGTTGACCTCGACCGAAGCATGGAGCGCTCGGGCCAGGGGCGGTGACTCGACGATGGGAACTTCGGCCAGCTTGGCTCGCTCCCGAATACGGAACGCGAGCTCGTCCGTTCCCTTGGCGACCACGACCGGAGCGGAGCCGTCATCTGCATACGCAAGCGCCACGGAGTAGTGAGATGGGTTCACGACAACAACTGCTGCGCCGTTGACGGCTGACAGCATCTGGTTGCGATTGAGCTTCTGGTGGGCCTGGCGGCGGCGGCCCTTGGTCATTGGATCGCCTTCGCTGCTCTTGGCTTCCTGTTTGATTTCCTGCTTGGACATCTTGAGCTTCTTCATGCTCTGCCATCGTTGGAACGCGTAGTCGGCGACGCCGACCACGGCGCCGATGAACGCAGCCAGGCGCAAGAGCAGCACGACTTGGCTGACGAGAAGCTCGGTGGAGACACGCAATGCCAGACCGTTCGCGATCAAGTGATCTCGGCCAGCGGCGAAGAGCGTCGTAGCAACGAGAATGCACAGGACGGTCAGACGGATGACCGCCTTCCCGGTTTCCATCAGTGCCTGCGGACCGAAGATGCGCACAATGCCGGCCTTCGGCGAGATCCGCTCCTTCTTGGGTTTGATTGGATCGACGGTCAACACCACGCCGCCCTGGGTCACCATGCCGATGATCGTGGTGACGACCACGAGACCGAAGAGCGGAATCAGGTTGATGGCGGCTTGGCCACTCGACGCCGCGACGTGAGCCAGCGTCGGCCCCATCTCGCCGGTGCCGGCAATTGCGAAGGCCTGTTGGAAGTCGGTACCGGTTCGTCGAACCAGGGTTTCGAGCGATTGGGGAAGGATGAAGCTGGCGGCGAGCAGGGTCAACCATTGGACGAGGTCGACCGATTTCGGGATCTGCCCCTTCTTGCGAGCTTCCTGCAGTTTCCTTGGCGTCGGCTTTTCTGTTTTCTGACCGCCCTCGTCTTTGGCCATGTCAGCCGCCGATCAAGCCGGCGCCGCTGCGCAGGCCCTCTTCGAGAAGGTTGGTGGTGGCGTTGGCGATGAGCGGCAGCCCAAGCCCAAGAGTCACGAAGGTCACGAGCGATTTCACGCCGAAGCCGACGGCCATGATGTTCATCTTCGGCGCGGCTCGACTGGCGATCGCCAGGGCGACCTCCGACAGCATCAGAGCCGCCAGAACGGGAAAGCCCACTTCGAGCGCAGCGATCAACAACTGGCCGACAGCATCGCTCAAGGCAGGGCCGAGAGCGTCGCTCCGCAAGATGCCCGTTGGGTTCACCTCGTAGCTACGCATGACTCCCTGAATCACCAGTAAGTGCCCGTCGATGGCGACCAACAAAGCGAAGCTGACGAGCTGGTACATACGCCCGACCACGGCGCTTTGTGACTGGGTGATGGGGTCATACAGCGCACCAGCGGTGAGACCAGCGCTGAGGTCGATGATGGAACCGGCAACTTGGAAGGCGGCCATCAGCAGCTGGATCATGAAGCCGAACACCAGCCCGACGATCACCTGGGAAAGGATGGCCAAGGTGAGCGCTGGGATCTCGAGCGGCACGTTCGGGTCGGTCTCGCCGCCCGCCATCAAGATGCCGATGGCCACGGCCAACCCGACCCGAATGCGGGAGGGAACCAGCCCGCCGTTGAACGGGGGAGCCACCTGCAGCGTCGCCACCATGCGCGTGGAAATCAGCAAGAACGACACGAGGAGTTCTGGTGAAACGCTGAAGTTCATGGGTCGGTCGAGGGTGTCGGAGCAGCTGGCTGAGTTGAGAACGCAGCCCGAGCAGGCTCAGGAGATGAGGGTCGGGAGGCTGCGGATGAGTGCTTGGGTGTAGGTCACGATTTCCTGCAGCATCCATGGACCGCTGATGATGATGACCAAGCCCATGGCGGCGAATTTCGGTACGAACGACAGCGTCGGCTCTTGAATCTGGGTGACGGACTGGAACAGGCCGATCACCACACCGACGATGATCGCGGTGAGGAGGATGGGGGCACCGATGCGGGCGGTGACCCACATGGCATCGGTGATGATCTTCATGACGTCGGCTTCAGACATCGGAACCTCTCGGGTGTTCGTGCATGGGGACAGGTGGACAGGGCAGGTGAATCAGGACAGAGGTGTGGCGTGGGTGCGTCACATGTAGCTCGCAAGCAAGGTCTCGACGATGAGCGACCACCCGCCGACCAGCACGAACAGCAGGAGCTTGAACGGAAGGGAGACAAAGACCGGTGGCAGCATCATCATGCCGAGCGACATCAAGACGCTGGCCACGACCAGGTCGATGATCAAGAAGGGAATGAAGATTACGAAACCCATGAGG
>CAYGQE010000037.1:30339-47157 GCA_964351995.1 uncultured Acidimicrobiaceae bacterium | reverse complement strand
TCGTCGCAGGTGGTGTCGATCGAGATGGTCG
Source organism: uncultured Acidimicrobiaceae bacterium (assembly GCA_964351995.1). Taxonomy (GTDB): domain Bacteria; phylum Actinomycetota; class Acidimicrobiia; order Acidimicrobiales; family SZUA-35; genus SZUA-35. The sequence goes on along the minus strand of CAYGQE010000037.1, from coordinate 47,126 downwards.
CCGGAATCGTTCGCGAAGTGAGAGATTCCATCTGCTCCACGACATCGCTGAGATGAATGTGTTGAGGGCGAAGCGGTGCTCGGCTGGCGAAGTTGAGCAACGATCGCGTCAGGCTCGCGCCTTGTTCGGTGGCAGCAAGCGCTGAGCGAATGAGGCTGTGCGCCTCGTCATCGTCATCGAGGTCGAGCGCCAGCATTTCGAGGTTGCAAATGATGACGCTGAGCAGGTTGTTGAAATCGTGGGCCACGCCGCCGGTCAGCTGACCGATGGACTCGAGTTTCTGAGTTTGGTGCAGTTGGTTTTCGAGCTCGATGAGTGCTGCCTCCTGCCTCTTGCGTTCGGTGAGATCGAGGAGGCTGGCCCGAACGAGGTTGCGGTCAGGGTCGGGGAACTTTGACAACGTGACCTCGCACACCATCTCTTTGCCTCGGGAGGTGTGGTGGGCCCACTCGAAGGTGGGAAAGCCACCTCTGAGCGCCTGTTCGATGTAGTCGAGTGCGGCGTGATCTGATCGGCGCCCGTCAGGCTGAAACTCCGGGGTCAGGTGGGCGGCGTGGTACTGGCCGAGGATCTGCTCCCTTGGGAGTTTGAACAGTCGCTCGGCGCTCGGGTTGGCGTCTTCGACGAACAAGTCTCGATCGGCGTCAACGATGACCATTGCGTCGGGGGCCTGGTCGACGAGGGAGCGGTAGCGCTCGTCGGCTACATGGTCTGGTTCGCCGGAGCGGATCGGGATGGCCTCCCGACGACGCTCGTCGCTGTCGATGATCGTTTCGCCACGAGATTCGTTCATAGAAGGCGGCGAGGATGGCAGCAGGTCGAGTGCGGTGTCGAATCGGGCTCGCAAAAGAGAGCCGAGGCAATATCGACTCAGTCGGCTGCGGATTCGTGGTCGAGAACTGCGTCAGGATCCAGTTCTTGGTCGTCGTCGAGTTCGATCACCACGCGGTCGAGGGTGCCGGTGAATTCGAAGGGGGCGGCGTAGTGGCTGACCGGGCTGCCGCGATCAAGGCCGATGTCGAGGCCAGACCACGAGATCAGCACGAAGAAGACACGTTCGGTTTCGAACGATCCGACGGCCTCGCCATCGATGAGGAGCGTCCCAACGGCGGGACGGACGACGCCTTCGCCCAATCGTTCGAGGCGGAAGCCGAGCGTGTGTCGACCAGTGGGCACGGGTCGGTCGGAGCGGACGATCTCGTGGTTGCCGCCGACGTTCAGGTCGTGGACGAGGTGACCGTCCTGGATGTACAGCGAGTAGCCGCTGGTGAGATCGCCGTGAGCGACCAGCACACCCTCGGCTCCCACTCCCTCACCAATACCGTCGGGAATGTCGACATCGGCAGTGATGGTGTAGCTGCGATTGCGGAGATCAGGGGCGACGTCGGATGGCAGGTGCCCCATGCCAGCCCAGAACTCGTAGCGGGTGCGGCCAGCGCGGTGCCGTTCGACGTTCTCTGCGAATCGCTCAGCGAATCGATCATCGAGTGGCAGCACGTTGTTGGCTTCGGCCTCTGACCACCAGATCGACTGGAGTTCTGCCAGCTTCTCTGGCTTCGATGCTGCGAGGTCGGTGGTCTCGCTGAAGTCGTGATCGAGGTGGTAAAGCTCCCACACGTCGTCGTCGAACGGTGTGCCTGGTGCGTGGAACGCAACAGCCTTCCAGCCCTCGTGGACCAGCCCACGGTGCCCGAACATCTCGAAGTACTGCGGGCCCCGCTCGGTTCCCGACCGAGCGAAGCTGGTGCCTTGCATGGGTTGTTGATCGACACCTTCGATCGACGCCGGGGGCTCGAGGCCGAGGCGATCGAGGATGGTGGGCGTGAGATCGGAGGCATGGCAGAACTCGTGACGGAGGGCAGCGTCGTCGACACCTGGCCACGAGATCACGAGCGGGTCGCGAATGCCCCCGCCGTGGGTGTTCTGCTTGTAGCGCTTCAGTGGTGTGTTGGCCGCCATCGCGAAGCCCCACGGGAAATTCGAGTGGGTGTCCGGTCCGCCGATGTCCTGGATACGGGCGATCTTGTCGGCCAGTTCTTCCTTGACGAGGTTGAACGGCCCCATGGCATTGATGAAGCCAAGCGGGCCACCTTCCTGACTGGCGCCGTTGTCTGACATCACCACGATGGCGGTGTTGTCGCTCTGCCCGCTGCGTTCGACGAAATCGACCAGACGGCCGAGGTGCTGATCGAAGTGATCGAGCATGGCGGCATAGGCGCCACCCAGCCGAGCGAAGAGACGCCGCTCGTCGGCGGAGTGATCATCCCATGGCTTGACCATGTCGTTGCGAGGCGGCAGTTGGGTGCCCGTCGGGACGATGCCGAGTTCGATCTGACGAGCGAGGCGGTCAGCTCGCATGGCGTCCCAGCCCTTGGCGAACACGGCCTCGTACTGATCGATCAGATCCGTCGGGGCTTGGTGGGGAGCGTGGCACGCTCCGGGCGCGACCCACAGTAACCACGGGTCTTCGGGTGCGCCGGCCCGGTGTTCGGCCAGCATCGTGATGCTCTGGTCGATGAGATCTTCTGTCAGGTGGTAGCCCGTTTCGAAGGTGCCGGGCGCCGTGATGTGGCTGTTGTCGCGAATGAGTTCGGGGGAGTACTGATCGGTCTCGGCATCGAGGAAGCCATAGAAGCGGTCGAATCCACGACCCAGCGGCCAGCCGTTGAAGGGGCCGGTGGGGCCGGATTCGGTCAGTGGCGTCACGTGCCACTTGCCGATCATGTAGTTGCGGTAACCGTGAGGGCGCAGCATCTCGGGCAGCGTTCCTGCCGAGCGAGCGATCTTGCCCCGATAGCCGGGCAGGCCCGTGTCGAAGTTCGCCAAGCAACCCATGCCGACGGCGTGGTGATTGCGGCCGGTGAGCAGCGCAGCCCGAGTGGTGCTGCACATCGCCGTGGTGTGGAAGTTCGTGAATCGAGTACCCCGATCGGCCAGGGCGTCGATGGTTGGCGTCTTCACCTCGGAGCCGTAGCAACCGAAGTCGGCGAAGCCGACGTCGTCGAGCAGCACGATGAGCAGGTTGGTTGGTTGCGTCATGAAGGCCGCGTTTCAGTTGGGGGAGCCCGGAAAGAGGCCGAGCATCCGCCAACCCAGGTCGGGAAAGCCAGATGCCTCGGCGGTGCGGGCCGATGCGATGTTGTCTTCGGCGTGGAGATAGATCGGTATGGCGCCATCGGCGAGAACTCGGCGAGCTGCCTGGGTCACGAGCCGCTGAGCCCACCGTTGGCCTCGGTGTCCTTCTTCGGTCACGACGGCGAGTTCGTGGCCGAGACCGTCGTGGATCTTGCGGCCGACGCCGGCGGCAATCGAGCCGTTGTCCGCGAAGCCCACCAGCACGTCACCGTTGAAGGGCGTCAGCCAGGGGAGTACCCGTGGATCGTTGGTGGGTAGCCACACGCCGGGGTCATCACTGGCGGTTGGTGTCTCGCTCCAGCGGAAGATGCCTCGACCGAAACGCCACGATGGTCGACCAAGTGCAGCGCCGATACCCGCGGCGACAACGTCGATGTCGTCGCCCAACGCGCGGACGGCTCCGACGTGCAACGGGCTGACCGAGATCACCGCACCATCGACGGTCTCGACACCGGTCATCGGACGGATCGTGCCGTCCCAGCCCGGCTGCTCGCGACGCTCGGAGCCGACGATGGTGAGGCGTTGTTGAGGCGGCCACGTACCGAGGTGGTGACGGAGATGCTCAGCCAGGCGGTCGCTCACGAGCGAGGTAGTCCAAGGAGATGCTCGCCGATGATGTTGCGCTGGACCTCGCTGGTCCCGCCGCCGATGGTGAGTGCTCGACTGAAGAGGTAGGACCAATGCCAGAGGTCGAGATGCTCGGCGTCTTCGTTCTGGATGCCACACATGGCGGCAGCGCCCTGGAGATCCTTGGCCAGCGAGGTGATGGTCTGGCCGTGCTCATCGCTGAGGGCTTTGCGAATCGACGCAAAGGGTCCCGGATCTTGGCCGCCGAGAGCCATCGTCATCATGCGATAGCCAATGAAGTCGAGAATGCGCTTCTCGGTGTAGACCGAGGCCGCTTTCTGTCGTAGGAGCGGGTCGTCGATGGTGCCTCTGACCGCATCGAAGAACTCGTCGCTCGTGGGGCCCATGCCCCAGATGACGCCACCCTCAGAGAGCGAGAGGCGCTCGTTACCGAGGGTCACTTTGGCCAGTCGCCAGCCGCCATTTTCCGGACCGATGCGATTTTCGACCGGAATGCGCACATCGTCGAACCACGTCTCGTTGAAATGGTTGCCGCCGGTCATCTCGACGATCTTGCGAACGTCGATGCCTGGCGTCTTCATGTCGACGACGAAGTAGCTGATGCCCTCCTGTTTGCGGCCTTCGGTGCTGGTGCGGGCGAGGAGAATGCCCCACTCGGCAGTGTCGGCCCACGTGCTCCAGATCTTCTGGCCGTTCACGATGTACTCATCACCGTCTCGAACCGCCGAGGTGCGGAGCGATGCGAGGTCGCTGCCTGAGTCCGGCTCGCTGAACAGTTGGGACCATTCGCTCGACCCATCGAGCATCGACGGCAGCCAACGTTTGGCTTGTTTTTCGGTGCCGCCGGCGAGGATGGTGGGGCCGGCCCACCCGACAGCGATCGAGACGCCCGGCATCTCGACACCGGCGGCCTTCATTTCGGTGTCGATGATCAGTTGGTGTTCGACGTCGGCGTCGAGGCCCCACGGAGCGGGCCAGTGCGGAGCGACCAGTCCGGCCGAGGCCAGCTGTACCTGCGTCGGGTTGGGATGTTCGGCAAGCCACGCTCGGAGTTCGCGGCGGCGGGGATCATCGTCGGGCGGAAAGTCGAAATCCATGATCTGGTCGGGGCCTAGAACTGTGCCGTTGAGGTGGGAAGCCCAAAGGCCATCCGGCCGAGGGGCTCCATCAACCTCGGAGCGATCATGCCGTGCTGCGTGGCGACGTGAATGTCACGGAACACCCGCTGCAAACGGCTGGTGAGGTACACCGCCGTGCCGCCACCAGCGTGGTAGCAGAGGTCGACGGCTTCGGCCGAGCGCTTCCCGGCGTTGGTCGACGCCAGACGCAGAAGTCGCTTCTGCTCGTCGGTGAGCTGGCCCTCCTGAGCTGCTGCGTCCCAACACTCGTCGACGATCTCGCGCACGAAGGCTCGAGCCGAACGCACGTTGGCTTCTGCAAGCGCCAGTTCGGACTGGATGACCGGTCGTTCGGCCAGACCCTTCGAGCTGCCAGCCGGCTGTTTGGCGCCGAGAGCGATCAACTCATCGATGGCTCGCTCGGCCAAGCCAAGGGTCACGGCCGAGACGCCGAGGGCGAGCGCGCCCAAGAACGAGAAGCGGTAGAGCGGGCTGTCGGTGACCGGGGTGGGGCTGGCGGCGAAATCGACCCAGCGTCCCTCCGGGACGAACGCATCGGTGGTTCGGTAGTGCGTCGAGGCCGTGCCCTTCATCCCGCTGACGTGCCAGGTGTCGAGGAACTCGATGTCGTCCATGTCGAAGAACACGAATGGAGCGCCTCGCTTGCCCTCGATGGCGACGCCACCGCCGAACCATGTGCAATGGCTCGAGCCCGAACCCCACGCCCACTCGCCGCTGACCTTGATGCCACCGTCGATGGGGGTGCCCACACCGGCCGGCATTCCGAAGCCGCCGGTGACGGCCCGAGGATCGCCGTAGATCAGCTCGGCGTACTCCGGAGCCAAGAAGCCGGCATTGAGGGCGGTGGTGCCGCCGATCATCACGCACCAACCAGTTGCCCCGTCGTGGTACGCCGCCCGTTCGATGGTGTCCAGCAAGTCGGCAACGGTGCCCTGGAGGCCCCCGTACTGCTTGGGGATCCACGTGCGGAACACCTTCGAGTCGATCAGGGCGTCAGCGATGTCGGTGGGAATCTGGCCACCGCTCTCGATCTCGTCCGCCCGTTCGTCGGCCATGGTGAGGGCAACGGTGAGCTTGTCGTGATCGAGGCGGTCTGGCAGTACGTCCTGGTGTGACACCCGGTCAGTCTGGCTCGATTGTGGGCCCTGGTGCACGTCGAGTGGCGAGAGCGACCAGTGCTCCTGCTCCACCGAGGAGAAGCGCCAGGGCGCCGACAGCGCCGGCATCCACATTGGCCCAAGCGTCGACGACGCTCCCCAAACCAATGGTGGCAAAGCCAATGCCGGCGGCAAGGCTGAAGGGGCGGGGTCGCTTCACGGCGCTAGCCACGACGCACCTCCACGTAACCGAAGGTGACGTCCACGACGAGGTTGATCGTCGGACGGTCGAGTTCGTTGGCGCTGCGGGCGTCTTGGCCAGAGGCGAACACGCCGGTGTACTCCCGGCCGAACAGCTCGACGTAACCGGCCGATGTCTCGGCATCGACGATGACGTTGACGTCCTCGGGCAGCCAGATCTCGGCATAGCCAGCACCGACGCTCACGGTGATGGTCTGGTCCTCGGTGAAGTCGACCTGACGAAGATCGAGATCGAGCGGGCCGGCGCCGAGGTCGTAGGCGTCGAGAACTGCCGATTGTGTGATGGGCGAATACTCTCTGGTGCCGGTGCCGCCTTCGGAGAAGGCATCAACGGCCGGAGCGATGGCGAGGCCCATGACGAGGAGCAGACCAACGGGAACCAGCCCCCGAGGTCGGCCGTAGAACGCGCCGTAGATCAGCCCAGCGCCGAGCACGGTGAGGGCAGCACCGAAGGTGGCGGCAGCGGGGATCGTGACGCCAAACTGGCCGATCGTGACCAATAGTCCAATGACGACGGCGACCGCAGCGAGGGTCACTGAGGTCACAGGGGGGCCAGGAGGTGCATGCGGGACCGATCCGACGGGCGTCGGTGCGGTCTCGACGTCGGCCCAATGACTCGGTGCCTGTGGCGACGGGGTAACGAGTTCAGCGCCTGGGCCTCGATCTCGCTGGTTGAGTAGATAGAAGCCGGCACCGACCAGAGCCAACGGCAGCAGCGTGATCTCGAAGGTGTTCGGCCCGAAGGTGAGGGTCGACGAGGCAGCACCGACAGCAAACAACACACCGATGATCGCTCGCCCGGTGTTCGATGTGATCGTCACCGGGCGGGTCTCGGGATCAGACGGGCGAGGGATCAAGAGCCACCCGGCGATGTATGCCAGGACTCCGAAGCCGCTGAAAGCCGTCGTCACGATGAATGCGATCTGCACCAGGATGGGCGTGACGCCGAAGTAGGTCGCGATGCCGGTGGCGACGCCGGCGATCGGCGAGTCGGTGTCGCGGCGCAGCCAACGCACCGGGGGAGGTGGTTGATGCGGGCGAGGATCACTTGGGGGATCGGGGTTTGGTGAGGAGTCAGTTTCGGTGGTTGCGTTCATGCCTCCACCCTCCTCGGATTCCCCCGGTGTGCCCATCAGGACAGTCAACCACGTGCACCTGGTGCTGATCAGGGTTCTCTCAGGGTTCGACCCTGATGGCAACCCTTCGTTGCCGTGGGAGACTGAGCGCTCATGACGTACTGGCAAGTGCCGCCGAGAACCGACGATGAGCGATTGCTCGGTGGCGTCGCGTCTGGCATTGCCGCCGAAGTTGGCGTCGAGCCCCTGTGGATCCGTTTGGCCTTCATCGGCCTCTTTGCCCTCGGCGGTTGGGGTGCACTGGTGTATCTCGCCTGCCTTGGTGGCATTGCGCTGGCCACGTACAACGGCGGCGGGCCGACCTCAGCGCCAGTGATGAAGGGACGGTCTGTCGGCCACCGGTTCGCTGGGCTCGCCCTGGTGGTTGGTGGGTTGGCGCTGTTCTTCAGTGGCATCGGTGGCGTCCCGATCGGCATCATCTGGCCAGTCGGCGTGGTTGGAGCTGGCATCGTCGTGGCGCTCCGCCGTACCCAGCCAGGCATTCACGTCTCCCAAGTCGGGGGTGCGCTGGTCGCCGCTGTTGGTGTCTTCGCTCTGGTGCAAGCCCTCGAGATCGGTCCCTCGGTGTCGCCAGCGATCGTTGCCGCCGTCGCTGCGGGTGGGCTCTTCGTACTGTCCTCCCCATGGTGGTGGCGGCTGGTGACTGACCTCGATGCTGAGCGCCAGGCCCGCATCCGGGCGGATGAACGGGCCGATGTCGCCGCTCACCTCCACGACTCGGTGTTGCAGACGCTCACGCTCATCCAGAACGGCCTCAACGAAGGCACCGCTGACCCTCAACGCATGGCAGCGCTCGCCCGCCAGCAAGAGCGTGAGCTGCGAAACTGGCTCGACCCCGATCGCGCCGATCGCAGCGGCGGCAGCATCCGCGGTCGGCTCGACCAGATCGCCAGCGAAGTCGAGTCGCTGTACGGCACACCGGTCGAGGTGGTGTGTGTCGGCGACGTCCTCGTTGACGAAACCGTCGAAGCACTACTCGCGGCCGTGCGCGAAGCCACGATGAACGCAGCGAAACACAGCGGGGCTCCTCGCATCGATCTCTACGCCGAGATCCAAGACGAACGCGTCGAGCTGTTCGTTCGAGACACGGGGAAGGGATTCGATCTCGAATCGGTCAACCCCGACCGACGCGGTCTCAGCCAGAGTGTGACTGGCCGAATGGAGCGGGCAGGCGGTTCTGCAACGGTCCACACGGCGATCGGTGAAGGCACCGAAGTCGAGCTGGCCATTTCCCTGCCTTCAACGAACCAGGAGACCTGATGTTCCAACCCCGAGTCGTGCTGATCGACGATCATGACCTGGTCCGCGCTGGTGTCCGAAGCGGCCTGGGCGACGCCGTTCACGTGGTCGGCGAGGCCGGAGACATCGACGAGGCGGTCGACGTCATCGTCGAGACCCTTCCCGACGTCGTGTTGCTCGACGTCCATCTTCCGTCAGGTACCGGAGCCGACGTCATCAAAGGCGTGCTGGCCCGACTCGACCAGATTCCAGATGCGCGCGGTGCGAACGGAAGAGGCGTGGCGTTCCTTGCCCTCTCAGTGAGTGACGCCCCCGACGATGTGATTTCGGTGATCCGGGCAGGGGCTCGGGGGTACGTCACCAAGGCGATCTCCGGTGCTGACCTTGCTGACGCTGTTCGCCGCGTGGCCGAGGGCGATGCGGTGTTCTCTCCCCGTTTGGCCGGCTTCGTGATCGACGCCTTCTCGGCATCGATTCCTGAACCCGTCGATCCCGAGCTCGACCAGCTCTCACCGCGCGAACAGGAAGTCATGCGGCTCCTTGCTCGGGGGTATGCGTACAAAGAGATCGCCAGGCGTCTGACGATCTCCATCAAGACCGTCGAGACACACGCGTCGAACGTGTTGCGCAAGCTCCAGCTCTCCAATCGGCACGAGTTGTCTCGTTGGGCGGCCAAGCGCCGCATCGTCTGACGGCCGCTTGACGCGAATGGCTCAGGGGTCACTCAGGGTGCCCTCGGGGTAGGCCCCGATGGTGTCATGCTCTCGTCTCGTGGATCCTCGTGACATGAGCCTGATTTCTGCCCGAGCTGTGACCAAGACCTACCGCACGGGCGAGGTGAAAGTCGAAGCGCTTCGTGGGGTTGACCTCGACATCGACGCCGGTGAGTTCGTGGTCATCATGGGCCCGTCTGGCAATGGCAAGTCCACACTCCTGAACTGCCTCTCCGGGCTCGACACGATCGACGGTGGCGAGGTCCACATCGAAGGCCAGGAAATCCACCGGTTGAGTGATCGCGCCCGAACCGCTCACCGTGCGGCCACCATGGGTTTCGTCTTCCAGAGCTTCAACCTCATTCCGGTGTTGAGTGCTGCTGAAAACGTCGAGCTCCCGTTGCTCGCATCGGGTGCGAAGCCCAAGGATGCTCGCAAGGCCGCCGACCGTTTGCTGGCCCGAGTCGGCCTTGCCGATCGGGGCCGACACCGGCCCGCGGAGTTGTCTGGCGGCGAGCAGCAGCGGGTGGCGGTGGCTCGAGCCCTCGTGACCGAGCCCGCCGTGGTGTGGGCCGATGAGCCAACGGGCAACCTCGACAGTGCGACCGCCAAGGATGTCCTCGACCTCTTCGGTGAGGTGAACGCCAACGGGCAGACCATGGTCATCGTCACGCACGATCACGAGATCGGTGCGACCGCTGATCGCCTGATCGCTGTTCACGACGGACAGGTCCAACAGTGATCACGCTGCTCGCTCTTGGTCTGCTGGTGCTGCTCCTTCCCCCTGTTCTCCACGATCTGGTCCGACGGCCGACCATCCGCAGGCTCGGTATTCGCAACGTCGTGCGGCGCCGGGGTGAAGCAGCGCTGGTGATCGGCGGATCGATGCTGGCGACGGCGCTGATCGTCACCTCGTTCATCGTCGGATCGAGCTTCGACCAATCGATCCGAAACATCGCCCAGACGCGTCTCGGGCCCGTCGACGAAGTCGTCTTCGTGGACGATGTCGAACGCATCGACGAACTCGCTGCAGCAGTGAGTGCCAGCAATAACGTCGACGGCGTTCTGCCAGTTGTCAGCGTGTCTGTGGCGGTCGGTTCGGTCACCGACGACCCGGCTGATCGTCGGGTCGAGCCCCGCGCCGACTTGCTCGAACTCGATCTCGACGACGCCAGGGACTTTGGCAACGACCCGAGTTCGACCGGCTTTGCCGGGGTGTCGTCCGGTCCGGTCGGGACGGCGGTGATCAATTCGATACTGGCGGAGGAGATCCAAGTCTCAGCCGGTGATTCCGTTGACCTCTTCTTCGGCCTCGATCCTGTTCGCCTCGTGGTTCACGAGGTGGTCGACGCGAAAGGCCTGGCTGGTTTTGCCGAGGTCGTCGTTGCGCCGGGATCGGTCGAGGCTGCGTTCGCCGACCTGGGGGAGGCCGAGCTGCAGGGCGTGGCGCCAAGGCTCTTGCTGGTGTCGAACACCGGTGGTGTCTTCGACGGGGCAGAACGGTCGGCCGCCGTCGAGTCCTTCATCGCCGAGCAGACCGAGACGCTCGGCATCGACGCTGACATCAACACCACGAAGGCCAACTTGCTCGAGGACGCAGAGGACGAAGGAGCATCGATGACCGAGTTGTTCGGCACCATCGGCGGCTTCAGTGTCATCGCCGGCATTCTGCTGGTGATCAACCTGTTCGTGATGTTGGCTGGCGAGCGGACCGTTGAACTCGGCACGATGCGGGCGGTCGGTCTCAAACGGGGAACCATTCTTCGGGCGTTCGCGCTCGAGGGCGCGATCTATGGCGTCGTGGCTGCGCTGGTCGGAGCGGTGCTCGGCATCGCTGTTGGCGGTGGCGTCATTGCCTTTGCCGCCCGCCTCTTCGAGGGCGATGGCTTCGAGATCGCCCTTGCCGTGACACCCATTGACTTGATCTCCGGGGCAGCCATCGGCTTGGCGATCTCGCAGCTCACGGTGGTGATGACCAGCTTCCGCATGACCCGCATCAACATCGTGAGGGCACTGAAGGATTTGCCCCCGCAAAGCACCGAGGGGGCTCGGTGGCGCCGTGCCGTCGTCGGTGGTGCGGGGGTCGCTGCCGGTGCCGCGCTCTTCGTGCTTGCCCCTGACAATGCACTTGCCGCCATGGCGGGACCGGTCATCACTGCGGTGTCGTCGATCGGCATCCTCGGGCTCGTGATGTCTCGCCGACTCGCCACGGTGTTGGGCTGCGGTGTGGCGATCGTCTGGCCTGTATTGGTCTTCACTGTGCGGGACGCAGCAATGAACGACCCAGACATCGAAGTCTTCCTGCTGCAAGGCGTCCTGTTGGTTGGCCTGGCAACGGTCTTGCTGGCATCGCTCGACCGAGTGTGGCTGGGCATCACTGCCGTTCTGGCTCCGAGCGGAGTCGCTTCTCGCCTCGGTTTGGCTCACCCCCTGGCTCGCCCGGTTCGGTCAGCGCTTCTCGTGGCGATGTACGCAATCGTGATCTTCACGGTCACCTTCATGTCGGTACTGAACTCGGCGTTCAAGGCATCGGCGCCGGAACTCGCCCGACAAGCGGGCGGCGACTACGCGATGGTCGTCGACTCGAACCGATCGGCGCCGGTGACCGCCGAGCAACTCGAAAGCGTCGACGGCGTCGCGACTGTCTCAGCGATCCGTCGAGGCTTCGTCGAGATCGGACCGGCGGATGATCTGGAGGGCTGGGGGGTCTCGACGATCGACACATCGTGGGATTCCACCCTGGCCCCGCCACTCGAAGAGCTTGCGCCCGAGTTCGGGTCCAGTGTCGATGCGTGGGAGGCAGTGATCTCAGGGGCCAACGGTGACTCGTGGATGATGGTGCCTTTCGACCGAGGTTTCGAGGTGGGCGAGACCGTCACCTTGCACAGCCCATCGGGTGCAACCGCCGATGTTCGAGTGGCGGGCTCCACCCGCAACGGTTGGCTGGTCAACACCTGGCTTGTCATCTCCGATGACCTGTCGACCGATCTGTGGACCAACATCCGGCCAGTCTCTCGCTACTTCGTCGCTGCTGCGGAAGGACGCGAAGAGGCCGTTGCGGCCGAGATTCAAGGCCGGTGGCCCGAACAAGGCGTCGAAGCATCGACGGTCCGAAGTCGAGCTGATGACGAGCTCGAGGCACAAGAGGGCTTCCTCCAGATGCTGCAGGGGTACCTCGGGCTCGGTCTGTTGATCGGCATTGCCGGGCTCGGCGTCGTACTCATTCGGGCGGTTCGGGAACGACGACGAGAACTGGGGATGTTGGCGGCCATTGGTGTGCCGGTGAGGCAGACACAGCGAGCCTTCTTGATCGAGGCGTCGTTCATCGGGATCCAAGGGGTGCTGTTGGGGATCGGGCTCGGGCTCGTCAGCGCATGGCAAATTCTGACCAGAACCACTGCCTTCGAGGAGGGATTGTCCTTCGACGTTCCTGTTTTGTGGCTGCTCGGGCTGACCGTGATCGCCGTCGCAGCGTCGATGGCATCAGCGATTGTTCCCGCTCGTCGGGCCGGCAAAGTCCCGCCCGCAGTTGCGCTTCGCATCACTGGTTGAACGAGCTAGCTTGCCGAGGTGTTCGAGCCTCTGGTCAGCCTGCCACCCACTCTCTCTGAAGCCGCGGGTCGGTGGATCCTCGTCGATGGCCGATCCAACGTGCTGCTGGTCGACGGGGCATTCCCCGTCGCCGTCACCTGCCCCGTCGAAGGGGCGGATCCCCATCTGCTCGGCATCGACCGTTCTCCTGATGGACCGGCGCAGCCGATCTGGGCGCTGTTCGTGAACCCAGTGAAGCAAGATCTCGGCGAGTGGGGCGAGATTGGTGAGTTCGTGAACATGCGGCCCTTGTTCGGCCAGATTCCCGACACCGACTGGGCGTTGGCTGGCCGGGCGTCTCAGGTGCTGACGTGGGCTCGGGATCACAGGTTCTGTGGTCGTTGCGGTACCGAGACCGAAGCGCATGACAGCGACCGCGCCCGGAAGTGTCCGACGTGTGGCCTGCACTCGTTCCCTCGCATCAGCCCGGCGGTGATCATGCTGGTGGAACGCACCACCGACGCCGGACCAGAGGTGCTGCTTGCCTGGGGTCGGCAGTTCCCTGGTCGCTTCTTCAGCGCGCTGGCGGGGTTCCTCGAGCCGGGAGAGAGCCTGGAGGAGTGCGTGATCCGAGAGGTGGCGGAGGAAACCAGCATCGTGGTCGACGACGTCCGGTACTTCGGTAGCCAGCCCTGGCCGTTCCCTCACTCGATCATGATCGGCTTCACCGCTCGCTATGTGTCGGGTGAGATCTCAATTCAGGAAGAGGAGATCCTCGAGGCCGGCTGGTTCGGGCCGAACGAGCTCCCACCGGTTCCGCGTGGCGGACCCGGCAGTTCATCCGAGGGTGGCGGGATGTCGATTGCTGGCTGGCTGATCGAAGCCTGGCTCGATGGGCTGAGCTGACTATTCCTTGGAGGCGATGGCGTTCGGGACGACGTTCATCTTCGGCTCGTACTCGGGGGCTTCCGCTGCATTGGCTTCGTTGGTGATCGTGGCGCGCAACTCGGCTCGGCACCGCTCGCAGGGGCCGTAGAAGCGTTCGACCACGGGCTGGTGGCAGCGAGGGCAGGAGAGCTCGAGATCGTTTTCAGGGAGTTGTCCGAGTGCCATCGACAGGCCCTTTCATCAGCAGAGGTCGAATGATACGGTGTGACACTTGTCGGCGGCGCCCCAGGGTTCCAGCTGGCTTTCGTTTCAACCAGGGGAGTGTCAGTGGCTGAGGTCAAGCTCAAAGACGTCAACAAGATCTACCCGAATGGGTACCACGCGATTCACGATTTGAGTCTCGAGATCAACGACGGCGAGTTCCTCGTGCTGGTTGGCCCGTCTGGCTGCGGCAAGTCGACGGCGCTGCGCATGGTCGCTGGTCTGGAAGAGATTTCCAGTGGCGACATGTTGATTGGTGACCGTGTGGTCAATGATGTGCATCCGAAGGATCGCGACATCGCGATGGTCTTCCAGAACTACGCCTTGTACCCCCACATGACCGTCGCCGACAACATCGGTTTCGCTCTCAAGTTGGCCAAGGTGCCGAAGGGTGAGATCGAGGAGCGGGTTCGTAAGGCTGCAGCGATTCTCGACCTCACTGAGAATCTCGAGCGTAAGCCGGGTCAGTTGTCTGGTGGTCAGCGTCAGCGTGTCGCGATGGGCCGTGCCATCGTGCGTCAGCCCAAGGCCTTCCTTATGGATGAGCCGTTGTCGAACCTCGATGCCAAGTTGCGTGTGCAGATGCGGGCGGAGATCGCTGGCCTGCAGCGTGATCTTGGTGTCACGACCTTGTATGTCACCCACGACCAAGTCGAAGCCATGACCATGGGCGATCGGGTGTGCGTGCTCAAGCGTGGCTACCTCCAGCAGGTCGACACCCCGCAGAACCTCTACGAATCACCGGACAACGTGTTTGTCGCCGGTTTCATTGGTTCGCCCTCGATGAACCTCATGCGGGTGAACCTCACCGGCTCCGCCGATGCTCCAATCGCTGATATCGCCGGCCAGCAGGTGGCGATCGCTCCGGATCTGGCCAAGAGCCGGCCTGGTCTCGCCAACTACATCGGCAAGGAAATCGTGCTGGGCATCCGCCCGGAGGATCTCGAAGACGCGGAGATCTCCGGAGCGGAAGAGTCACGGGTGTTCTCGACCACGATCAGCCTGATCGAGTCGTTGGGTTCCGAGATCATCGTGCACTTCCCGCTTGCCGCCGAGGCGTTCAGCATCATGGATGCTGAGTTCGAGGGCGAAGATGCCATCGAGGCGCAGAAGGACGACCAGGGTCGAACCATCTTCGTGGGCAAGTTCAGCCCGCGGTCCAAGGCTCGTATGGGTGAAGACATGAACGTGAGCATCGACACCGGTCGATTCCACTTCTTCGACCCCAACACTGGCCTGGCCATCCGCGACTAGAGCTCGCCACACCACAGCGTGATTCGCCTCCGTCAGGTCGCTTGGGTTGCCACCGATCTCGAGGGAGGCGCCGCTGCTGTCGAGCAGCGCCTCGATCTCGAGGTCTGCTACGTCGATCCCGGCGTCGGTACGTTCGGGCTCGAGAATCGCCTGTTCTGCGTCGGTGATCAGTTCCTGGAAATCGTGTCACCGACCCAGGAAGACACAACGGCGGGCCGATTCCTCGCCAAGCGCGGGGTCGATGCCGCTGGTTACATGGTGATCTTCCAGACCACCGCTGATCTCGACACGGTTCGTGCTGCAGCTGAAGCGCTCGATGTTCGCGTCGTGTTCGAAGCTCCTGGTGGCACCGCCGATGATGGCACCGCCATCCATGGCATCCATTTCCACCCGGCTGACGTCGGTGGTGCGATCGTCTCGATCGATCGCTGCGACAACGAAGCCGAATGGGCATGGGCTGGTCCGACGTGGCGGGACCACGTGCGAACCAACGTCGTGTCGAGGCTGGTCGGCGTCACCATCGAAACCCCAGACCCTGCTCGTGCAGCCGCGACGTGGGCGAAGCTCCTTGGGGTCGAGGCCAGCGGCACGCTTGTGCCAGTCGATGACGCCATGGTTCGTTTCGTCGAGGGAGGTCGCGGCCTGACCGGCCTCGAGTTCGCTGGCGCTGAAGCCGGCGAGTTCGAGTTGCTCGGCACAGCAGTCCAGATCCATGGGTAGGGCGATCCATGGATAGGCGCGTGCGATCGGTCGAGGTCGGCACGATCACACTCTCGATCACCGAGCAACGTTCTGCCGGCGACAAGTTGCCCGTGGTGCTGTTGCACGGATTCCCCGACATTGGGTACACGTGGCGCCATCAGATGGATGCCATTGCCGGCGCCGGCCACCGAGTCATCGCTCCAGATCAGCGGGGTTATGGCTGGAGCGACGCTCCCGAACCCGTGGATGCCTACAACATCTTCGAGTTGGTCGGCGATGTCATTGGTTTGCTCGATGCGGAGAGCATCGAGCGTTGCCTCCTGGTGGGTCACGATTGGGGCTCGATCGTTGCCTGGCATGTTGCCCTGATGCGGCCCGATCGGCTGGCTGGCCTAGCGCTCATGAGCGTGCCCTATCAACCTCGAAGCGACCGCAGCGTGCTCGACCATGTTCGGGCCACCGATCCTGACGGGCCCTTCGCCTACATGCTCGCCTTCCAGGATGAGGGCGTCGCAGAGTCGCTGATGGATCCCGACCCCATTGAATTCCTCCGATCCATGCATTGGAAGCAGAGCGCGGCGTGGGTCTCCACGCCGGAGCATGCCGACGACGTCGCTCCTGCAGGCCTGCCGCCGTTCCTCGAGCATGCCGACATCGAGAACTACGGGCGGGCGTTCTACCGCAGTGGCTTCCGGGGCGGCATCAACTACTACCGAAACTTCCAACGCAACTGGGAGCTCACACGACCGTGGCAGGGTGCACCGATCACGGTGCCGACCACCTTCATCGGCGGCGATCACGACTTCGTCGTCGCCAGAGGCGATGGCGGCCTCGGGTCCGCAG
>CAYGQE010000037.1:0-30239 GCA_964351995.1 uncultured Acidimicrobiaceae bacterium | reverse complement strand
GGCGGCGATCACGACTTCGTCGTCGCCAGAGGCGATGGCGGCCTCGGGTCCGCAGCGTCGTCGATGGAACAGCATTGTCTCGATCACCGAGGAACCACCGTGGTGCCTGGCGGGCATTGGGCTCACCAAGAACATCCCGTGCCAGTCAACGATGCGCTGCTGGCGTTCTTCGCCTCCATCGCATGACGACACGATTGATCCAGGTGCTCGAGCAGGTTCCCCACACAACGGTCAGCGTTCCGGGGTCGAAGAGCCACACCAATCGTGCGCTGGTCTGTGCCGCGCTGGCTGATGGTGTCTCCGTGCTCGATGGCGTGCTCTTCGCCGACGACACCGAAGCGATGATGCAACTGCTGGCAGGGATGGGCCTCCACATCGACATCGACCGTGATGCCAGACGAGTGACCGTTACCGGTGTCGACGGTGAACTTCCTGCCCACGGTGGGGTGCTCGACGCCAGGCAGTCGGGAACCACCAGCCGCTTCGTTCTGCCGATGCTCACGCTTGGTCGGGGTCGCTACGTGCTCGATGGTCACGAACAAATGCGCGCTCGACCGTTCGATGACCTGATCGATGCCCTCGAAACACTCGGTGCTCGCATCGAGGGCACGACGCTTCCGCTCACGGTGGTCGGTCATCAGCAATTGAACGGTGGCACGGTACAGATTCCGGGCTCTGTCTCCAGTCAGTTCCTCTCGGGCCTGCTGCTGAGCGCCCCGTGCGCCGCCGCCCCGGTCCACATCGAGATCGTCGGCGAGCTGGTCTCGAAGCCATACGTCGACCTCACGCTGGCGACGATGGCTGACTTCGGCGTGGATGTGCAGCGTGACGGCTATCGATCCTTCGAGGTTCCGGCGACGGGGTACCGAGCAGCCGATGTGCTTGTCGAACCTGACGCTTCGGCAGCCTCGTATTTCTTCGCCGCCGCAGCCATCACCGGAGGCACCATTCGGGTCGAAGGAATCGGTATCGACACCGTGCAGGGCGACGTCCACTTCGTTGATGCGCTCGAACAGATGGGGGCCGAGGTCACGCGCTCCGATCGAGCCATCGAGGTGCGAGGCACTGGCACGCTGCGCGGTATCGACATCGACATGAGCGACATCTCCGACACCGCCCAGAGCTTGGCCGTGGTGGCTCCGTTCGCCGATGGGCCGGTGCGGGTCACCGGCATTGACTTCATCAGACGGAAAGAGACCGACCGCATTGCTGCCGTGGTCGCCGAGATGCAGCGCCTTGGCATCAAAGCCACCGAGGACGACGACGGCTTCACGATTCACCCGGGGACGCCGAGACCTGGGGTGGTCGAGACCTACGACGACCATCGCATGGCCATGAGTTTTGCCATTCTCGGGTTGGTCGTTCCTGGCATCTCGATCGACAACCCGTCGTGTGTGAACAAGACTTTTCCTGACTTCTTCGAGGTATTGGATGCCTTGACCCGCGAGTCCGAGGGACGAGGCTCGCTTGCGAAGCCCGACCCGGATGCGGGTCAACGGGAGGCGACAGCCGACCAAGGTGAGCAATGAAAGCCGCAGTGATCAGAGGTCCGGGGAACGTTGAGATCGTCGATGTCGCCGAGCCCGTCGTGCGGCCCGGCAGTCTCATCGTGGCGATTGATCGTTGCGCCATTGGAGGGTCTGACGTGTTGGCGGCCGAGACCGGTGTGCTGCCGGCACCAGCGTGGTTCGGGCATTCTTGGTCGGGCAGAGTGACCGAGGTGGGGCCTGGTGTCGAGGGTCACTTCGAGGGTGAGCGTGTGGTCGGTGCGGCGCCGCCGCCGTGCGGACGATGCCTGCACTGCGGCGCAGGTCATCCGGAGAACTGCGACATGGTGCTCGAGATGATCATCGGCACCGACGACTTGGCGTCGAACCACGGCGCCTTTGCTGAACGAATCCGGGTCGATCATCGACGAGTCAGGCGAACTCCGGACGGTATCGACGAGAACGAGGCGGCCTTGGCTGAGCCCGCTGCCGTGGCCGCCCATGCGCTCGCCCGCAGCGGGATGGTCCTCGGCGACATGATCGTGGTGATCGGTGCCGGAACCATCGGCCTCCTTGTCGCCGAACTCGCCCGCCTGGCCGGCGCATCGAGGGTGGTTGCCATCGACCCCTCTCCCGCCCGGCGCGAGTTGGCCTGCGATCTCGGAAGCGACGCGGCGTTTGCGGGCGTTGGCGACGTTGGCAGTTGGCTGGAACGCCATGGCCACCGTCTTGGCGCAGATGTGGTGTTCGACTGCGTTGGAGCCGACCAAGCGCTGACCGACGCTGTCGACCTCGCTCGTCACGGTGGAACCGTGGTCGCGGTTGGTGTCAACAGTTCGTCGAGCCGGGCGGTTCCCGCCGACTTGGTGAAGCACGAGATCACCATTCGAGCATCGCTCGGCTACAGCACCGGTGATGTCCAGAGAGTGCTCGAATTGCTCGCCGAGGACCGCCTACGCGTCGGTGAACTCATCGACCCGGACATCCGTTCGCTCGAACGTCTGGCTTCCGGCCTCTCTTCGGCTGCGCTCACGAGTGGTCGCACCATCCTGGTCAGCCCGGTGGAGCTCACGTAGCAGTGACAGAGGCGAGCGCATCGAGGAAGTTTCGGGCCCACGCAACTGCGTCGTTCCGACGAACCACTCGTCGCAGCTTTCGCATGCGATCGCGGCTCTCCTCGGCATCGAGCTCGACCGCTTCCATGATGGCGGCCTTCACACCGTCGATGTCATAGGGGTTGACGAGGAACGCATCCTTGAGCTCGACCGCAGCCCCGGCAAACTCCGAAAGTACCAGTGCGCCAGTCTCGTCGTAGCGAGTGGCGACGTACTCCTTGGCCACGAGATTCATGCCGTCGTTGAAGGGAGTGACGAGCATGACGTCTGCCGCCCGGTACATCGCCATGAGTTCCTCGAAGGTCTGGCTCTGGTGAATGTAGTGAATGACCGGGAAACCGACTCGGCCGAAGTCGCCGTTGATCTCGCCAACCAGCCGTTCGACTCGTTGCCGCAGTGTGATGTACGCATCTACGTTGTCTCGACTCGGTTCGGCCACCTGGATCATCGTCACGGTGGCAGGGTTCAGACGACCTTCAGCGAGTAGTTCTTTGTACGCCCGGAGCCGAAGATCAATGCCCTTGGTGTAATCGAGCCGGTCGACGCCGAGCAGCACCTTGTGGGGTTGACCGAGACGGGCTCGGAGGTCTTGAGCTCGTTCGATGATCGCTGGATCGGTCGAGGCCTCGTCGTAGCGAGCGTTGTCGATGCCGATGGGTACGGCCTTGAGCGTCACGGTTCGGTTGCCGACGTTCAGTACCAACTTCCTCTGACGGGTCGCGACGCCGAGTCGAATGGCCAGCCGCTGGAAGTTGTCTGCGTGCTCCGGTGTCTGGAAACCAATGAGGTCGGCACCGAGCAAGCCGAAGGTGAGCTCCTCGCGCCATGGCAGCTGGTAGAACAGCTCGGGCGGAGGGAACGGGATGTGCAGGAAGAAGCCGATGCGTAGATCGGGTCGCAGCTCACGCAAGATTCCTGGCACCAGCTGCAGCTGGTAGTCGTGGACCCACACGGTCGCGCCGGGAGCGGCAGCCTCGGAGGCGGCCACGGCAAATCGACGGTTGACCCTGCGATACCCGTCGTACCAGTGGCGATGGAACTCCGCCGGAATGATCTTGTCGTGATAGAGCGGCCAGAACGTGCCATTGGCCATGCCCTCGTAGTGCAGTTCTTGTTCTTCTGGTGACAGTGGAACCGGAACGAGGTGAATGCCGTCGTGATCGAAAGGCTCCTCGACTTGGTCGAGGCCTCCGGTCCAACCGAGCCATGCCACGTTGTCCTCGGCCATGGCTGGCTTCAGCGCAGCAACGAGCCCACCAGGGCTGGTGATCCACCGGGAGTTCCCGTCATCGTCGACTTCCTGCTTGACCGGAAGTCGATTGGCCACGACGACGATGTCTTGCGGCTTGATGTTTGGGTTCTTTGCAGATGCACTCACTCCGACAGTATGGCCAATCCTCAGCCGAGGAGTTGCCCATCCGCGTTCACCGTGACCTTGGAGCCGATGGCAGCGTCGGTCATGAGCATCGTCATGATGGATTCGTCGGAGCTCATGGCCCAGGTGCGGGCGCCGTCAGGTGTGGCTACCGCAGCCAAGCCTGTTTCTGCTCCGCTGCGATCGTGCATCACCGTGGCCGCCTCGATGGTGCCTTCCCCTGCGAACGCGGGATCGTCCGGTGTCGACGGCATTTGGTCGACGACGGCCTGCACGTCGTCGGCCTCGAATGCGTGGTCAGCCGGATCGGTCGAATACAGCCCCAGCGCATGCTTCGTGACGTAGCCGCCGTTCGCCGTGACGAGTCCGAGTGAGCCAACGTCGTTTCGCAACACATCGACCATCGTGGCGATCGAGTGGCTCACGTAGTTGTTCAATGGTCCGCCGGCGAAACACAGACCCCCCGTGACGGTGAGCTGCCGCTGGAGGTCGATGCCGAGCTCGGCAGCGCCGATCTGAACAGCGGACGGGAAGCACGAATAGAGGTCGACGTGGTCGAGATCGTCGGGACCTCGACCGGTGATCTCGAACAGGCGAGCGCCAGCAGCGCCGATGGCAGGGGAGGAGTGGAGATCTCGACGGTTCGACACGGCGTAGGTGTCATGGGCATCGGTGCCGGCGTGGGGGAATACCCAACGATCACGGGACACACCAGCGGCCTCGGCCGCTGCGGCCGAGCAGAGCAGGATGGCAGCGCCCTGGTCGAGATCCCAGTTCGAGTTCATGGCCTTGGTGTAGGGGAAGCCGACCATGCGATTGTCAGGCGATGGCTCGCGGATCTCTGCCGCAGTCATCGGCGTGCGATTCCAACCGTGGGGGTTCTCGACCGCCACGGCGTTGAAGCGGGCCCACAATTCGGCGATGACGGTGCGGTGCTCGTCGATGGAGTGGCCGCGGTCGGCGCCGATGGCCGATTCGAAGATCGGGTAGAAGTTGATGGGCGCGACCAATCCGCGGCTGGCTTCGAACTCGGTGGACATGGCGACGTCGCTTTGGAATCGCTCGTCAGGCTCGACGTCGGTTTGTTCGGTGACAGGGCGATCGATACCTGCGGTGCGCATGCGTCGTCGCGACCAGATGGTTTCGGCACCAACGATGACCGCGACGTCGAGGTCGCCGGCCTGGATCTGGGCCGCCAACGCATTCATGTAGGACTGCGGCGTGTTGCCACCGTGGAAGGAAAGCAGCGTCCGAGCATCGGGCGAACCGACGTCGTTGGCGATCAGCCGGCCGGGATCGCTGTAGCGCCATGCCCCATAGACCACTGCCACTGTGTCGAGTTTGGACAACAAACCCGGAGCACCGGCATCGTCGGCCGCTTCCCGGACACATGCCGTCATGAGGGCGGAGGTTTCGAGAGCGGTCGACAAATCGTCAGGGCGTTGCGAACGTTGGCTGACTCCGACGATGACCGGTGTGCGAGGATCCATTCAGGCAGGGTTGCTCAACAGCACCCCGAGAAACAAAACGGCGACGCTGGCAAGAGCTCCAATGGCTCCCGTGGCGGCCAGCAAGGGCTTGCTCTTCGTCTGGCTGTGAACGAAGGCAGAGCCGCCGGCGGCAACGACCAGGAGCAATTTCAGCCCGAGTGTCGTGTTGTAGGCCAAAGAGCTCGAGCCATCAATTGCCAAGATGTTCCAGATGCCGGTGACGAAGGCGATACCGAACGCCGGCCATGCCACTCGAGCAAAGCCGTTGGCCGCAGCCTTGGTGGCCACCGAGGGCGTGTCGTTGGCAGCGTCGAGCGCTCGAAGACCAGGCACGACCCCGGCAAGAACGAATTGGCCACCCACCCACACTGCTGCGGCGAGCAGGTGGATGAACAGCCGGATCGTGTCGATCGATGCAGCGAGCATCAGGTCAGGGCGAGCATCAGATCGGGGCCGACCACTCAGCGCTTGAGGAAGCTGCCGAGCAGGCCACCGAGGCCACCCGATCCAGAAGCGAGGTTCTTCACGTCGTCGAGGTCGAGACCGTCACCATCGGTGTCGAGGATCGCGGCAAGGCCGCCGAGGCCGGGGGCCTTTGCCTCGGTCTGTTGGCGCTCGTTCTGCAACGCGCTGGCGAGATCTTCTGCTCCGAGGCCTTGTTCCTTCTTCTGCTTGCCGAGATAGCCCATGACCAATGGAGCGAGCATGGGGAGGAGCTTGGCCACCGAACCCATGTCGAGGCCGCTGCCGGCGGCGATGCGCTGTTGGGTGGCATCGGTCTTGCTACCGAGGACGTGGCCGAGGATCTTCGCACCGTCTTGATTGCCCAGTAGGTCGGTCAGTTGGCCGAAGACGCCGTCATCGTGGTTGTCGAGGGCGCCAGCAAGTGCGCTGGCGCCGTCGGGATTCTGAGCGTTCTTCGCCATGCCGCCGAGGAGTGCAGGCAGCGCCATGGCGACGGCGTCGCCTGCCTTGTCTTCATCGGTGCCGAGAGCGCCTGCGATCTGCGAGAGCCCCCCGCTTCCGAGCTGGGAGAGAATGCCACCGAGAATGTCAGCCATGAGTGTCGCCTTTGTCTGGTTGAGGGAGTGTCCGGTTGAGGGAGGCTTCAAGGTAGCGGACGGCAGGGCTGGCCTCGCAGCGAACCGCAACTGGGCCGGGCAACAGGAGGGTTCAGCCCAGCAACGATGGGCAACACGACACCCGATGCTTTGTTGCCGCCGGTGAAGACGTCGAACGCTGTGGGTTGATCGCTGCTGTCGAACTGCCATCGGGCGGAGTTGCCTCCTGGTGCGTCGATGGTCACCCGGATCTGTGACCCGGCTCTGAACACGTGGGCGAACGGCAGGATCTCGATTCTGGCCTCGACGGCAACGTCGGTCGCCAGAGGTCTGCGGTCCTCGGCCGTGAGGGTCGGGATCGGGCGAAGCCGCGTACTCGACGGATCCAACGCTCGACGCGACAGATCGAGCCAGCCGACCTGAACGAGTGTTTCGGTGCCGTCGGCAGCGATCTCGGTGATGGAAGCTTCGATGGCGGCGTCGTCGGGTGTCTCGGACGACGTGGAGGCAATCCAGAGATCAACGCTGGCTGGGCCGACAGCAGTCAACGTCGAGGTCAGCGGAGCAGAAGTGAAGGTCAGCCGGTTGTCGTCGTCGGCTGCTTCCCAACGCCAGCCTGGGCGGTTGGTCCACAACGCATCCAGATCAGGGGCAGTGATCCTTGTCCCTTCGGTCGGGTCGGTGACGAACGAAGCTGTCTCGACGTCGATCGGAGCAGAGATGTCGATGCCGTCGTCCGCATCGAAGAACCAGCGGCGAGGTTCCGTTGATGGAATCGGCCACGAGTCGAAGCTGGCTTCCCAACTGGCCTGGGGGAGCGCGGGACGGTTCGCCCCGACCTCGAAGAGGACGCGAATGGGAAGTTCGGCTTCGTATGCCTCGAGCGATGCGGCGAATGACTGGCCTTCGAAGCGGTTGGGCTCGAGTTGAACCGGGCCGCCGAACACCGCACCGAGAGCTATCTCGGTACCGAAGCGAGTGATGAGGTCGATGCCGGGGCGCCGCTCGCCAACGTAGAAGTCGTAGAATTCGACAACTCGTGGCAGCACGTCTGGCCCGAGTGGATCGGTGTGGAGACCGTTGTAGAGGTTGGCCCTCAACACCGGCGCGTTCGCGAGGTCCTCCAGCAGCGCGGGGAAACGCCCACCGGTCTGTTCGTCCTGCCAGGCACCGGCAATGAAGACAGGGACGTCGATCAGGCCGGCGGTTGGCTCGGCGGACCGAGAGTCCCAGAGGTCGCTCCGATCTGAGTTCTCCGCCAGCAAGGCCACGAAGTTCGGGTTGAAGCGACGGAGCGACTGGTTGGCCTCGCACACCGTGTCCCCAGCGTTTGAACGTGTGCGGGTCCAGCTCTGACCGAACGCCTCAGCCCGGTCTCCAACTCGAAGCGTCCATTCTTCGCCGAAGCCCTCGTTGAAGATGCCGCCGGGATACAGGACCGACTCGATGCGATCGAGCGGCGAAAGAGGCGCAATCGCGGCCAGGCTCGGCGGGCGGGTGGCAGCGACGTGCAACTGCATGATCGCTGGATAGCTGATGCCCCACATCCCGACGTTGGCCGACCAATCCTGGGCGGCCACGGTCTCGATCACGTCGTAGCCGTCGAGGTTCTGGATGGGCTCGAATGCATCGAACGAGCCACCGCTGCATCCGGTGCCTCGGACGTTCACCTGCACCAGGGCGTAGCCGAGGGCTGGGATCAACGCTCGAGTTGGCTCGTCGAGGCCGGGGTTGGACGGGTCATATCCCGAGTACTCGACCAGCGTCGGGTAGGGGCCGTTCGCTGGAGCACCGGGCAGTGTCACGAAGATCGACAGTGTCGTGCCGTCCCTGGTTTCCAGATAGCCGTAGCCCGGCGACAGTTGCTGGCGGTCGTAGAAGCGCTGCGGAGGAGGGGTGGCGTCGGGGAGTTCGACGATCGAACTGATGGCGATCGGCTCGCCGTCTTCGACGATGGTCGGCACCAGCGGCCCGCTCGGCAGATCGCGGAAGAAGGCAACACCGTCGCCTTCCACTGCCCCGCTGGCGACCGCTTCTCCGTCGTCGTTGATCAGCGAGATCGTCGTGGCGGGCTCGGCATTCTCGACCAGGAGCTGACCGAAGCCGACTGATGTGATCAGCTGCACGGTGGGCAGTGTTGTTGTGGGCTGGGTTGTTGTGGGCTGCACGGTGGTCGGGCGAGCGGTCGTCGGCGGCTCAGTGGACACAGTTTGTGGCGCGCCCGTCACCGTCGGTGCGGAGACGTCGGGGGAGGAGGAGCACGCCGCGCTGACCAGGGCGAATGTGAGTAACAATGCGAGAGAGCGTGCCAACGTCACGACGCTCAGTATGGGGGCGGCCACACTTGGTGTGGAGAAGAATTCGCTGAGAGGTCTGACAACCACGCTGCGTCGTGTAGGGTCTCCCACTCGGTCGGAGTTGGTGCCGAAAGGGATGCCTGTGGCTCCGTCTGTTGCGCTGCGATCACTCACCAACCGATCACGTTCTCCTCTGGGATTTTTCCGGCGTCTTGCCACGTTGCTCCTTGCGTCGACACTGGTGTTGCTGCTTGCCGGGACGGCGCTTGCATCGATCGATGCATCGCGTCCGATGATGGCGCAGGCCGCATCGGAACGTAGCTGGGTTCCCGGCGACGCCCCTGATCTCTCCTTCGTGGTTGCTGATGCGTTGGTCGATGGCAACGTCGATCCCGTGATCACCGACTCCGTCGCTCCGAGTCTTGGTGAGGTTCCCGGTGTGACTGCCGTGGCCGTCGACGTGATCGACAACGGCCGAGTGGCGCTGCATGTCTCGCTCGCCAACGACGCTCCCTCGGGAACGATCGACGTCGTGGAGTTGACCGCTGAGCGTTTGTTCGACGGCAGTCAAGTCTCTGTTGGTGGCCGGGCAGCCATCGACCGCGATGTGCTTGACCGGCTGAACCGTGGTGCGTTGCTCGCCGTGATCCCAGTGATCGTGCTTCTTGGCCTCGTTGTTGCTGCATCCGTCGGCGTGAAGCTCGGCGTAGCTGCCGCCGGTGTCGTCGCTCTTGCTTCGGGTCTCGGCGGTGTCTTCGGAGCCCGCGTCGCCGGGTCCTTTGATGGGACGTTGTCGTCCACGGCCATCCCGGCCGTGTTCGTGGCTGTCCTCGTGTCGTGTGTCTTGACCTTCCGCCTCCTCGACTGGTTCCGCCACCCCCAGGGAGAGGACCAGGCCGACACCATTCGCCGCGCCGTTCGCCACTTGCTTCCCGAGACCGGCCTGCTTTTCGGCGGCCTGGTCCTCACCGCCATCGTCATGGAGGTCACCGGTCCCGGACGTGCCTCATCGACGGTCGTCGCCGCTGGTGGCATCATCGCCACGATCGTCACCCTGGCTTCGCTTCCCGCCATCCTCGTGACGTTGCCTCCCGTCCCGAACGACGATGACTACCGTCTCTTCCGGCTGCCGACACCGGACGGCCGAGACTTCCCGCTTCCCGTCTTGGCGGGCTTTGCGTGTTTCTTGCTGGCGCTCGGGTTGTTCGCCACTCGAGCACCGAGTGACAACTTGCTCGATGGCGATGCACTTCCCAGCGGTGAAGCATCCCGTCGTGTCGCTGAGCAACTCGTGCAGAGCGGCGGCGACCCAACTGATGCCATCGTGGCCTCGATCGCTGCCGCTGGCACAGCCGCTGACCCGGTGATCCTCGACGGTTGGGCAAGCAACGTCTCACAGATCGCCACCGTGGGCTGGGTCGAGACCGCCGCTGGTCGCTACGTCGACGGCGCACTCACGACACGGGCAGCCAACCCTGCTCGCTTCGTCACCGACGAAGCAAGCTTCGCCATTGTCTCTCCGCTGGTGAGCGGTCGCTCCAACGCAGCGCTGGCACTGGTCGAGTCGATCGAGCAACAGGGCACGGCGGACTTCGCTCCGCGGCTCGCTGGTGTTCCAGTCGACGCCTTTGAAACGGCGTCAGCTGCGACGAGCGGTTTGTGGGTCCTGGTGTTGATGTTGGCCCTCACGGGCGGCCTGGCCGTCTACTTCCTGCTTTCAGACCTCTTCCTTGCCGCGGCGACCGTCGGGCTGCGCCTCCTCGGTACCGCAGCCTCGCTCGGCGTCTATTCGATCCTGACCTCCGACGTCAGCGGCAGCGAGTTGCAGGTGCTCGCACTCGTGGTGAACGTTGGTGTGGGGTTGTTCGAAATCGGGTTCTTGCGTCGTATCGGAATTGGACTTGCTGAGTCTGGCTCGCCTGACGTCCTGGTCGGCGATGCCCTTCGCCGCGAAGGTCGAGCGGCGATGTTCGGCCTTGGCGTCACCGCCCTCGTGGGCTTGTCGTTCCTCAGCACCGAGATCGCTGTCGGTCGTTCGCTCGGTGTTGCCGTTGCTGCTGGCGTGGTCATCGAACTGCTCGTTGGCATGTGGCTGCTCCGACCGGTTGTGCAGGGTGAGCGCGCTGCCGGTATCAAGCGAGACCGACCCAGTATGATCCCTTCGGGCTTCATGCCCGAGCGGTCGGCGAGCCTCCTCGGCGCCACCGCTCCGATTGTCGCTGACGATGACGCAGAACCGGAGTGGCGCCGCATCGTGGGCGGGCTGTTGCGGTCTGAGTTCGACTGCCAGGCAGAACCAGTCTCAGCCGAACTGGCCAGTGTGTTCGTCGAAGAGACGCCGTTGTTCGAAGAGGTGTCGAACCACAACGCTCGACTGATCCAAACGGGGCTTCGTGTCCAGGGCGACGGGCCCAAGCTCCGCGACCTCGATGTGGTCAACCGGTCCTCGCCGATTGCGATCGCCGTGACGGTCGAACACCCCCGCCGCTATCTGATCGACGCAAGCGATCGTCAGATCGGCCAACGTGCGCCGGAGATTCGCGAAGGCATGGTCTGGCTGATGCAGGACCCCTCGGGGCGCTATCGCATTGCCGAGGCCATTGATTTGGGAGAGGCTGACCTACGCGAAGGGGACCTCGTTGGCGAGCCAGAGGTCAACCTCGCTCGGCGCAGCACCGATGCCGCTGTTGATGTCGCCGCTGTTGATGTCGCCGCTGCTGATATCACTGTTGATGTGACAGCAGAAGCGACCCCGACAGTCGTCTAGCGACTGCTCGCGGTTAGGGTCGCTGCGTGGACATTGCAGACTCGGTGCTCGATCTCATTGGCAACACTCCCATGGTGCGCTTGCGCCAGGTCACGGAGGGGATCGAGTGTCCTGTCGTGGTGAAGTACGAAGTGTTCAATCCGGGTGGCAGCTCGAAGGATCGGCCAGCTCTGGCAATGATCAACGCGGCCGAACGAGAAGGGCTGCTGAAGCCCGGAGGCACCATCATCGAGCCCACCTCGGGTAACACCGGTGTCGGTCTCGCCATCGTCGCCGCCCAGCGGGGATACAAGTGCAAGTTCGTCGTCACCGACAAGGTCGGTGTCGAAAAGGTCGACCTGCTTCGGGCCTATGGCGCTGAAGTGATCGTTTGCCCGGTGGCCGTTGCCCCAGAAGACCCGGCGTCGTACTACTCCACGGCCGAGCGTTTGGTGAAGGAAACTCCCAACGCCTTCCGGCCGAACCAGTACGCCAACCAGAACAACGTCCAGGCCCACTACGACACCACCGGGCCCGAGATCTGGCGCCAGACCGATGGCAAAATCACGCACTTCGTCGCCGGCGCCGGCACCGGAGGAACCATTTCCGGCGTTGGCCGCTACCTCAAAGAGCAGAACCCCGACATCCAGATCGTTGCTGGCGACCCGGACCAATCGGTCTACAGCGGAGGCTCGGGCCGGCCGTACCTCGTCGAGGGTGTCGGCGAGGACTTCTGGCCAACGACCTATCACCCTGATGTGGTCGATCGTGTCATTCCGGTCAGCGATCAAGACAGCTTCTTGATGGCGAAACGGGTCAGCGAGATGGAGGGCCTGCTCATCGGCGGCTCGTGTGGCACCGCGGTGTATGCCGCTCTGGAGGTGGCCAGGGAGCTGACCGCCGATGATCTTGTCGTCGTCCTCACCCCGGACTCGGGCCGCGGCTATCTCTCGACGGTCTTCAACGATCAGTGGATGGCTGGCTTTGGTTTCACGCGAGGTGAAGGCGCAGTCGTCGCCGACGTGCTGGCGGCCAAAGAAGGCGACATTCCGCCTCTTCTCTATGTGCGGCCCGACATGAGCGTCAGCGAAGCCGTCAAGCTCATGCACGAACACGATGTTTCGCAGCTTCCGGTGGCAAAGAACGAGATGCCATTGGCGGCCGCTGAAGTGATGGGCTCGATCGACGAGTTGCGGATCATGGAATCTGCGTTCGCCGAGACCTCGATTCTTGCTGAGTCTGTCGAGTCGGTGATGAGCCCGAAGCTCCCGACCATCGGCATCGGCCAAAGCGTCGAGATGGCGGTCAGCCTCCTCGACATCGCACCGGCGCTGCTCGTCCTCGACGGTGGCCGTCCCCGCACGGTGCTTGCCAGAGCCGACCTTCTCAGCTTCCTTTCCCTCGACCAGGCCGAGGTGTCCTCATGACCGAGCAATCAACATCGAACGAGGACAGCAGTTTCGGGTTCAACACTCGTGCCATTCACGTCGGCCAGGACCCCGAAGCGATCACCGGCGCCGTGACCGTCCCGGTGTTCCAGACGTCCACGTTTGCCCAGGAAGCCGTGGGGAAGCATTCGGGCTACGAATACGCCCGCACCGGCAACCCCACGCGCACCGCGCTCGAGCGAGCCTTCGCTTCCTTGGAGGGCGCATCGTTTGGCGTCGATTTCGCCTCCGGCCTCGCGGCGGAAGACGCCATCCTCCGGATGCTCCGTCCCGGTGACCACATCGTCATGGGCAACGACGCATACGGAGGTACGTTCCGTCTCATCTCGAAGGTGTTCGCCCCGATGGGCATCACGTGGTCGGCGCACGACCTCACCGACCCGTCGGCACTGGCCGCTGCGTGGCCAGAGAACACCAAGATCGTCTGGGCCGAGACGCCCACCAACCCGCTGCTCACCGTCATTGACATTGCTGCCGTTTCCGCAATTGCTCACGACCACGATGCCTTGCTCATCGCTGACAACACCTTCGCCACGCCGTATCTGCAGCAACCGCTGGCCCACGGCGCCGACATCGTCGTGCATTCCACCACCAAGTACCTGGGCGGGCACTCTGACACCGTTGGCGGTTTTGTCGCCACCAACGCAGGCGAGATCGACACCCATCTGCGCTACATCCAGAACGCCGTCGGCGCCGTGCGCGGGCCGTGGGACGTCTACCTCACGTTGCGAGGAGCGAAGACGCTCGGTGTCCGCATGGACCGCCACAACGACAACGCGGCAGCGATCGTCGAGATGCTGCAGGCGCACTCTGCTGTGTCGACCGTGTTGTATCCCGGTCTGGCCGGGCACCCCGGTCACGAAGTCGCTGCTCGTCAGATGAGTGGCTTCGGCGGCATGATCAGTTTCCGTGCCGCTGGCGGTCGCGACGCGGCGATCAAGATCATCGAGTCAACGAAGCTCTTCACCCTTGCCGAGTCACTCGGTGCCGTCGAGTCGCTCATCGAGCACCCCGGTGTGATGACCCACGCATCGGCGGAAGGCTCACCGCTCGAAGTCCCTGACGATCTGGTGCGCCTTTCGGTCGGCATCGAAGATGTCGCCGACCTCCTCGCCGACCTCGAACAGGCACTGGCCACCGGATGACCGTGAAGGTTGCCGTCGTTCCGGACAGCGGACGAGCGGACAGCCTTCGCGAGGCCGTCGTTGCCGGCGGGGGAGTGCTGGTCGAGTTGGCCGATGCCCAGGCGCTTGTCTGGGCTGACGCTCATCGTCCGAGCGAAATCCAAGCAGCACTCGACGCAGGTCCGTCGATCGAGTGGGTGGCTCTTCCCTATGCGGGTATCGAGCCTTACCTGCCCTACCTCTCAGACACCTACACCTGGACCGCAGCCAAGGGCGTCTACGCCACACCCGTTGCCGAACACGTCATGGCGCTGAGCCTCGCCGGACTCCGGCAGCTGCACACGTTTGCTCGAGCCGCTTCATGGCCGGCACAGATCGGACGCAATCTCCTCCGCGCCAATGTGGTCGTGTTCGGCGGTGGCGGCATCACCTCCGAGCTCGTTCGGTTGCTCGAACCGTTCGACTGCGAGATCACGGTGGTCCGGCGAAGCACCGACCCCTTCCCCGGAGCGCACCGCACGGTCTCCATCGATGAACGGCTCGACGTCTTGCCCGCTGCCGACGTGGTGGTGTTGGCGTTGGCACTCACACCCGAGACAGCGGGGGTCATCGGCGCCGCCGAGCTCGATGCCATGGCCGAGCACGCATGGCTGATCAATGTGGCTCGCGGCGGCCATGTCGACACCGATGCCTTGGTGGCGGCGCTCGCTGCTGAACAGATCGGGGGAGCGGGGCTTGATGTCACCGATCCCGAGCCACTGCCCGACGGTCACCCTCTGTGGTCTGAGCCTCGAGCGCTGATCTCGCCTCACGTAGGGAACACACCCGAGATGGGCGTTCCGCTGCTTGCGGCGCACATCACCGAGAACGTGCGTCGGTTCGCCGCTGGCGAGCCGCTTGTCGGTGTCGTCGACACCGGCGCCGGTTACTGAAGCCTAACGAACGAGGCGGACCGGGTCGCCGACGACTCGGACGCCCCAGCTGTTCCAGTCGCCCAACGTGGCGGAGCCGACAGCGGCGCCCTTTTCGTACTGCACCTTGTACCAACAGTTGGCGCCGTTGCAGGCGGGTGTGCCGACGTTGAGGAAGAATCGAACGGTGCGGTCCTGGAAGACCTGGCCGACGCCACCGATCTGATTGACTCGCGGATCAGTCAATGCCGTACCGCCGGATGGGCCACACGGAACACTGTTGGTGTCCGGCAGGTCCCCCGTGCCGTTGTTGGTGAAGGTGTTGTACTCAGCGTGTGAGTAGCCCCAGATCTCGTTGTCGATGGTCCGCCAGGTGAACGGCACGGGGTTGCCGAACGGATCAAGCACACGAACGCACTCGATGCCGTCGGCCGGGTCGAACAACGTGACTTCCAGCTGGTTGCCAGCGAGTTCGGGGCGAACCTCGGTGAGGAAGATCTCGATTGGGTCGGTGCCGTTCGGCAAGGTGTCTTCGATTGCCGCCGACCCGAGCCAGTCGAGAGCGGAGATGGATGGGCAGTTGGCCGTGGCAGCATCGACGCCGCCCGCTTCGTTCGGAAGCGGGATCGAGGTGCAGTGGGCGCCAGCGCCGGCAGCACCGATGCGAACCGCCCGGATGGAGTAGAGCGCACCACCGGTGTTCGCTCGGACGCGAAGGATGTACTTGCCCTGGGCGTTCAGGGTCTGCATCGGGACCCACTGTGCTGTATCGATGAACTGGATGTGGGGTTCGATCGCTGCAGTCCACGGACGATCGACCTGTCCTTGACTTGAGGTGTTGATGCCGTCGGCAGGGTCGGCGTCGGTACAGGTGTTGTCGGTTCGGCTGCGGGTTCCGGTCGCAATGGGGCCTGCAGCAACGTTGTCGGTGAAGTCGGTGTCGGTTGCGTCAGGGGCGTAGACACTCCAGCCGAGCTGCCCCCAGTTGGCGGCATTCCGACAGGACACACGGATTTCGAGCCGGTACTGCCCGATGACCGCCGGCGGAATGTCCACCTCGAAGAAGTACGCCCCTTGGAATTCAGGCAGTGCGGCGAGGCTGGTGAAGAGCGGGTTGGGTGTGTTGAACCTGCCGACCGCCGGACCGATGATGTCGCCGTTGCGGCGTGTGTCGGTTCGGGTCTGAAGGTAGAAGTTGTCGGCTGTCCCTGGGTACTCGGTATCGCCGCCGGTGCCCAGAGCAGAGGTGGGGTTTCCGAGCGGCGTTGGCTCGATGTACTGGGCTTCGGCGGCCCGGGTGATACGAACGTCATCGAGCACAGGGGAGGTGAAGAAGGTGTCGGCGAACGTTTGCACCTGGACCTCGAGGGTGCTGTTGGTGGTGAGGGTGACCGTGACCCACGGGAGCGGAGGAGACGCGGGATCTGCTGCAGCTGCAGCGAAGCTCGGCACCAGGCTGGCATTCGGGAAACCGTTGCGCCGAACGGCTTCGAGGGCGTTGGTGCTCGTTGCGGTGGGATCTGGAATCCACACAACGCCGGCAGTCGCCCCAGCATCCGCGGCGACCTGAGCCTTCTGGCCCCGCAGGAACCACGAGCCGACATCGGTTGCGAAGCCAGCGAACAGCATCATCGGGATCAGGAGCAACGCCGTCATCGGCATGATGTAGCCCCGCTGACGTTGGTCTTGTCTTGTCGTTTCGAGGCTCATGTCGGGAATGGCTCCAGTCGCATGACGCTGAATTGATCGAGCTCGGTCGGGACGGGTACGAGATCAGACCCGGTCATGCTCGACCGGGTGGCAAAGACGTGCACGCCGAGAAAGGTTGCTGTCGCCTGGTTGCGGTTTCGGTTGCTGGCGTCGGTCGGGCACCAGTTGCGGTCGAGGTCGGCGCCACCACAGCCGAAGTTGGTGTCACCGCCGGCAGCGACGGCGGTGGCGTAGTCGATGCCTGCATAGACGTTGCAGTTCTCGGCACCGGTGTAAGCAACGCCCGCAATCGCCGAAGCAATACAGGCCGCCGGGGCACCTCCACTGTTCACCGTGTCGTCGGATTCGTAGATGACGACGGCCTGGACTGTCATTGGCGTGTCCACGAAGCTGGCCTCGACGCTCAAGAGCGCATCCCGGTCGGCCTGTGCTTGGTCGCCGAACTGAGCGAGTGAGCGAGCCGCGGTACGTGACGAGGACAGGACAGCCTGAGAATCACGCCATGCCGAGCCCATCTCGATGGCGCCGAAGGCAAGGGTGGCCAACAGAGGGAGCACAACGGCGAATTCGAGGGCAACGGCGCCGCGTTCGCGGCGCTGATGGCGTTTCGTGCGTCGCAACGTCATGTGGAACGAACGCATCATCATTCGGTCTCCGGTTCGAGGCGGCTCACCGTGGTGGCGTCGAGTTGGACCCCGCTGCCGAAGAACCCGGTGAGGTAGTCGTGGGTGGTCTCGATGTACACGCCGACGTAGTCGCGTGGGCCGAGACTGAACGAGACCGCACGAGTGTCGGGGCACCAGAAGCTGTCGCGAGACCCCGTGGTGAGGCACTGCCATTCGTCGCTGGGAACACCTGGCGAGATCTCGAGCGGTGCGTTGAATGCGTCCGGCCCGTAGACGTTGCATGCTCCCGTCACGCCATTCGGTCCAATGGGGTTCGTGATCGCCAAGCAGCCCGCCGGCACCGGGTCGTTCGGGGCGCTGGCGCGGTAGACGATGACTCGTTCGACCTGGGACATCCCACCGTCGTCCAGGCCGTCCTTGATCGATTCGATGATCTGGAAGTCGGCAATGGGTGCGCGACCGCCGACGCTTGCGGAGCGTCCACCCCGCTGGGCGGCGTTCTCGACCGTGAGATCGGTTCGGAAGGCCAGACCGAATTCCAGGATGGCGAAGACGACGAGGAGAAACGGCAACGTGACGAACGCAGCCTCGACGAGCGTTGCCCCTCGTTCCCTCTTCTTTCCTGGACCCATGTCAAGGCCTACGACAGCTTTTGGGGACTCCTTGACACTTTGGGCAGTGTTCCTCACGGTGCGGGTTCGCCGATACGGGTGCCGCATTGAAAAGCAAGCACCGTTCGGCTTTGTCGCGAGATCGTCAAGGCCTTCATCATTTCGCTTGCAGCGTGACGCTCGTCTCACTAGGGTCCGCTCCGTTCATTACGAACCAAAGGGGAAATACGAGCATGACTGCTGTGGCCGAGCGTCCGTCGGCATCGAGTTCTGGATCCAGTACTGCCACGATTGCTTCGCGCTCTCGTGACTGGGCTCAGTCGAACCCAACCCAACTTGCGATGCGATCCAAGCACATGGGCATCTGGCGTGAGCTGCAGTGGGGGTCACTGTGGGACACCGTGCTCGATGCCGCCCACGGTCTCCTCGCACTCGGAGCTTCCACCGGCGATCGCATCAGCATCCACTCCGAGGACCGACCCGAGTGGATCATCGTCGATCTCGCCACCGTGGCGATCCGAGGCATCACGGTGGGCATGTACCCAACGAACCCTGCAGCTGAGGTCGAGTACACCCTCAATGACTGTGGAGCGAAGCTCCACATCGTCGAAGATCAGGAACAGGCCGACAAGGTCATCGACCTCCCGGCGGCTGCGTTCCCGACGGTCGAAAAGATCATCTACATCTCGCCACGCGGTATTCGTCGAAGCGACGACCCCCGCCTTCTCTCCTGGGATGACTTCCTCGCCCTCGGACGGGAACACCGCGCTGCCAATCCATCTGCGGTGACCGACCAGATGGCAGCAGCCGAGCCGGACGATGTGATGACGCTCGTGTACACCTCCGGCACCACCGGGCCGCCCAAGGGAGCGATGCTCACCAATGCAAACGCCGAGTTCGCCCAGAAGGTCCTGATCGACACTCCCGAACGCATGCCCGGAGGCAAGCTCCCCGGTCCGAGCGACAGCGCCCTCACCTACCTGCCGTTGTGTCACATCGCCGAGCGGCTTTTCTCTACCTGGCAACTCGCGGGACCCGGCATCGTGCTGAACTTCGGCGAGTCGATCGAGTCGGTCAACACCGATCTTCGCGAGATTCAGCCCACCCTCTTCTTCGCCGTGCCCCGCATCTGGGAAAAGCTGATGGCGTCGGTTCAGATCCGCGGTGCGGACTCGAGCCCGTTGAAGAAGTTCTTCCTCAATCAGACGTTGAAGGCGGCCCGCGGCATCGGCCGTAGCCGAGTCGAAAACGGTGGCAACTGGACCTTCGGCACGAGGGTCAAGTACGCCATTGGCTACGTGTTGGTCTTCCGCTCGCTGCGCGAGAAGCTGGGCCTGCGTCGAGTGCGCTGGGCTGGTACCGGAGCGGCGCCCATCGCCCCGGAGGTCCTCGAGTTCTTCCTCGGCATTGGCCTCAACGTCTACGAGCTCTACGGGATGACCGAGAACACTGCGGTCGCCACCGGCAACATGCACGGACGGGTGAAGCTCGGCACGGTCGGTGAGCCCTACCCCCTCATCAAGGACGGCGTTCGCGTCGACGAAGCAACCGGTGAAATCCAGACCAAGCACGATGCCAACTTCGCTGGCTACTGGGGCAAGCCGGAAAAGACCGCCGAGACCTTCACCGAAGACGGCTGGCTGAAGACCGGCGATGTCGGTGAATGGGTCGATGGCACCCACATCAAGATCGTCGACCGGATGAAGGACATCATCATCACCGCTGGTGGCAAGAACATCTCGCCCTCAGAGATCGAGAACGCATTGAAGACCTCGCCGTTCATCAACGAAGCGATGGTGGTTGGTGACCGTCGCAAATTCCTGTCGGCGTTGATCGCTATCGAGGCTGACGTTGTCGGTAACTGGGCTCAGCGCAAGCAGATGTCCTACACGACCTATCGAGACCTCGTCGAGAAGCCCGAGGTCATCGAGCTGATCTCGAACGAGGTCGAGAAGATCAACGAGCAGTTCGCTCGGGTCGAGAACATTCGCAAATTCACACTGCTCCCCAAAGAGCTCGATCATGAGGATGGTGACTTGACTGCCACCCAGAAGTTGAAGCGCTCGTCGGTGACAGAATCGTTCGGCGATCTGATCGAGGAGATGTACAAGTGATCACCTTCGTTCAGACGCTGTCGAAGGCAATTGCGTTGGGATCGATCTACGCCGTGCTCGCGCTCAGCTTCGTCATCATCTTCAAAGGCACACAGGTGCTGAACTTCGCAGCGGGTGCGCTGTCGATGGCCGGAGCGATGTTCCTGTCGATCCTGGTGGTTGATCGGGGCTTCCCGTTCCTGCCCTTCACCAACCCGCTGGCGCCCGAGGCTGGCGAGACCGCCGGTTTGGGTTTGTGGCTGCTGCACGTTGGAATAGCCCTGATCCTGGCAGCGATCATGGGATTGGTGATCGAACGAGTTGCGATCCGCCCCATGGTGGGGCAGCCGTTGTTCGCAATGGC
Organism: uncultured Acidimicrobiaceae bacterium; assembly: GCA_964351995.1. Taxonomy (GTDB): domain Bacteria; phylum Actinomycetota; class Acidimicrobiia; order Acidimicrobiales; family SZUA-35; genus SZUA-35. The sequence goes on along the minus strand of CAYGQE010000037.1, from coordinate 9,781 downwards.
CGTCATCACCCTCGGGCTCGAGATCGCCATTCGCCCCTTCAACCTCGATGCGGTCGCCATCACCGGCCGATCGATCGGTGTCCCGTGGGGAACCGAGTCTTGGGAGATCGGCGGTGCGATCTTCCCGAAGACCTACCTGGCCGCCATTTTGGCTGCGGCAGTGTCCTACGGCTTCGTCTCGTGGTTCTACAAGTCACGCTTCGGCGTTGCCATGCGGGCGGTTGCTTTCGACCAGGAAGCGGCCATGGCCCAGGGCATTAACGTCGGCCGAGTCTTTGCGATGGCGTGGGCGATTGGCACCGCCCTCGCAGCGCTGGCTGCGATCTTCTTCGCCATGTCGCCATGGCCGCCATCGGGCGTGGTCAGTAACGAGATTCACCCCATCTGGGTGTTCCGTGTGCTTCCGGTCATCATTCTCGGCGGCCTCGACTCGGTCATCGGGGCGGTCTACGGCGGCTTGATCATCGCGGCGTGCGAGATCTTCGCCGGTCAGTACCTGGCCGGTTACACCAGCATTCTGGGCCCCGGCTACTCCACGATCGTTCCGTACATCGTGATGTTGGGTGTCTTGCTGGTGAAACCCTACGGCTTGTTCGGCACTGCCGAGATTCGGAGAGTCTGACATGTCGACTGAAACCCAGACTCCTCCCGAGTCACCCAGCCACAACGATCCGGCGGCGGGGGCCAAAGCCCCGGTGTTCGGGCGGCCACTGCTTCGCACGTCCTACGTGCAGGATGCGGCCATCTTCCCGACCTACCTGCAGAAGGTGCTTGTCGGTCTCTTCATCGTGTCGTTGATTCTCACGGCGCTCGGCAATGGCTTCTTCGAAGCGATTCCCATCTACTTCCTGGGCAACACGTGGCTCAGTCCGGTGACGCTCACGCTCATCTTTGGCATCGCCGCCCTCGGGCTCAACATCCTCGTCGGTGTCACCGGCCAGGTGTCGCTCGGTCACGCCTTCTTCATGGGCACGGGTGCGTACACCTCAGTCATGCTCGGTGGTGAGGGCGAAGGTGGCTGGCAGGCCTGCGTTCCATTCCACGACAACATGGGCCTGCTCGAGGAGCAGGGCGAGTGCGGGCTCGGCTTGCCGATCTGGATCTGGCTGCCGATGGCGGGCGTGGTCGCGGCAGCGATTGGTGTCCTGGTGTCTCCGGCAGCGGTGAAGGTGCGCGGCCTCTACTTGGCCATCGTGACTGTTGGTTTGGTGTTCATTGGTTTGCACCTCGGGCGCATGCTTCCTGAATGGGCGGGTGACTTCGAGTCCGGTCGCCGGTGGCCCAAGCTCGACCTTCGTCTCTGGAAAGAAGAGACGCCGCTGGTTGCGTTCACCGAGGACGGCAAGTGGTTCGGTCTGATCGAGCTGAGTGAAGAACAAAAAGAGTTCTTCTTGATGCTCGGCATTCTGCTGTTCATGACGTGGCTGGCGAAGAACCTCGTCCGGAGCCGCACCGGGCGTGCTCTTCAGGCGATTCGCGATCGCGACGTCGCTGCTGAGGTCATGGGCGTTCCCGAGTTCGAGTACAAGCGCCTCGGTTTCGCCCTCAGCTCGTTCTACGCCGGCGTCGCAGGTGCGCTGTTCGCCTCCTACAACGGCCGTGTGTCGCCCATCGACTTCGGTCTGCTGCTCTCGGTCGACTTCATTGCCATCTTGTTGATCGGTGGTGCCGGCACGATTGCGGGCACGTTGCTCGGCACGGTCTTCGTGGAACTGCTTCCGAATATCGTCGAACGCCTCACCGCACGGCTCGCTGAACAACTCGGCAACGACGGGATCATGGCGGCTCTTGCCAACTTCTTGTTGACCGATGGCAGCGACGGTGATTTCGGCCCCATCTCGATCTCCACGGTGTCGCCGGGCTGGCCGATGTCGGTGTTCTTCTGGAACCTCGTGATCTACGGCGTGCTGATCGTGGTGTTCTTGATCTTCGAGCCGCTCGGCCTGTTCGGCGTGTGGCTACGGATTCGCAACTATTGGAAGGGTTGGCCCTTCAGTTACTGAGGTTTGAGCCAATCTGAACAGATCGCTTGGTCGGCACCCGCCGGCCATCGAAATACAAAGGGGAGTAATCCTATGAAACTCAAGCGCTTGCTTGCGCTGCTGATGGCATTCGGTCTCGTGGCCGCTGCCTGTGGCAGTAGTGATGATGACGCAGCTGATGGCGGCGACGCCGACACCAGTACCGACGCTGGCGATGATGGTGGAGACGCCGAACCCGCTGGTGATCCCGCTGAAGTGGCCACCGACTACGGCGTCACCGAAGACACCATTCGTATCGGCATCAACGGCGACCTCTCCGGTCCGTTCGCTGCGCTCGTGTCCGAGATCGTCGAGGCCCAGGTTGTCTACTGGGAGATGGTCAACGATCGCGGCGGCATCGGTGGTCGGATGATCGAGCCGGTCATTCTCGACTCGGGTTACGCCACCGACAAGGGCATCGAGAACTACGAAGAGCTTGCTCAGGAGTCCGAAGAGGGCGTGCTGATGATCTCGGAGAACACCGGTTCCCCGATCACGGCTGCCATCGCTGAGGACGCTGCCGACGACAACATGTTGGTCATCCCGCTGTCATGGGCGTCGCTGTGGCCAGCTGAGGAGTTCGCCAACATCCTCGAAAAGAACACCACCTACTGTGCAGAGTCGATCAACGGCGTTGCATGGCTGGCAGCCAAGGCTGAGTCGGAGGGCAACACGCCCCAGCTCGCGATTATCTCTCGCCCCGGCGAGTACGGCGAAGATGGCCACGTCGGCGCCGAGATTGCAGCTGAAGAGCTCGGTCTTGACATCGTCTACAACGGCAAGGGCGAAGTTGCTGGCGACGACCGCACTGCGGTCATCTCCCAGCTCGTCGACTCCGGCGCCAACATCGTGTGGACCGTCGTGACTCCTGGTGAGCTCGCCGACGTCTTCGGTCAGGCTGTGTCACAGGGCTTCGAAGCTGACTGGTCTGGCAACAGCCCGAGCTTCAGCTATCCGGCACTGCTTCCGACCGACCTCGCACCAGCCTTTGACCAGTACTACTGGCAGTCGGGCTACTACGAGCCGTGGAACAGCAATGACTCCGAAGGTATGACCGAGATGGTCACCGAGATCACCGAGCGTCGTCCCGACGCTGTGCTGTCGGACTCCTACGTCACCGGCTGGCTCGAGGGCATCATGGTCGAGACCCTGCTCAATCAGGCGATCGCCAATGGTGACATGACTCGTGCCGGAATGGTGCAGGCAGCTCAGGAAGTCAGCTTCGACTTCAAGGGCCTGGCTCCGAACCAGACCCCGGTCGGCGACTTCAACGAGATCGTCGTTCGCGAGAGCTACATCTATGACGTCGATGCCACCGCCTTCGATCTCCAGCCGGTGAGCGCCGGTACCGGATCGTCCGGCCTCATCGTCGAGGAAGGCCCGTTCGTCTCCGACGTCCTGGCCAACTACACCTTCGACGGTCCCTGCATCTGATCGATGCGTTTCAACACCATGACGCTCAGAGCCATCTGAGCAGACGGTGAACCGCCGGGTCGGGGTGGCAACACCCCGGCCCGGTCTCGCCGTAGCAATGAACGTCTGAATCAGGAGCAAGCGATGCTGGAAATCTCCAACCTCGAGGTGGTCTACAACGAGGTGATCTTGGTCCTTCGTGGCCTCTCGATCGATGTGCCCGATGGCAGTATCGTTGCCCTGCTGGGATCGAACGGGGCGGGCAAGACCACCACGGCTCGGTCCGTCACCGGTTTGCTCGGTAACCACAGCGGTGCGGTCACCAAGGGCTCGATCACCTACAACGGCACGGACATCACGTCGGCCAACGCCTCGAAGATCGTCGAAGGCGGCATTTCTCAGGTGATGGAGGGTCGTCGGTGTTTCGGTGAGTTGACCGTCGACGAGAATCTCGCCACCGGAGCCTTCACCAACCGAGACAAAGCACGGGTGAGTGCGCAGTACGACAAGGTGATGGAACTGTTCCCTCGCCTGCAAGAGCGACGCAAGCAACTCGCTGGCTACATGTCCGGTGGTGAGCAGCAGATGCTGGCCATCGGTCGAGCCCTGATGGCCGAGCCCAAGCTGCTCATTCTCGACGAACCATCACTTGGTCTGGCCCCGCTGCTGGTGCAGCAGGTGCGAGACGTGATCAAGACCCTCAATGCCGAGGGCATGAGCGTGTTGCTCATCGAACAGAACGCGATGATGGCCCTGTCGATCGCCGACAAGGGCTACATCATGGAAAGTGGCAAGGTCGTCATGGACGGCACGGGAGAGAAGCTCCTGGCTGATGACGACGTCAAAGAGTTCTACCTCGGTCTTCACTCTGGTGAGGATGGCGAACGCAAGTCGTTCCGAGATGTGAAGCACTACAAGCGTCGGAAGAAGTGGGCATCATGAGCGACCAGAAGAAGATCCTCGAAGTCGAAGACATCACGCTTCGATTCGGCGGGGTCACCGCCATCGACGGCGTGAGCTTCCACGTCAACGAAGGCGAGCTCTTCGCTGTCATTGGCCCCAACGGGGCGGGGAAGACATCAGTCTTCAACTCGATCAGCCAGGTCTACAAGCCCCAAGAGGGCGATATCCGCTGGAAGGGTGAGACCATCATGGGTTCTCGGCCCGATGCGGTGGCCAACCTCGGCATCGCCCGCACCTTCCAGAACATTGCCCTGTTCCCGCAGATGACGGTGATCGACAACATTCTGACCGGCCGGCACATCCGCATGAACGGCAACTGGTTCCAGGGCATGAAGTGGTTTGGTGCTGGCAAGAAAGAGGAAATGGAGAATCGCGAGAGGGTCGAAGAGATCATCGACTTCCTCGAGATCACCCAGTGGCGCAAGTTCCCCGTGGCCTTGCTGCCCTACGGCTTCCAGAAGCGGGTTGAGCTTGCTCGAGCCCTTGCCATGGAGCCAGAGCTTCTGCTGCTCGACGAGCCTGTTGCCGGCATGAACCTCGAAGAGACCGAGGACATGGCCCGCTTCATTCTCGACATCCGAGAAGAGCTGGGTATCTCGATCATCATGGTCGAGCACGACATGGGTCTGGTGATGGACATCGCTGATCGCATCCTCGTGGTCGATTTCGGCAAGCCCATCGGCACGGGCCTCCCGGACGAGGTCCAAGCCAACCCCGACGTCATCGCCGCCTACCTCGGCGCCGAGATCTGAACCAATCCCTCTCGTTCTGTCCCGTGAAAGGTTCGGAAACGAACCTTTCACGGGACAGAACGAGAGAAACTGTCACCAGACGGCGGTCGGATCCTCGATCCGCACGGCGTTGAGATCGGTGTGCAGCTCGGCGAAGTGGGCCGAGCGAACGGTCCGGTCGCTTTGGCCCGACGGGTTGAACGCTGCCTCCAGCCCGAGCCGGGCCAGCTCAGCCCGGATGGTTGTGTGCCAGCGGATGCCGAGCTCGGCGAACGTGACCGCAGCGACGCCCTCGGCGATCGCGGCAGTTTCGAGAGCGGGAGCGACCCAGAGTGAGTCGGCCACAGGCGCGAGTTCGGCCAGCGCCGCGTTGAGCTTGGCTCGGGCGTCGGTGGCGCCAGCAGTGGCGAGGACACGATCGAGCAGACTGCTGGCGTGTTGGCGATGAAATGCTTCCTCGCGCTCGATGCCTGGCAGTAAGGCGGCGGCTTCGGTGACCGTGGACGACGCAAGGTTCTGCCAGCGGAGCTGTTCCGCAAGGTCATAGAACCAGTGGCGAATCAGCGCAGTTGCCCAATCGTCAGCCGGCCATTCGCACAGCCATGAAGAGCGATACTCGTGGTGTTGGCGTCCGAGCGCGAGTGCGTCGACCTCGACGCCGGTGATCGACTCGTCACCGGTGATTAGGCGGTACAGCGCAATGGCATGGCCGAGTTCGTCCTGAGCGATCGAGCAGAACGCAAGATCTTCTTCGAGGAACGGTCCCATGCCGATCCAGGCGGTGTGGCGAGCGCCGATCATGTGCTCATCGTCGGCCAGGGTGAGGAGATAGTCCCTGGCAGCAGGGGAGAGCTCGGTCATTTGTCTTCCTCTCGCTTTCGCTTGCGGCGCTCCGCCACAGCGGAGCCGTCGTTGTGACGGTGGGGCTTATCAGCGTTGACTGCGAGAAATCCCGGGTCGGCTTCGATGAGGTTCGATCGCTCGACCAGCCACATCTCTGCTCCCTCCGCCCGACGGGCGTAGCTCTCTCGCCCGTACATGATCGCCATGTCGGCATCGGGAGCTTCGAGTGAGCCAGCGTGACGGAATTCGTCTTTGCCGGCTTTCTTCAAGAACACTTCGTACACGTTCACGCTGTTCCTCTCACCGCATGACTCTGTTCATCTCATGACTCTCTTCATCTCATGACCTCGACCACGTTTCGGCACGAGTTGCACCAGGCAATCGAGCGGCAGCGGGTGGGGCCGGCAGGGCTCTGATCGGCCACTGTGTTGGAACCGCAGGCGGGGCAGCGCAGGGTGCCATCCTTGCGTCGAAGTGTCACCGTGTAGTCGAGGTTGAGGCTTGACCGGGCCGCCAGAGAGACCCGGTCAGTGCTCCAAACTGGGCTTTTCAACCACTCGACGGTACATGCGTCGATCTCGTCCAAGGCCTCGACGGCGACTTGAACGTCTGCAGCGATCATGGCGAGAGCAGGACAGCCGGAGAATGTGGGGATGAGCCCGACCGTTGCGGTGGCGCCGTCCACGGTGACCTGTTCGACGAGGCCGAGATCGGCGATCGAGATGTCCGGGTATTCCGGATCGGTGATCGAGGCCACGGCCTTCATGACGGTGGCGCTCACGCCGCTGCCTTCGACAACGCGGTCTCTTCGAGCGCGGTCCGGACCCATGCGGTGTCAGACCAGTTCGCCGCTGCGTTGGCGATCCGGCGACGCGAGTCGGGACCGCCGTTTCGCATCGTTGCCTTGAGCGGCTCCCAATCGATGTCAGTGGTGACCCAAGCCTTGGTGTCCTCGTCGTATCGGAGGTTGTTGTCGGGAATCTCGAAGCCGTAGCCCTGCAGGAGCGGCACATACTTTTGGATGTATGCGTGGCGAAGCTCTTCATTGCGCTGCGACTTGATCTTCCAGCGCAACAACAGATCGTTCGGGTCAGAGTCGGGGCCGAAGAGCTGAACCGCTGGCCACCACCATCGCTCGAGGGCCTCCTGGAACATGCGGTGCTGCACCGGTGTGCCTTCGGCGAGGCGCAGCAGCATCTCCTCGCCGTGGCGCATGTGAAACCCCTCCTCAGCCACGATCCGCTTCAGCACTCGCTTGTACGGCCCGTAGGTGCACTCGGCGAACACGGCCCGTTGCGAGGCAAAGGCTGCGGCATCGACCAGGAACGCAATGGCAACTTGGTCGGCCCAGGTCACCGCCTGGTAGTGGAACACGTTGTGGAACCGGGAACGGCCATCGAACAGCTGCTCGAGCATCTCGGTTCGGCTCTTGACGCCCATGTCTGCCGCCACCATGTAGAGCAGGTGAGCGTGGCCGATCTCGTCCTGGGTCTTGGCCAGGAAGATCTGCTTGAGGCGAAGGCCGGGGGCCTTTGGGATCCAGTCCCGCTCGGTCAATCCGCCCATGAGTTCAGAGTTGGCATGGAATTCGATGAAGCGGAAGACCTCGTCGAGGTAGGCCTGGGGAATGTCGTCTCCAGCTTCGACCATGCCTCCTTCGTTGATGAAGGTGTCAAAGGCGGCCTCGGTCGGCCAGCTTCTTGGCGTCGCGGTTCGTGCAGTCATGCGGATCCCAAATCTCTCTGGTCGAGGGTGCGGCTGAGCTTGCCGCCTTCGGAACGGGGCAGTGCCCCTTCGGCGTGCACGGTGACTGTCACGCTGATGCCGAGGGCGGAGTTGAGGTGGTGGTTGATGGTGCGAACGAGCGAGTCGATCTCGGCCGGATCACTGATGTGGGACTCGACCTGGACCTCGAGGGAGTCGAGCGTGCCGTCGCGTGTGACGATGACTTGATGGTGCGGGCTGACACCTTCGACCTGCAGGAGTGCGTGTTCGATGTTGCTCGGGTAGACGTTCACACCACGGATGACGAGCATGTCGTCGGCACGGCCAACGATGCTCGACATGCGGGCGTGGGTTCGGCCACACGCACTCGGTTCTCGTGTGATCGAGCAGAGATCTCCGGTCCAGTAGCGCAGGACAGGGAACGCTTGTTTGGTGAGGCTGGTCAGGACGAGGACGCCGATCTCGCCATCGGGCAAGCGTTCGCCGGTTTCGGGATCGACGATCTCGGGCAGGAAGTGATCCTCCATGATCACCAGACCGTCGCGATCGGCGGTCTCGCAGGACACGCCGGGACCGATCACCTCGGAGAGGCCGTAGATGTTGATCGCGATGAGGTTGAGGCGATCCTCGATGGCCTTGCGCATGGCCTCGGTCCACGGCTCGGCTCCGAGAATGCCTACTCGGAGCGAGGACGACTCCGCCTTGTCGCCGAGGCGCTCGGCCAAGGTGAGTGCGTACGACGGTGTGCAGCAGATGGCCTCGGGGGCAAAATCTTCGATCAGCATCAACTGGCGATCGGTGTTACCGCCGCTGACAGGAACAACGTTGATGCCCGCAGCTTCGGCGCCACCGTGCAGGCCCAAACCGCCGGTGAAAAGGCCGTAGCCGTAGCCGTTGTGGAGCATCCATCCCGGCTCGATGCCGGCGCCACGCAGTGCCCTTGCCACGCACTCGAACCAAATGGTGAGGTCATCGGCGGTGTAGCCGACCACGGTTGGCTTTCCCGTTGTGCCGGAACTGGCGTGGATGCGGGCGAGTTCGCTTCGTTCGACGGCGAACAGGCCGAACGGGTAGTGGTCGCGGAGGTCGGCCTTGCGAAGGAACGGGAAGGCCGTGAGGTCGCTCAGGCTGCTCGGGTCTGGGATGTCGCTGATGCGTTCAGCCATGACGGGCACGTTCGCTCGAAGCCGTTGGAGCGTCGCCTGCAGCCGTTTCAGCTGTAGCGACTCCAGCTGAGGTCGAGGCATCGTCTCGACCTCGCGATTGTGAAACCCGGTCGTGGCGCTCGTCCCCATAGACAGGCAGTCAAGCAGCCAGATTGGAGATGGTCAAGAGTCCTAACCATCTCCGTTTGCGTTCTCGTGCTCTGGTCAGTCAGCGAGCGTGATGATGACGGCCCGGTCGGTGCCGCTGCCCTTGCCGATGAGTTTCATGAAGCTGCCCATCAGTTTGATGCCGCGAGCCTGAAGCCCGTACTTGGCAATCACGAGTGCCCACACCCGGCGAAATTCCTCGGCCGACACGATGGCCGAGCCCGAGTGGGCGGCGGCTCCGGGTGCGACCTTGCCTTTGGAGTCCGATGGCGAAACGCTGACCGTTGGGTCGTTCATCAGGCGCTTCACCTTCCAACTCGATGACGCCGTGCAGAAGCCGACGGTCCCGTCGCCGGTGTCGACGATCCAGACCGGAGCTGGCTTTGCTTCTCCGTTCTTGCGATATGTGGTGAGCGAGACGTACTTCTCGTTGCTGATCGGGTGGGTCACGGGAGCTCCGATGCGAGCAGTTGTTGCATCAACGAATGCAGTTGCTCGACTTGTTCTGGTCGCAGGGAGGCGAAGAGTTCCACCTCGCGACGGTTCTGGGCAGCGTAGGTCTCACGAAGGACTGACTCGCCGTCCTCAGTGACTCGGACCGTGACGAGGCGGCGATCCGCTTGTTCTCGGTTGCGCTCGACCAAGCCGTCACGCTCCAACGTCTTGAGCACCCCGGACACCGCAGCCCTCGAGACCCCGGACAGCTGGGCGAGCTCTCGCGGCTCGAGTTGGTCGTGGATCCATGTGGTGAACAGCACCCGGAAGCCAGCGA
>CAYGQE010000036.1:43708-47251 GCA_964351995.1 uncultured Acidimicrobiaceae bacterium | reverse complement strand
CTCACCGGCGGCGTTGCCACGCTGCTCGACGATGCCGGGGTCGAGCGCTGGGAAGGATCCGCCCGCTTCTCGAAGACCGACCGTCTGGCAGTCGTCACCGGAGCCGACGTCCGCCACCTCGAATTTGCCAACTGCATCATCGCCACCGGATCCCGACCGACCGCAGTCGCCTCGCTTCCAGTGGATGGCGATCGTGTCGTCGACTCGACCGGGGCGCTCGAGTTCGTCGAGGTGCCTCGCCGTCTCGTCGTGGTTGGAGGTGGCTACATCGGTGTCGAACTGGGGACCGCCTGGGCAAAGCTCGGCGCATCGGTCACCATTGTCGAGGGCTCGAACTCGCTCCTGCCTGCCATGGACAGACGATTGTCGAAGGTCGTCGAGAGGCGGATGAACGAGTTGGGGATCAGCGTTGTGCTCGACACCATGGTCGGCGGTATCGACGACCCGCTGCTCGCCGATGCTGATCGCATCATCGTGGCAGTCGGACGTACGCCCAACACCGACGACCTCGGCCTCGCGACCGCAAACGTGCCGGTCACCCCGAGCGGTCACATCGCCGTTGGCCCTGACCGCCGAGCAACGCGCACGATCTATGCAATTGGTGACGTCACCGAGGGTCCGGCGCTGGCGCACAAGGCATCGGCAGAGGCCGAGGTGGCAGCGCAGGTCATTGCGGGCAGACCGGCAGCGTTCGACCCTGCGGCCATTCCCGAGATCGTGTTCAGCGATCCAGAGGTGGCCAGCATTGGGTTGACCGAAGCGACCGCCGCTGATCAGGGCATCGAGACATCGGTCTTCCGCTTCCCCTTCGCCGCTGGCTCCCGGAGTCGAACCCTTGGCGACACCGCCGGTTTCGTGCAGCTGATCGCTGACGAGGCCGGCACGATCATCGGGGCTCAGCTTGCCGGCGCCGGGGTGTCCGAGCTTGCTGGCGAGATGGCGCTCGCCATCGAGATGAGCGCAACGATCGGGGACCTCGAAGCCACGATCCATCCACATCCCACGATGTCAGAAGCGATCAGCGAAGCAGCCCACGGACTGGGTGGCCTGCCGCTTCACGTCAGGCGCTAAATGATTGCGGTCGATCAGTCGAGACGATCCGCTTGTTGCATGATCGACTCGAACCGCAAGTAGTCCGACCATGCGTCGGTGTCTTCAAATCCAACCACGCGCTCCTCGGCGAGGCGAACCACCGGGTCTTTCCGGACCATGAAGAACGGTCGGCCGAAGAGCATCCACGCCGCTGCTCCGAGCACAGGGAGTGCCGCCACGAAGATCATCCAGCACCACTTCGGTCCTTGACGGACGAAACGATCGTCGGTTCGCCACACATCGAAGAGGACGGCCGCCCACAAAATGAGGAACGAGAGTGTGGCGACAGCGGAGATACCCATGCAGAGACTTTCGGCCGGGGAGCGATGATGTTGAGGTACGTCGATCCACCGGGGACTCATCCGACCACTGACGGTGAGTGAAAATCACCCACGGCGAGAGTAAGATCAGCGGCTATGGCGAGTACGGGTCACTCAGTGGCTTTACGGGACGCAGCCGAGCTACTCGGCGTGTCGATCAAACAACTCGAACAGCGGATCGAAGCCGGCGAACTTCCTGAAGCCATCCAAAACGACGAAGGGTCGTTGGAGATCGAGCGCGCCCAGTTGGCGGTGATCGCACAGCGTGAGGGTTGGGTCATTGATCTTCGTGCTGACGGGGCCGCACCATCGCCTGAATTCTCCGAGATGCTCGAACGGTTGCTCGGCCTCGGGCAACAGCTCATCGAGGAAACCTCCGCTCGCCAAGTCGCCGAGTCGGCGCTGGTGCGCACCAAAGAGGATCTGGTCGCAGCCAAGCGCGAAGTGCAAGAACTCGACTCGATCATCGAAGAACTCGACGCCGAGAACATGCGGCTCGGGAAAGACTTGGCTGATGTCAACGAGAAGATGCTCGTCGGCGACGCCCTTGCCAAGGAGCGATTCGAGACCATTCTCGATCTCCAAGCGTCGATCGAAGACTCCCGGCGAGAGCATCAGATCGAACTCGAGCACCATCGACGCACCGAGCACGACTTGCGCAACCGTGTCGAGAAAGCGCAAGCATCAATGGGTTGGTGGAGTCGTCGCCGCTTCCTCAAAGCGTCGAGCTGACTCTCAGCTGAGCAAGTTGGCCAGCACGCCTTGGGACGCCATGTCCTCGAGAAAGTCTCGCCCGTAGACCTCTGTCGGGCGGTCTCGCACCATGGCGTCGAGCACGTGGGCGTCTTCCCCGATGAGGATGCGCCACTCCCCCGCACGAACTGCATCGAGGATCACGGTTGCCGCTGATGCCGACGTGGTCGGCGCCTCATTACGGAAGGCGGCCGCTCGCTCCATCACTTCGGGCAGACCGTCTGGGTCGATGCCGTGGGCAGCGAGCGTGTTGCCTGCGATACCGGTGCCGATGTGGCCGGGGAACACGACGTGGGCCTGGACGTGAGGCGCGTGCATCGCAAGGTCTTGGATCAGTGCTTCGGTGAACCCGCGAACGGCGAACTTCGCTGCGCTATAGCTGGTGTGCGGCCGGTCCGGGCCAAGCGATGCCCACAGACCATTGACGCTGCTGGTGTTGACGATGTGCCCGCTCGGTGAAGCAATGAGGAGCGGGAGGAACACCCGAGTACCGAGATAGACCCCACCCCAACACACGGCGAAGCCCCGCTCCCACGTCTCGCGGGCGTCGACCACCATCGATCCCCCACCGCCGATGCCCGCATTGTTGAACAGCATCGTGATGTGGTCGGTGTCGTGCTGGGCGAGAACCTCGTCCCGGAAACGTTCGAGCTGTGCTTCGTCGGACACGTCGCACAGGTGCGTGGTGACCACGGTTCCGTCGGGGGCTCCTTCGAGTGCCAACGATCGGGTGTGGGCCATCTTGTCTTCGTTGAGATCGCAGATCGCGATGTTGCAGCCTTCGGCAGCCAACTGTACTGCGAGGTCTTGCCCCATGCCGTCGCCGCCACCAGTGATGACGGCCAAGCCGCCGGAGAAATCGGTCATAGCGGCGAGTCCAGCACACCCGTGCCGCAGACGCCATTGTGCGGGCGACACGCGTCGATCAATCGGTGGGCTGCCGAGTCGCCACCCTGATGCGGTTGCCATCCGGGTCCATCAACGTGACTTCGCGAGCCCACGGCTGCACCTCAACCTCGACACCGAACTCCTGAGCAACAGCCTCGACATCGTCGACCCAGAAGTACACGAGCGTTCCTGGCCTGGCATCGCCGGTGTGCTCCGACAGATGGAGCTCGACACCATTGCGGTCGAGGAACATGTACACCGGGAGCCCCGGAGCGAAGCGGTGTTCGCCTACGACCGTGAAACCCCAGCGGGTGTACCACTCGGAGGTCTTTGCCGCATTGTTGACTCGAAAGATCGGGACCATGGCTTCGGGCATGGGGAGAACGTAGTCGGCCTACGATTCCGCCATGTCCGATCTCGATTCGTCCAGCCTCAACGAGCTGATCGCCCGCTTCGACGTCACCGATCCGGCGTTCATCGCCGACCCGTA
>CAYGQE010000036.1:18312-43608 GCA_964351995.1 uncultured Acidimicrobiaceae bacterium | reverse complement strand
ACGAGCTGATCGCCCGCTTCGACGTCACCGATCCGGCGTTCATCGCCGACCCGTATCCCGTCCTCAACGCACTGCGGGAAGCCACGCCGATCTACTGGAGCGACCGGAGCAACCAGTGGGTGCTCACCCGCTTCGAAGACATCGCTGCTGCGCTGCGAGATCGACGCCTCGGCCGGGCGTACACGCACCGCTTCAGCCACGCCGAGGTGGGCAGGGACGAACCCGACGCTCGATGGGCTTCGTTTCACGAGCACGAAGAATGGTCGCTCCTGAACCTCGAACCGCCGGATCACACCCGACTGCGCCGGCTGGTGTCAAAGGTGTTCACGCCGAGAGCCGTGGCGAAGCTGCAGCCCGCGATCGAGGAAGTCTCTGCCCACCTGATCGACGAATGCGCCGATCGGGGCACGTTCGAGCTCCTGACCGATTACGCACAGCCGTATTCGGTGACCGTCATCTGTTCGATGCTCGGCGTGCCCGTCGAGGACTCGCAGCTGCTGCTCGACTGGTCCCACGCGATCGTCAAGATGTACGAACTCGAATCGAGCGACGAGACCAAGGCGGCTGCGAACGTCGCCGCTCGCGAGTACATCGACTACACAACGGCGCTCATCGCCGAGAAGCGCCGCAACCCCGACGATCTGTTGGTGTCCCAACTCGTTGCTGTCGAAGACGACGGCGACACGCTCACCGAGGCCGAGATCATCGGGACCACCATGGTGTTGGTCGAGGCGGGCCACGAGGCCACGGTCAACACGCTCGGCAACGGTTTCCGAGCCTTGATGCATCACCCCGACCAGTGGCACCGATTGGTGTCGGGCGAGGTCGCGCCGAGCGATGCGGTCGAAGAGCTGTTGCGCTGGGATCCACCCCTCCACATGTTCGAGCGCTGGGTGCTCGACGAAGGGGTCAAGATTGCGGGGCAACAGATCGAGGTCGGGCAGGAAGTGGCCATGCTCTTCGGCTCAGCCCAGCGTGACCCTCGTCGATTCCTCGAACCCGACACGTTCGAGGTCGGCCGTAACGACCCGTCGCACGTCGGTTTCGGTGGCGGCATCCACTTCTGCGTGGGAGCACCGCTGGCCAGACTGGAACTCGCCCAATCGGTCAAGGGGCTGGTGGAACGCTTCCCGAAGCTCGCGTTGGTCGAGGAACCCAGCTATCACCCGACCTTCGTCATCCGCGGCCTGACGGGACTGGCGTTGTCTGGTGGCTGACGGGCGCTTCTCTGCCTACTTCTTGCGCAGCTTGAAGCGAGTGATGAACTTCCGGTAGGTGAACAGCCCGAACAGCGCCGGTGGGTTGAACATCAGCAAACAGAGGATCTTGTCCTTCGGTGATGTGCCGAACTCGTACTCGATGTGCTCGATGACCTTGGTGCTGCCATCGTCGATGGGCTCGTAGCGATGGGTGTGCACCCACGTCTGCATCGGGCCCTCGATCTGGGTATCGGTGAAACCGCTGTCGGAGATGCCGCTGTGTTCGGCGGTCCAGTGGACGGGAATCGGCCCCGCCCACACGGTGAACTTCGTGATCGAACCCTCGCCGAGGGGATCCATCGAGTGGATCTGGGCGTACGTGGGCGTCAGCGTCTTGAGCGCCGAGCCATCGCTGTGGAACTCGCTGACCGCTTCGAAAGGAGCGTCGACGGTGAAGGAAAAATCGAAAGTGGGCACCAAGAGAGTCAAGCAGGCCCCGCTCGCTCGCGTGTGACCAAGCGAGGACCATCCAGAAACCTGCTTGACTCTCGAGTTGGTGAAGGGTTGAAGGTGTCGGCGTGGACAACTCAGTAAACGAAGCGAACACGAACCAGCCACTCATGAGCATCGGCCACTTCGCCGAGGCAACCGGACTCTCGGTGAGCGCCGTGCGGTTCTACGCCAATCGGGGCGTGTTGCATCCCGCCGACGTCGATGCCCGCTCCGGTTATCGGCGCTTTGCCGCCCACCAGGTGGCCGACGGGCAACTCATCAGAGATCTGCGCCGCTTGCAGATGCCGTTGCCGCTGATCGCTCGTGCGCTGGGACTGACCGAATCCGAACGGCGCAACGTGGTGCAATCACACCTCGATCAGCTCGCAGCGAACGTCGGCCGTGTCCACTCCATCGCCCAAGACCTGGGCGCCGCTACCGACAAGGACACTGCTGTGGACACCAACGACCCGAACACCAACGATCTCAACACAAACGACGCTCAAGCCGTCGGCGCTCTCACCCTGCCTGCTCGAGCGCTCGGCGCCGCTGTCGGCCAGGTGTTGCCTGTCGCTTGTGTCGACCCGATCCTCCCGCACCTGATGACCGTGCTCCTCGAGGCGAAGGACGGGTCGCTTCGAGTGGTCGCAACCGACCGCCATCGCCTTGCTGTACGCGATCTCGTCCCGACGGCGTTCACACGGGCGTTCACCGTCGTCGTGGCCGCCGCCGCAGTCGGCGATTGGCAGCCGCTGCTCGACGTTGACGGTGATGTCACGATCGAAGCAACGACAACGACCATCACACTGTCTGGGGCGGTCGAAACAAGCGCTGACCGCATTCCCGCGGAGTACCCCGACTACCAGACCGTGCTCGACACACCCACCGGGGTCACCACCGTGATCGCCGATCCGTCGGCGATCGACGAAGTCCTGATCGATCGTTCGAGCCCGACGACGTTCGAGTTCGGTTCCGCGGGGCTTCGAGTCCGGCACGGGGCCGACGCGGCCGAGGTCCGCACGAGCCACACCGGCCCGAATCAATCCGTGCTGCTGAATCCGACGTTTCTCCGGACGGCATTGGCGGCAATGATCGGCAACGAGGTCGTCATCGACATCGTCGACCCACTCCGCCCGCTCGTGATTCGTTCCGCCGACGATGGCACGTTCACAACACTCGTGATGCCGATCGCTCCGGAGTGACCTCGATCGAGCCGCCGGCTCTACCCTGCAGTGATGTCGCTTCGTCACGGTCGACCCATGGTCGCCATTCCCGGTCCTTCCGTCACCCCTGACCGAGTCCTCGCCGCCATGCAGCGACCGATGCCGAACATCTACGAGGGGCCCCTTCTCGACGTCTCGACCAGCATCTTTGCCGACCTGCCCGCAATCGCCCGGACCGAGGGCACGCCCTTCCTGGTGATCGGCAACGGTCACGCGGCGTGGCAAATGGCCATCTCGAACACCTTGCGGACCGACCAAAAGGTGCTCGTGCTCGAATCCGGACGCTTCGCGTTCTTCTGGGGCGAGATGGCATCGATGTCGGGGTTCGACGTTGAGAACCTCCCCGGCAGCGATCGCGGTCCTGTCGATCCTGCAGCGGTGAGAGAGCGCCTCGAGAAGGACACGGCGCACGAGATCCAGGCTGTCCTCGTCGTCCTCACCGACACCGCAACGGGCGTGCGCAATGACATCAAGGCAATTCGGGAGGCCATCGACTCGGCCAATCACCCAGCCCTGTTCATGGTCGACGCCATTGCCTCGCTTGGTTGTGAACCGTTCGAGATGGATGCGTGGGGTGTCGATCTGACGGTTGCGGCATCACAGAAGGGTTTGATGACGCCGCCTGGCATCGGCCTCGTTTGGGCCAACGACAAGGCGCTCGCAGCCCACGCTCATGCCGATGCTCGCGTCGGGTACGTCGACTGGGATGGCAGGGTCGACGTCGAGGAGCACTATCAGTACTACGGCGGGACACCTCCCATTCCGCTGCTCTATGCGTTGCGCGAAGCGCTCGACATGATTGCCGAAGAGGGCGGTCTCGAAGCAGTGTGGGCTCGGCACGAAGTACTTGCTGGCGCCGTGTGGGCGGCCGTCGATGCGTGGTCCACACCGGGCGGCCTCCAGCACAACATCCCCGATCCCGCCCATCGATCGCTTGCCACCACCACGGTGCTCGCCGGCAGCATCGACACCGACGAACTTCGGCTGCGAGCTGAACGCGACGCAGGCTTGACCCTCGGGCTCGGCATCGGCAGCGACGAGCCCCGTTTCCGCATCGGCCATATGGGCCACCTCAATCCACCGATGATTCTCGGCACCTTGGGCACGCTCGAGGCCACGTTGCTTGCGATGGATGCGCCGCTAGGCGACTCGGGTATCGCCGCCGCCACCCGCCACATCGCCAACGCCCTCAAGAGCTGGTAGGCGACGACCGCGGTGTGGCCGAAGTCAAACCTGGCTCCCTCCTGACGATGGAGCAGAGATCCCGCCACTCGGCGCTCTGCAATCAGTTCGAGATCGACGTTTGACCTAGGGTCGGCGTATGCGCTTCGGAATCGTTTTTGCCAACACGGGTCCCTTCACTGAGCCAGATGAGGCCGTCAAGATGGCCCTCGCAGCCGAGGCTGCTGGCTTCGACTCGCTGTGGACGGTCGAGCACGTCGTCGTTCCCGCTGGCTACGAATCGGCCTACCCCTACTCGGAGTCAGGCAAGATGCCGGGAACCGAGACGGCTCCGATTCCGGACCCGCTGATCTGGCTGTCCTACCTCGCGGCGGCAACGTCGACCATCAAGCTGGCGACCGGCGTGATGATCCTCCCCCAGCGCAACCCGGTCGTTTTGGCCAAGGAGGTGGCCACGCTCGACTACCTGTCGCAAGGCCGCATGGTGTTGGGCATCGGCGTGGGGTGGCTCGAAGAGGAGTTCGACGCCATTGGCGTTCCCTTCAACGAGCGCGGCCGCCGCACCGACGAATACGCCGCGGCGCTCCGGGCGCTGTGGACCCAGGAACAAGCCAGCTTCGACGGCGATTTCTTCCAGTTCGAGAACTGCATCCAAGAACCCAGCCCGGTCAATGGCACCGTGCCAATTCACGTGGGCGGTCACACCGACTTCGCCGCTCGACGGGCCGGCCGTCTCGGCGACGGCTTCTTCCCCGCCACCGGCGGCACCGACGAACTCGCCAACCTGTTCGAGACGGTGAAGCGGGCGGCAGGTGAGGCAGACCGTGACTTCGATGCCATCGAGATGTCGGCCGGCGGGATCATGCCGGGAGGCAAGGACATCCTCGGCACGGTCGAAGCGCTCGAAGCCGTTGGTGTCGACCGGTGCATCGTTCCGGCGTTTGCCTTCTACCGCGACCCTGAAGAAACACTCGCCCGTTTCGGCGAAGAGATCATCGCCCAAACCTCCTGATCGCGCCGCCAGCCGAACCGGCGTTCTTCCGGCACAGCAGGAATCTCAGGTTCTTGCAACACTTCGTGTCTGCTCGACGCCGTTGGTGGTGATGGAGAAAATACTGAGGGACACAAAGGGCACCAAGGCGGTGACTGACAACCCGGCCGTACTCGAGCACCTGTTCCAGGTGGAGTACCCCGGGATGGTTCGACTGGCGTTCACGCTCGTCGGCAGCAACGCCGAAGCAGAAGACATCGTCCAGGACAGTTTCGTCGAGGTTTCTCGACGGCTGGACGAGATCAACAAGCCCGGCGCATACCTGCGCACGGCAGTGGTCAGCCGCTGCCGTTCGGCGCTTCGGCGTCGTCGGGTGATGCACCAGCACCCACCGGAAGCTCCGGGGTCGTTGACGAACGATGCCGACGAGCTCTGGGATGTGCTGGCCGACCTGCCGGAGGACCAACGCATCGCCGTCGTCCTTCGCTACTACGGCAGCTACCGCTCGTCCGAGATCGCCAAGATCATGGACATGCCTGCTGCCACTGTCCGCTCTCACCTGCGACGAGGACTCGCAACACTTCGGAAGGATCTCGGCTCATGACCAAGTTCACCGACCGGCTCGAGAACGACCTCAGCCACATTGCCGACCAGGCATCTCCATCGCCGACCGCTTGGGACGCCATTCAACAACGGATGGCCGAACCCGAGCCCAACGAAGCGAGGGACATCATCATGTTGACTGCAGAAGCCGAGATCGATCAGGAGATCGCAGAACGAAAGCGGAATTGGCTGGCAATTGCGGCGGCGGTCGCCATTGTTGCCATCGCTGCCAGCGTCTTCGCCATCAATCGGGATGGCGAGGACGACCTCATCGTCACCGACGACCCGCCTGCCGAGACCACACTCGAAGAGGACTCTGCCCCGGACACGACGGAGGCGCCTGCTGAAGAAGCCACCCCGCTTCTGGCCGGTCTGCCGGTCAGCGGCCTCACGACCACCGAGGATCTCGGGATGACCCTGACCTTCGATGCACCACAACCCATGCAGACGATCTTCGTCGAGCCAGGCTTCTTCGGGCTCACCAAACCATCGGATGCAAACGAAGACATCGGCATCATCGTCGCCAGCCGGGTCGGAGGTTGGTACGACGCGGACCAATCGGTCGACAACACCTACCGGGGCGAGGGCAGCATTCCGTCGAACGATGTCGAGGGCTGGATCGAAGCCAATCAACACATTGGCGAGCGACTCCCTGATGTCACCATCTCGGGCCGGACCGCTCGCGTCTACGACATCCAGATCGACGAAACCGTCGAAGGAAGTCTGTTCGACGATTGTGACCGATGCGTTCTCACCGCCTCGCCGTCCTCGGAGTTCTTCAATCCGGGAACGGCCCAGAGCGGCGACAAGGTCATCAATCCCGGCTTGAAGCTCCGCCTGTGGTTCATCGAGGTCGACGGCTTCGACCCCATCGCCATCTGGGCCGCGGGCTTCGGTCCCGACGCAACCTTCGTCGACGAGTTCGAGGCGACGATTCTGCCCACCATCGAGATCGGCCCCGACGGCGGACCGCTCTCTGTTCCCGGAAGCGGGCCGACCCCGATCGTCGACGGGCTGCTGCTGGGTGCTGGCCCTCTGCAAACCGACCAGCTCGGCGAGACGATCCTCTTCGAGACCTCTGCGACATCGACTGTCAGCTACGCCGGGCCGGGAGAGGTTCAGCTGCTCAACGGCACGAACTTCCTCACGATTGCTCGTGTCGGGGGCTGGTACAACGCGGCGGAGGCAATCGACAACACCTATCTCGGCGAGGGATCGATTGCCCCGGCAGCGGTTGATGAGTGGATCGACACCAACGGTTTGATCGCCGAACGTCGACCAGGTTTCCTCGAGGTGTCCGGCCGCATTGCAACGATCTGGGACATCGAAATCGACCCAGCGTTCGAGGGTGGCACCTTCCCCGAGTGCCCGTCGACGTGCATGCAGTTCTATACGGTCTCGTCTGAGTTCTTTGACCCTGAAGCCGGCATGACCGTCAACCAGAGCCTCTTTCCTGGCCTGGCGATGCGGATGTACTTCATCGAGATGCCTGACGGCGCAGATCCGTTCGTGTTCCTTGTTGGCGGCCTCGACGGCACGGACTTCCTCGACGAGTTCGAGGAGGACATCCTGCCCACCATCCAGTTCGAGCCGACCGAGTAGCCACCAACTCTTGTTCTGGCGGGCGTAAGCGTCATCAGCGACGCTTCTGCCTGCCAGAACGGCGAGGCGGGTGGTCAGGTGGCTCGCTGGGTGTTCTGTTTGATCTCGCTGATGAGTTCGGCGTTGCGGGTGTGGGGCAGGTCGTGGCCCATGTCGTTGAACATGACCAGGCGAGCGTTCGGAATGGCCTCGACCGTGGCCACGCCGCCAGTCGGCAGCACCAGCTTGTCTTGGGTGCCGTGCACGACGAGGGTGGGCACGTCGAGGGTGCGAAGGGCTGGCGTTCGGTCGGGGCTCGCTGCGATGGCCGCCGACTGGCGGGCGGTGCCAACGGGGTTCCACGCCCTCGCCACCGAGATCCTCGCTCGTTCGAGGTGCAGGTCCCGGCGCCACGCCGAGCCGGTCCAGAGGCTGAACTGTTCGGTCAGCACCTCGGGAGCTTCCTCACGAGTCGGCGGCTTCGCCCGGGCGAGCTTGCGCAGCACGCTGAAGGCGACCCGGCCGTTCTTGCCGTCGCCGGTGTTGGACATGACCGAACACAACGACCGAACCGTCTGCGGGTATTCGATGGCCATCGTCTGGGCGATCATGCCGCCCATCGACATGCCGACCACGTGGGCCGAATCGAGCTCGAGTGCGTCCAAGACACCAACGGCGTCGGCGGCCATGTCAGTGAGCCGGTAGCCGACGTCGAGCTTCTTGCGCTTGAACAACATGGCCATCGCCATCTGCGCCATGGACGGCGGAGTCCAATCGTCGCTGTCGCTCAGTCCGATGTCGCGGTTGTCGAATCGGATGACTCGAAAGCCAGCGGCCACCAAGCCATCAACGAACTCGTCTGGCCAGTCGACCAGCTGCCCGCCCAATCCCATCACGAGCAACAGCGGCTCGCCTTCGCCCGCTTCTTCCACCCAGATGTTGCGGCCGTTGCTCTCGACGTGTGCCATCGGTGGAGACTACCGATCCGAGGCGAGCGATCGATCTCCAGCCCGTCTGCCGCCTACGATTGACAGATGGTTCGCCGCCGCATCACCCAAGCACTCACCGGCTCACCGTTTGGCGTGCTGGTCAGCCTGCTGCTCGTGATGTGGCTGATCGAGATCGCCGACACGTTCATCTTCGACGGCTGGTTCCAGAGTGGCGGCATTCATCCCCGTGAGCTCGACGGTCTCGACGGCATCCTCGCCGCCCCGATGCTGCACGGTGGCTGGGGCCACATCACATCGAATTCGGTGCCGTGGCTCGTCCTCGGCGGCCTTGTCGCCGTCCGCGGTTGGCAGCACTGGATCACCGTGACGGCCATATCGGTGATCGTTGGAGGCTTCGGCACCTGGCTGTTTGCTGGCGGCGTGAACCACATCGGGGCCAGTGGCGTGGTCTTCGGCTACTTCGGTGCGTTGCTCGGCGCAGCGTTCTTCGAACGCAAGCCGGCCACGGTGGGCCCAGCATTCGTGGTGATCATGATGTACTCGTCGATGCTGATCGGCCTCGTCCCACAGGCGGGCATCTCGTGGGAGGGCCACTTGTTCGGCATGCTCGCCGGCATCTTCGCCGCGCGCACCGTGGCCGAGCCCGTGGTCCGCGAGCCATACGTCCCCGAGCCATGGGAAGCCGACGAGCCGTGGCTGCTCACCCAAGAGCCGAAACCTGAGACGTTTGGTTCAGAATCGCCCAAGGAATAGTGCTGCGCGAGAGGCCCGCCTATCGTGCCGGCGATGGCCCCGCATGATCATCGCCCCTCACCACCAGCCGGCCTTGACGGAGAGGGACTTCGCGTTGCCATCGTGCGCGCTCGCTGGCACCCGACCATCGTCGAACGGCTTGCCGCCGGGACACGGCGCGTGCTCGATGAACTCGAGGTCCGTGGTGTCGAGGAGCACACCGTTCCCGGCTGCTTCGAGATCCCGCTCGCCGTGAAGGTCATCGTCGAATCACGCACGGTCGACGTGGTCATCTGCTTGGGAGCGGTCATCTCCGGCGAGGACGAAGAGGACATCATCTCTCACGAGTGCGCTCGCGGCGTCCAGAACGTGCAACGGGCCACCGGTGTACCAGTGGCCTTCGGTGTTCTTTCGACCCGCTCGCATTCAGCAGCGATGGCCAAGAGCTCAGACGACGGTGGCTACAACCTCGGTGAAGACGCTGCCTACGTGGCGGTCGAGATGGCCCGCCTCGTCCAGCGCTACCACTGAGTTCATCGCTCGCTCTCGAGCTCGGCCGCTTGATCGGCGAAGAACACCCGATCTCGATCAGACGAAGCCAGCTCCTGTGCCGCTCGAAATGCCCGAGCTGCTTCTGCGGCCAGGCCAACATCACGCAGTCCAAATGCTCGCGCCGCGTGCCAGAACGGGTAGCCCGACAGCGCATCGCTCATGGTGTCCAACTCATCGAGCATCACCTGAGACCCAACGACTTCGCCTCTGGCAATGGCTCGGTTCATCGCCACGATGGGCGAGGCGGTCACGGCGAAGAGATGGTCGTACAGCTCGGTGATCTGAACCCAGTCGGTCTCGGCGAACGAGGAGGCGTGACAGTGCACTGCCTGGATGGCCGCCTGCAGCTGGAACGGGCCTGGCCGATCATTGGCGACACAGCCACGAACGATGCGGTGCCCCTCGGTGATGAGCGACCGGGTCCAGAGTTTTCGGTTCTGGTCTCGCAGCAGCACGACACTGCCAGCCGCCTCGCGAGCGGGCACCCGAGATTCGTTCAACAGCAGCAGGGCGAGCAGGCCAGCAGCTTCATCGCTCGTAGGCAGCAGCTCGACCAAACTTCGCGTCAAACGAACAGCTTCACCACGAAGCGTCGCTCCTCCAGCCAGGTCATCAGTACCGGCGTTGTAGATCAGATAGAGGACACCGAGTACCGAGGCGACGCGTTCAGCGAGCTCGTCCTCGGCCGGTACACGGTACGCGATGTTCGCCGCCGAGATCTTGAATTTCGCTCGACCCAAGCGTCTGGCCATGGCTGCTTCGCTCACCAGAAAGCTCCTGGCGATCTCGGCGACACTCAGCCCGCCGAGGAGCCGAAGTGTCAACGCCACCTGATGCTCGGAGCGAATGGCCGGATGACAACAGGTGAACATCAGCCGCAGACGATCGTCATGAATTGGTCCGTCATCGACTGGTCCGTCGATGGGCCGGCTGACGTGTTCAGCAGCAGTGGGCTGACCCGCCGCTGCCTCCAGCTCGAGCTCGCGACCTCGCTTGGTTCGACGAAGATCGTCGATGCCACGTCGACGTGCCGTGGTCACGATCCAGCCCGCCGGGTTTGCCGGAACACCGTCGACGGGCCAGCGATCCATGGCAACCACGAAGGCATCCTGCACAGCGTCTTCCGCCGTCGAGATGTCGCCACACCATCGAATCAGCGTCGCAACCGCCTGGCCCGAGACCGCCTGAAAAACCTCAGCGACCTCCGTGCCAGGATCGGTATCACCTTCTGATGTCACCCAGCCGGCGGCATCTGGTCGGCGACTCGCCCGGTGCCGCCGAACGGACGGACTTCGATCGGACGGCCGACACAGGCCGAGACTCGATCAGCCCACCCGATCGCCTCATCAAGATCCGCCGCCTCGATGATGTAGAAACCAGCCACGTGCTCTTTGGCTTCGACGAATGGGCCATCGGTGATCAACGCAGCACCAGAGGTGGCATCGACCACGGTTGCCGCATCAGGTCCGTGCAGATGGCCTCCGAACACGAAAGTGTCGCTGGCGTCCATCTCGGCTTCGAGCGCAACGATGGCCGACATCATCTCTTGCATCTGTTCCGGCGGGGGCGGTTCGGCTGGCTCCGCTTCCGGAGGCGCCGAATCAGAGAATGTCGACAGCAAGTAGTGAGTCACGACCTACTCAGAGATCGAAGCCGATGGCGGCGATCGGTCGCGCCGGCGACATCTGTGGCGGCGCAGCCATGAGCGGCCCGAAGTCGGCCATTACCGCCTGCATCTCTGGGGTCTGACCGTGGCTCTGCATGCACTCCTCGTTCGTCATGAGAGCAAAGAAGGAGAAGGCATCGTTCTCTCCCCGGAAGTACGAGTAGATCTCGATCCCAGGATCGCCTTGAGCTGCTTCGACCATGCGCGTGAGCACGGCTTCCATCTCGTCGCCTTTGCCCTCCTGGCAAGAGATCGTTCCCATCATCGAGATCTTCTCGGTCATGTGCTTTTCCTTTGTTCTGGTGATCATCAGCGGGGTGCCGATGTGTCACTCACGAACGAGTCTGGACCATTCGGACACCTCGGAGCAGCAACGCTCCGATTTTCTTGATCTCCGATGCGAAGCCGGATGGCAGGAACTTGGGTCGACCTACCCAACGTCGCCAGATCGCTACGGTCATGAGGCCGGCGCGCCGATACGTCCGTGGATCATCAAGGACTGGCGGAACACGACATGGGCCCACGGATGGGTAGCGCATGGATTCAACGAGGGGTCTACTGGCTTTTCGGCGTCTCGACCGTGCTCTTCGGTGTGCTCTCTGTCCAAAGTGCCCTTGCCGAGCGCAGCTCATCTTCTGCCGCTCGAGACCTGCAAGTCGCCGCAATGCACGTCGCCACGGCGGACGCCGTTCGCATCGCCGGCGGGGACCCGTCAATCGAAGGCATCGACGCTGCGGTCGCGGAACTGAGCGGCAGTCATGACGAAGCTCTGGCCGCCCTGTCCGATGCAGATGCCGACGCAACACGGGCTCTGCTCGTCGAGATCGCCGTTTGCGGTACGTGGCTTCTCGATCCTGAAGGCGAACCGCACCCGGTGCACGAACACGGTGACCTGCAGGCACTGCTCGACAAAGCTGCGACCACTTCTGAGCTGAATGCGGAAGCTGCCGAAGAGCGAGCGCTCTTGGCGTTCCTCGCCATCATCGCCGTGTCGCTGAGTGCGCTCATTGGGTTGACTCGTTCGTGGGCCCGCAACCGCAATCATCAGTTGGCTGTCCGCTCAGAAGAGAACGCCGGACGCCGACTTGCTGCCCTCATCTCCGACTCCACCGATGCCTTCTTGGTCATTGGAGAGGACGGACACATCAACTACCGATCGGAGTCGGCCGCTCAGTTGCTCAGCGACGAACTCGACCACCTGGAGGATCTGGTGGCACGTGCCGCTGAGGGTTCTCGCACGCGTCTTCGTCGCCATCTTCGCTCCTCCACCGAAGCAGCAAGCAAGGAGGTCTTTGAACTCTCGCTTGCTGACGGCACATCGGCTCCGTTCGAACTGCGAGTGTCCGATCTCTCTGCCGATCCGGCCGTCGCCGGACACGTCGTGACGGCTCGGAACATCTCGCACGAACACATCATGCGCGAAGAGCTGCATCGCCAGGCCAGAACCGATGCCGTGACCGGGGTCTCCAATCGAAGGATGTTGCCGTCGTTGCTGGCGGAGGTCTCGGCCACCTTGTCCGACACCGGCAAGAGCGCAGCCTTCGTTCTGCTCGACATTGACGCCTTCCGTGCAACCAATGACGCCCTCGGTCATCGAGCTGGCGACGAACTGCTGCGGCTTGCGGCCACGCGCATTCGGCGAGCACTTGGATCTGACGCGTCGCTGGTTCGACTCGGATCTGACGAGTTCGCCACGGCGGTGAACGTTGCATCGAGTGAGGAGGCACACGCTTGTGCTGCCTCGATGCGGCGGGCGTTCGCAGAACCGTTCCGGATCTCGGGTCGACCCGAGAGCCTGAGCGTCAGCATCGGCATTGCGATCGTCGACCAACCTCAGGATGTCGAGAGTCTCCACGGCCGAGCCGAATCTGCGCTCATCGTTGCGAAGCGCGGCGGAACCGGCCGCACCCACACGTACGAGGCGGCGCTCGAAGCTTCCATTTCGCGCAGCGCTCAGGTCCGCCGCGCGATGTACTCGGCGGTCTACGACAACGAATTCGAGCTCGACTACCAGCCGATCGTCTTCTCCTCCACGGGTGCAGTCGAGAGCCTCGAAGCGCTCCTGCGGTGGAACAGCCCGACGCTCGGCGCCGTGACACCCGACGAGTTCATTCCCATCGCTGAGGCCGCCGGCGACATCTGTGCCATCGGCCGCTGGGTTGCCGAAGGTGTGTGTCGACAACTTGTGGTCTGGACCGCTGAAGGCGCCAACCCCGACCTCACGATCTCGCTCAACGTGTCGCCCCGACAGTTGGCCGAGCCCGAGTTCGTCTCATCCATCTTGCGTACCGCAACCGCCTGGGAAGTCGACCCAAACCGTCTCACCATCGAGGTCACCGAGACTGCCGCACTCGATGAACATGGAACCGCAATCGCTCGGCTCGAACAGCTTCGAGCGGTCGGTTTCAAGATCTCGATCGATGACTTCGGAAGCGGCTACTCCAATCTCGGGCAACTGTTGCGAGTGCCCTTTGACGTACTCAAGATCGATCGATCCCTGCTGATGATGCTCAGCGAGATGCGAGCATCATCAGGTGGCGACCCCACAGGTCCATGCGAGATTCTGGGAGCCATCGTCTCCATCGCCGACATCCTCGGTGTGCCGGTGGTCTGCGAAGGCGTCGAAACTGATGATCAACGGAGATCACTTGCGGCTTCTGGCATCACGTACTTGCAGGGCTACTTCACAGGCAGACCAGCCGCTGCGGGAGTAACCACCGAGCTGCTCGATCGAGCCAGCGCCGACTATTGCACGAGGGTGATCACCCCGACGTAAGAGACTGCTGCCACCATCACCCAGGCGATCGCCCCGAGCACCAACGGCTGAGGGCCCAGGTTCCGCAGTCGGTCGATGCGAACCCCGGCACCGAGGCCGACGAGCGCCGCCGTCAGCATCCAGCCCTCGATGTCCTTTGCCAGCGACGTGACATCGTCAGACAGCCATCCCGTGGTCCGAAGCGCCACCGCCCCGAGGAAGAGCGCAACGAACGCAGGAAGAATCGGCGGCCGCTTGCCCTCGACGGTGGCTCGCTCGTCGCGGCGGTGGATGTTCACGCCGGCAACAATCGGCGCAAGCATCACCACGCGTGTGAGCTTGACCACGATGGCGATGGCCACGACGGGAGCTCCTGCGGTGGACGCGGTCGCAACGACTTGGGCAACATCGTGCACGCTCGCTCCGGCCCAAGCACCGAAACCGTCGTCGGTAAGACCGAGCGGCCCCGAGAGCAACGGCAACACGATGATGGCAAGGCTCCCGAACAGCGTCACCAGCCCGATGGCGGCCGCCACCTCTTCCTCTTCAGCGTCGGTCGCGCCTTCGACCGCAGCAATCGCCGACGCACCGCAGATCGAGTAACCGGTGGCCACGAGTAGGGAGAGATCACGAGACAGACCGAGTCGGCGTCCGATCCACTGCGTGCCGAAGAACGTGACGGTCACCGTCACCACCACGACACCGAGACCACGTGGCCCGAGTGCAGAAATGTCGGACAGCGAGAGCCGCAGACCGAGCAGGACCACGCCAACCCGCAGCAGCTTCTTGGCCGCAAAGGTCAAGCCTTTTGCCGTTGGCGGACGGGCGATACCGAGATTGCCCATCAAGGCGCCGATGGCCACAGCTGCGGTGAGCTTGGACAACCCAGCGAACGGCTCAGCAACGGCCACCGCGAGCGCGGTTCCGATGACCACGAGGACCAAGCCTGGTCCGTACGAGGATGCAAGACCGCTGACTCGTTCCACGGGAGTGGGTTTGGTGTCCAGCGTTGTCACCGCCGAAGCTTCGCCGCTCGAACCAACGGTGGGTAGGCCTCTCTGCTCTGGAAGGGCATAGCTTCAACCTCTAGGGTGTCATCGCTCCAAGCTCTACCCCGCTTCGACCGAGCTCGATCCTCCCGGACGTCACGATGCCCCTCTCCCCCACCACCCCAGAACTCGGAGCGCTCGATCTCTTCGTTTCCGTCGTCGAGCTCGGGTCCCTGTCGAAAGCTGCTGCAGCTCACGACATTGCACAACCTTCGGCCAGCAGCCGCATTCGACGTCTCGAGCGGCAACTCGGCGTCCAGCTCTTGGAACGATCTCCTTCGGGTTCGTCTCCGACCGCCGAAGGCAGCCTCGTCGCCGGCTGGGCCGAGATGGTCATCCGTTCAGCCGATCAGCTGATGGCAGGCATCGAAGCCCTGCGAGCCAACGAACAGGGGCGTCTTCGCGTGTCGGCGAGCCTCACCATCGCGGAATACCTCCTCCCACCATGGCTCGAAAAGTTCCTTCGCAACCGACCGAACGACTCGATCGAACTCGAGGTGACCAACTCCACCCAGGTCCTCGAACGACTGCGTGAGGGCTCGACCGACCTGGGCTTCGTCGAGTCACCAACTGCCACTGACGACATGGCCGAACACATCGTCGGCACCGACCGCCTGATCGCCGTGGTCGGCAAGAACCATCCCTGGTGCAACAGCGAGAGTGTCCCGATCGAAGCACTCGTGTCGACGCCGCTGGTCCTCCGGGAGCAGGGGTCAGGAACTCGCGAAGCCTTTGAACAGTTTCTCACCGATGCCGGCCATGGCTTGCCCATCTGCGGACTCGAACTGGGATCGACGGCGGCGGTCCGCGCCGCGGTCGTCAGCGGACAATCCCCGACGGTCATCAGCGAACACGTGGTGACCGCCGACATCGATGCTGGCAGCCTCCACCATGTGCCGGTGCCTGGCCTCGACATCGAGCGGCAACTTCGGGCGGTGTGGCCGATCGGTCGATCGCTGCCCCGGCTGGCCCAGGAACTGATCGCCACGCTGCCGACCGCTGGCGACGGACCGTCCGTCACCAGCTGATCAACAGCGCCGTCAATACGGCTCGGTCAGCCGAGGATTCCGTCGATCTTCGCCATCACGTCGGTATCGAGCGATGCCATCACGTCCAGCGCCAACATGTTCTCGACAACCTGCTCAGCCCGACTCGCCCCGGTGATCACCGACGAGACGTTCGGGTTGGCGGCGCACCATGCAATCGCCAGCTGGGCGAGGGTGCAATCGAGGCTCTTGGCCACCTCGGCCAACGCCCGCACCTTGGTGTTCACCGCATCGTTGGTGAGGCCGTCCTTCAACCAGTCGTACCCGGCGAGCGACGCACGAGACCCCTCGGGGATGCCGTCGAGGTATTTGCCGGTGAGGGCGCCTGACTTGAGCGGGCTCCACGTCGTGAGCCCCAGCCCGATGTCGTCATAGAGGCGGGCGTATTCCTTCTCGACCTTGCGCCGAGCGAGCATGTTGTACTCGGGCTGTTCCATGACCGGCTTGTGCAGGTTCTTGCGCTCGGCGATTTCGTACGCAGCGTAGATCTCGGCTGCGGTCCACTCTGAGGTTCCCCAGTAGAGGGCCTTGCCTGCGGACACCATGTCGCTCATGGCGTGCACGGTTTCTTCGAGTGGCGTGTCGGGGTCGGCTCGGTGGCAGTAGGCAAGATCGACGAACTCGAGCCCCAACCGATCGAGCGATGCATCGATGGCCTGGCTCAGATACTTGCGATTCAGTGTGTTCTTCATGTTGACGTCGTCGTTGATGCCCCAGAAGAACTTGGTCGACACGACGTAGCTCCAACGGTCCCAGTTCTCGGCAGCAAAGACCTTGCCCATGATCGTCTCGGACGCTCCGCCGGCATACGCCTCGGCATTGTCGAAGAAGTTGACGCCCGCTTCCCGGGCGGCCGTCATGCATTCGGTGGCCAAGCCGGCGTCGAGTTGGTTGTCGAACGTGACCCACGACCCGAAGGAAAGTACCGAGACCTTCAACCCCGACCGTCCCAATCGTCGATATTGCATCTCAGCCATGCCGTGCTCCTCAAATCGTTGTCTCGAACCACATCTTCGTACCCGCCCGGACTCAGACTGCAACACCGAATCTCATAAACGACGCCTGTTCTGCCGTCACTCGGGCCTCCTCGAGGTCCGGAGTGACGCCGGAACGCCGGCGATCCGAAGAAATTTCAGGAAGTTCGCGACCTTCTCGCGACGGCGCCGTCATATACATCGGGTTCCTCGCTACGGCGAGGGGGCGAAACCCCGAGTAGGCCGGCCATCACCCCTCCGATGGCTGGCTTCGCTCGTTTTGGGGGCTCAACCGAGCACAGGTCAACGCAGACGAGAGGCTGGCTGATAGTTCGGCCCGGCCGTGATGTCGACGCGCTTCAACAACTGCACACAAGGTGGCTCGAGTTCCTCGGCGAACCGCATCGAACCCGCCTCTCCAAACAACCTCCAAGGAAGCGCCGTGCAAACGTCGGTGTCGTCTTCAATGCGCTGCCGCAGTGCGATCCCCTCATCGGTGACGGCATCACCTTCGACCAACCCGCGCGCTCGCAATGTCTCCAGACCGGCGGCCACGTCCTCATCGGTGCTCCCGCGCGACTTCGCCAGCCACTCGTCCTCGTAGCCGATCCAGGCATTGTGGAGAATTGACGCTTCGATACCGGTCAGACCAGCCGCCGCCACGATCGCCCAATGGGTATCCCCTCGCCACTCCCGCAGACAGTTGATGGCATGCCATCCGGACAGCACCGGGTCGGTGGGCCGCACCATTCGCAGGTGCGCACCGAAGAACACGCGACCGAGACGCGGCAGCCGGTCGACGACCGCCCACAGTTCGGGGCCCATGGATGCGAGTGATGGCATGATCTCCGGGGCATGCAAGGCCAGGCCCTCGACAACGGCTTCGTTCCTTGCCTCCCACACGGCGTCGAACGTCGTTTCCCGCTCGACGATGTCGAGCGCAACGGCAATGCCGATCGGGCTGATCGAGCCAAAAGCGGCAACCACGGCTTCCGGCCCTGCCGGACCCAGCGGCGCAGCCCGAGCCGCGATATAGCCCAGCCCGCCGCTCAAACCAAGGGCTTCCAGTCTTGCGACCGCCCCTGGATCCCAATAGATCCAGCCGATAGTGGTCTGTACGGATCGAGCGTTGCGACGAGCGATGGCGGTCCAGTCGGTCATTTCGACAGAATGCCCGACCCCCGACCGATCAACCCCATTTCGCCAGCTTGCGATTCGAGCTGTTCACGGTGTTGAGGAGCGGCGACTCGAATGAGCGCTGCAGCCCGTTCGGCGAGGGTTCGTCCACGGAGTTCCGCCACCCCGAACTCGGTCACGACGTTGTCAACGGTGTTCTTCTGCGTCGTCACAACGGCACCCGGGTTCAGCGTTGGCACGATCTTGGAGATCGCGCCCCCCTTCGCCGTCGAGCGGAGCACAACGAACCCGTTGCCTCCCTCGGAGTACTGCGAACCACGAGCGAAGTCCGCCTGCCCACCACTGCCGGACCAGTAGTGCGACCCGATCGACTCCGATGCGCACTGACCAAAGAGATCGACCTCGATCGTGCCGTTGACCGAAACGAAACTCGGCTCCCCGCCGATGTTGCGGGGGTCATTGACCTCGTCAACCGACAGGAACTGGACCAGATCGTTGTGATCACAGAAGTCGTAGAGCCGGCGAGTTCCCAGTGCGAACGTCGTGACGATGCGACCACGATTGGACTTTTTGTGGAGGCCCGTCACTGCGCCAGCCTCGACGAGATCCACCACAGGATCTGACAGGAGTTCGGTGTGGACACCGAGATCTCGATGATCCGCCAAGAACCCCGCAACCGCCGTCGGAATCGAGCCGATTCCGAGCTGGATGGTCGATCGATCGTTCACCCGGTCCGCCACGAACTCAGCGATCTTTCGGTCTTCCTCAGAAATCGTGGGTGGCGGCACCTCGATCAACGGTGTGTCGGCTTCGCACCAGCCGAGCACCTCGCTTCGATGGAGCCGGTTTGCTCCTGATGTGGTCGGCATCGATGGATTGACTTCGACCACGAACGGGACGAGACCGATCATCGAGGCCGCGTAGTCGGCACTGACTCCTAACGAGAAATAGCCGTGTTCATCGGGTGGGCTGACCGCTGCGATCACCACCGCTGGCCGCTTCTCGATCAGCAGTTGTGGCACCTCGGAGAAGTTTGCTGGCGCAAAGTGCAGTCCACCTTCGTGGAAGGCGGGACGCGTGATGTGAGAAAGAAACCACGAGACGTGTTCGAGTTTGCCGGCGAACTCACCGTGGAGGTAGCGGCGATCTCGCAGCGCGTGCATCTGATGGATCGAGACACCGTCGAGACGCTCGGCCCGCTCCTCGAGCGCATCGAGCAACCGCACCGGCTCGCCGTTCGAAATCGGCATCACGATGTCGGCGCCGGCTGGCAGCGCAGCAACCAACGCGTCGGCAAGTTCCGCCGGTGTGAGTTTCTTGCCGTCGGTTTCGAGTCGCAGCCCAGGAGTCATCCGGAGAACGTTACCGAACCTTCGCTGAGCTCTAAGGACCGAAGCCTCTTTGGTCCCAGCGTTTCGAAGTCCAGCCCCAACGAGAGCAGATGCTCGGGCAGAGCATCACCCCGAACGGCGGCAGCCACGACCTCACCCGATGCCGCCGCGGTGGTGATGCCGGTGCCGCCCTGACCGACCATCCAACAGAATCCCGGTACGTCGGGATCCATCCCGAGGACGGGCTGACGATCAGGACTGAACGTTCGCAGACCCGCCCAGGTGGATGCCACCGAGCGGATCCCGAGCGTCGTCATGGTGTTCAGACGCTCGATGGCCAGAGCAACATCGAGCTCTTCTGGCTTTGCGTCGCATGGCGATGAGGGTGTCTCGTCAGCTGGCGAGCAGAGCAGTTGCCCACCAGCCTCCGGCTTGAAGTAGGCCGGGCCGTCGACGCTGTCGACGTGCACCAGCGGCCACGCCGCAGGGTCGGCGGCAACAGAGGCGGTGAACGCCGTCCGTCGCATCGGCACCAACCCAACGGGGTCAGCTCCCACCATCGCCGCCAACTCGTCTCCCCAGGCACCTGCCGCATTCACGATCGTGTCAGCCTTGACCGTGACGTTCGATGCGGAAACGACCCAGCGATCGCCCCGTCGTTCAGCTCGAAGCGCACCTTCGTGACGCAGGATCTCGGCGCCATCGGCGACTGCTCCTCGGACGAACGCTTGGTGCAGGCCCATCACATCCATTCCCGAGCCGTTCGGTTCGTACATTCCAACGACAGCAGCCTCTTCACGCAGCACCGGCACCATGGCCCGGGCCGTCGCGCCGTCGATGAGTTCGATGGTCGGATCCAGCGCGTTCCCCTCCACGGCGAGCGCTTCGATCTCAGATCGGCTGGCCTCGTCGCCGACCATCAAGACGCCTCGGTCCTCCAGGACGGGGTGATCGGCATGTGGAGTGTCGTCGAGGAATCCTCTTGACGCTTTGGTCAGCCGCATGGCGATCGGGCCGCCGTAGTTGACGATGTAAACAGCAGCGGATCGACCAGTGGTGTGGTGCGCCAGTTGCGGCTCGCGTTCGAGGAGCACCACGCGATGCGTCTTGGCCAGCTGAAAGGCGGCGGAGACCCCTGCGATCCCGCCGCCGATCACGACAACATCTGTCTCAACGAGCCGGTCTGTTTCAACGCGCACGGTCGGTTCCCAAGATCACGTGCGGATCGTAGGCGCTCAGCTGGCGATCAGTTGTTCGATCTGCTCATCGATGCCGCTTTCGCCCAGCGCACCCGTGCGGGCAACAACGGTGCCCTCATCGTTGATGAACACGAACGCTGGCTGGCTCGAGATGTCGAACGATGTCCAGACATCACCGGACTGATCCGAGATGTGCGGGAACTCACCGACGCCACGTGCGGAGATGAATCCTTGAATGGCGTCGAGCTCAGCTCGGCCGGCAACACCGACCACCGCAACTTGACCTTCGTACTTCGCTTGCGCATCGGCGACCGGACCGGCCTCCCGTTGGCACGTCGGTCACCACGGAGCCCAGAACCACAGCATGAGGTCCTGGCCTGCGTAGTCAGACAGATTCACCGTGGTGCCGTCGGCAGCCTCCGCGGAGATGTCGAGAATCGATGACGGCGCAGCGTCACCACTCCCAGCATCGACTGCGGCAGGGGCCGCAGCGTCGCTGCTGTCCGACGAACCACAGGCGGCAGCGCCGAGGGCCAAGGCCATCAACAACGCTGCGAGGCGTGGGATCGAGTGTTTCACCCCGGTGAAGCTAGACGAAGAAGAGCGACCAGTGCGGTAGCCCGTCCCGTGTTCACCACTCGTTCACCACCGTGTGGTGGCGGCCACTCGAATCGAGCACACTCGGGGGATGTCGTCCGCAGCATCATCAGCTCACGCCCCTTCTGTTTCCATCACGGGGACGGGATTGTTCACACCGTCCCAGTCGATCTCGAACGATGAACTCGTCGAGTCGCTCTCGATTGCGACCGAGCGCTGGAACGAGGAGAACGCCGCCGCCATCGATGCAGGCACCGTCGAGGCCCGAGCCCTCCCCGTCGGGGCATTCATCGAGAAGGCCTCGGGCATCACCGCCCGCTACGTGATGGACAAAGAGGGTGTGCTCGACCCAGACCGCATGGCCCCTTCGCTCGAGACTCGAACCGAAGACCAGCTCTCGATTCAAGCCGAGATCGCGGTCGCCGCGATCGAAGAAGCACTCGCACAGGCGGGACGCACCGGGGCTGATGTCGACGCCGTCATCCTCGGCGCATCGAACATCCAGCGGGCGTACCCAGCGGTGGCCATCGAAGTCCAGATGGCCATTGGCGCCAAGGGCTGGGCCTACGACATGAACGTTGCGTGCTCGTCCGCCACGTTCTCGATCCAAGCCGCCGTCGACGCACTCAAGAACGGCACGGCGTCCTGTGTCGTTGTGGTGAATCCGGAGATCACCTCGGCCCACAACAACTTCGAGCTGCGTGATTTCCACTTCATCTTCGGCGACGCCTGCACCGCGCTGGTCCTTGAACGCACCGATGATGCCACCGCCACCGACCGTTGGGAAGTGCTCGGCACCCGACTGCAAACCCAGTTCTCCAACAACATCCGCAACGACGCTGGGTTCATGAACCGAGCCGAAGACACCGAGCGTGATCCGCACGAACTCGTCTTCCGCCAGAACGG
The DNA here is from genome assembly GCA_964351995.1 of uncultured Acidimicrobiaceae bacterium. Taxonomy (GTDB): domain Bacteria; phylum Actinomycetota; class Acidimicrobiia; order Acidimicrobiales; family SZUA-35; genus SZUA-35. Next base: position 21,443 of record CAYGQE010000036.1, on the reverse strand, counting down.
CAACCGCGTGTTCAAAGAGGTCTGCCCCATGGTGGCAACGCACATCACCGAGCACCTCGAGACCAGCGGTCATGCCCCCGACGCCGTTCGTAGGTTCTGGCTGCACCAAGCCAACCTCAAGATGAATCAATTGATCGCCAAGGGCGTGCTCGGCCGGGTGCCAGAAGAGGACGAGGCCCCCGTCGTACTCAACGAATACGCCAACACCAGTTCGGCTGGCTCGATCATTGCCTTCCACAAGCACCGCTCCGACCTCGCCACCGGAGACCTCGGCGTCATCTGCTCCTTCGGTGCCGGGTATTCCGTCGGCAGCGTGATCGTTTCCAAGGCATGACGAACCGCACGATTGTCTCACTCCTTCTCGCGCTTGCCCTGATTGCCGCCGCCTGCTCGAGCGATGCCGAAGATGCAGCGCCAGCCACCTCGGCATCCACCCCCGCAGCCACCGCACCCTCCACAGCCGCCGAGCAAACAACTACCACCGAGGCCCCTCTCACCACCGAAGCCGAGGCGCCAGTCACGACCGAGGCCTTCACCGCTCCTGACGTTCCGACAACGACGCCCCTGCCAGCGGGTGAGCCGCCGCTTCCTCCTTCGAAGCCGGGCGAGTTCAACGTTGGCCGGCAGTCGCTGCAGATTCTCGACGACGTTCGCTTCCGTTCACTTCCGGTCGACGTTTGGTACCCGACTGATGTCGCCACGGGCGAGGCCGCCGTCTACACGTTCCTTCCCGGCATCTCGCTCCCGGCCGACAACGCATTCGAAGCCGCACCACTGGCTCCCGGTGGCCCGTTCCCGGTCGTGGTCTACTCACACGGCAGCGGAGGTCAGAGCTACATCGCCTCGTTCTTCACTGAAATGCTGGCCAGCCACGGTTTCGTCGTGATCGCACCGAACCACGTCGGCAACACCGCAACCGAGGTGCTCCTCGGCGCCGGCGACGAGCCAGAGACCGTCGCCTACAACCGGCCAGCTGACACAGCCTTCGTCATCACAGAGATGCTCGCCCGATCCGCCGATGAAGAGAGCCCCTTCTTCGATTTCATGGACCCCGAGCGCATCGGCATGGTCGGTCACTCCTTCGGCGGGTTCACCGCGTACGCCGCCGCTGGCGGGCTGCCCGCAACCAGCGGCGATGTCACCGCCGTTCCCGTCGACGACCGGATCGACGCCATCGTCGCCATGGCACCGGTCACCTCGATCCTCCCGGCGAACGTGCTCGAAGCGATCACGATTCCCTCGATGGTGATCACCGGCACCGACGATCAGACCACGCCGATCGATCCCGAATCGACCCAGGCGTTCGACCGAGTCAACAGCGGCCATGCCTACCGAGTCGACATGGAAGCGGCTGGTCATCAGTCCTTCACCGACGTATGCGACTACCAGCAGAAACTGCCGTCGATCGACAACATTCCGCCGCAGTTCGTCGCGGCGATCGATGAGTTCGCTCTCTCCGGCTGCCAGCCGGATCAGATGCCCTTCGAACGAGCGAAGGAACTGACAAATCAGTACGTCATCTCGTTCTTGCTCGCCCACGTGGCCGGTGATGAGTCCTACCGGCTCTTGCTGACTCCCGATTTCACCTCCGCAGACGCCGACGTGGAGTTCTTCACCCGCTGACCAAGAGTTCCTTCTGACCGGGAGCGGGAAAGCGAACGCTCACTCGGGTGTCACCAACAAACCCTGGCAGGAATGCGATCGACGGACCAACGTCGTCATCACCGGCAGCAACCCATCCAGGTCGGCCGTCTTCGAAGGCAACCAACTCGGCCTCGATGTCGACCAACGCCGCCGTCGTTTGAGCCGCCGTCCACCCCGTCCACCATCGAATGTCGGTCTCGGATGCGGGCCCGAATCGCTCGAGCCACGCCTGCAGAATCAACGCGGCCGCCGGCCGCACGGAGTCGCCTGTGAACGCCTGACCCAGCCAGTCCTCGGTCTGCATCCAGGCGTATTCCGCAGTGTTCCAACCGTGAGCGGGTGCGGTACGAATCAATTCGGCTTCGAACCCAGCCAGCTGCAGGATCTTCGTGTGGGCCGCCGCTTGCCCGGCGATCTTGGTGCCAGCCCCGAGCGCAAGCGGCACGGTCAGTTCGGGAAGGCGACGCCCGATCGCCCGCGTCGTGGTCGGACCGTTCACAACGAGCTCGGTCCGGATGCGCCGCAGCGCCTCCTCGTACCACTGCTCAGCCTCTTGCGGCGTGCCAACACCGAGATCAGGCGGTGCAGCGACCATCCGGAGCAGGTTCCGCCGCTCGACCGCAGCGATCTTGACCGTTGCGCTGGCGTGGGCGGCCCGGGCGATCCGAGGTGTCATCACCCAGATCGTGCGGCGAAACGCATGATGGCGAACCAATGACCGCTCCTCGTGCAGTGCACGTTCGACGGCTTCGATCGACGGGTCCGACATTCGAGCAGCGATCGAGAGAAACACCGTCGCCGGATCACTGGAATGAACCGTCAACAAAGCAATGAACCGTCAACAAAGCCTCGACGACACCGAGAACATCTGCGCATCGCCGACCTGCTCCGAGTCGGTGCCGGGCAACAAGACGTCGACGTCGATCCTCATCGCTGAACCTGTGCACGGAACGACGGTAGGTCACTGAGCTAGCGTCCGGCGATGGCCCTGGCATTTTCTGACTATGAGCACCTGAGGTTTCGGCAGAGCGGGCGACGGCTCGACGTGATCATCGATGCACCGCCCATGAACGTCATGGTCGTCGAGCTGTACGCAGAACTGGATCGGTTGTCATCCGAGCTCGAAGGCGATGTCAGCGCTGACGACTCGGCGCTCGTCGTTGTCTTCCGAAGCGCCGATCCCGACTTCTTCATCGCCCATTTCGACGTCAATCCGCTGATCACGATGGCCGGACGACCCCGCCCCGCCGAGCCAACCGAGGCGCTGGGATCGTTCCATGCCATGTGCGAGCGCTACCGCACGATGCCGGTCATTTCGATCGCTGACATCCGAGGGCGTATTGGCGGAGGCGGCGCCGAACTCGCTGCGAGCTTCGACATGCGGTTCGGGGCTCAGCACGTGATGGTGCTGAACCAGATGGAGGTGCCGCTGGGCATCCTGCCTGGCGGGAGCGGCACCCAGCGGCTCCCACGGCTCGTCGGCAGTG
>CAYGQE010000036.1:0-18212 GCA_964351995.1 uncultured Acidimicrobiaceae bacterium | reverse complement strand
GGCATCCTGCCTGGCGGGAGCGGCACCCAGCGGCTCCCACGGCTCGTCGGCAGTGGCCGAGCGATGGAGATCGTGCTCGGCGGCGTCGACATCGATGCGGAAACGCTCGAAACCTGGGGCTGGCTCAACCGATCGCTGCCGGCCGCCGACCTCGGCCGCTACGTCGACAACCTCGCCGACCGCATCGCTTCGTTTGACCCCGTCGCGGTTCGTGCTGCCAAGGCATCAGTCCTCGCTGCAGGTCCCGACCCGACCGACGGTCTGCTGGCTGAGGCCGACCTCTTCACCTCGCTCGTGCACCGACCGGAAGCAGCTGCCGCCATGCGGCGTTTCCTCGACAACGGCGGTCAGACTCGCGAAGGCGAGCAGCAGATGACGGCGATCACCGAAGGGCTGTTCGAGCAGTAGCTACTCGTCTTCCTGGGCGGCTACTTCGGCCCGGACTTCGTCCATGTCGAGGGCTCGGACTTGGCCGATGATGTCTTCCAACGCCGGGGCTGGCATGGCGCCGGCCTGGGAGAACAGCTGGATGCCGTCACGGAAGATCATGAGTGTGGGGATCGAGCGGATGGCCAGCGCTCCCGCCAGTTCCTGCTGCGCCTCGGTGTCGACCTTGGCGAAGTTGATGTCGTCATGCTTCTCAGCCGCTGCCTCGAAGATCGGGGCGAACGACTTGCATGGGCCACACCAGTCGGCCCAGAAGTCGATGAAGACGATCCCGTCACTCGAGACGGTCTGTTCGAATTCGGCGATCGTGAGATCGGTTGTGGCCATGGAAACTCCTTCGTTGGGGCGCACCTGATGCGCTCTTTGCAGAACCAGGAAGCAGCCAAGGCTATTCCCGCCCCGAATTCACCTCGGTCGTCGACACCGAGCGCCACGCGCGGTAGCTTTCCTCACGGTAAACAGCCGGTGGAGAGTCACTTCGTGACGGTTCCCGCCACCACCGGCTCGAGAGAGGCGAAGTGACGCAGACGATGCAAGCTCCCGACGAAAATGACGTCGCGTCCACCCGGCGTCGCGACGTCACCTACTGGATCGACGAGAAGAAGGGCCTGTTCCCACTGGTGTGGTGGAAGCTGCTTCCGATCATTGCCGTGATCGGTGCTGCCGCCATCGCGCTCATGACCTTGATCATGATCCCGGTCTACGAGCGCCAGGTGATCGACAACGCCAGGGACGAATTGACCGCTGCGGGCATCGACCCCTCTGCGTTCAGCTTCGAGGCCAGCTATCGAGATCTCGACATCAGCGGCGTGTTACCTGACGGCGTCAGCGTCGACGACATCCGCGCCGCTGCTGAACTCGGCGACGGTCAGCGAGATCTCGATCTCGCTTTCCGTGCTGCACCAGCCCCTGTCATCGAGGATGTCGTCGAGGTCGAAGCAACTGTCGACGAGCCAGTGGTAGCGGCCACAGCTCCGACCGACGTCAGCGCCACCGTCACCGAGGCAGGTGTCTCCCTCACCGGCGAGGTACCGAGCGAACAGCATCGAGCGCTGCTCGTCGCCGCCGCCAGCAAGGGCGGCACCGTCGAGGTGACCGACGAACTCGTGGTGCTCGATCTCGCCCCGACAACCAGCGGAGCCACCGCACGAGTGCTGCAGATGGCAAAGCTGCTCGGCGCGCTGCCCGACGACGCCACGGGCGCAGCGACGATGACCGACACCTCGTTCACCTCGGACTGGACCGTCACCTCCGACGACGATGGTGCGGCAATCCAGACAATCGTCAACGAGGCAGTCGGCGCTTTCCCAGACGGCGATGCGGATCGCAGCACCAACATCACCGTTGATGCTCCGCCCGTCGCCGAAGAGATCAGCACCCTCCAAGAAGAGTTCGAAGCTCTGGCCGTCGAGATCCGAGAAAACGTCACATTCGCGACCGGTTCAGACGTATTGAACGACACCGCGACCGAGACGCTCGACAAGGTCGTCGTTCTCATGAACACCTACACCCAACCCGTGGTCGAGATCAGTGGACACACCGATGACGTCGGCAACGACGCAGCAAACCTCGAACTCAGCGATCTCCGAGCTGCTGCGGTCCGGCAGTACCTGATCGATGCGGGCATCGACGGCGAACGCGTCCAAAGCGTCGGCAGGGGCGAGACCGAGCCCATTGCATCCAACGAAACCAACGAAGGCCGGGCGGAGAACCGCCGGGTCGAGCTGGAAGCCTTGGAGACCTTCGTCTGATGAGCTTCCCCACCACCCGCATCGTTCGCCACTCCGTCACCGTTTAAGGAACTTCACACCATGTCTTTTGTTCTCTGGGAAATCCTCGTCCCCCTCATCATCGCCTTCCTTCTCGGCCTCTTCTTCGGCTGGCTGATGTGGGGGTGGCGCCGCACGAAGATCACCTACACCGAGTGGGAGACGATGCGCCAAAAGGCCAACCGCGCATCGTCGGTCGAAGCCGAAGCCGAAATTGCCGAACTCACCGCTGATCGCGACCGCCTGCAAGCGCAGGTCGACGACCACGTCTGTGCCACCGCCCCGGCGGCTCCCGCCGCCGACCTCGGCGTGGGTGTGCTCGGCGTCACCGGTGCAGCAGCTGTTGTCGCAGCAGCCGACGAAGATGCCAACGCCGACGCTCCTGCGGAGTCAGCCGCGGAAGAAGCGACGGTAGAGCCTGATGCAATCGAGGAGCGCGCCGTCATTGGCGAGCGTCATCCCTACGGCCAGGGTTCCCATGCCCCGTTTGCTGATGATCCAAAGGCCCAGCCCGATGGCTACGACATCAAGGGCAACGCCGACTCAATGCTCTATCACCGAACGGATTCGCGTTCGTACAAGGCGACCATCGCCGAGGTCTGGTTCGACACCGCCGAGCGGGCCGAGGCCGCCGGGTTCGGCCTGGCAAACAGCCACCCCAAGGACTGAGCCCCACCCGGCAATGGTGATCCCCAGAGCGGTTTGGGGGAATCCCCCAGCAGTCAGCGCACCCCATCAATGGCTGAATGATGGGCATGACCACAACCACTGCTCCATCGGTGGCCGACTTGGCCGCCGCAACCAAATCCGATCGCAACCGAGCGGTCGATTTCTACCGAGCCGCCGCCATGGTGGCCGTGGCGCTCGGCCACTGGGCTGCCATTGCGATCAGCGTCGGCGCTGATGGCGAACTGATCTCCGGCAACGCACTCGAGTTCGCGCCGTCGATGGCGTGGATCACCTGGCTCTTCCAAGTCATGCCTCTGTTCTTCGTGGTCGGCGGCTTCTCCTCTGCGGTCTCGCTCGACAGCCACTTGTCGAAGAACGGACGCCCGCAGGACTGGGTTGCCGCCCGCCTCCGCCGTATGGCCGCACCGGCGACCGTCCTCGCCGCCACGTGGCTCACCATCATCGGCGTTGCCTCCGTCGCCGGTGTCGGCGGACTCGCCGTTGCCGGTGCCGTGGCCGCCGCCATCCCGCTGTGGTTCCTCGCGAATTACACCATCGACACCGCCATTGCTCCGTGGCTCTATCCGGCGTTCCGGAAGAACCCTGCGGCCGTCGCTTCAGCTGGCTTGGCCGCCTTCGGCGTGCTCGAGATCGTGCGTCTCGAGGGGTTCCACACGATTGCGCAGCTCAACTGGGTGGTTGGTTGGTTGCTCTTCCAGGTCGCCGGCTTCGCATGGCGCGAAGGATTCCTGCCCAAGGGGCGGGCGATGGTTGCCACTGCCGGCGCCTTCTGGATTGCCGCCATCACCGCCGTCGTCGGCCCCTATCCCATGACCATGGTCCACGTCCCCGGTATCGAGAACTCACCCACCCACCCGCCGTCGCTTGCGCTCATGCTGTTCGGCGCTGCGTACAGCGCAACGGCGCTTGCCGCCGCGCCTCGTATCAGCACGCTGCTCGCCGATCGCCCCAAGGCCTGGGCGGCAGTCGTCGCCGCCAACGCCATCTCGCTGTCGGTCTACCTCTGGCATTTCACCGCAGCCGTTGCCGCCACGGCAGTCTTCTACGCACTCGGCATGCTTCCGACCGCTGCGGTGGGTTCAGGGGCGTGGTGGCTCGAGAAGCTCCCGATGATGGGCCTTTCTGCGGTCTTTCTCGCTGCGATCGTCGCTGCCGTGGGCCGCTTCGAGCAGCGAGCACTGCTGGCTCCCCGCACTCCGTGGAACGGTGGTGCCGCCTCGATGCTTGCGACCGCTTCCCTCGTCTCTGGATCCGTCAAGCTGTGGTCGCTTGGTTCTGGCTTCGGCGTCGTCACCGGTTGCGTCCTGCTCCTCGCCGTCTGGTTCGGGCTCATGAATCGCAGTCATTCGAGTGACGAGACCAGGGGCACTAACGTCGCCGCATGAGCGACGCAACCCAGTCAGGGCCAACCAAGGCCACACCCACCCGGTCAGCGCATCGACGAGCGCTCAGCTACATCGATGCCAGTCGCGAGTTCTATGCCGCTCACGGTTACGAACAGCCCTATCAGTGGGCTGTCCACGACGACGCCCCGTTCCAGCCGCTCTCGAAGCCGTTGGACGGGGCGAACGTCGCGATCGTGACCACCTCATTTCCGCACGGCGAGACCCGCCCCAAGCGAGTGATGAGCGTGCCCACTTCACCGACGCCGGACGCCCTCTTCACCGCCGACCTCTCCTGGCACAAAGAAGCCACACACACCGAGGATGTTGGGTCCTTCTTGCCGATCGAAGCCCTTCGGAGGGTCGGCGACCGAATCGGGTCGATCAACGATCGATTCTTCTGCGTGCCCACCGAGTACTCCCAACGAGCGACGCGCCAAGATGCCGCACAGATCCTCGAGTGGTGCCAACAGGACGAGGTTGATGTCGTCCTCCTCGTCCCGCTTTGACCCGTCTGCCATCAGACCGTGAGTCTGATCGCACGCACCCTCGAAACGGCTGGCATCGTCACCGTGATCATCGGGAGCGCCCGAGACATCGTCGAAGAGTGCCGGGTGCCTCGTTTCGTCTTCACTGATCTGCCGCTGGGAAACCCGTGTGGTCCGCCAGCCGACCTCAAGGCGCAGGATCTCACCACGAGGCTTGCCCTCGACCTGGCCGAGACCGCCATCGCCGCACAAACGACCGTGCAGGCGCCGCTCCAGTGGCCGAGCCAGGACTGGCGAGCCACCTACATGCGCGTCGACGATTCGAACCGAGCGGAACTTCTCGCCGCCGGGGATGAGCGTCGAGCGAAACAGCGAGCGTCGAAGTCGTCCTGACCTCCGCCACAGCGACAAGCCAACCGCCAGAACCAACGCCCTCACCCTTGCCCCCTGACCGGCCGAAGCTGGTGTGGTGACCACCGACGTGGCGTGGGACGAACTCCTCATCCAGCATGACTCCGACGACACCTTCGTCGTTGTCGTCGACAGTGACTTCATCCTTCGCGCCGCCTCGCCCGCCATCGGGGTCGAGCTACAAATAGATCCTCGCGAAGTCATCGGCGCCAGCACGGCAGATCTCATCCATCCCGACGACCTCCTTCGCGCCCTTGATGTCTTCCGGGGCAATCCGGCAACACCGGGGCTTCGTCCGGCGAACATCTATCGGATCAGGACCCAGGCCGATGGCGTGTATCGAACCTTTGGAGTGACGGGCGAATCTGTCCTCGAGGGCGCTGCCATGGTGCTCCGTCTTCGTGAACCCACCGAGCGGGCTCGATCCGAATTGCTTGCACTCGAACAGATCGACATCTTCGAGATGATGGGAAATGGACGATCTCTCGAGGACTGCCTGCTCGCCCTCGTGGTCATGGTCGAACGAAACAGCGACGGAGCTCGGGCCATCATCCACATCGCCGATGAAGAAGGGAAGCTGCAACCCGTGGCCTCCGATTCGTTGCCGACCGACGTTGTCGAGCGTTTCCGAGAAGCTCCAGCCAACGCTCCAGGTGGTGGGCTGCAGCAAGCGCTCCTCGATCGGCCACCCGGCATCGCCCCAAGCAGGATTCCCAGCCTCCCCACCAGTTCCGCCACCGTCGCACGTCGCTCCGACGGGACGATCGCCGGCTACCTCGAAGTGCTGCATCCCCGATCAAAACGACCCAAGTCCACCGATGCCGGAGCTCAACGAATGGTGTGTCGCCTGATCGGCCTGCTCACCGATCGATACGCCTTCGAGTCTCGGCCAACCGAAGCCTCCCTTCTCGACGACCTCACCGGGTTCCCGAACCGCCGAGCACTCCGCCAGACCGCCGACGAACTCGACAAGGACGCCCGGACGTACGGGCTGCTCGCCTTGAGCCTCGATGACTTCGACGCCATCAGCGGTGACGACCCAGAAGGCGGAGAACGCGCCCTCGTTGCGGTCGCACAAGCGATTCGATTCGTTCTGTCTGACGTCCCAACCGCCTTCCGGTCAGGCGGTGACGAGTTCGTCGTCATCGTGCCGAATGAACGACGAGCAGAGTCACTGGCTGCCCTGGGTCAGCAGATACTCGATGCACTCGAAGCTCAGCCCGTGGACCTCGCGACGACCAACCGACCGATCACCGCTTCGATTGGCGCCTCGACGCAGCTCCGCGCCGAGGGCGGCCAACTCTTCAGTGAACTGCTCGGTGAAGCCGACACCGCAATGTGCGTGGCCAAGCGCGACGGGGGTCAGCAGGTCCGCATCCACGATCAACCACTCGACAGCCGATGGGTGCATCGCAAGGCGCTGGCGGAGTCCCTTCCCCGTGCCATCGCCGCCAATGAGCTGTACCTCGAGTTCCAACCGATCATCTCGCTGAGCTCCCACTACGTCGTCGGCTTCGAAGCGCTCAGCCGATGGAAGCACCCTCGCTTCGGCACGCTCAGCCCGGGCGACTTCCTCCCCATCGCTGAGGAGACCTCGCTGATCCACGCTGTGGACACGTGGGTCTTGAACACCGCCGCTCGGGAGATCGCTGGCTGGAACGCTGCAAGCAAGAGACCGCTCGATGTTTGGGTCAACTTGTCGGCTCGCTCGCTGGCGAGGCCGGATCTCGTCCATCAGATTCTGGGCCTTCAAGAGCGGTACCGGATCGACATCGGTGTCGAACTGACCGAGCGCGACAGCTTCGCATCCAGCCTGCACGCTGATCGAGCGTGTGAGCAGCTGGGCACAGCGGGAATCAAGCTCGCACTCGACGACTTCGGCGTGGGCCGGTCCAGTCTCTTCCGGGCGGTGTTCCACCGTCCGTCGGTCCTCAAGATCGACCGATCCTTCGTCAACGGCATGCTCGGGTCCGAATCGATGATGGCCATGGTCTCTGCCATCTTGGACATCGGCCGACAACTCGACATCGACGTTGTTGCCGAGGGTGTCGAGAGCGAAGCACAGATGCGCCAACTCGAGATCATGGGGTGTGAGCTTGCCCAGGGCTACCTGTTCGCAGCCCCGCTCACCGCAGATGTGATCGAGCGTCGACTGGGGCCCGACTTCGACGATCTCCGAGTGGTCAAGCTCTCAGCGGCGAACGAGACGGGTCACGACCTCGACGTGTGAGGTGTGCCCGAACAAGTCAACGGTCCTCGCCCACTCTGGCTCATAGCCAGCCGCCGACAACAACCCGACATCTCGGGCCATGGAGGCAACGTCACAGCTCACCAGCGCCATCACCCTTGCTCCGGTGCCGACCAATGCCTCGACGCCCTTGGGACCAAGTCCTGCTCGTGCCGGGTCGGCAATCACTGCTTCGGCTTCGGTCGGTGTCCACTGCTCGACGTCGGTCTCGACGATCGTTGCGTGATCTGGCAAGTTCGAGCGGCTGTCTGCCACCGAGCTCGGCGAACTCTCGATCGAGGTGAGCGGACGGTCTTGGCCCAGCAACGCGCCGAACAGACCAACGCCGGCGTACGCATCGACCAAAGGCCCCTTGGCGCCGTTGATAGCTTCGGCCACGAGATCGACCATGACCTCTGCTCCATCTGGCCGGCATTGGAAGAACGACGGCCCGGAAACGGTGAAGCGATGGCCTCCGACGATCTCGGTCAATGATCCAGGCTGCTCGACGGTGCTCACGATCACCTCGGGTGGCAGCACAAGGCCATCGGCCGGACCTCTTGCCACGTGCACCATGATCTCGCCGGTGCGGGCCCCGATCCGCAGCACGACTTCTTCCGCCGATCCGAAGTCGACGGAGGTCGCAATCTGATCGAGTACAGGGTGGAGCACGAGACACGAATCTGGAACCAGCACATCGTTCGAGCGTCGGAGACGGAAGCCCGCCTTTCCATTGGTGATCGCAAGACGGGCGGTGGTGCGATATCCAGTCGCAGACAACTTCGGACCGACGGCCACGTCGAACTCATCGATCTTGGCGATGCGTCGAAGCGCGTCTCGCACAAGCTCAACTCGAAGCTGCGACTGAGCATCGACCGCAACATGTTGCCAATCACAGCCGCCGCATCCCTCTGCGACGTGCGGACATGGAGGGCCCACCCGGTCGAGAGATCCTTCGATGATCGACTCGATCCGTCCCCTGATGAACTGCTTCTTTTGCTGCACGACGGCGACGTTCAGCCGATCTCCCGGCACCGAACCCGGCACGAAGACCACGCGTCCGTCCGGAGCGGTTCCCAGCCCATCGCCGCCAGCAGCGACTCGATCCACCTCGAGTTCGAACATCACGCCCCCATCCTCGCAGCTTCGGGGGTCAGGTCCCCATGGGTTTGTTGCGAAAGTGGTGGTCGGCGGCCACGATGTGCGGCGATGACTGCCTCGATCAAGATCGTTCCGTCCGTGTTGCCCGCCGATTTCGCCCGCTTGGGCGACGAGTGTCAAGCCCTCGAGCGAGCGGGCGTCGACCGCATCCAGTGGGATGTGATGGACGGATCGTTCGTCCCGAACCTCACGTTTGGTGCCGACGTGATCGCGGCGTGTCGCTCGACGGTGTCGGTGCCGTTCGAAGCGCACTTGATGATCGACAACCCCGACGTCTTGATCCCGAGCTTTGTCGAGGCGGGCTGTCAGGTGATCATCGTCCACGCCGAAACCACCCGACACCTGCACCGGACGCTGTCGCTGGTCAAAGAACTCGGCGCCTCCGCAGCGGTTGCGCTGAATCCATCGACACCGATCACCGAAGTCGAGCACGTCATCGACCTGATTGACATGCTGCTGGTGATGACGGTCAACCCCGGATTCGGTGGCCAGTCCTACATCTCGACGATGGAACCAAAGGTACGGGCAGCTCGTTCGCTCCTCGACACCGCCGATCACTGGATCGATCTCGAGGTCGACGGTGGCATCAGCTCTTCGACCATCGGTGGAGCTGCTGCAGCGGGCGCCAACGTGATGATCTCAGGGTCGTGGATGTTCAAGCACCCCGACGGTCTCGCTGCCGCCGTGGGCGAGCTCCGCAAGCTCGGCACCGACGCCTACCAGGGCTGAAGCCAGCACGATCGCCAGAGGTGACCGTCGGTCAAAACTGAAAGGCCCCGGGCCGAAGCCCGGGGCACTCATGCAGACATCGATGATCTTGGACGATCAGGTCGTCGGGGCGTCCTCGCCCAGTTCGCCAGCTCGGGCGATGACCCGGTCGAAGAGGCCGTAGTCACGAGCCTCGGCCGCAGTGAACCACTTGTCACGGTCGGAGTCGGCTTCGATGGTCTCGACATCTTGGCCGGAATGCTCAGCAATCAACTCGGCCATCTCACGCTTGATGCGGATGAGGTTCTCGGCCTGGATGGCAATGTCAGATGCCTGACCCTGCACACCAGCGCTGGGCTGGTGCATGAGAATGCGAGCGTGCGGGAGGGCGTATCGCTTGCCCGCCGCACCAGCGGTGAGAAGGAACTGACCCATCGAGGCACCGAGACCAAGGCAAACAGTGGCCACGTCAGGCTTCACGAACTGCATGGTGTCGTAGATGGCCATACCAGCGGTGACCGAGCCACCGGGCGAGTTGATGTAGAGCCAGATGTCCTTGTCGGGGTCTTCGCCCGCCAGGAAGAGCATCTGAGCTGCAATGGAGTTCGCAATGGTGTCATCGACCTGTTGGCCGAGGAACACGATGCGGTTGCGAAGCAGCTGTTGGTAGATGTCGAATCCGAAACCGCCGGAAGGGGTTTCGGCAACAGGCATTCCAGGAATCGTCATAGCCCCCGAGGTTACCTGCCGTCGGGCCTCGCATGCGGATCCCACCGTCGGAGTGATCTGATCGAATCCCCATGATGGTCCGATCGTTCCGTTCTCGTTGGTGCGGACGGTGGGACTCGAACCCACACACCTTCTCAGGCGCCAGGACCTAAACCTGGTGCGTCTGCCAATTCCGCCACGTCCGCGGGAACCCTTCGGGTTCCTGGGAGTTCTTCGCTTCGCTCAGAACATCCTCAGAACATCCAGGGGCAACTCTTCAACACTACACCGATGGGTGCTTGCCAAACCCCGGGTTTGTGACCCTCACTTCTGATGGTCTGATCCCCCGGTTGGGACCAATAGCCAATCGGCGTGGTGTACCGGGGGCTGAAGCTATCGAAACTGAGGGTCAGAAACCCGTGGTTCGGAGGGAGTTCTTTAGAACAGTGGGGATTGGGCGAGGGCGGTGTCGAGGGCGTTGAGGGCTCGGCTGCGGTGAGAGATCTCGTGCTTTTCTTCCACGGACATCTCGCTGAACGTTCGGCCAGCGCCTTCCAGCGGTTCGAACACCGGGTCGTAGCCAAAGCCTCGACCACCGCTGCGGGCACCCGAGATGTAGCCATCGACTGCACCCTCGGCGGTCAGCCCTGTGCCGTCGGCACCGATGAGCGCAACGACCGTGCGGAACGTTGCCGTTCGGTCATCGGGGTCGACGCCATCGAGCTCACTCAGGAGCTTGTCGACGTTATCGTCATAACTGGCGCCTTCACCGGCATAACGAGCGGTGTACACCCCTGGCCGACCATCGAGCGCATCGACGAACAGGCCCGTATCGTCAGCCAGCGCCCACGATCCCGTGGCTTCCGCCACTTCGCTTGCCTTCTTGATGGCATTGCCCTCGAGCGAATCCTGATCTTCGACGGTGTCAGGCAGATCCGCCGGCCGCGACTGAACATCGAAACGCTCGCCGAGGAGCTCACGCAACTCGGCCACTTTGTCAGGGTTTGCAGACGCCAACACCACGACCGGCAGAGTTGACGAACTGACCGCCATGAGAATCAGCCTCGCTCGGGGCGAGCGGCGGGCGGCGTGGCCAGCAGTTCGCGCTGGGCAGCGGTGATGGTGGCAATGCCGCTGGTGGCGAGGTCGAGCAGCTCGTCGAGCTGGCCACGGCTGAAGGTCGCACCTTCGGCCGTGCCTTGCACCTCGATGAGTTCACCGGCACCGTTCATCACGACGTTCATGTCGACCTCGGCGGTCGAGTCCTCGATGTACGGCAGGTCAAGGCGGCACTCGCCGTCGATGATGCCCACACTGATGGCGGCGCATTGATCGGTCAGCGGGTTGGTGGTGACGCCGATGCGAGTGATCGCATCATGCAACGCAACAAAGCCGCCGCAAATCGACGCGGTTCGGGTGCCACCGTCGGCCTGGAGGACGTCGCAGTCGACCGTGATCGAGCGTTCGCCGAGCAACGTCATGTCACACACAGCGCGAAGGCTGCGACCGATGAGACGCTGGATTTCCTGATCTCGACCAGACGTGCGACGACGGATGCGCTCTGGGCTCGAGCCAGGAAGCATGTTGTATTCAGCCGTGACCCAGCCCTTGCCACTCCCCCGCATCCAACGTGGCACATCTTCGTCGACCGAAGCGGTGCACAGCACGTGGGTACGGCCGAACTTCACCAAGACCGAACCATCGGCCATGTCGGTGAAGTCCCGCTCGAAGCTGAGCGAACGCAGTTCGTCGTTGGTGGCTCTTCCGTCAGGGCGCATGGTGTGGTCTCCAAGAATGGGCGTCGGCGAGTTCCGGCCCGAGGAGTCTGCTCCCCAACCGAGTGAATGCGGCAACATCGCCGGAGGAAATGAAGGTGGCGTTCCCCGAACGCTGCGGCGCCAACAAATCCAACTCGGCAAGCTGAGCGGCAGCGGCAAAGGCGGTCTCGTCTGCTGAGCTGACCAGCACGACGTCTGGCCCCACGACCTTGCGGATCGCACGAGCCAAGTAGGGGTAGTGGGTACAGCCCAACAACAGCGCATCGACGTCGGCATCAACGATCGGCTGCAGCAACCGCTCAGCGAGGATCTCGACCTGCGGACCGGAGGTCTCGCCCCGTTCGACGAACTCGACCAGACCGGGACAGGCACAGGTGGTCATCGAGATCGACGTCTCGGCCCCAGCAGCGTCGATCGCCGCAAGCGCGTGCTCGTAGGCGCCGGACGACACCGTGCCGACCGTGCCGATCACGCCGATGCGACGAGAGTCCGTTCGCTCGACCACCGCTCGCACCCCCGGTTCGATCACACCGATCACAGGAATGTCGTACGCCTCTTGCAGCGCATCGAGCGCCGCAGCCGTTGCCGTATTGCAGGCCACGATCAAGAACTTGACGTCGTACTCGGCGACGAGGTGTTCGGCAATCTCCAGCGAGTACTGCTGGACAACGTCGAGCGGCTTGGATCCGTAGGGGTAGCGACCAGTGTCGCCGAGGTAGACCAGGTCTTCGTTGGGCAACAGATCGATCAGGGCACGAGCAACAGTCAGCCCACCAAAGCCACTGTCGAACATCCCGATCGGTCGCCCTCCCACTCGGGCAGCGTAGAGGACGCGGTATGGGTAGAGGTTCCCAACCACTTGCGTCAGCGAGTACCAGCCATCTACCTTCAGGATCAGCAAGTTCGGCCACCGGGACAATCACTTGACTGGTGGCCGAACAGGTACGTGGGTGATGACACGCAATGCTGGAGCCGGCCCTTGGAAGTGGCCGGCTCCCGCAGTTTTCGGAGCTGACCGTCGGGTGAGCAGGCGGTTCAGAAATAGATGACGTCGTTGATGGTCTCGGAGATGACGTCGAGATCCTCGGTGTAGGCACCAGTCGACAAGTATTTCCAGGCTCCGTCGCAGACGATGAACACGATCGACGCAGGACCGTTGACCTCGGAGTTCCACTTCTTGGCCACCTTGACGGCACCGGCCAGCGCAGCGCCGGAACTGATGCCGGCGAAGATGCCGGTCTCGGTCACGAGCTTGCGTGTGTACTCGAGTGAGTCGATCGGGCGAACAATGCGCTTGCCGTCCAACAACTCCATGCCACCCCACTTTTCGAAAACGGGCGGCACGTAGCCGTCGTCGAGGCTGCGAAGGCCCTCCACCCGTTCACCGCTTGGCGGCTCGACGGCGTAGAGCTTCACGTCGGGCTTGTGCTCTTTGAGGTATGTGCCGACCCCCATCAACGTGCCGCTCGTGCCGAGACCGGCGACGAAGTGAGTGATGTCGGGAACGTCCCGAAGAATCTCGGGCCCGGTTGTCTCGTAGTGAGCGGTCGGATTGGCCTCGTTGCCGTATTGGTAGAGGAACACCCAGTCAGGATTCTCTGCGGCCAGCACCTGCGCTCGGCGGACCGCGCCGTTGGAACCTTCGCCGCCCGGTGACGGAATGATCTCGACACCGAACGCTTCGAGGACTTGGCGCCGCTCGAGCGTCACGTTGTCCGGCAACACGATCTTGAGGTGGTAACCCCGGATCTGGCAGATCATGGCGAGTGCGATGCCCGTATTGCCAGACGACGGCTCGATCACGATCTTGCCAGGGACGAGCTCGCCAGCTTCCTCGGCCGCCCGCACCATCGCAGCGGCAATACGGTCCTTGACCGAGCCGGCGGGATTCTGCCCCTCCAGTTTGGCCAGCAGCCGCACGCCAGGGTCAGGGCTGAGCTGGGACACGTCGACGATGGGCGTGTTGCCGATCAGGTCGAGGACCGAGGAATAGACCGCCATGTCAGCCTCCGGCGACCGCAGGAAGAATGGCGACTTCGTCACCGTCGGCGACCGGCGTGTCGAGCTTGTCGAGGAAGCGAATGTCCTCGTCATCGACGTACACATTGACGAACTTCCGGAGCTCGCCCGCTTCGTCGAGGATGTTCGCCCCGAGACCGGGGTGATCGGACACGAGGGACGCCAGAACTTCTCGCACGTTGGTGCCAACGACTTCGACAGTGCTCTGGCCGCCAGCTTGCGCTCGAAGCACGGTGGGAAGGCGGACGACGACGGTGGCGCTGTCATTCGAGACGACGGTGGCGGGGGCTTCAGACACAAGAACTCCAAAAGAGGCAGAAGGGACACCAACCTCGAAAGCCGACAAAGCTGACTTGGTTAGTAGGGAATCTATTCTGTCAACACGAGCGTCTCTTCGGCTATTCCGGTGGCGGAGTTCACACCGAAGTGACCGGGCGACGGGTCCACCGCGAAGCTTCGCATCTCGGGGAAACCCCAGCCGAGAGAGACGATCAGCCAGTGCCAACTCGGCGGCACCAGCGGCTTGGTTGCCTCAGCAATGTCGGTGGCGGAGGGATAGGCCGCCGTGTGGGTGTGGGAGTGCATCACACCCACCACCTCGAGATCGTGGTCATCGGCGAATCGTTCGGCCTTCATGAAGCCGCGGGGGTCGAGCTGAAAGATCCGGCTCGACGCTGCTGCATTCTGGACGGGGACAAACGTGGCCACCGTCCCCGAGGAACCGAGACCAGCGGGCCCGAGCAACAGGCCACACGCTTCCTCTGGGTACACCCGCCACGATTCTGCGAGCACCTGCGCCACCACGTTGTTTGTCATTCGCAACACGATCAAGACCGTATCGGCCGGCTGAGCGGCGTTCCGGCATGGGCCGATCGAACCAACCTCACCGGTTGTCATCCGGCGACCCTCAGGTTGGGGCCCGCCGAGGCCGAAGGTCGAGGGTGGCTCAGATCGGCGAAGGCGTAGAAAAAGCGGACGCCGGCCGCAGATGGACGGACCAGGATGCCTGGGCTCTCGCCTTGAAGATCAGCCTGGCCATCCTTCCATCAGTCCTTGCGTTCGTTGCCGTCGTCATCACGCTGCGGCTGACGCCCGAGACCACCAGCACAAGTGGCACCGTTGGATGGATCTTGTTCGCTGCCGTTGTCGGGTTCATTGTTGCCACGATCAGCTCGAAACTCACCGTTCGGGTACTTCCGTTGGCTGCGCTGCTCCGCCTCTCGTTGGTCTTTCCCGATCAGGCGCCCTCTCGCCTGAAACTCGCGATTCGAGCATCCAGCCCGAAGAAACTGCGGGCTGAAGTCGAGTCGGCTCGCCATCACGGGCTGTCATCGGACACAACCGAGGCCGCTGAGCAAGTCCTCCTCCTCACCGCAGCACTGGGAGAACACGATCGCCGCACACGGGGGCACTCTGAACGAGTTCGGCTCTTTGCCCGCCTTCTCGGGGAGGAGATGGGCATCGAAGGTGCCGATCTCGAACGGCTGCAGTGGGGAGCGCTGATGCATGACATCGGCAAGTTGACCGTTCCAACCGAGATTCTGAACAAGCCGAGCAAGCTCGACGACGCAGAGTGGACGATCATGTCGAGTCACGCCGCAGCGGGGCGCGACCTCGCCGCTCCGCTTCACCCGTTCCTTGGATCATTTGTGAGTGCCGCCGATGGCCACCACGAGAGATGGGACGGAACGGGATACCCGAGCGGTCTTCGTGGCCTCGAGATTCCGCTGCCAGCGCGGATCGTCGCCGTTGCCGATGCGTACGAAGTGATGACGGCAACGCGCGCCTACAAGAAGCCGATGTCGGCCGAGGCGGCCCGCGCCGAGCTCACCGCATGTGCGGGTACTCACTTCGATCCCGATGTCGTTCGTGCATGGCTGAACGTTTCCGTCGGCGACGTGAAGCGAGCAGCAGGACCGGCGGCCGCCTTCGGCAGCCTCCCGGTGATCGGCGAGTTGGTTGCCCTTGCTGGCCGAACGGCGAGCGCGGTGGCCACGTTGCCAGCAACGGTCGCTTCTGCTGCCCCGGCTGCAGCGACGGCTGGAGCGATGACGGTTGCCGCGGTCGCCGCTCCGAACGCTGTGACCGCCGGGCCAGACCTGGCACTCGACCTGCGCCCCAGCATCACGTCCCCCCAGGACGAAGAGCAGGCCGCACCTTCGGAATCATCATCGACAACTGCTGCAACAAAACCGAGCACGAGCGCACCGGCCGACTCCGCCACGAACTCGTCAAACCAGACCACGACCATGGCCGCACTCGTCAGCGGCGCAAACGATCCAACGACGTCCGCACCGTCAACAACACCGCCATTCGGATCGGCCACCTCCTCTTCCTCGGCACCAGCCAGCCAACCCACGACCACACGAGCACCGACGACTGCGCCGTCCACCACATCAACGACCACATCAACGACCGCTCCACCCTCCCCCACCTCATCGCCATCCGCTGCAGAGCAAGGATTCTTCACCGCCAGCAGCGGCGCTGCGTTGACGCCAGCCGGAAACCTCGGCGCTGCGACCGATCTGACGCCGGGCGGCCCATTCGCAGATGGGAGCTTCCTGTTCCTGGATCCACAGCAAACACTTACCGACGACGTGAACGTCGATGGCACGACGCTTGCAGCCGGCACTGTTATCTGCGTGCATCTGTTCGTGACGTCAGGAGAAGACAAGCCGCGAACCTGGCAACTCGACTTCGACCGCGAGGTGCTTGCGGTCAGCGGCGAAGCAGAAACACTCGAAGCGACGGACTTCCTCCAAGCCGACGGCGTCAGCTACGGCGACTCGCAAAGCCGAGCGCTCGGCTCGAAAGACGACGTCTCGATCATTCGCAGCGGCAGTCGTGCCCGCGTCAAGATCGACCGCGCCAGTTCGGGCTCTACACGTATCTTCGTCGACTGCGCAGCCTGATCAACACCGACGCCAATCGGCACCACAGACACCAGTGCTCGGAGCTGACAACGGGCTGCACCTGGGTAATCCTCCTGATTGTTCAGGCCGGGCCGAAAAGCGACCGATCACCAGGGCGTGAGTGATCCGAACGCCGCGTCGAAAGCGGGCAATACCCGGCAGCGGTGGACAGGGCAACACGGTGCAGCCCAAGCACTGCGAGTCGCTCTTGCGGTTTTCCCGAGCGTGAGCGCGTTCGTGGCTGTGCTGGTTCTGCTCCGGCTGGTGCCCGAGGTCGAATCTCGCGGGGGCGCCATTGGCCGGATCATCGGCATCGGCTTCGTCGGCTGTGTTGTTGCTTCGCTGTCCGCACGGTTGCGCGTTCGATTCCTTCCGCTGGCCGCGCTCCTCCGGTTGTCACTTGTCTTCCCGGACCAGGCACCGTCACGGCTCAAACTCGCCATTCGTGCGTCCAGTCCCAAACGTCTGAAGGCCGAGGTCGAGGCAGCGCGTCACCACGGCTTGTCCTCTGATGTCACCGAAGCAGCCGGTCAGGTGCTTCTCCTGACCACCGCTCTCGGCGAACACGACAAGCGAACTCGGGGTCACTCCGAACGGGTCAGGCTGTTTGCTCGCCTCCTCGGCGAAGAGATGGGTTTGAGCCCTGAGGATCTCGAACGGCTGCAATGGGGAGCCTTGATCCACGACGTTGGCAAGCTCACCATCCCACCCGAGATCTTGAACAAGCCGGCCAAGCTCACTGACACCGAGTGGAAGATCATGTCGAGTCACGCCGCCGCCGGAACAGAAATGGTTGCCTCACTCCATCCATTCCTCGGCGAATTCGTTCGCGCTGCTGATGGCCATCACGAGAAGTGGAACGGTTCCGGCTACCCACTGGGGCTCGCTGGCATGCAGATCCCGTTGGCAGCGCGCATCGTCGCCGTCGCCGACGCGTACGAGGTGATGACCGCCACTCGGGCCTACAAGAAACCAATGTCCGCCGAGGCTGCCCGGGCCGAACTCACAGCATGTGCAGGCACACATTTCGATCCCGACGTCGTACGTGCGTGGCTCCGCTTGACCGTCGGCGACGTGAACCGTGCGGCTGGGCCCGCTGCGGTCGTGGGAGGCATCCCGCTCGTTGGCGAGGCACTCGCTCTTGTCGGACGTACCGCAACACAGATTGCCGCAGTGCCTACTGCGGTGGCGACAGCAGCACCGGCAGCGACGGCAGCGGGCGCCATGACGATCGCGATCGTTGCGACCCCCGCACTCAGTTCTCCGGATCCGTCGCCGTTGCCGCTCGAGGTGGCGACAACCATCAGCGTCACCACCACCGAGGAGCCGGTTGCGCCCTCATCGACCATGCCTGCATCGACCACGGTGCTGACCACCATGCCGACGACGACAGAAGCCACAACCACGACAACGGCCGCACCCACCACAACCACGACAACGGCCGCACCCACCACCGCCGCACCAACCACCGCCGCCCCAACCACCACCGCCGCACCCGCCCCCCGCACCGAC
>CAYGQE010000035.1:0-49308 GCA_964351995.1 uncultured Acidimicrobiaceae bacterium | reverse complement strand
CTCCACCACAGGCGTGAGTCGAGCAGCGATAGCGGTTCGGGCCGTTAGCCGTTCAGCCCAGTAGCAGTACAGCCCAGGAGCCGTTCAGCCCAGGAGCCAAGCGTCGGCGGCCACGATCGTTTGATCGTTGGCCGCCGCTTCGCGTTCGAGCGTCTCGAAGCGGCGACGCGCGTTGTCCGTTGCTGTTCTCAGGAGGCCTTCGAGATCCAGGTCGAGACGGTGGCCGGCGGCGACCACATGCAACAACGCGGCGGCGGCCTGCTCCTCGCTGTGGATCGGCTCTCCCGCAATCGGCTCCGGAAGCGTCGCCCCGAACTTGGATGCCTTCTTCACGACCTTCTCGGCATAGGCAAGTGCGGGCAGCGCAACGGGAATTCCCTCCATCACCGACGCTCGCCCCTTCTCGGCCTGCTTGATGGCTTCCCAGTTTCGAGCGACCGCTGCAGCGTCGGTGGCGGCAACGTCGCCGAACACATGCGGGTGACGACCAACGAGCTTGTCATGCGACGTCGCTGCGACATCGGCAACGGTGAAGTGGCCCGCCTCAGCGGCGAGCTCGGCGTGGAAGAGAATCTGGAACCACAGATCGCCAAGCTCTTCTTCGAGGTGCTCGTAGCCGAAAGGCTCGCCGCGCTCGACCTCGTCGATCGCCTCCATCACTTCGTAGGTCTCTTCGAGTAGATACTTCCGCAGTGATGCGTGCGTCTGCTCGGCATCCCACGGACAGTCTTGACGCAACCGATGCATCAACTCGACGCTGCGCTGCAACGACGCAGCCGCCGGCGCGACCACTTCGGGCAGGTAGAGAGAAGTGAGATGGTCCGGTTCGAAGCTGCGGTCGAGTTCGGGCCACGCCAGCTCGAACGTCGTGGCATCTGCTGTACCGAGGCGTTGCAGAACGATCACTCGCTGTTCCGGACCAGCGTCGATGGCGAGCTTGATGTCAGACAGCACCCAGGGGGCGTGGGCATGGGCCACCAGCAGCGGGCCGGTCTGCCCGGCGGCGGAAGTGGCGAACGTGTGCCCGTCGATCAAGCGAACACCGGCCTCGACGGGGTCGACACCGAGCTCGGCCCACGACGCATCGAGGAACGACACCGCTGGCAGGAGACGAACGTCGACCTCCTCACGGCTGCGGAGATATCGAACAGCGCGTTCGAGAACGAGTGGTGAGCCCGGCACGGCATACAACGCTTCGCCGTGAGCCAACGCTGCTGCGACGAGTTCGTCGGCGATCAGCCGGTACACCGCATCGAGTTCCTCGCCGCGGTCGTAGATCGAGTCGAACGACTGGGCGTGCTCCATCAGCGAAGCTGACGGGTGACGCATTGTCCGGACGAAGCTGGCCTCCGGTTTGGCCGCTTCGACGGCAGCTCTGGTTTGTTCAGTGACGAGATCGACGTCGCCAGGACCGAGACCGCAGACGGTGACGACCGGCTTCATCAGCCGGGCGGGATCACAGCGCCGCGTGCGCCGTCCCACACTCCCAGCACCGGGTCGACATCGACCTCGACCTGCGAGATGGCCGACAACAGCTCGGCGCCGACCAGGCTCTGGGCGTCGGGAGCACCGACGGCTTGTTCTTCGAATCCAGTGACGGTGATGACGTGGAAGCCGAACTCGGTCTGCACCGGGCCGATGATCGTGTCGACCGGGGCATCGGTGATGGCAGCGGCGAACTCGGGGACGAATCGGCTCGGGTCGCTGCAACCGAGGTCGCCGCCGGTCGGGCCGCTCGGACCGGTCGAGAACTCCATGGCCAGTTCAGCGAAGTCGCCACCGTCTTCGAGCAGAGCCACGACGTCGTTGGCCTCTTCTTCGGTGTTCAGGAGAATGTGGCTCGAGCAGGGCACTTCCACGGTTTCGGCATCGCCCTGCCCGCTGACCAATGCGTTGCCGAGCGCCGTCTGCTTTGCCTGCAGCGACGCGAGGAAGCCGAGGTATGGCAGCGACTCGAAGCGAGCCTGCGCTGTTGCAGTGGGGTCATCGTCGAGTGGAAAGAAGCTGGCAACGGTCTGCTCGAGATTGGCGACTCCTGCGGCCAGGTCGTCCTCGGAAGGTGACGCTTCGTTCTCCTCCAGGAGATTGTCGATGACCGTGCCGATCACCATGTCGGACAGCACCGACGCTCGGAAGCCAGCAGGCATACCGGTTGGCCCGAACGCGCCGATGGAGAAGTCGATGTCGTCCTGGATGGTGTCGTGGAACTCGTTGAGCTGCGTCGAGGAGATCTCGACCTCACTGCCGTCAGTGAAGGTGACCGTCGCCGCAGTCTGGCCGTCGGGAATACCAACCGATGGTTCGACTGGTTCGACGGCCCCGATCGCTGTTGATTCCTCAGTCGTGACGGCGTCGTCAGCAGCGTCTTCAGACGAGTCACGATCCAGCCCGCAGGATGCGGCGAACAGGGCGAAAGCAGCCACGAGGGCGAAGAGTCGGAGATGTGGGAAAGAACGTTGCGTCACGGCGGGACAGGGTAGAGGGTCATTCGACCTCCCAGGTGGCGCCCGAGGTCAGGAGATCAGCCAGTTCACCAGCGCCGCGCCGTTCATTGGCGCTCACAAGCTGACGGTTCACCTCCTCGGCGTATTCGGGGCGCTCAACGGAGCGGAAGACACCAAACGGCGTTGGCGAGACATTGTCCGATGCCAGGCGGGCCAAGATCGCCACGATCGATGGATCCTGGTGATGCACGTCGTGCACGGCAATGGCATCGAGGCCGACATCAGCGACGAGCGCCGTACGAGCCGACCCGCCTTCGATCACCACGCCTTTGTCTCGTTCAGCGCCGAAGAGAATCGGTTCGCCGTGCACCAGATCGATCATCATCTCGTCTCGCTGGCTGCGTTTCACGATGGCGTCGTAAGCGCCATCGTTGAACACGTTGCAGTTCTGGAAGATCTCGACCAGCGAAGCTCCCTTGTGTTCCGTGGCCGCCTTGAACGTGGCGATCATGTGCTTGCGATCGAGGTCGTGGGTACGAGCGATGAACGTGGCGCCCGCTCCGGATGCAAGAGCCAACGGATTGAACGGCCGATCGACCGAACCAGATGGCGTGCTCTTGGTGACCTTGCCCACCTCACTCGTGGGTGAGTACTGCCCCTTCGTCAACCCGTAGATCTGGTTGTTGAACAGCAGGATCTTGAGGTTCACGTTGCGTCGCAAGGCATGGATGAGGTGATTGCCACCGATCGACAGCATGTCGCCATCACCGCCGACGACCCAGATGTCGAGGTCCGGTCGGGCAACGGCAAGCCCGGTCGCGATCGCCGGCGAGCGACCGTGAATCGTGTGCATGCCGTAGGTGTTCATGTAGTACGGGAAGCGTGCGGCACACCCGATGCCGGAGATGAAAACCGTGTTCTCCCGCTTCACATCGAGCTCGGTGTGGAGGAACTGCATGGCGGCCAAGATGCCGTAGTCACCGCAACCGGGGCACCAGCGAACATCTTGGTCAGAGGTCCAGTGACCTCGTTGTTTCGGATCGAGGGTCACGTCAGTCATCGGCTTGCTCCATTCGGGTCTTTCGTGGGTGCGGGCGATTCACCGCTCCGCATGCGGTGAACCGCTTCGGCGATCTCGGTGCCGGTGAACGGCAGCCCTTGGACTTTGGACAGCGTCTTTGCATCGACCAAGTACTCAGCCCGCAAGACCTTCACCAGCTGTCCCATGTTCAGCTCAGGTACGAGCACGTGGGCATAGCGCTTGATGATCTCGCCGACGTTGGTGGCCATCGGTGCGATGTGCGTGAGATGCAGGTGGTCAGCGGCAACACCAGCGGCGGCCAGCACATCGACTGCCGCAGTGATCGAGCCATGGGTGGAACCCCACCCCACGATCAGCGTGTCGGCGCCCTCACGCGTGTGGTGTTCCGCCGGCGGGATGTCTGCGGCGATGCCGTCGATCTTGGCTTGGCGAAGCTCGGTCATGCGTTCGTGATTGTCCGGGTCGTACGAGACGTTGCCGGTGTTCTCCGCCTTCTCGAGTCCACCGAGCCGATGCTCGAGACCAGCGGTGCCCGGAATCGCCCACGGACGGGCAAGCGTCGCGGGGTCTCGGAGGTACGGAAGGAACGTGTCCGGCGATTCGCCCGCCGCAGCCCCGTTGGCTTCGGTGGTGAACGCAACGCTGATGTCAGGCAACGATTCGACGTCGGGCAGCCGCCAGGGTTCTGCTCCGTTCGCCAAGTAGCCATCGGTCAGCAGGATCACCGGCGTGCGGTACTTGATGGCAAGACGAGAGGCCTCGATCGCCATGAAGAAGCAGTGCGAAGGGCTGTGGGCCGCCACCACAGGTAGGGGTGATTCACCGTGGCGTCCGTACAGCGCCATCATCAGATCGCTGGCCTCGGTCTTGGTCGGTAGCCCGGTTGATGGGCCTCCGCGCTGCACGTCGATGATCACCATCGGCAATTCCATCGATGTCGCAAGTCCGATGGTCTCTCCCTTGAGCGCGACGCCCGGACCTGAAGTGGTGGTGAAGGCGAGGTGGCCGCCGAACGATGCCCCGAGCGCTGCGCCGATGGCCGCGATCTCGTCCTCGGCCTGGAAGGTGCGCACGCCGAAGTTCTTGTGCTTCGACAGCTCGTGCAGGATGTCAGACGCCGGGGTGATCGGGTAGCTCCCGAGGAACACGGGGAGCTTGGCCAGTTGCCCGGCGGCGATCATGCCCCACGACGTGGCGACGTTGCCCGTGATGTTCGTGTACGTCCCCGGCTCTCGCGGGGCAGCGGCGACATGGAATCGATCGGCGAACATCTCGGTGGTCTCGCCGTACGCATGGCCGGCCTTGAATGCTGCGGTGTTCGCAGCCGCCACTGTTTCGTTGGATCCGAACTTGTCCATGATCCAGTCGAAGGTGGGTTGCAGCGGCCGCGAATACATCCAGCTGACCAACCCGAGAGCAAAGAAGTTCTTCGCCCGTTCTGCGTCACGCTTCTTGACGTCGAGCTCGCCGACGGATCCAACAGTGAGTGACGTCATGGCGACTTCGTGGACGATGTAGCCATCGAGGCTGCCGTCGTTGCGGGGGTCCACCTCGTACCCACACTTGTCCAGATTTCGTTCGTCGAACGCGTCGGCGTTGAGGATCAACGTGCCACCGGAACGAAGCCGACCGAGCTGGCTCATGAGCGCGGCCGGATTCATCGCAACCAACACGTCGGGTTCGTCGCCCGGGGTGTGCGCGGCGTGATCCGAGATGTGCACTTGGAACGCCGACACCCCGGCGAGCGTGCCCTGCGGGGCTCGGATCTCTGCAGGAAATTCGGGCAAGGTCGCCAAATCGTTGCCGGCGAACGCGCTCGACGACGTGAAACGATCACCCGTCAGCTGCATTCCGTCCCCGGAGTCCCCTGCGAATCGGATCACCACATCGTCAACCGCGGTCGTCTCGACCCGGTCAGTCACATCGGTCATGCAGTCCCCCTGCAAAGTCGTGGCGGCTGTGCGCCATATGAAGGGCTCCACCGTCCGGTCCCCTGAACGGTGCGGCCCACTGTTGGCTCCGGACCTTAGACCGCCCTGGGCGGTCGAATGCAAGATGCAATTGCACCCGCCGGTCCGGCCCTACGCTTTGACAATGGCTCGTCTCCCTCATCTCGCCAGCCGTCTCCAGGGTTTCGGCACGACGATCTTCGCTGAGATGTCGGCGCTCGCAGCCGAGACCGGCGCGGTGAATCTCGGCCAGGGATTTCCCGACACGGACGGTCCGTCACAAGTCATCGAGGCTGCCGTCGACGCATTGCGCGGCGGCCACAACCAGTACCCGCCGCTGGCTGGCATTGCGGACCTGCGCACCGCCATCGCTGAACACCAGGCTCGCTTCTGGAATCTGACGTTCGATCCATCAACCGAGGTCCTGGTGACCGCCGGTGCGACCGAGGCGCTTGCCGCGTCGATGCTCGCCCTCTGCGAGCCGGGCGACGAAGTGATCGTCTTCGATCCAACGTATGACTGCTACGGAGCGGCTATTCGCATGGCGGGGGCGTCGGTACGCCCGGTCGTCCTTCGGCCCACATCCGACAGCACGTTCGGTTTCGATGCAGAAGAACTCCGCAGGTCCTTCTCGCCTCGGACTCGCCTGCTGCTGTTGAACACACCCCACAACCCAACCGGGAAGGTCTTCGACGACACCGAACTGGCGTTGATCGCCGACCTCTGCGTCGAACACGATGTTCTCGCCATCACCGACGAGGTCTACGAACACCTCGCCTTCGATGGCACGCATCGCCCGCTCGCCTCATTCCCGAACATGGCCGACCGCACCATCACGGTGTCTTCCGGTGGCAAGACGTTTTCGTTCACGGGCTGGAAGGTCGGTTGGGCGTGCGGCCCGAAGCCGCTGATCGATGCCATCCGAACAGCGAAACAGTTCCTCACCTTCGTCAATGGTGCGCCACTCCAGCCGGCAATCGCCGTTGGCCTCCGCCTCGGCGATGACTACTTCGACGATTTTCGTTCATCGATGCAGTCCAAACGGGACCGACTCGCCAGCCACCTCGACGCCGCTGGCTTCGAGGTGCTGGTTCCCGAGGGCACCTACTTCATCAACATCGACATCACCTCGGTCGCTGACCGAGTCGGTGCGCCACAGCGAAGCATCGACTTCTGCCTCGATCTGCCTCGACGAGCGGGCGTGGTCGGCGTGCCGAGCGAAGTCTTCTACCAAGACCGAGACGATGGACAGCGGCTGGTCCGATTCTGTTTCGCCAAGTCCGACGCCACACTCGATGAGGCTGGTGGCCGTTTGGTCGCCGCGTTCGCTCCGAAGGCAACCGCTCCGAAAGGAACAGCCACATGAGGGTCGCTGCGATCCAACACGACATCAGCTGGGAGGACCCCGCAGGCAGCTTCGAGATCGTCAAACCGATGATCGCCGAGGCGGTCGAAGAGGGTGCCGAACTCGTCGTGCTCACCGAGATGTTCTCGACGGGCTTCTCGATGAACGCATCGCAGATCTCGGAGCCACTCGACGGCCCGGCAGCTTCATTCCTCCAAGATCAAGCCAGCCTCTACGGCATCACGATCGCCGGGTCTGCCCCGACCAAGCACCCCAGTTTCGAACGGCCGGTCAACCTGCTCACCGTGGCCGAGCCGAGCGGCGAAGCGCACCGCTACGCCAAGATCCACCCCTTCAGCTACTCCGGCGAGGACCAGCACTACTCGCCCGGCACCGACTTCTGCACCGTGTCGATCGGGGGCATGCGCTGCACGTTTTTCATCTGCTACGACCTCCGTTTCGCCGACGAGTTCTGGGCAACGGCGGCCGACACGGACATGTACGTGGTCGTCGCCAACTGGCCCGCCGCCCGCCAAGGCCATTGGGACGCGCTGCTGAAGGCAAGGGCCATCGAGAATCAGGCCTTCGTTCTGGCCGCGAATCGCGTTGGGCTCGACGGCAGCGGGCTGGAGTACACCGGAGGCTCCGTTGTGATCGACCCGCTCGGGGTCACGCTCGCCAGCGCTCACGATGAACCTGCGATCGTGGTGGCCGATGTCGACG
Source organism: uncultured Acidimicrobiaceae bacterium (assembly GCA_964351995.1). GTDB lineage: Bacteria > Actinomycetota > Acidimicrobiia > Acidimicrobiales > SZUA-35 > SZUA-35. The sequence goes on along the minus strand of CAYGQE010000035.1, from coordinate 41,805 downwards.
CGGGCATCGTCAGCAACGTGCGTCGCCGCTTCCCCTTCGCCGCTGACCGGCGCTGATCGGCGCTGTCAGTCGCCGGTCTCAGCCCCGGGGATCAGCGTCAAGCGAACCACCGTGCCCTTCACAAGCGGCGTCGTCGTCGTCGACGCGGTCAGCCCACGAGCGGTTTCAACGACCTCGTGGATGATGGTTCGTGTGTACAGCTGCCAATCAATCGAATACATCTCGGTCGCGTCTCGGTCGCCGCCGTAGAGGTGTCTTGAAAGCCGAGCGATCGCCGCTTCGATCGCTTCCATCTCCGAGTCGTACTGCGTCACATCCGATCCGGATTCATCGTCGACGTCCTTGGTGTGAAACCACTGAGTCTCGCGGCCAGTCTCTATGGGTTCGAACATCCCAAAACCGTACTCAGCTGCTTGTCGCTGCACATGACCAATACTCACCAGGGAGTTGGCGTTGATCTTGCGGAGAGTGAGTGGATCCGCCCTGCCCACAAGGCCGATCGGCCGATGCTCGGTGACAGCGCAGTTTCTAACGTCTGTGCATGGCACCAACAGGCGCATCGAGCCGGAGACCTCAGCCGCTTCGCGTTCTTCACGTCTGTCAACCGTTGGTCGCTGGAGTACCCAATCATGTGGCTGCTCTCACCCGCGGCTTGATCGATCACGACATCGAAGCCTTCATTGCGTGCCCATCCGAGAGCTCACTGACGACAGACCCCTTGCTCGGTCCGTTCATCATCCCCACGCCGATGGAACGCACCCCACGTCCGACGCACGATTGGCGAGCGGTTCGCCAGCTGCGAAGCACGATTGAGACCCACGACATCGACCTCGTTCACACCCACAGCGCCAAGGGAGGCGTGGTGGGACGAATTGCGGCCCGGCAAGCGGGGCGCCCCTCGGTGCACACACCCCATGCATGGTCGTTCTGGGTGACCTCCAACCCGATCCTCCGCGGGCTCTTTCGCAGGGTCGAGGACCACCTCCAACCCCACACCGCCACCACCATCTGTTTGTCTCGGGCCGAACTCGACGAGATGACGAGATTCCGCCGACCGTCGCCTGCGGTGACCATCGCCAACGGCATGGCCGCACCGCCGAGCTTCCGGCCGATCCCTCGAACCTCACAGATCCGTATCGGAACCATCGGTCGGCTCAGTCATCAAAAGGGCCTCGACGTCTTGATCGAGGCCATTCGGCTCCTCGACAATCCAGATCTCGCCGTGACTATCGCTGGCGACGGTCCAGATCGAAGCAAGCTCGAGCGGCTTGCAGTCGAGCTCGGATGCGCCCACCAGATCGACTTCATCGGGTCCGTCGACCGCCCATGGAACACCCTCGCCAATCTCGACCTCTTCGTCATGCCGTCGAGGTGGGAGGGCATGCCGCTCGTGCTTCTCGAGGCCCTCGTTGCCGGCGTTCCGGCGGTGGCAACCGACGTTGGCGGGGTGCGCGAGCTGATTCCCACCATCGATCACGGCCGCATCGTGCCCGTCGACGACGCACCTTCGCTCGCCAACGCCATTGCGAGCCTCGCTGGCGACGGCCACCGCAGGGCCCTGACTGGGCTGACAGGCCAAGCTCATGCCGTGGAGCACTTCAGTCACGAACGAACCGTCGAGCAAACGGCTTCGCTCTACCGGCGCCTGGTCCCCGGACACGCAACGCACCACGATCTGTACCTCACCACGAGCCGATGAACCTGCGAACGGTCACCCATCAAGAGATGTGGGGCATCGACATCGTCGAGGCCCTCGCTCCCGGAGACATCTCGATGTCGGCCAACGTCACCAACCTCATCGCTCCGTCGCCGAACTGCTTCTGGGCTGATCCGTTCCCGCTCGATGACACCACGGTGCTCGCCGAGGAACTGGACTTCGAACGGGGCATTGGAACAATCGTGGAGATCGGACTCGAAGACCCCTCACGACGTCGAACGCTTCTCGCCGACGATGTGCACTCTTCGTACCCGTTCGTCCTGCAGCACGAGGGTCACGTGCTGGTCGTGCCTGAACGCGTGGCAGCAGATCGCCTCGAGTACTACCGCTACCACCCAGATCGTCCACTCGAACTGGTGCACGTGACACTGCCGGGTCGGCGGATCGTCGACCCGACCATCGTCGAGCACGAAGGCAATTGGTACCTCTTCGCTGTGGATGGACACATCGACAATTCGAGCACCCTGGAGTTGTTCATCTCCGACAGTCCGCTCGGACCTTGGGAACGCCACCCGGCGTCGCCGATCGTGATCGACCGCACACGAGCGAGGCCGGCCGGTGCTGTCAGAACGCTCGAACAGACCCTCTGGCGCCCCGCGCAAGACTGCGGCCAGGTCTACGGCGGTGCGGTCCGCCTTCAACGGATCGACCAACTCGACCCTGAGAACTACCGAGAGAGTGACGGCCCCGTTGTCACTTCACCGGTGCCAGAGCGCAGCCTCGGCTGCCACACCCTGAACCAGTTCCCCGACGGCCGCTGGCTCGTGGACACCAAGACCGAGTGGCTGGCTCTGACCAATCGACACATGATCGCCGGAAAGGCCCGCATGGTCATGCGGAGCATCAGGGCATGAAGCTGGCGTTCTTCGACGACCGGGCGTTCACGGTTCGCGGGGCCCAGACCACCATGTTGACAGTGGCCAACGCCGCCAGATCCGCGGGCCACGACGTTGTCGTCATCTCCACCGGACCGGGGCCGCTGCGAGAACGCACCGAAGCGCTCGGGCTCTCGTGGGTTGCTCACCCGCTCCCCGGCGCGCTCGACACCTACGGCGGGGCCATGCGAACCGTTGGCGCAAGAGAAAAGGTAGCTGCAGCCGCAGCCATCGTTCCGTACGGCATCGCTACTACTCGGCTGTTGCGCCGGTTGGAGGTCGACGCTGTCTACCTCAGCGCCATGCGCCCCTCGCTGTATTCGTGGCCGATCGGATTCACAAGGATCAGCAGTCTGCTCTACGTCCAAGGGGCGGAGGACCTCGGAATCATGAGCAAGATCTCCGGCCTCGTTCCGGATCGCGTCGCTGTTGTCTCGTCTGCTTCGATGGCGGCCATCGGCATGCAGGGCTCTTGCCCGTCGTGGATTGCCGTCGTCCCAGCAGGGATCAAGACCGCGCCAACCGCGTGGGCTCGCCCCCGTCGGACCTCATCCGCCACGATCGTGTCCGTCGGAGAGATCAGCGACGACAAAGGACAAGAACTCCTCATTCGAGCGTGCGCCATCGCCGCATCACCGCAGCGCCCCATCCATCTTCGCTTGGTTGGCGACGCCGACTCGCCAATGGCGCGGTGCATCCTCGATCGGGTGCAGCCGTTGATCTCCGGTGATCTGCGGCTGACCGTCGAGGGCGTGCTGAGCGGAGCGGAAGCCATCTACCGGGATGCGGATCTCCAGGTACTCACCTCTCGCGTCGAGGGCACACCCAAAGTGCTGGCTGAGGGGCTTTCGACCGGGCTTCGATGTCTTGCGTTCGCCGTCGGCGGTGTCGCGGAATACGTCGGAGGTCGACCGGGAGCCATCGTCATCGAGCCGACGGATGATCCAGGTGAACTCGCCGCCGAACTCGTTCGTGCATTGGACAGCGCGGCTCCTGACGAAGCAATCATCGCGTCGAGCGTTGCCGGGCTCGATGAGGCATCCATGGCGGCCGAGATACTCGAACTCCTGACCGCTCCTCGTTGTCATGCACAGACCAACCCAGGCTCGCGACGTGTTCGTATTCGTCGCTGCTTCAGCCGGAACGGCTGAAGACGTCAGGCCGCACACCGAGTCGACGCCTTGCGGTGAGCACCACGGCGACGTTGTAGCCAACCGACGTGATCAGCACGGCGGCACCAAGACCTCCAGCGCCGAAGATCGATCCGAGTACCAGACCAAGGACGGCGACGCCGACCACTGATCCGATGTTGCAGGCAGTCAAGGCACGGGCCTCGTCGGCAACCGACAGCAGATAGCCAGCCAGACCACTCGAGGCATTGGCCATCGACGCCACCGCCAACAGCGTCAGAGCGGTGGCACCAGAGGCGAACGCGGCGTCACCAAAGGCAATCGGCAACAACCAACGTCCTGCCGCAGCGCTCACCGCAACCAGCCCAGCAGCAGGCAAGGTAGCCAGCAACGCCGCTCGCCGAAGCAAGCCGGCCAACGCCAACCGGTCATCAGACGCAAACGTCGTGGCGACCGCTCGGGCGTGAGCCAGGCTCGAGACCTGCAAGAAGAACGATCCCTGCATCGCAACCAGCCGGGCGCCTGCGTAGACCGCGAGCTGTTCATTCGGCAACACCACGGCCGCGATCAAGAGATCAACCACCTGCATCGACTGGGCCACGAACTGGCTCGCCCACAGCCATCGCCCACGTCGGGCATACACCGACCAACCATCGCCGCCGCCTGCCGCTGTGAGCGACCGTGATCCGGTCACGGCCAGCGAAGCACACGTGCAACCGCCCACGATCACGAGCGCACTGGTCAACGAGATCGCGGGCAGCACGTTCAGCAGCGACAGGCCGAAGACGACACACATCAACGACAGCGCCAGCGGGCCACCGTTCCGCCCGGTCGTCACCTCCGCCGACACGTTGCGGCCCTCGGACCGAGCTGTGTCCGCCTCGAAGACCACGAGCGATCCCACGAACGCAGCGAACGCGACGGCGCCAACACCAACGGCAGCGTCGACTGCCTGCGCAGTGCTACTCCACCCAAACCAGCCGCCACTCACGGCGCTGGCACCGAGTGCACACGCTGTCACCACCCGTCGCCGACTCCGCACCCCACGAAGCCGGCCACGCTCTGGCGCATCGGCGAGCGCAAGACGCCCCTGGCCGCCCGCACCCACGACCGCACCGAAACCGATCAGCGCGAGGGCGAGGCTGAATTGGCCGAAGGCCTCGACGCCCAGCATCCGACCTGCAAGTGCACTCAGGCCAACGAAGGCCACACTCTGAGCGACCCGACCGATCGCTACCAGAGCGACACCATTGGCCCGGGGAGCCGCAACCGGCCGTTGCTGTTCAACCAACCTGGACGACATCTGCACCCATCGATCCCACCAAGTGGTGGATCGGGGCCACCATGCGCTCGTCGAGATGCTCCACCAGCGCCGTTTCTGCTGCGAACTCATCTTCGAGTTCAGCCCGCAGCTCCTCAGACATCGCGGTACCGGCCTCCAGGTTGATCCGTCGGATCCGATCCCGAAGGTGCAACGGGATCAGCGACTTCACCACCCGGCGAATCGGCTCGATACCGGCGGAGCCGTTGATCAGACGCTGGGCAACGTCGGACCTCGGCGTGCCCGAGGCGTTGAGATGCCGGTCGGTTTCGAAGACGAAGGGTTCACCCTCCCAGCGAAGAGCGGGAACGAACGACAGCAGCCGATCGAGGGTCGCCTGGGTGTCATCGACGAGGGCTCGATGAGAGACGCCGATCACGCGGTCGCCGAACGCCTCGACAAAGGGCTCGAGCAGGGAGGAGTACGAGCTTCCGCCTCGGTACTGCCACATGTGCTGCCACCCGGCGAATCGGCGCTCATCCTCCAGTGCCAAACCGTCAGCGAACGACGCGGACGATTCGAAGCCGCGGTTGGTGAAGTAGGTGTAGGCGCTCGCGGCCCGTTCGATCGGATCTCGCAGGATCACGATAAAGCGTGCGTCGGCGCTCGCATGTTCGCGCAGCCGTGGGATCGAACGGTCCGGATGGAGCAGGGTGCTCACCGAGGCCTCGAGCACGACCGGCTCTGGACCAGTGCCGAGCGCACGAGCGAAGTCCTCGACCGCTACGCACCGCCTCGCTCCGAGCGTCTCCATGTCTCCGGGCCCGTCCGAGTTGAACGGCGCCTCGCCCAAGGCAAAGAAGTGCGTCTCCTTCGGCGTCGAGAGACGGATGGCCGGATGCTGAGCCAGCTGGTCAGCGAGGAACGTCGAACCAGCTCGTGCCGCTCCCATGATCACCAGGTTCGGCACGGTCATCGCGAACCCACGGGCATCGGACGCCGGGCGCCGGCCACCATGCGGACCGGAAGCGCTCGCTCATGATCGCCGGTGAGGATCGAGCCGATGATCGAGGCGCCGACGGCTTCGAGCTGTTGCACCGTCTCGATCACGACCGCCTCGTCGGTACCGTTTTCGATGACGAGGACAACGCCGTCGACGAGACGGCACATCTGCACCGAGTCGCTCACGGCGGTCACGGGAGCTCCCGACAACACCACGAACTCTGATCGATCCTCGAGCGCCACCAGCATCTCGGCAAACCGTGTCGATGCGAGCATCTCCGCCGGATCGTCGCACCGACCGCCAGTCGGAACGAGGTCGACGCCTCTGGTGTCATCGCTGGGTGGCTGGTGATGGATGTCGTCGAGATCGGCTCGCTTCTCGACGTAGTCCGCAATTCCTGGCCGATCGTCGATGCCAAAACTGCGATGCAATCGGGGGGTTCTGAGCTGACAGTCCAGCAAGGTCACCATGAGGTCGCGGCGCCCAATCGACCAGCTCAGATTGGCTGCGACCATGGCGGAAGCCACGCCGGTCCCATTCGGTGACACGACGAGTACGGATCGAAGGTCGTCGGTGACCGATCGCCGCACGATGCTGGCGCGGATCCGCCGATACGAGTCGAGGTACTCGCTGTCCGGATACTCATCTTCGATTGCCTGCGGCCCAAGACCGGCCAGGCACTCGGGAAGCGCAGGAACGTGTCCGAGCACGGGGTGTCCCGTCAGTTCAGCGACACCGCCATCGGCACCGGGGCGGCCCTGGCGCCGATCAGCCCCAAAGCGATCGCGGCCGAGTGCGAGCGCCACCCCGACAAGAGCGCCAGAAACGATGCCGACGAAGAGGTTCCGAATCATCGAGCCACCAACCGGTGACGTGGGAATCGTGGCCCGATTCACCACACGAGCCGTACCCGTGAGGGCCAGTTCCCGTTGCAGATTCAGCGCAGAGATCGACTGCGTCAGTTGCTCTTGCTGCGAGTCGAGACGGTTCAACTCGGCTTCGATCGACGCTGAGGCGAGGTCCAGATCGAACTGCAGGCCGACTTGCTCCGCTTCGGTGTCCGCCCGAACCAAGTCGCTGCGAATCTCATCGACCGGGATCGTCAACTCGGCGCGAGCGAGTTGCAAGTCGGCCAACTGGGCTTCGAGCCCGACGGTCGCCGACTCGATACTCGACTCCGCTTCGTTGCGCTTCGCCAGTACGTAGGCATCAGCCCAGGCTTCGGCCAGCTGAGCAGCTCCGACCGCACTCGGCGCCGAGGCGGTGAAGCTCAACTGATCACCTGCGGGGTCGGTGCGGACCACCACACCTTCAGCGTCAGTCATCTCACGACCGAGCAGGTCCGAGGCCAGCGTCAATACCGCATCAGAGTTGGCGACGGTCGCCTCGTTCGAGATCTGGCGTGCGAGCGACGCCGCGTTCTGCTCAGGAGTCAGTGCTTGCTGTGCCGGGGAGGCGCCGATCAACACCCGTGCGGTCGACTCGTACCTGGCGGTCTGGAAGAATCCGGCCGCGACCATCAGCAGCGACAGGATCACGATCGATCCCACGAGCCACCGCCACCGGCGCTGGAGTACCGAGCTCAGCCCCTCGAGCGGGAACAGACCCTCGGGTTGCTGCGTGCTTGGTCGGGGTGTGGTTGGTTGCGTCATCGTTGCCTCAGTCATCAGATCCACTGCCGTGCGGTTGCGTTCGTGTTGGCTGTGGACGAGAGCCGGAAGGTCGGCTCACGTCGAGAAGTGGTGTGGACGGCCCGTCGGTCCAACTGCGCCATCGCCATGACGGCCAGCAGCAGTGGGACGGCGTGAACGGCGGCGCGCAGGGGGGTCTCGGGATCGATTCCCATGGGAAAGACCGAGAGCGCAGCGGTCACCGAGATCGCCACGTTGACCCCACACGCCGTCGCCCGGGCGTAGGTCTGGGCGAGGAATCGGTACACCGACCCGGCAAGGAGACCACCAACCACAACCCCAAGCCAACCGAAATTCAGGAACCACATCGCTGGAGCTCCCGGAGGCCAACCGTTTCGAGCCGATGGCTCGTACGACTGACGAATCCAGACCCCAGGCGTCACCGACGCTGGCTTCCCGGCCCAGATTGCTCGCGGCACGGGCCCGATGAAGCCATTCACGAAGTCGACACCGTCTCGTTGCTCGAAGCGGTCCCCGACGTCGTTGACCACGAGCAGTGCCGAGTCGAGAGCGATGGCGTTCGTCGCAAGCGACAGGCGTCGAGCCAGCGGATCTTCAGCAAACATCAGCTCGCCGTTCAACGAGAGTTCTCGCGATGCCCGGAGGCCGAACGCAACCCCGAAAACGACCAGCGCAACCAGCGCCAATTTCGGCAACACGGTTCGGTCGATGGTCTTGCTTGCAGGAAAGACCATCCCCACGAGTACGACGGCAAAGCCAACAACGAGCGAGGAGCGGGCGCCCCACAACATCACGAAGCCACCGTTGAGGATCGTCAAGAGCACTCCGACGGCAACCAGCCGGGGTTTCCGCTGGTGTGCAGCATCGATCAAGATGGCCGCTCCGAGCACCGTGCCGAGCGACGCCGGCACCCGGAGCGGGAACAGACCAGCAAGCGCCTTGTCGAACTTCGCGGCACGGATCATTCCCGACGGACCGCCATAGCGGGCGACCAGGGCCGCGGAAATCAATGCAGCGAGCAGAGTGGTTGCGCTCGCCACCATGAGCTGGGCCCGAAGCGTTGGCTGGTGGGACACAAAGGGCGACCAACGCTGCTTCGAGCTGCGCCCCCTCCCCCACACAGCCATTCCCACAAACGTGGCGGTCACGAACAACGCCAGCACGGCGGCGGTCTTCAAGAGCATGTGGTCAATGTCGCGACCCTCGAAGACGTGCTCCGGGTACGGAGTGTCCACGCCAGTGCCGATCAGGACCATCCGCACGCCCTGATACATCCCGAGCACCAGGAACAGCAGCACGGCGGGGTTCGAGACCGAGGCGCGGAAAGAGAATGCTCCCAGCGCAACAACCACGACGGCGCCACATGCAACGATCCAGCCGATCATCGGTGCATCACTGCGCACCTCGACGTTGCAGGAGCGCCGACACCGTACCGAAAGCGATCTTCACGTCGCCGACGAGCGTGCGAGTGCGTACGTAGTCGAGTTCCATCTCGATCCGCTCGACGAAGCTCACCGTGCTGCGACCTGAGATCTGCCACGCACCGGTGACTCCCGACTTCACCGTCTGCAGAGCGACGGCGACCTCGCCGACGAGCTCGCACTCCCAGGAGACCATCGGCCTCGGGCCCACCAGACTCATGTCACCGCGCACGACGTTCACCAGTTGCGGAAGCTCGTCGATGCTCGTTCGTCGGAGAAAGCGGCCGAGCGGGGTGACGCGTGGATCGTGTTCGAGCTTGTGAAACCGCTCGTACTCCTGTCGAGCCAACGGATCGGCGTCGAGGTGCTCCTGCAGCGCTCGCTCTGCGTCATTGCCCATCGAACGGAACTTCCAGATCTCGAACTCTTTCCCATCGGTGGTGAAGCGGTTGCTTCGATAGATCACCGGAGCGCCTGACGTGACCAGCACGGCAATGGCGGCCCCGATCATGATCGGTGAGACGGCAACGAGAATGGCTGTGCCAGCCAACAGATCGAAGGCGCGCACGCCGAATCGGGTGCCAGCTCCTGGCCGGTGGATTCCCGTGTTGGTTTCGTGGCGGAGGGCCGGCACGGACGTCGCAACGTCGACGACCACTCGATCAGTGACGGCGTTGCTCAACCCGGCCATCTCTGGTAGCTCGCCGGGCTCGACAACGACGTCGAGGTCAGCTTCATACGTCGTCATTCACTCGCCTTTGCATCACCGACCAAGCAAACCGCAGCAGCCTCGACCACCCAAGAGACGTACGGTCCATTCGCCTTGAGAAGATCACCCGTCACCGGCGAGGAGATCTGCTCATCTTCTGACCTGGCCGGCTCGAACGAGCAGGCCGCCTCCGCTACCTTCGCCTCGCGCTCGCATCGCCGCAGTGCCCTTCACCCGGAGAAGACAACATGAGCCAGTCTCGTCCCGTTGCCATCGTTGCAAATGCATCGCACTACGTCGGCCCGTTCTTGGCTCGTGAACTCGCCCAGCGGGGGTTCGATCTCGTCCTCGGCGATCCCGGTGACGGTCTGGTCGAAGAACTCGAGTCCCACGGGTGTTCGACCTGGGTGGTCGACAACACGTTCGATCTCGCCGAGCCGACCGCCGCTCCACGGCTGCTCGACATGGCCATGGACGCCTACGGCCGAGTCGACAGCGCGGTCTTCTACACCGGCGACATCGTTGTCGGCAGCTTCCTCAACAGCACGGCGGAGGATCTCACGAAGGTCATGCGAGGCAACATCGAATCGGTCTACCGAGCCCTTCGCGTCTTCTTGCCGGTCATGGTCGAACAGGGCCAGGGGCAGATCCTGGCCATCACCAGTGCATCTGGCCTCCGCCCTACGCCCGGCGCCCCGCTGTACTCATCGACTCGCGCCGCCGCCAACATGCTGGTCCGGAATGCCGCTGACGAGGTGGCAAGACACGGTGTGCAGGTCAACGCCGTTGGCACCAACTTCATGGACTTCCCCGGCTTCATCCAAGCAAGTGGTGCCGACGACCCTGAACGGCGGAAGAAGATCGAAGCGCAGGTCCCGATGGGCCGATTGGGCACGATGGAGGAGTTCGCCGCCTTCTGTTCGGTCTTCATCGATGGCACCGCGCGCTTCCAGACTGGACAGTGCGTTGGCTTCGACGGCGGTTGGTCCAACTGAGGTCGCGCTCAAGAGGGGCCAAAACAGGTCGATAGACCCATCGTGACGGTGAACCCTGACATCGCGAGTGCGCTTCGTGACATCAATGAACAAATCGGTGACACCTTCGAATCGTCGATCGCTGACTTCCAGTACACCCCGACCCCGACGCCCACACCGGAGGACGACCAGGGCAGCGGCGACGCCTCCACGACCATCCGCCGCATCTTCGGCGGTGTGCTCGTTGCCGGGGCTGGAGCAGCAGCGCTTGTCTTTGGTGGCCCAACGATCGCGACCTGGTTCGAAACCGCCGATGCCCCGGCCGCTCTCGCTGTCGTCGATACCGAGCCCTCCGATGCCGAGCCAACACAACGTCTGGTTGTCGATGGCGACACGATGTACCTCGAAGGACTCGTGCCCAGCCAGGGCGTGTCTGACATTCTCGAATCGGCTGCGGTCGCAGCAGTTGGGCGGGACCGGGTCGTCAACAACTTCGAGGTCAGCTCAGAAGCGGTCTATGACCCCGATGCCTCAATCCAGTTGAGCGTGGCTCGCCCGGTGCTCTTCACCACCGGTGAAGCAACCTTGGACGAGCAATATCGACCGCTCATCGATCTTGCCGTCGACCTGATGGAAGCCGAGCCATCATCGACACTGAGGATCGTTGGCCACACCGACGACGTGGGGCCTGACGAAGCAAACCTCCGTTTATCGATGAGTCGGGCCGACGCCGTGGCCACACTGGTCGTGCAACACGGCATCGACTCGAGCCGCCTCACCGTTGAAGGGCGAGGCGAAGCCGAACCGCTCGAAACCAACGAGACCGAAGAGGGTCGGGCCATCAACCGACGAGTCGAGTTCTCGATTCTTGGTGGCTTCAGCAACTGATTGTGGCGTCAGGTGAGCACCCCGAGCGCCACCAACTCTCGACGACAGTCCCCAGGGCTCTTGGCGACCGCTGCAACAAGACCCACAGCTCGAGCGGCATCGACATTCATCTGATTGTCGTCGAAGTAGATGACCTGACCCGGAGCGCAGCCGAGATCGGTAGTGATGTGGTCGAAGATCTCGCGGTCCGGCTTCACCATGTCGAGCGTGTAGCTGAGATAGGTCCGGCTGAACAGCGCTTGCACGTCCGCATGTTGCTTCTGCCCATTCCAGTGCAGCGCATTCGTGTTCGAGAGCACCCCGATCTCGAGGCCATCAGGAAGTTCGGCGACGAGCTCCTGCGCCCCAGAGAACAGCCCCTTCGGCCATTGGGCGAAGCGACGAATCATCTCCGGCCCGTCGAAGGACAAACCCAGCTCGACCACGATGCGGTCCCCGAATTCCTCGGGGGTGCAACGACCGCGTTCGAAGTCGCGAACAACCGGTGATCGCAGCCAACCATTCCAGAACTCATCCGCTGTCAGCACGTCGTCGCCGAGAATCTCGGTCAGCGGACCGAGCTCGACGAGCACACCACCCATGTCGAAGACCACGGCCTGGTACGTCGTTCCATCTGTCACCTCGGCGACTGTAGTCACGCCGCCCCCGACCGGAGGGAGCGCCTTCCTAGGATCTACATCGTGAAACTCGTTGCTGCGCTCGTGTCCGTTGCCCTCTTGGGATCTGCATGTTCGGGAAGCGGGCCCTTGGCCGCTGAACCCATCGCCGCCGAGGCAGTGACTCTGGCTGCGCTACCCGACGGCGGTTTCTTGTGGGCGGCCGTCGACGGCACCGTGCACGACGAATCTGGGACAGAGCTCGGTTCCGTACCCGCAGACACCGATGGGCAGCGCGGCCTCCTCGGCCTGACCGTCGACCCGTCAGGCCGAGTCTTCGTCAGCTACACCGATCCGACTTTCGAGCTGGTGGTCAGCGAGTTGGTGCTGGGCGAGGCGGGATCTGTCGAGCGGCCTGTCTGGCGCGGCCCAACCACCGTGCAGGGCGGCAATGGTGGCCGAATGCTCTTCGACGACGGTGAGCTGATCATCGGTATCGGCTTGCTCAACGATCGTGAGGCACAGGCCGACCCCACTTCGATCGTAGGGAAGCTGATCGCGATCGACCCCGACGGCGCTCCTGACGCTCAGCAACCACGCATCCTGTCGGGACCGTGGTTCAACCCGTTCGCATTCGATCGATCACCAGCCGGCGAACTCTGGGTTGCCGACAACGAACCTCGCGATGGCGACGAGCGCGTGGCCAGGGGTGATCTTGGTCTGGACCCGGAGGTTGCGTTGGTGCTGCCGTTCGACTCTGCACCGTCAGGGCTCGCAGCAACCAACGACTCGCTCTACGTCTGCTCCTACAACGACCTCGAACTCAACCGTTTCGACCTCGTCGAAGGCGTCGTGACCTTCGCTGAAACGGTCGCCGACGATTGCCTCCTCGACGTTGAACTGCTGGCCGATGGCGACCTCGTCTACAGCACCGGGGCCGCCATCGTCCGCATCACTCCTTGAACAAATCAGAGACCTGCCAGCAGTCCCTCGGTCTCGGCTGCCAGGCCGGTGACGGCGCCGTCTGATTCCGACACCACGTACAGCGCCGTGACGATGGCGAGATTGTCGCCCGTCTTCATCACGACGATCTCGGTATCGATCGCGAAGCCACCGATCGTGCCGGCGTTGCTGTAGCCGGCGCTTGCGTCTCCGTAGGAACCGAGATCCCTGGCGGTGTAGCCGGCAATGACCTCTCCAGCATCGAGCGTTGCGGTGTAATCAGCACAGTCGACCAAGGCCTGCTCGTACCGGGCGAGGATGGCGTCTGCTTCGCCGGGAGCCAGCTCGTACACGTTCACCGCAGCAAACGGTCCGAATGTCGGATCACCGGTGTACGCCTGGTGCGTCGCGGAGATCGGGACGATGCTGTCGAGCACGCTCAGTCCCGGGCAGAGCTCTTCGAGCGGCGGATCGTTGCCGCTCACCGACAGGCCGGTCGGCGCCGCCGGCATCGCAGCGGCCACGGTCTCGTTGACCGGCGGGCCCGACGGAGCTTCCGGCTCGTCTGGCACGGCCGGGACATCCGGGATCGGCAAGTAGTCAGTCGGGATGTCGTCCAGCGGCGTGGCACCATCGACCCAGACCTCATGCCACCACACGCGTCCCTCACCCATGCGCTCATTGCCGCCGCCGTCGGGGTAGGAGTACGTCTCGACCCCGCGAACCTCAGGCTTCGTCAGCACCAGCGTTGCGCCAGACGCCCACCAGTAGATCGGCATCTCTTCGGCGGTGATCCGGGAGATCTCCGCCGCGGCTGCCTCACGGTCAGCCGGATCCAATGCGGAGCGAAGGATCTCGATCTGGGCATCGATCTCTGGCGATGTGAAGTTGGTCCAGTTGAGCACTTGTCCATCGCCGTAGCGGGTGCGGAAGATCTGCAACGGGTCGTCCTGGTTGCCGTCGGCGAAACAAGCAACCTGGAACTCGCCGGCAAACAACGGCTCGCTGGTGGTGCCAACGATCTTGGTGACGAAACTCGACTGTTCGGTGGTTTCGATGTCGACCTCGAAGCCAATGTCTCCCCACTCCTGGGCAAACAGTTGCGCCCGGTCGAGGTTGATGGGATCGGTGTTGCAGTCGTAGGTGAACGACACGGGCTCACCAACGGCCTTGCCATCGCTTCGGGCCGGATCGTTGATGTATTCCTCGGCCAGGAGCTGCGCTGCGGCGAGGTCGAACGTGGCGTAGTCGGCGCCCGCCGCCTCGTCGTACCAAGGGCTGGCCGAGTTGAAGTACTGGGTGCGGATCTCGACGACACCCGAGAGGTTCGGGGCGCTCAGCGCAGTCGCGTTCTCCGGGTTGAGCGCATGCGATGCTGCCCGACGAATGCGAACATCATCGAACGGGGGTTCCAGCACGTTGTAGATGTTCACGCCAGCGCCATTGCCGATGTACTCGTAGGGAACGGCGCCGTTCTCGATGAGGTCAGGGCCGCCGTCTGGTCCGCCCTGCGTGGTGATGTCGAGGTCGCCGGCGGCGAAGCTGGCTCGGCGCGAGTCGGCGTCGGAGAGCACACGGAACCGGATGCGGTCGAGGTACGGCAGGGTGCCGCCGTCGGGGGCTGAACGCCAGTAATTCGGGTTGCGCACCACGACCATCTCGGAGTCGCGGGTCCAGGATTCGAACATGAACGGCCCAGTGCCGATCGGGTTCTCGACCGAATCCTCCGGACCAAACGCTCGGCCTGCCGTTGGTGAGAAGACGGCGCCGGTCGAGATGCCCGCGAGCGTTTGCTCGAATGCGGGATCGGGGTCGTTCAAGAAGTAGCGAACCGTGAACTCATCGACCTCCTCCGCTCGCTCGATGGTGGAGCTCGATCCAAACGGTCCGGCCAGCCACTGTTCGATCATCTCGACCGCAGCCGCAGCGTTCACCTCGGTGCCGTCGTGGAACGTGATGCCCTCTCGAATCACCATCGTCCACTCATCGCCATCGTCGTCGGGCGTGGCCCGCTCGGCGGCAACCATCGGGATGATCTCGCCGGTACCGGTCTGGTGGAACCAACGGTCATAGAGGGCGTCCATCACCAGGAACCCGGCCGAGAACGCCGTTTCTGCACTCGGTGGGTACCAACCCGTGCTCTCGGCCACGATGCCGACCGTGATCTCGCCGCCTCGAGCGATCTCGAGCCCGGTTTCATCGGGAGCCGCCGCAACCTCGGCGGTCGAGACGTCGCCGTTTTCACCACTCGCCGCGTCACCACCGCCTGCGTCCTCGCCGTCGCTACTGGATGTACAGGCAGCGGCCACCATTCCCATCACAAGAACGAGGCTGAGCAGCCTCCAACGAGATGTTCGGTTCATGTCTGTTCCCCTTTGATCAGAGCAGTGAAGTGTTCAGCGCTGGGTTGTCTCACAACTGTGCGTCGCGCAGTTGGTAGCGACGACGGAGCCCGTCGCCGACGAGATTGAGCGACAAGATCGTCAAGAACATGGTCCCCGCCGACACCAACGCCAGGTTGAGCGATTCGTCGAGTGAGTTCTTGCCATCGGCGATCATGGACCCCCATGTCGCCTGCGGCGGCGGAATCCCAAAGCCGAGAAACGCAATCGTCCCCTCAGCGACGATGACGCCGCCGAGCGCAAGCAGGCCGAAGGTGATGAGCGTGACCAGCACATCGGGCATCAGCACTCGCAGCACGATGCGGCTGCTCTTTGAGCCGACCATCCGGCTGACTTGCACCCAATCTCGCTGCATCAGCACCAGCGCCGATGCCCGGGCAAAACGGATGTAGCCGGGCACAGCCAGCACACAGAACATGATGGTCAACACCTTGAGCGACGAACCGACCATGGCGACCACACCGAGCAACAGCACCAGTGCGGGGAACGACAGCATGATGTTGACGACGACCATCACCAGCTTTTCGAGCCGACCGCCAAAGAAGCCGACGGTGGCACCGACCAGGCCGCCGACGAAGATGCCGACCGATACCGTCGCCACGCTGATGAAAACCGAGATCCGAGCGCCCGCGATCAGTCGGGCCAAGATGTCTCGACCGAGTTGATCGGTGCCGAGGACGCTGCCATCGGTCAGGATCGGCAGCAGTTTGTCCGCCGGATTGATGCGATTGGGGTCCTTGAGTGGAAGCAGATCGCCGAAGATGGCGACGAACAAGATGATCGACAGCCACACGGCGGCAGCCCAGAACACCACCCCGTACCGCCGCCCGGATTCGGAGCCCTCGCCTGTCGAGGTAGTGGACGCGATCACGGGACTAGCCACGGCGGAGCCTCGGATCGGCGAGTTGGTAGGTCACGTCGACGATGGAGTTGACGATCACGTAGGCGGCAGCGATCACGAGGACGGTGCCTTGCACCAGCACCAGGTCTCGCGTCGAGATGGCGATCACCAACATGCTGCCGATGCCAGGCAGACCGAAGATCTGTTCGATCACGACGGCTCCCGTCATGGCGCCGGCGATCTGCAGGCCAATGAGGGTCAGGATCGACATCAACGATGACGGCAACGCGTGGCGCACGAGGATGAAACGATTCGACAAACCCTTGGCCCGTGCTGCGGAGATGAAGTCGCTCTGAAGCGTTTCGATCATGTCGGACCGCAGCACGCGAGTGAGCACGGCGACCTCGCCGATGGCCATGGCCGACACGGGCAGGATCACGTTGCGCAAATTCGTGAACGGCGACTCGGTCAGTGGCACCCACGCAGGTGCCGCTGGCAGCACGTTCCACTGCACCGCAAAGATGATCAACAACCCAATGGCCACCAGGAAGCTCGGCAACGCCAGCACGCCGAAGCTCACGGTCGTGATGACCTGATCGGCCCGACCACCTGCTCGCCAGGCGGCAAGAATGCCGAGCGGAATCGAGAAGAAGATGCCGAAGAAGATGGCCAGGAAACCGAGCTGCAAGGTGACCGGCAGCTTCTCCTTGAGCGTGTCGGCGACGTCTTGGTTGAGGCGCTCGGACCGGCCGAGGTCGCCCTGCAGGACGTCGCCGAGCCAGCGCCCGTACCGAGTGACCAGCGGATCGTCGAGTCCGAGTTCTTCTCGCAGCTCGGCCAGCGACTCCGGCGTGGCGTTCTCCCCGAGAATCTGAAGCTCGGGGTTCCCGGGCACCAGCGACAACAACATGAAGCTCAGGAACGAAACGACGAGCAGGACAAAAGCCAACTCAACGAGTTTCTGAGCCAGGAGACGCTTCATCGAGAAGCGATCCTTGGAGCGCTGAAGCAGAGCGATTGATGCATGTCTTCTTCCCCTGACGACGTCCCCCGTCGACTGGCTTGGTTCTACTGCAACCCTCGCTGCGGGGCAAGCGGAGCTTTCCAGCTGTCGCGACCAGTCCCGGCCATCTAGCCTCTCGTCCATGCACTACATCAATGGCGAATGGCAGTCACCGGCGTCGACGTTCGAGGTCACGAATCCCGCGACCGGAGAGGTCATTGGAACCGCTGGCGATGGTGGTGCCATCGAAGCGGTTGCCGCCGTTGACGCAGCCGACGCAGCGTTCGGCCCATGGGCTGCACGTACGGCATACGAACGGTCCGAGATTCTCTACGCCGCCTGGCAGCTGATGATGGAGCGCAAGGAGGAATTGGCGCAGCTGATGACGCGCGAGCAGGGCAAACCAATCAAGGCCGCTCGCAACGAAGTGAAGTACGGCGCCGACTTCCTGCTCTGGTACGCCGAAGAAGCCAAGCGGGTCTACGGCGAAACCATCCCCGCTCCGCGATCGGATCAGCGCTTCATCGTGATGCGTCAACCGGTTGGCGTATGCGCTGCGATCACGCCGTGGAACTATCCGATCTCGATGCTGACCAGGAAAATCGGACCAGCGCTTGCTGCCGGCTGCACGATCGTGCTGAAGCCTGCGGAGCAGACACCGCTGTGCGCGGTGGCCATGTTCGAGATCTTCCACGACGCTGGCGTCCCTGCCGGCGTCGTCAACATGGTCAATGCCGCCGACCCCGTTCCGGTCGGCGATGCATGGCTCGAGGACCCTCGCGTCCGCAAGCTCACCTTCACCGGCTCGACCGAGGTCGGCAAGCAGCTGGGTTCCCGGGCCGCCACGGCGATGAAGCGAGTGTCGATGGAGCTGGGCGGACACGCCCCCTTCATCGTGTTCGACGACGCCGACCCCGTTCATGCCGCGAAGGGCGCCTCGCTGGTCAAGTTCTTGAACACCGGCCAAGCCTGCATCAGTCCCAACCGCATCTACGTCCAGCGCAGCATCGCCAAGCCATTCCTGGCAACACTGACCGAGCGGGTGGCCAAGATGAAGGCCGGTGTCGGCACCACCGATGGTGTCTCGATCGGACCGCTGGTCGACCAGCCAAGCGTCGACAAAGTCGACCGACAGGTGCGCGACGCTGTCGCCAAGGGGGCCACGGTGCTCACCGGCGGTGAACGCCTCACAGCCGACGGTCTCGACCAGGGCTTCTTCTATGCACCAACGGTCTTGGGTGACGTGACCGACGAGATGGTCATCCACTCAGAGGAGACCTTCGGCCCCGTCGCTCCCGTCATCATCTTCGACGACGAGGCCGACATCCTGGCCAAAGCCAACGACACCGCCTACGGGCTCGCGGCCTACCTCTACACCCGAGACATCGGCCGAGCCTGGCGGCTTGCCGAAGGCCTGCGTTTCGGGATCATCGGCATCAACGACATCAATCCCACCGCCGCCGCTGCTCCCTTCGGCGGTGTGAAAGAGTCTGGCGTCGGCCGCGAAGGCGGCCATGTCGGACTCGACGAATACCTCGACACCAAACTCGTTGGCCTCAGTGTTTAGTCACTGCTGCGCCTGACACGAACAGGAACTCACATGCAGGATCTCACAGATAAAACAGCGGTCATCACCGGAGGTGCCAGCGGCATTGGCCTCGCCATGGCTGAGCGTTTCGCAGCGGCTGGCATGACGTTGGTGCTGGCAGACGTCGAGGAGCCGGCACTCGATGCTGCGGTCAGCGGTCTACAAGCCAGCGGTGCCGACGTCATCGGTGTTGTCACTGACGTCAGCGACATCACATCGATGGAAACACTCGGCTCGAAGGCCAACGAGGCCTACGGGTCAGTGCACGTGGTGTGCAACAACGCCGGTGTGGGCGGCAACAGCGACGGCTCCGGCGGCCCCGGTATCGATCTCGCCGACTGGAAGTGGGTGCTCGACGTCAACCTCTGGGGTGTGGTGCACGGCCACAAGGTCTTCCTCGATCAGATGATCGAGCAAGGCGAGGGCCACATTGTCAACACCGCCTCGATGGCTGGACAGTTCCCCGGCCACGGCGCGTACTCCGCATCGAAGTGGGCCGTTGTCGGGATCACCGAAGGCCTCTACCACCAGCTCCAAGGCACCGGCGTCGGCGTGTCATGCCTGTGCCCCGGGTGGGTACGAACCCAGATCCTCGACTCCACTCGCAATCGCCCCGAATGGGCTGCCCCCAATGCGTTGGCTGACCCCGAGGCCGACGCTGAAGCGGAGGCACGGCGCGAGTTCATCAAAGAACAGATCGATACAGGCATGGCGCCGGCTCAGGTCGCTGAACTCGTCCATGGTGCGGTCACCAGCGATGCCTTCTGGGTGTTCACCGACATGACGATGGTGTCAGCGCTCGCCGATCGCTTCACCTCCGTGCTCGACAATCGAAACCCCAGCGTGTGGGATCTGGGCGAGTCACTCACCCAGACGAACTGATCGTCACTTGGGCGGGGTCGGACCCTCCCAACTTCGGTGGGCCGCTCATGGGCCTGGATCCAACAATCCGACAATCTCATCGGTCGGGCGGACGTCACCGAACGAGCGATAGATGGTGTGAAGCGTGGCGTTGAGGTCAGCGTCGGTCACCGCCGAGACTGCGTCGGCAACCAAGATCGTGCGGTAGCCGAGCGTGCTGGCATCGCGCGCCGAAGACTCGACGCACACGTTTGCCACGGTGCCCACCAACAAGACGGTGCCAATGCCTCGATCATCGAGCTCGAAGGTCAGCGACGACCCATCGGGGAAGAACGCGCTCGTCGTCGACTTCTCCACACAGAGATCCTGATCATCGACATCGAGCAACGGTGACAGCCGTGCCTGCGGCGAACCCCCGCCGCCCGAACGGCGATACGACCCGGCCACTTCGGGGCCGAAGAACTCGACCTTCGCCGGGAGTGGTTCGACCGGCGCAGGAGTCACCCATGCCACGACTCCCCCGGCATCTCGCAACGCCCGGGCCAACCGGTTGACGTTGGCCACAATCCCTCGGGTGTAGGCATTGGCGTCCACGAAGAACGGCACCATGTCAACGACCACGAGCGCCGTATTCGTTGGCGTCAGCGTCTCGAAGGCATGTCGACGGCCGCGCCGTTGCTCGTGTCGCTCGTACTGCTTCGGGTCGATGAACCAACGGTGAGCAGTCATGCGTCCAGCACCAGATCAAACGACTCGGCCGGCCTCACCACCGAGAAGTAGTGATCCTCGGCTTCGGTCCAGCGGCGGAGCCAGTCGTCCCGGTACGCCTGACCATCTCGAGCCAGCAAGCGATCGAGGCGAGCGTCGTTCGCCAACCGCAGCAGGACGGTGAGATCAAGCCGTTCGGCGAGTTCGGGCCGGCAGCTGTAGGCACCTTCCAGCACAACCACGTCTGCTGGCGGCGTCACGGTCGGCTCGTCAACAAGGCTGCCGTCGAACTTCTCCCAGTCGTAGCAATGCCATCGAGCGACCTCACGGCGCCCGAGCGTCTCCACCACCGCAAGCTGACGACGCCAGTCGATCGCCATCGAGGATTTCTCCTCGGCCGTGCGACCGTCCCATGCTTCCTGTGCACCACCGAAATAGAACTCGTCGCCTTTGATCACTGCGACCGACGGCAGGGTCGTGACAACCGCAGCGGCGAGCGTGGACTTTCCAGCGCCGCTTCGGCCATCCAGCCCAACGAGCAGCGGCCGGTCACCAAGTTGCCAACGGCGCCGTTCGATGGCGGCAACCAACCGCTCGACGAGTGGGTCAGTCGTAGGAGGCACCGAGCCCTGCCTTGGCATCGCTTTGGATCCCGTAGGTGGGGATGGGATACCGCAGTCCATTGCCGGCCAGCGCCCGCAAGCCCTCGATGGCCTTGGGCAGGAATTCGGGCGGTGTCGCCATGAGCAGCTCGTCGTCTTGGACACCGCCGTACCGGCGCTCGGCGTAACAAGGAATCGACACACTGGGTTCGCGTAGTGTCAGCGCTCGACCCCATGAATCAGCACATGCTGACTCGCCGACGCAGCTCCACTCCATGTTCTTGTAGCCCGCCCACTGCAGCCCGTTGATCAACAGGATCATCTGCGCTGGCGTGGCGTAGATCATGGCGATGTCCGGGGGGTCGAGACGCCCGGTGGCCAGCGGCGACACCGCCATTGCTTCGTACCTACCGAACGGCACCGTGTGCATGGCCTCTTGGTGGGCCGACGCATCTTCGATCGTCTCGAACCACACCCCCGTCATGTGCTTCCCCGAAAGCCATTTCTCGTCTTGGGGGTGTAAACCGATCACCGCGCCACACTGAGCTCCGACCAGGTCGTCGTTGGTGATGCCGACTGTCCAGTTCAGGCGGGCGGCCATACCGACGATCTGGTCGGTGGTGTGGATGCTCCGAGGCCGACGGATCTTGGTGACCGCCTCCATCTCGGCTTTGGTCTCGAACATCTTCATGCCGATCGGCGTCGTTCGCAGCCGCAGCAACTCGTTCAGGTCGGCGACGATGCCGCCCCAGTCCAACGGCGCGCCGTCCAATGTCACACGGGTATCAGTCATGGCGGCGAACCTACATCAGGGCAGCGGACCGAGCCCACTACGATTCGGGGGATGAACTTCGGGCGGGTCAACAGCGGAGCCAAGGCGGGGTTCATTGCTGGCGCCATCAGCGGCCCGATCTACGGCCTGACCGTCCTCTTCATCAGCAACGGCGACGTGTTCGACGTTGACAGCAGCTTCGGCACCAACCTGCTGCTGGGGTTGCCGACGGCAATTCTGTTCGGCTGCGTACTCGCGGGACTGCCGGGAATCCTGTTCGGCATGGCGATGGGTGGATCGATTGGTGACCGGACGTTCGGTGCCACCGTCATGGCCGGGGTCATCGCGATGGGAGCCATCGCCGGCATCGCGCTGCTCCAGTCGGTCAACGATGTCGGGCTCGGTACCGCTGTTGTTCTGCGAGGCTCCGTCGTTGGCGGGTTGTCGGCCTATGTCTGGGTGCGCTTGTTCGACCTTCTGCGGGGCCGTTCACCTGCCGTCATCAACCTCGACGACGCCCAGAGCTGATCACAGCGCCCTCGGGGGCCCGAGGCGGCGTGGCGTTGTCCACTTTCTCAGGCGGCCAGAGCTCGTGGAGGAACATCCGGATCGCGTTGGCGATCTCCCGCTTCTTTCTGAGACCGAGCTGCACCTGTCCCCCATCCGGGCCGTATTCATTCGGCTTGATGACGCTGTCAGGGAAGAGACGGGCAAGTCGCATCTCTTGGCTGACTTTCAAGGTGACCGGGCCGAGCTTGACGATCCACGACGGGCCTCCCATGCCGGGGCCCTTGATGGTGACCACGTCGCGGATTCCAATGCGGTGGCAGTCGGCTCGGAGCAACGCTGCATCGAGCAGGCGGTCAGCGTTTTCGGGAATCGGCCCGTAGCGGTCGCGCCAATCCGCCTTGATGTCTTCGACTTCGGCATCAGTCGTGACCGCTGCCAGGCGTCGATAGGCCTCGAGCCGCGCTGCCTCAGAAGGCACGTAGTTCTCGGGCAGGTTGGCGGTCTCCGGCAAATCGATCGTGATTTCGACCGGCTCTTCGGCCACCACCCCGTTCAACTCGGCAACGGCGTCGGTCACCATCTGGCAGTAGAGGTCGTAGCCAACGGATGCAATGTGCCCGGACTGACCGACGCCTAGCAGGTTGCCGGCACCCCGCAACTCGAGGTCGCGCATGGCGATCTTGAAACCAGACCCGAGATCCGTGGCCTCGCCGATGGTCTTGAGCCGTTCGTACGCCTCCTCTGACAGCGACGCATCCGGCCGTGTGAAGAGATAGGCGTAGGCCCGGGACCCTGAGCGGCCGACTCGACCGCGAAGCTGGTGCAGCTGACCGAGGCCGAGCAACTCGGCTCGATCGACCACCAGGGTGTTCACCGTCGGCATGTCGATGCCCGACTCGATGATGGTGGTGCAAACGAGGACGTCGAACTCGCCCTCCCAGAAGTCGAGCACGACCTTTTCGAGTGTGCCTTCGTCCATCTGACCGTGGGCAACGGCCACCCGAGCTTCGGGAACCAGATTGCGTATGTCGTTGGCGACTTTGTCGATGCTCTGGACGCGGTTGTGGACGTAGAAGACCTGGCCCTCTCGCAGGAGTTCGCGTCGGATGGCTTCGGTGACCGCTCGGTCGTCGAACTCACCAACGTAGGTCAGGATCGGCTGGCGATCAGCGGGTGGAGTGTTGAGGAGTGACAGATCACGGATGCCGGTGAGGCTCATCTCGAGGGTGCGAGGAATCGGCGTGGCCGACAGGGTGAGTACATCCACCTCGGCCTTGAACTGCTTGATCTTCTCTTTGTGCGACACACCGAACCGCTGCTCTTCGTCGATGACGAGCAGCCCGAGCTTCGGGAACTTCACATCGTCGGACAGGATGCGGTGGGTACCGATGAGCACGTCGACCTCACCAGCCTCACATGCTGCCACCACGGTCTTCACCTGCTTGGTGGTGAGGAAGCGGCTGAGCACCTCGACCCGGATCGGGTAGGGGGCGTAGCGCTCGTTGAACGTCTGGAAGTGCTGCTGCGCCAGCAGCGTGGTCGGAACCAGTACCGCAACCTGCTTGCCGCCCTGCACTGCCTTGAACGCGGCATGGACAGCGATCTCGGTCTTGCCGAAGCCCACATCGCCAACGACGAGACGATCCATGGGGATTGTTGCCTCCATGTCGTCCTTGACGTCGGCAATCGTAGTTGCCTGGTCAGGCGTGTACTCGTACGGGAATGCAGTGGTGAGCTCGGCTTGCCATGGGGTGTCCTCACCGAACGCATGACCCTCAGTGGCCATGCGCTTCTGGTAGAGAACAACAAGTTCCTGTGCGACCTCTTCGACCGCCGACTTGACCTTCGACTTGGCCTTAGCGAAGTCGGATCCGCCGAGGCGGTGAAGTGAGGGAGACTCACCACCGGTGTAGCGACGGATGAGATCGATCTGATCAGACGGTAGATAGAGCTTGTCTTGACCTCGGTACTCCAGCTGGAGGTAGTCCCGCTCAGACCCACCGATCGACCGTTTGACCATGCCACCGAACTTGCCGACGCCGTGCTGGTGATGAACGACGTAGTCGCCAACGTTGAGATCGTCGAAGAAGCTCTCGCTCTGACGCTTCCGAGGCCTGGCTTTGCGATGCGAGCGGCGGCGCCCCGTCAGCTCCGACTCAGGCAGGACAGCCACGCCGCAGCTGGCCAGCACGAATCCTCGTTCGACCGTTGCCACGACCAAGTGAGCGCCGGGTGCAAAAACGTCAGGGTGCGCCGTGCCGTGCTGTTGCGGATGGATGCCCCACTCTGCCAGGAGGTCGGCAACCCGCTTGGCCGAACCCACACCGTCAGCGGTGATGATGACCCTGGCACCGTCGTTGAGCAGCTGCTGGATGTGTTGCGCCAGCGCCTCGCCGGGAGCCGGCCAGCCCGACGCAGCGAGAACCGACACATCGGGCCCGTCTGGCACGGCCATGACCGAGACCGCAGGTGCGGTCGTCTTGGCCAACAACCGGTCGAAAGGCAAATGGAGCCGAGGTAGGTCGTCGTCACCAACAGCAGTGTCGTCAGCAACCGCGCCCCAGGTCCGGGCCAGCGTGGTCGCGAGGTCGGCTTCTTCGGCCAACAAGTCGGCGCCTCGATCTCGCATGCGTCGAGGCTCAACCAACACCACGAGCGCATCGGGCGGCAACAGATCGGTGAGCACCCGCTCGTCGTCGGTCAGCCATGACAGCCACGATTCCATGCCATCGAAGAGTTCGCCATCAGCGAGGCGTTGCCAGTGTTCGCGTCCCCAAGGCTCGGAGGCAATGAGTGCCTCGGCTCGTTCGCGGACATCCGGTGTCGGAAGCAGCTCACGGCAAGCGAAGATCTCGACTTCGGAGATGTCGATGCTGGACCGCTGATCGTTGATCGTGAAATGCGTGAGCCGGTCGACTTCGTCGCCCCACAGATCAATACGAACCGGGGCATCGGCGGTGGAGGGATAGACATCGACGATCGAACCGCGAATGGCGACTTCGCCCCGATGTTCGACCTGCGGCTCACGGCGATAGCCCATGGCAACCAAATCGATGATCAGCTGCTGCGGATCGAGTTGATCACCAATGCCGACCACGATCGGATCAACCTCATCAACGTGGGGACCGAGGCGCTGCACGAGCGCACGAGCAGGGGCGACGATGACTCGTGGGCTCTGGTCGGGATCCTGCAAGTGCCACAGGGTGCGCAAGCGCTGTCCCATGGCTTCGATCGATGGACTCACACGCTCGAACGGAAGCGTCTCCCACGCTGGGAACACCAGCACATCATCGGCTCCGAGATACAAGCGGAGGTCGGCGGCGAGCCGCTCGGCGTCGGACGTGGTGGGGACCGCCACCAGCACTGGCTGCCGCTCGGACTCGGTGACCATGGCCGCAATGGCCATGGCACGGGCCGGTTCGGCGACGGCCAAGACCGACGTTGACCGGCCAATGACTCTGGTGACCGCCTCATCCTCGGCGACGACTCTCGGGAGGCGCTCAAAACTCACTGCGTCAGGTTACGGGTCATCCTCCCGAACAGGCCGGTCAGCCACCACACGAATGAGGCCAACAGCACACCGGCGGTGATTCCGACAGCGTTTGCCAGCAGGTCAGAAATCTCTGGGCGACGAGTGCTGCTCAGAAAACGTTGCCCGATCTCGACACCGGCGGACAGCGTGATGAGCGAAACAATCAGAAATGATCGTGTTGTTCGCCGACCGAATGCGCCGTAGGCGAGCACGCCAGCAGTGCTCCAGAGCACGAGATGCCCAAGGGTGTCGAAGGCGAGGGGAATGTCACCTCGGTCGACGAGATCAAAACCGATCAGCCGTTCAACGAAGGAACCGCCCCGCTGCACAACCGACCACCCATTCTTGACCACGTCGTTCGCTCGGTCGGCGAACGACAGCAACCCGATGGCAACAAGAAATCCGAAGAAGATCAGGGGACGCAAGGACCGACCGGACATGGTCGAAAGATACGCCGCCGTTCGCCAATAGCGAGCGCGGCAGACGAATCTGCGCAGGGTCTGCACAACTCGTTCACATCAATACTCGCAACAGAACTGGCGAGAAGTTCAGGGCTCGCGGCGATTGACCGTGTTCATCGTGGCGTCGATACCTTCGGCCAACAATTGCTCGACTGCATCGGCCGCTTGCTCGACCGCAACGTCGAGGGTGGTTCGGTCGGCCTTGCCCGGCTTTCGCAGCACGAAATCCCGGGGCGCCTGCGATGCCGGCGGCTTGCCGATGCCGATCCGCAACCTGACGTAGTCTGTGGTGCCGAGATGCTGCGTGATCGAACGCAAGCCATTGTGACCGGCAAGACCGCCGCCCGCCTTGATCTTGAGGCGGCCAGCATCCAGATCGAGCTCGTCGTGAGCGATGACCAGCTGATCGGCGTTTTCGATGCCGTAGCGCCGAGTCAGCAGACGAACCGACTCCCCCGAGTTGTTCATGAAGGTCTGCGGGAACGCCACAGCAACTCGCTTGGATCCGATACGCAACTCAGCAACCAGGGATCGTTCCTTGCCCCGCTGCAGCTTCTCTCCATGACGCGCCGCCAACACCGACACGAGGTCGGCGCCGACATTGTGGCGTGTGGACTCGAACTCGACCCCGGGGTTGCCGAGACCGACCACGAGGAGGTCGGCCGGCGTTCCCCGGCGTCGACCCTCCCCCGGTTTGCGGGAGAGGATGGACATCAGTCGTCGCTGGACTCTTCAGCGGCAGCTTCGCCGCCAGCCTCTGAGCCTTCTTCGCCCTCTTCGCCATCGAGATCGCCGTCCATGGACTTGAGGCCGCGGGGAATGACCGGTGCGCAGATGGTGATGCGGTCGTTGACCTTGGTGCTCACCCCGTCAGGCAATTCGATGTCGCCGAGGGCAATACGAGCGTCGAGCCCGAGGTTGGACACGTCGACGTCGATGGCGTCCGGGACTTTCTTGGGGTCGACCAGAATCTTCAACGTGTGCATCTTCTGTTCGATGATGCCTCCGTTGTCGAGTACCTCAGCAGCGCGACCGACGAGGTGAACGGGCACGGTGACCTTGATCTTGTCGGCGTCATCAACCCGAAGGAAGTCGGCATGGGCGACCGTCCGCTTGATGGCATCACGCTGAATGTCTCGCACGATCACGGTGTGCTCGGTGCCATCAACGGCGAGCGTGAAGATGGTGTTGAGACCAGCTTTGCCCTTGAGCGCATCACGCAGCTCGGCGTAGTCGACGTGGACCGCCTTGGGCTCGATGCCCTTGCCGTAGATGACGCCGGGGAGCTGGCCTTCTTCACGAAGGCGGCCCGAGGGGCGTGAGCCGGTTTGGCGTCCGGTGATGGCAGTTACGACAGTCATGAAACGATCCTCGAGAACGTGCGCGGGCAGCGGTGGCTGAAGGTGCGCAATCAACTGGGGAAGGCTAGCGGGGCGAAACGTGTCCGCCTCTCTCCCACGGTCTTCCCTCTCGTCGTCTTCGCTACTGCTGGTTGTGGCCGCCGAAGATTTCACTGACCGATGAGTCGTTGAAGACTGCCCGGATCGCGTCGGCGATCAGCGGTGCGACCGACAGCACCACGAGCTTGTCGAACTGTTTCTCTGGAGGAATCGGCAATGTGTTCGTGATGATCACTTTGTCGAGCACAGAGTTCTGGAGGCGCTCGACTGCTGGTCCGCTGAACACGCCATGAGTGGCGGCAGCCATGACAGAACGGGCGCCCCGCTCGACCAGGAGTTCGGCAGCCTGGCAGATCGTGCCGGCGGTGTCGATCATGTCATCGATCAATACGCAATCGCGCCCTTCGACCTCGCCGACGATGTCTTTGGCTTCGACTTCGTTCTTCACACCCTTGAGACGCCGCTTGTGGACGATCGCAAGATCAGCGTGGAGCTGCTGTGCGTATCGCTCAGCAACCTTCACTCGACCGGCGTCTGGAGAGACCACAACGAGGTTGTCACTCTCGGTCTGGAGACGATTGATGAGAATGGGCATGGCGACGAGGTGATCGACGGGCCCGTTGAAGAAGCCTTGGATCTGGCCACTGTGCAGATCAATGGCGACCAACCGGGATGCTCCGGCGGCGGCGAAGAGGTCGGCCACGAGCCGAGCGGTGATCGGTTCTCGGCCTTCAGACTTTCGATCCTGTCGGGCGTAGCCGTAGAAAGGCATGACGGCCGTGATGCGCTTGGCGGACGCTCGACGAGCGGCATCCACCATGATCAGATGCTCCATCACGGCATCGTTGAGAGAGCGGCCGTCGAGATTTCCGTGGCTCTGCATGATGAAGACGTCGGCGCCGCGGATCGATTCGGAGAACCGGCAGTGCGTCTCGCCGTTGGCGAATTGACTCGAGTGCGCTTCGGTCACCTCGATTCCGAGGTTTGCTGCCACTTCATCAGCGAGTTGCGTGTTGTGGCGCCCTGCAAAGAGATTCAGCCGCTTCGTTGTTACCGCTTCCATTGCTGACCCCTTGTTGGCGCTTCAATCACGACTCGCGCGCTGATCACGCAGAAGGAGCAGCATAGAAGGGCCCGGTGACAGTGCCATCCGGCACCGCAGCGCCGGTCTCGATCACGGCGAAGGGCCCGACTCGACAGTTGTCACCAATCGCCGCGCCACGGGCCATGGTCTTTTCGATCACGGTGTTCTTCCCCACGACGCAGCGATCAATGCGAGAGTCGGGGCCGACTTCGCAGCCGTCGCCGATTGCCGTGGACCCCTGCAGCATCGTTCCGGGGAAGAGCGTGACATCGGTGCCAAGCGACACCGTGACATCGATGTAGGTGCGGTCAGGGTCAACCATCGTGACGCCTCGATCGAGCCAGCGGCGGTTGGTCCGCCGTCTCAGCTCAGCTTCGGCTTGGGCCAAGCCGAAGCGATCATCAATGGGCCGCACACTGTCGAGTTCGCCGTCCATCGCCGACACTGACACCGTGTGGCCGCTCTCGGCCAGAACCGTGGGCACCGTACTCAGGTGGTGCAGTCCAGCACCGAAACTCGGTGCAGAACGACGGGCAGCTGGAGCAAGCAGCTCCCGTCGGATGCAGTAGAGGCCCAAGCCAACCTCGACCCGTTCATCGGTGGGCGGGGCGTCGGCGGCGTGGGTCATGCCAATGATTGATCCGCGAGCATCTCGATCGATCCGCGGCCATGGCTCACTGCCTCGGACCGATGCCGACAGGACCGTGCAGGCAGCGTCGTACTTGCGATGGTCGTAGACCAGCGCAGCAAGCGTTTCGAGGTCGAGCAGCGGAAGATCCGCTGGCAACACAAGCACATCGCCTTCGTCGTCGAACTCGTCGAAGCCGGTGAGCCCGACCAACGCCGCGTCAGCGCCGCCTCGGTTGGCCTGCTGCTCGACGAAGCTCACCGGGATCGACGGCGGGTCTTCCATGATCCGCTTGTTGATCCAGTCGCCGCGCGGGCCGGTGACGACCACTGCGGACTCGACCCCCGCTGCACCGAGCACCTCGAGGACATGGGTGAGCATCGGTCGCCCACACAGCATGTGGATGGGCTTCGGGCGTTCCGACCGCATCGGTGCGCCGGATGCTGTCGCAATGACGAGTGCCTTCAGCGAACGTTCTGCCATGTTCCCAGGGTTGGGATCGAACCAACGACGACCGGATTCAAAGTCCGGCGTTCTGCCAACTGAACTACCTGGGAGAGACGGGCAAGGCTAGCCGAACTGATCGGCAACGTTGCGCCTGTTCCAGTCCCAGATAGTGTCTGCAACCTCATGGGATCACTCATCAAAAAGCGCCGTAAGCGCATGCGTAAGAAGAAGCACCGCAAGCTCCTGAAGCGAACTCGCGTTCAGCGTCGCAACAAGAAGTAGCTCGTTGCGTCGTTCATCGACGCTCCGCGTGTCTATTTCAGCTGATCGCTTTCACTTCACGACTTGACCTCGGCAGCCCGTTTTGGGCTGTCCAGAACGGTTCGTCCGATCTCGAATCTCGCGTGGTTGTCTTCCGACGATCAACGCGAGTTTCGACGTTTTGGCACCCTTGGTCAGCCAGCGGGCTCCCACCCGGCCGGCGTGGTCTTCACCACTGTGCGGCCGGGCCCCGGGTGAGAACCATCGACAAACCAGGTCGAACCGCTCCCAGCCAACATCGGCCGAACACCGGACGCTTCCCAGAGCTCGTCTCGCCAGGTGGCGAGTTCTGGAGCAACCACGAGTGCCGCTGGTTCGAGATCATTGCCACTGTCGTGACTCGGACCCCCAAGGTCATCCCATGCTCGATACACCGCCGGTGTGGAGCAAGCAATGGGCGGCGTCACCACAGTGAAGGTTCGCTCGACAAATGTGAGCGGCTCCACGATCTCGCCGATGCCGCTGACTCGAGCTCGGCCGCCGACGGCACAAAATGGCACATCGGCACCGATGCTTGCTGCGGCATCGAGGTCATCGAAGCCGGCCCAGCGCAGGATGGCGCCGGCATCAGATGAGCCCCCGCCGAGGCCAGCCTGTGAGGGAATCCGCTTTGTCAAGGAAACTCCGGCGGTTCGGCCGGCCAACACCAGCGCCTGATTGACCAGATTGCTCGGCCCGGTCGGGATGTCGTCACCCCCGCCGACGACCGTCAGCCCGTCGCCGGACGGGTCGACGGCGAGCGTGTCGTGAAGATCGAGCGTGACCATCTCAGCGTCGATCAAATGCATGCCGTCGGCACGGATACCCGTCATCTTCAGGGAGATCGTGAGTTTGGCTGGTGCGGCCAGGGAAATCATCGGAGTGGTCACCGAGCCAACGGTAGACCTCTCAGGATCCCGAGCGGTGCTGATCGGCCAGGTGTCCCCATTGGGCCAGATCGAGTTGTTCCGCCCGCGATGTGGGGTCGACACCAGCAGCTTCGATGTCGTCGCTCGACATGAAGGCCGACAGCGAGCGACGGATCATCTTTCGTCGCTGGCCAAAGCCAGCTCGCACCAGTCGCTCCACGCTCTGGAACGAAGCAGAGATCGGCGGCGTTTCGTGACGGTCGATGCGAACGAGCGCCGAGTCGACATTGGGCTGCGGCAGGAACACTTGCGGCGGCACCGTCGCCACGACGCGCGCCGTGCCCCAGAACGCCGTGAGCACCGAGGGGATGCCGTAGATCTTTGAACCGGGATCGGCGGCAAGACGATCACCGACTTCTTTTTGCACCATCACCAACCACGTCTGGAAGCGAGGTTGCGCTGCGAGCAAGTCGAGGATCAGCGGCGTTGCCACGTTGTAGGGAAGGTTCGCCACAACGCTCCATGGCGTCGCTCGCGGAGCCAGCGGATCGAGCGCTGCATCCCAGTCGAGCGTCATGGCATCGTGCTGAACAATGGTCACCGGAGATGAGCCGATGCCATCAACCACTTCGCGAAGTGCCGGAATGAGATAACGATCCAACTCGACAGCGACGACGGTGGCATCAGTTTCGGCCAGTGCCACGGTCAGTGATCCGAGACCAGGACCAATCTCGATGACGTGAGACTCCGACGTCACACCGGCGAGTCGCACGATCTTGTCGATCGTTCCCGGGTCGCAAAGAAAGTTCTGCCCGAGCGCACGACTGGGTTCGAGCCCGTGTCGGTCCAGCAACTCGACGATCGCTGTTCGCGTGAGACGTGTGGTCAGCGCATTGCCCCGACTCAGGAACCAGCGGGAAGATGGACGCCGCAGTGCGGCCACGGCTGGTTACCGCGTTGCTGCCACAAAAAGAGGGCAAGCGCATCTTGATCGCCAGCTGCGGCCTGACTCGGCGGCAACCCGACAAGATCGGACCGGCCGAGCTGATTGGCCAGACCATCCCAAGTCGGCTGATAGAACTGGTAGGCACCATGGTAGAGACCGTTGCGGCTGACAACGGAGTAGTTACCGCTGGATTCGCATTGACGAAGTGCCGCCCATTGCTCGGCGGTCGGAGCAGCCGACACATTCTCGACCGGTTGCTCAGCAGCTTGTGGCGCTTCAACGACCGGCTCGGGTGCGACGGTCGTGGACGGAGCCTCGGTGACCGGGGGTGCCGTCGTCGTGGGTGCCGCAGTGGTCGGTGCCGCAGTGGTCGGTGCCGCAGTGGTCGGTGCCGCAGTGGTCGGCGCCGCAGTGGTCGGTGCCGCAGTGGTCGGCGCCTGCGTCGTTGTGGGCTGGGCAGCCTCGGTCGTGGCCGGTGCAGGTGAGGCGGTCGCAGGGGCGTTCGAGATGGTGGACGAGGTGATCGGACCCTGCGATGGCGCCAAGACCTCGGGGACGACTCGTTGCGGAACGGCGGCAGTGGCTTCAGCAGGAGCGGCTTCGACTTGCTCCTCGAACGGCATCTCCGGAACATCGTCGAGTTTCGCACCAGCATCGAAAAGTTCATCGATGTCGACATCGGCTTCGAGCTGGCTGGCAGAGACGGTGTCGGGCACGACCACCACAGCGACCTCGTCGCCCCCGCTACTCGCGGCAGAGGCAAGCAGCACAGGAACCGTGACGAGCGTCGCCAACGCACACAACATCACACCAATCGGTGAGATGACAGACCTCGATGAGGAGCTGCGGGAGGCTGACGTGTTTGTGGGCCGGAGAGGACTCACCGGGGATGGACCATAAGGGCTCCGTCATCAAACCGCAACACGTAGCGAGACCGACGCAGACCCGACCACCCTCGGTGGCAGCTCAGCTACCGCAGGCTTTCGTCAGTCGATGGTGTTGTCGAGGCCGAACATGGCCTGCGCATTCGACGTGGTCGCCGACGCCGTTTCGTCATGAGACCAACCACGCAAGTCAGCAATTGCTTCACCAACAACCGATACCAGCGCTGGTCGGTTCTTCTTTCCTCGGTGCGGCACCGGCGCCAGATACGGCGAATCGGTTTCGACCAACAGCCGGTTCTTCGGCGTGATCATCACGGCGTCGCGGAGGTCCTGCGCCGACGGGAAGGTCACGATGCCGCTGAAACTCAGGTAGCCACCGCGGGACAAACACTCTTCAGCCTCGGCGGTGCCACCAGTGAAGCAATGGAAAACCGTGCGAGCCGGCATCCCGACGTCGTCGAGGATCGCGAACGTGTCCTCCCATGCTTCCCTGGTGTGAATCACCAGAGCAAGGTCCCGTTCGAAGGCCAAGGCAATCTGCTGCTCGAACACGGTCCGCTGGGCCGCCCGCGGCGAATGGTCGTAGTGGTAGTCGAGCCCACACTCACCAACAGCAACCACCGAACCCTCGTCGAGCAACTCGACCAATCCGTCGATGCCATCCTCGGCCTCGTGCGGGTGGACGCCCGCTGTCGCCCACACGTTGTCGAAGCCCGCCGCGATCTCGATCGCTCGTGCGCTGTCGGCCACCGTGCATCCAACGGTCAGCAGCCGGCCTACTCCCCCCGCCTTGGCCTCGGCCACGATCTCGGCCGGATCAACGTCCAGGCTGGTGAGATGACAGTGATTGTCGAACCAACTCGACTCACTCATCGAACTCGACTCACTCATCGAACTCGACTCACTCATCGAACTCGACCTTGGTGAACAGCGGCGTCGGCTTGGCAATTGGCGTGCCAGCTACGAGCGGTGCCCGGTGCCAACCCTCGATCGGACCGAGCACCTCGCTCAGCTGGTCGCTGGTGAACGGCAGAAACGGGGCGAAGAGGACACGCACGCCATTGATGGCGCTCAGCGCGACTTCGAGAATGGCGACGCCGCGCTCCTTGTCCGCCTTCACAACCCTCCACGGCTCGGTCGCATTGAGGTATGCGTTCACCGATTGCGCCGCGACCATCGCCGTTCGCAGCGCTGCCTTCAGTTCGACCGCTGAGAAGTTCGCCGAGGCTTCGGCGAATGCTGCATCGATCGAGGCGAGGAGCTCGGCGTCTTCTGACGTCCGTTCCGCTGGCTCAGGGATAACGCCTTCACACTGCTTGTTGACCATCGAAAGGACGCGGTTCACCAAGTTGCCCCAAGTGGCGACCAATTCGTCGTTGATGCGCCGGCCGATCTCTTCCTCGCTGATCTCGGTGTCGGACTGCTCGGGGAACGAAGCGGCGAGAGCGAAACGAAGTGCGTCGACCTGGAACTTCTCGATGCCCTCGTTGATGGTGAGGCCCACGCCCTTACTGGCCGACGCCTTGCCACCAGCAAAGGTGATGTACTGATTTGCCGGCACGTTGGTTGGCAGGTTGAGGTCGCCGTATCCCATCAGCTGAGCGGGCCAGAAGATGGCGTGGAAGGGAATGTTGTCCTTGCCGACGAAGTAGTACGTCTCGGCCTCAGGGTTCTCCCACCAGTGGCGCCAGCGCTCAGGGTCGCCCACCGACGTTGCCCATTCCTTCGATGCCGACAAGTAGCCAATGACCGCGTCGTACCAAACGTAGATGCGCTTGCCAGGACCGAGATCATCGACTGGCAACTCGATACCCCACTCGATGTCACGGGTGATTGCGCGGTCATGCAGACCGTCCTTCACCATGCTGCGCACGAAATTGAGAACGTGCGGGCGCCAACCCTTCTTCGTTTCGAGCCATGCGGAAAGGCGCTCCTCGAAGTCAGAGAAGCGGTAGTGGAAGTGCTCGGTGTCGCGCAGCTCGGGGGTGGCACCGGAGAACTTCGACCGCGGATCGATCAGATCAGTTGCGTCGAGGGTGCGACCGCAGTTGTCGCACTGATCGCCACGAGCATCGGAATACTTGCAGTGCGGACACGTGCCTTCGACGTACCGATCGGGCAGGAACCTTTTCGCCTCTGTGTCGTAGAACTGCGCCGTCACCCGCTTGTCGATGTGCCCGTTCTCCAGCTGCTTGAGGAACATCTCCTGGGTGACCTTGGCGTGGTTCTCGGTGCCGGTCGTGGTGTAGAGGTCCCAAGAGATCCCAAGCGCTTCCCAGTTCTCGAGGAATTCGTTGTGATAGCGGTCGACGATGTCTTTGGGGGTGACGCCCTCATCGTCAGCACGCACCGTGATCGGCGTGCCATGCACATCGCTACCGCTGACCATCAACACCTCGTTGCCGACGAGGCGTTGGTATCGAGCGAACACGTCGGCGGGCAGATAGGCGCCGCCGAGGTGACCGAGGTGGCGTGAACCGGATGCATACGGCCAGGCCACAGCAACGAGGATGGGGGTACTCATGGCGGCAAGGCTAGAGCCGGCGACCGGTGCTCGGCTCGGGACTTTCAGAGCTCGTCCAGCAGAGTCAGCTGCGGCTCATGGCGATCCCGCACGCCCTCGAGCCGTTCGAGCTGACGGTCGAATTGCCGGCTACGCGGTCCGGCCAGCTCTTCCATCGCTCGTTGAGCCGCCGTGAGGTTCCGTCCCACCTTGTCAATCGCTCCACCGAACCGGTCCCATTGATCCCTCACACCCGCAACGCTGGCAAGAATCTCGTCGCTCTGGCGTTCGACCAAGAAGTTGTCGACGGCCTGGCGAATGATTGCCAACACAGCAAACAAACTGGTGGGCGAACACAGCACCACCTTTCGAGAGATCGCAAAGTCCACCAGATCGGGGTCGTGTTCATGAACAAAGCCGAAGACGCTCTCGTTGGGAATGAAAAGCAAGAGCTCGTCGACGGTGTTGGTTGGATCGATGTAGCCCCGATCGCCCAGCTCGGTGATGCGGTTGCGCACATCGCCCCGGAAACGCTTGGCGAAGAGATCGCGCTCAGTCGCATCAGCGTCGAGCCACCGCAGGTAGTTGTCGATCGGGAACTTCACATCCATGTGCACCACATGGCCCTTGGGCAGGTGGAACGTGTAGTCCGGCATCGAACCGCTGTCGGTGGAGGTCTGACGGGAATGGGTGATGCCCTCGACGAAGCCGGCAGCGGTCAGCACATCGTCGGCCATGCGTTCGCCCCATTGCCCTCGGGCCTTGGGAGACGCAAGCGCTGCCTGCAGGTGCCCGGTGGTGTCGGCCAGCCGCGCAGTGCTTTCCATTGTGTGACGCAGACCAGCGCTCAGCCGACCATCCTGTTCGGCCCGCTCCTTGCGAAGCGTGCCCACGAGGTCAGACACGTGACGCAGGTCTTGCTGCAACACTGCGGCGTGCGAACGAACTTGTTGATGCACGCTGGAATCCAGGGCCGCAAGCGTCTCCGCATCGATACTGCGACGCGATGAGGCCCGGGAACCGATCAACAGCCCGATCAAGATTCCGCAGACCAGGGCGAAGAGCACAGCGAGTACGAGCACAGCATCCATCTCGCCATCGTAGAGACGGCGTATGACAGCGTTGGTGCGTAGCCGGCCTCAGGTTGTGCGGAGGGTGTGGAGTCGTTGGCGGGCGAGTTCGTTGACCTCGTCGTGGGTGAGGTCGGGTTCGCGTTCGCCGACGGGTAACACGATCGTGCCGTCGGGTTTGATGTTGTAGGGGCGGCCGCGTTGGTCTCGTTTGGATTGCCAACGCTGTTTGTGTTTGAACCGGTTGTGGGGCCCGCATCGTGGTTGAGCGTTGTGTTGAAAGTTCTTGACTTGGGGGAGTTGTGAGCGCCAGCGAACAACTCCAAGGAACCTGAGGCGCCCAGCGCCGATGGTTCCCGTGATCAACCTGCGTTTGTCTTGATCGGATGTTGCAGCCGGGGTGGGTGCAGAAGTTGGTGAGCAGCAGGGCGGCTTCTCGGGCGGCGCCGGTGAACACCCGGCTACGGGTGCCGAGCTCGGTGACAACATTGCTGGAGTCGACCACAACCCGGCGGATGTGACCGGTCAGCAACGCTTTGAGGACAACAGAAGGGTGAACGGCTGCACCGGTGGACAGGTTGCAGACTCGCTCGGCCAATGCACCTGGATCCTGGGCTACATCCGAGACGAGGTTGGTGAGGAGTTGTTTGGGGTTGCCGGCTTCGTCGAGGTCGATCATGTTGCCGTTGGGGAGTGTGATCCCGGCGTGGGTGAGTGTTTCTTGCAACGTTTGATCGTCGATGATGACGTTGACGGTCGGGTCGGGAAGTTTGCCTGCCTCGGTGGAGCCGGCGGCAGCGGTGAAGATCGCGACCAACGCATCGAAGTTGCGTTGGCTTTGGGTTCTCGGGAGGGTGTGGGCGTCGGCGTGGTCGCCGTGTTCGGCTTTGCGGTTGGCGAGGTCGGCTTGCAACTCACCTTCGGCGAAGCTCTCGAACACGGCGGTGAGTTGGGCTGCGGTGAGTGGGTCGCCTCCGGATGCGGTGAGGTGGACGGCGCCGTTGATGTCGTCGATCCAGGCCCGCCGGTTCTTGATGCTGGTGTGTTGTTCTTGGAATGCGCCGTCTTGATCGGCCAAACCAATGATGATGCTTGTTTGGTTTGCTGATGGGCGGAGTTCTGAGCCTCAGCGAAGAACTCTGAGGAACTCCCGAGGCCGCCAGGCCGAAGAGTTCCCGTGGTCAACCGAGATGTGGCCGGCGTCGAGCGAATCGGCGATGTCGGGGTGGGTGTCGATGAGTTTGGCCAGGGTGTGGTCGCGTTTTGCTGTCGCCGAACTGGTGTTGCAGACCGATCGGACGTACGCACCGATGGTGCGGTGCCCGCCGACTTGATGCGATCCAGCGGCGGATACCGCAGCGAGGATTCGGGCCTTTCTCGCATGTATGGAGCGCAGTTGGAGTTCTGTGGCGCGTAAGGCTTCGTCGAGTTCGCTGTGGCTCATAACAGCGATGTCTGCGTCGTCCAGGTACTCCATTGGATAAGTATACCGAACATACGTTCGATTATCAACCCAATGATTTGACCAAACCGGTCCTCCACGAGCGACCGCGTTTCGGTCAGCATCACCTTCCCTTGAGTGACCCGGTCGCCAGCGCGGCACCGAGGTATGAGAAGATCCAGGCCATGCCGAAAGCCTTTGATGCCGACCTGTTCGCCTACCTCAAAGACCTCGCAGCGAACAACGACCGGGTGTGGTTCAACGACAACAAGAAGCGCTACGAGCTAGCCGTCAAAGAGCCAGCGCTCGACTTCATCGAGTCGTTCCGGCCCCGCCTGGCTGACATCAGCCCGCATTTCGAAGCCAACGCTCGAGTGGTCGGCGGCTCGCTCTTTCGGATCAACCGCGACACCCGCTTCGCCAAGGACAAGACCCCCTACAAGATTCACACCGGCATGCACTTCCGCCACGAACGGGCGAAGGACGCCCACGCCCCTGGGTTCTACCTTCACCTGCAGCCCAGAGGGAATTTCATGGGCGCCGGTCTGTGGCAACCAGAACCCAAGGTTGCCAAGCAGATCCGCGAGTACCTGGCCGAGCATCGAGACCGCTGGATCGCCATCACCACCGATCTTGGCCCCTTCGAGCTCGCTGGCGAGTCGCTCAAGCGCCCGCCGCGAGGCTTCGATCCAGAGGATCCACTCATCGATGACCTCAAGCGCAAAGACTTCATGACCACAACTTCCTTCACCCAGAAAGAAATCACCGCAGCCAACTTCCTCGACGTGTTCGATCAGCGTTGCCGCCAGACCCTTCCCTTTGTGGCGTTTCTCTGCGATGCACTGGAGCTCGATCACTGATGCTTCCCGTACACACTCCCCTCCCGACCGAGCCCGTCAACCGCGACGTCATGCGCATGTGGTGGGAACAGCTCTGCTTCATGCACTGGCCATACGAAGCCGACGAGGTCCAAGCGTTGCTGCCCGATGGTCTCACCGCCGACCCCTGGAGCGACGGCAAGGTCTATGTCGGCCTCATTCCGTTCATGATGCGGGTCGGATTTCCTGGCGGTCGCCCCATGCCAAAGTGGGCCGGCGTGTTCTGCGAAACCAATGTGCGCACCTACGTGACCGGCCCAGACGGCACGCCCGGCGTCTACTTCTGTTCGCTCGAGGCTGGCCGGCTTCCTGCTACCGCCACCGCTCGCCTCACCTACGGGCTTCCCTACTTCTGGGCTGACATGAGCCTGGCCAGCTCTGGGTCGATCTGGACGTATGAGTCGAGTCGCAAGTGGCCTGGACCCAAAGGCGCATCGCACCGCAGCTCGGTTCGGGTCGGTGCCGACATCGCCCTCGACGATGTCACGCCGTTCGAGCACTACCTCACGTCGCGCTGGGGCCTGTATTCGACCTGGCGAGATCGCTTGCTCTACGCCCCGGTCGACCACGGCCGCTGGCCGCTGCAGCGGGCCGAAGTCCTCGAACTCGACGACGAGCTGATCACGGCGGCCGGGCTATCGGCCCCCGAAAGCGACCCCATCGTCCATTGGACGACCGGCACCGAGGTGAAGATCGGGCTGCCCCGCTTCGCTTGATGGACGCCCGACCGCACACACCATCGACTCAGTCGTACAGATGCGTCGGCCCCGATGGTGGGTCGTGATAGTCGCTGGCCTCGGTGATCCAGAGCGACAGCGACGTCTCGAGCCCGGTCGGCGGGTCAAGCGTGCCCGCTCCGATCGACCAGCGTTCCGGCTCGTCGTCGTTGCGCCAAAACAGCGACGAGCCACAGGTCGAGCAGAACCCGTAGAACACACCTGGTGACGCTTCGTACCACTGCAGTGTTTCGGTCGACTCGACCGCCAGGTCGGCGAGGTTGGCTGACGTGGCGGCCATGAAATGACCCGTGATTCGACGGCAGCGATGACAGTGACAGTTCATCACCGGTCTCAACGGTCCGTTGACTGAATAGTGGATCGCACCGCATGCGCATTGACCGCTGGCGGCCATCAGCTGGGCTCTGCCATCAGCTGCTCGGCGGTTTCATGAACAGCGGCTCGGGGGTGTCGAGCTTGGTGATCGAGACCAGGTTGTCGTGGAAGATCGCACCGTGACCCATGTCGCTGTCGGCTTCCCGGACGGTTGCGTTGACTCCCTGTCGCCACCAACCCTTGGTGATGATGGCGACACCAGGCCGCCCCGAGTCAGCAACCCGGACCACCGCCACGAAGAGACCACG
The DNA here is from genome assembly GCA_964351995.1 of uncultured Acidimicrobiaceae bacterium. Lineage (GTDB taxonomy): Bacteria > Actinomycetota > Acidimicrobiia > Acidimicrobiales > SZUA-35 > SZUA-35. Next base: position 1,547 of record CAYGQE010000035.1, on the reverse strand, counting down.
ATCATTGGCCACCTCAACACGGTCATCATCGACCAAGCCGTCACGAGTCGCGTCGTCTGGGTGAATGACGAGCCGTGGCGCATGGTGTTTCGAGCGCACCTTCTGTGTGCCGGCGAAAACCGAGTTGATGTGCTCGCTGCTGCCCCGAGCGATCAGTGCATAGCGACCCAAGGGGTCGACGCCAGCCTCGCACGGCGGATCGAACGCTGGAAGCAAGCCGAACCCATCGACCTCGGCCCGAGCGGACGTGAACTCGAACCGGCCAGACGGCGTCGGAAAGGCGTCGGCGAACGGTTCGTAGACCTCGGTGCCGGGCAAGCGAATGAAACCCTCGCGGCGCAGCCGATCGAGATCGATGTCGGGGCGGTCGGCGATCGCCGCCGCTGCCAACTCGAGATCGCTTGCCTGCAGAAGTGGGTCGGCGAATACTGAATCTCGCTCGGCCATCACCGCAGCCAGTCGGCGGAACATCTCGGTGTGAGCCAGGCAGTCACCTGGCGGTTCGACCGCTGGTTCATTCCAGTTGAGGTAGAGGTGCGAGAACGACTCGGTGATGTCGAACTGCTCGTGCTGCATGGCCGACGGGAGAATGATGTCGGCGTAGTCCGTCGTCGGTGTCGGGTAGAGCTCGACAGCAACCGTGAACAAATCAGGCCGAGACAGGCCTTCGGCCACACGGGTGAGATCGGGGTTCGACACCATTGGATTCGCCCCAACGATCACCAGCGCACGAACCGGTGGATCCTCTTCGAGCAGGGTGGCAGCAAGCTTCGTCATGACCAGCGAACGAACAGGCCCCGGTCGCAGATCGGGTCGTCTGACCTCGAACCCGTTCATGCCGTACGCCGCCGACGTGCTGTACACGAGGCCACCTCCGGGGTGATCGAAGGCGCCCACCAGGGCCGCCAGGCTCGACACGGTGCGAGCGGCCGCCCCGCCTGCGGCATGGCGCTGCATACCGTGCCCCAGTTTCACCGCCAAGCCGGGGTGATCGACGATGAGATCGGCGAGCTGATCGATCTCTGCTCGCTCGATCCCGCAGACGGCGGCCGTTGCCTCGATGGACCACGACGCGAGCGACGCCACGAAGGCATCGAAACCCAACGTCTGTTCGGCGATGAAGGACGCGTTCTCCGCCCCTCGATCAACGATCTCCCGGCACAGACCCAAGGCCAACGCTCCGTCGGTGCCGGGCCGAGGAGCGATGTGAAGGTCGGCGGCGACAGCGGTTCGGGTGCGTGACGGATCGATCACGACCACGGGCGCTCCATTCGCCCTGGCAGCCTCGACGAAGGGCCACATGTGGCGGTTGGTGACCAATGTGTTGCTACCCCAGATCACGACGAGGCCAGCAAGCGCCATGGCCTCGGGGTCCATGCCTGCCGTGGTGCCCATCGAGTAGCTGAGACCCTGCGCTCCGCTGGGCGAGCAGATGGTCAGAAGGTGGTTCGATGCGCCGAGCGTGTTCCAGAGACGGGCGCCCGGTCCCCCGTTGGCCCCCTGCACCCCCCCCAAGTGTCCCCGGGCGCGGTAGGGGCCGCTCGCGT
>CAYGQE010000034.1:0-49854 GCA_964351995.1 uncultured Acidimicrobiaceae bacterium | reverse complement strand
CACGGAGATCCACACGACGACCAGGAGCCCCAACAGTTCGACCTCGCTGAACGCCGCTTGGCGATCGGTCGAAGCTCCACCCATTGCGGTGTTCTCACTCACCGGCCGCCTCGTCATCGCACGACGGCGGCGTCGGCAATCGCTGCAAGCTTTGCTGGTCCAATGCCTGGTACGTCCAGGAGGTCATCAACTGACCGAAACGGTCCGTTCTCCTCGCGGTACGCCACGATCGCCTCGGCTGTGGCCGGGCCCACTCCGGGCAATTCCTGCAAGCCAACAACATCAGCTCGGTTCAGATCAATCGGGCCCGTGGTAGCCGGCTGAGCCTCCACAACGGCCTCACCTTCGACAGGGACGCGGATCTGCTGGCCGTCGACAACGAGCGCCGCCAGGTTCAACAGGTGCAGTTCGGCCTCCGCTGTGCCGCCGCCCGCTGCATCAACGGCGTCGACGACCCGAGCTGTCGCATCGAGGGTGTAGACACCGGGTGATCGGACAGCACCAGACACGTGCACAACGACGGTGTTCGTGCCGGGTAGCGCCGAGGTGGGCGTGAGCGTCACCTGCGGAATGCCGTCTTCCACCGGCGGACCCGGCGGCTCGGGGCTGATCAACGTTGGCACCACCAGCGCCAGGCCAGCGATGGCGGCGATCACACCAGCGATCAGGAGCGGTCGATCACGCCACTCATCGACTCGCTCGATGAGCAGGCCGATGCGGTCAGCGACCGTGAACGGGCGCTCGGGTCCCAGGCCCAACTGTTCCGAGGTCGTGAGCTCGGCAGCGATCGGCGTCGGCTCGTCGCCTTGGCCGAGCTCAGGTGGCTCGATCCGTCCTCGTTGCCCCGTATGTCGATCCAGCACAACGCTCTCTCATCGTTCGACGACGCTGAGGGGAAGGAGCGGAGGAAGGAATCTGGCGAAGTGACAGAGCTGCGGCGTCCGTGCTGGACGAGGCGAATCAGAACAGCTGCGTGGTGAGGCGCTTGCGCCAGCCTGCAGTGTTGGGGTGCTCGGGCCCGAGTACAGCAAGCAGGTCGACGAACTCTTGACGAGCAGCGTCATCAGCCTTGACGTTCGGAAGCAGCGCTTCGAGACGAACCTCGATCTCTTGGTTCCCCTCGGCACCAGCGATGTCGGTCCGAGCAAGGGCGGCGATGCGCCGCGTCTCCTCGGTTTCAGGGATCTTGGCGAGCAAGGCAAGCGCTTCGTCGTTGCGATCGGTTTCGACGAAAATGGCAGCCAACGCCGGGATGGCTTCGGAGTGATCGGGAACCGCCATCAAGATCTCACTGAGCGACGCTTCATCACCAGTTTCCAGCAGGGTGGCGATGATCGAGTCCTGATCGGTAGGCAACTGCTTGGCCACGAACTCACGAATGGTCGCTTCTGGCTGCGCACCCATGAAGTTGTCGACGATCTGGCCGTCTTTGATCACGTAGACCGCAGGAATCGACTGCACCTGGAACGCCTGCGAAGCGCCAGGGTTCTCGTCGACGTTGATCTTGGCCAGGATGACCTTGGGCTCAGGCCCCGCTCCAGCAGCCTCGTCCACGATCTTTTCGATCATGGGACCGAGTGTCTTGCACGGCCCGCACCATGGAGCCCAGAGGTCCACGATCACGGGGATCTGCATCGAACGCTGCAGAACGTCGGCTTCAAATGTCTGGTCAGTGACGTCGATCATTCCGACAAACGCTACCGGCTTCTCAGCTGACGCGTTCGAGGGTCTCCGCCAAGTACTGCTCACGGCACAGTGCGCGCTGGAGCTTGCCGGAACTGGTCTTGGGCAGGGTGCTTGGCCGTACGAAGACGACGTCCTTGCTCGGCAGTCCAACGGCTTGCACTGTCTTGTCGTGGACCTCGCTCATCAATGCCTCGAGATCCTCGGCCCGAGTTTCAGCGACGACAATCACCGATTCCTTGCCTTGGCGACCTGGCACGCCGAACGCAATGACGTTGCCGGCCCGGATGCCTTCGATCTCGCCGATGTGGCGTTCGATGTCTTGTGGGTAGATATTGCGGCCACCGACGATGATGACGTCCTTGATGCGCCCGCACATGTACATCGCTCCGCCGACGAGATAAGCGAGGTCGCCCGTGCGAAGCCAGTCGCCGTCGACGAAGAGGTCCGCGTTGGCGTCGGGGCGTTTGTAGTAGCCAGGGGTGACCGAGGTGCCACGGATCTGCAGTTCGCCGACTTCGCGCTCACCGAGCACATCGCCGGTCTTCGGGGCGACGATACGGAACTCGAGGCCGGGAACCGGGTACCCAAGCTCGACGATCTTGCGGGCATTCGGATCATCGTCTGAAACCACCACGGCACGGTGTTCTTGTTCGAGCAATGTGGCGTCGACGGTGTCGGTGACCAGCCCGGTCATGGGAACGGGGAAGCAACCAGCAATGGCGAGCTCGGCCATACCGAACGCGGGGAAGACCGCTCCGGGGCGGAGGCCGTGGCGCTCACCGGCGTCGACGAACGCCTCGACCGATGCGGGATCGACCGGCTCGGCGCCGTTCAAGAAGATGCGCATCTTCGACAGGTCGAGATCCGCCTTGCTGCGCTTGAGCGCCCGGGTGGCGAGGACGTAGGAAAAGTTCGGGCCGGCCGTTGCTGTGCCTCCGTACTCCGAGATCCACTCCATCCAACGACCCGGCGAGGCGAGGAAATCTTGCGGGGCGCCGAGGACGAGATCGATACCTTCGGCCATCGGCAAGATGCAGAAACCAACCAAGCCCATGTCGTGGTAGAGCGGCAGCCAGGAAACGAGGACGTCCTCGTCGATCACGACGCCAGCTGCGTCACGAATGGCATCGAGGTTGGCTGCCACCACGTGGTTCGGCAGCATCACGCCCTTGGGTTCTGAAGTCGACCCAGACGTGAACTGCAGGACGAAAAGATCATCTTCGTGGTAGTCGGGCCGAACGAAGTCGTTGGCCGTTGGCCGATCGGCGGCCGGGTGCAGATCAACGAAGCTGATCATGGGCGGATCCTCCGCCGTCACCTCGACAAACGGGGCCAGGTCGGGGTCGACCAGCACGGCAACGCAATCAGCTCGCTTGATCCTGGCTTTGGTGGCGGTGGCGAACTCCTCGATCGAGGCAAGCCGCATCGGCAGCGGCAACACCACGAGCGTCGCCCCACAGAGCCAGACCGCTTGGAACGCCGTGACGAGATCTGCAGTCGTCGGACCGAGCAACGCCACATGGTCTCCGTGGGAAATGCCACGGGCCTGCAGGATCGCCGCCATACCCTTGGCTTCTTCGTGGAGCTCGCCCCAGGTCTTGGTGACGGGCACGTCCCCCGTCATGAAGGTGACTTTGTTGTCGCCCTTGGCGGCATGTTCAATTCGAGACACGATGGTACGCACGACGGTCAGACCATCAAGCCAAACAGAAGGTTACGCACCGGTAACGTTTTCGTCTTCGACGAAGTGAACCCTTCGGGTTCCTCGAGTTTCGCCCGGAGGGCGAAACATCGCCCACCAGCTGACCGACACGCGAAGAACCCGGGACCGAAGGCCCGGGTTTTTTCTCTTCACCCTCTACCGGCTGCCGAAGGCGAAGACGTGGAGCTTAGGAGAATTGAACTCCTGACCTCTTCCATGCCATGGAAGCGCTCTACCAACTGAGCTAAAGCCCCGAATTCCCGTACGGGATCGGTGATAGTACCAAACGGATGGCAGCCAGCAACGCCCGCCGCTCCCGAAATCCTCCACCTCTCCCTTACGGGTCCGTCGTACGCTGTCAGCCGTATGTCTGACACCGCTATCTCTCGCACCCCGGACAAGCCTGCCCATCGCTACGACTCTGCACTCGCGTCCACAATCGAGCAGCGCTGGCAAGATCGCTGGGAAGCCGAAGGAACCTTCGAAGCACCCAACCCCAGCGGACCACTCGCTGAACCGGACAAGGTCGACGGTCGCGAGAAACTCTTCGTGTTGGACATGTTCCCCTATCCCTCTGGCAAGGGCCTGCACGTCGGGCACCCGCTCGGGTACATCGGCACCGACGTATTCGCCCGCTACCACCGCATGGCGGGTTACAACGTCGTCCACGCACTCGGTTACGACGCCTTCGGCCTCCCGGCCGAGCAGCACGCCATCAACACCGGTGTGCACCCGCGAGTCAACACCGAAGAGAACATCGCCAACATGCGACGCCAACTGCGTCAACTCGGCCTGGGTCATGACGCTCGCCGGAGCGTGTCGACCACTGACGAGAGCTTCCTTCGCTGGACACAATGGATCTTCCAACAGATCTTCAACGCCTGGTACGACGACGAGGCCGACAAGGCTCGACCAATCGACGAGCTGATCGCCGAGTTCGATGCCGGCACCCGCGCTGCTCCAGGCGACACGGGTTGGACCGATCTCGACACCGGCGCCAAGGCCGACATCGTCAACGGCTACCGCCTGGCCTACACCGCTGAAGCGCCGGTCAACTGGTGTCCAGGCCTTGGCACCATCGTGGCCAACGAAGAGGTCACCGCCGACGGTTTGTCCGACGTCGGAAACTTCCCGGTGTTCAAGCGCAACATGCGCCAGTGGATGCTCAGCATCACCAAGTACGCCGATCGCCTGATCGCTGACCTCGACATGCTCGATTGGCCAGAGCCGATCAAGATCATGCAGCGCAACTGGATCGGCCGCAGCGAAGGAGCCCGCGTCGCTTTTGACTCCCCCGCCGGTTCGATCGACGTGTTCACCACGCGCCCCGACACGCTGTTCGGTGCCACGTTCATGGTGTTGTCCCCCGAACACCCGCTGGTTGCTGAGTTGGCCACCGACGATCAACGATCCGCCATCGAGAACTACCAGGCCACCGCAGCCGAGGCCGACGACAAGACGCGCCAAGACGACACTCGCGAAAAGACCGGTGTCTTCACTGGTTCTATGGCCACCAATCCCCTCAATGGTCAGCAGATCCCCATCTGGATCGCCGACTACGTCCTGATGGGCTACGGCACCGGCGCCATCATGGCCGTGCCGTGTGGCGACCAGCGCGACTTCGAGTTCGCCCGGAAGTTCGGCCTCGACATCGTTGCGATCCAGCAGCCATCAGCTTCCTGGTTCGAGGCCCACGAGATCGAACACGATCTCGACACCAGTACGTGGCCGGTTGCGTTTGTTGGCGACGCTCCCTACATCAACTCGTCGAACGAATCGCTCGACCTCAACGGGATCTCATCGGTGGCTGAAGGTGTGGCCGTCACCAACGGGTGGCTCGAAGCCAACGGCAACGGCGAAGCTGCCATCACCTACCGCCTGCGTGACTGGCTCTTCAGCCGCCAGCGCTACTGGGGCGAGCCCTTCCCGATCGTCTACGACGAAGCCGGACGCCCCCACGTCATTCCCGACGAGATGCTGCCGGTCACCCTCCCCGAGCTCGAGAATTTCCGGCCGGATCCGCTCGACCCCAACGACGACGTCACCGAGCCACAGCCGCCCCTGGCCCGCGCCACCGATTGGGTCAATGTCGAACTCGATCTCGGAGAAGGTCCACAGCAGTACCGGCGCGACGTCAACGTGATGCCGCAGTGGGCTGGCTCGTGCTGGTACCAAATGCGCTATCTGGACCCCACGAATGAAGACGCGTTCATCGACCCCGGCGTCGAGGCCTACTGGCTCGGCCCGAAGGAAGTGGGCCACTCCGGTGGCGTCGACCTCTACGTCGGTGGCGTCGAGCACGCTGTCCTCCACCTGCTCTACGCCCGCTTCTGGCACAAGGTGCTTTTCGACCTCGGTCACGTGACGGCGTCAGAGCCCTATCACCGCCTTTTCAACCAGGGCTACATCCAGGCCGCGGCGTATCGCGACGAACGCGGTCAGCCGGTGGAAGCCACCGAAGTCGTCGAGACCGACGGCTTCTTCAGCCACAACAGCCAACCCGTCTCCCGGGAATTCGGAAAGATGGGCAAAAGCCTGAAGAACATGGTGACCCCAGACGAGATGTACGACGCGTATGGCGCCGACACCTTCCGGCTCTACCAGATGTCAACCGGGCCCATGGATGCTTCTCGGCCGTGGAACACGCGCGATGTCATCGGCATGCAGCGTTTCCTGCAACGGGTTTGGCGAAACGTCGTCGACGAGGACTCCGGCGACACAGTCGTGGCCGACGTGGATCCATCCGATGATCTGCGCCGCACGTTGCACCGCACGATCGCCGATGTTCAAGAAGACTTCGCCAATCTGCGCTTCAACACCGCCGTGTCGAAGCTCATCGAACTCAACAACGCGCTCACCTTCGAAGTCGGCACGGCGGCCGGACGCCGATCACCACGCGAAGTGGTCGAACCGTTGGCGCTCATGCTCGCCCCGCTAGCGCCGCACATCGCCGAAGAGATCTGGAGCCTCCTCGGCCACGGGTCGACGCTGGCATTCGAGCCCTTCCCCGAGCTCGATGAATCGCTGCTGGTGGACGACACGGTCGAGTATCCAATTCAGATCAACGGAAAGGTCCGCAGCAAGATCATGGTGGCAGCAGATGCGGCTCCCGATGTTGTCGAAGCTGCGGCTCGAGCCGACCATCGAGTCATCGAGTTTCTCGACGGCAAGGACCCCAAGAACGTCATCGTGGTCCCCGGGCGCCTGGTCAACATCGTCGCCTGAGCACTGGATTTCGTCCAAATCCAAGTCGGATGTTGTGAGCTCGGCGAGCACCTCCAAGGAGCAGCGAAGCGGTTCCCGTGCCCAGAACGGACCACGCTCGCTGGCGCTCACAAGATCGCCCCCGGTGGCTGTCTCCCCAGACAGAACGCCCAGAGTCAGCGGGTGAGTTCAGGCATGTCTCGCCAGAGACGCTCGAGGTCGTAGAACTCACGAGACTCGGTGTCGAACACATGCACGACGAAGGCGCCGAAGTCCATCAAAACCCACGTCAAGGTGTCCTTGCCCTCGATTCGCTTGGGGCGAGGCCCACCAGCGAGCGCCACCTGGTACTCGACTTCATCGACGATGGCTCGCACCTGGCGCCCATTGTTACCAGACGTGACGGCGAACCAGTCGGTGATACCGATCGATTCGCCGACGAAGAAGGCCCTGCTATTGGTGCCGAGCTTCTCCTCTGCGGCATCGAGCGCAATACGAACCCAGCGCTCATCGTCTTCATCGGGTTGGACAGATTCAGTTGCAATATCAGTCACATGCACTCTTCATTCAGCAGATTGGTCACTCAGTCGAGCGGGCGATTTCAGCGTCGGGACCAAGCAGCAACGTCACAACGGACGCAGCATCGGCATCGAGGCTGGGAGGAACGGTATCGGCATCGGCGAGGTCGGCAAGCCTGGCAATCTCGTCTTCGGCGCCCGTCGGCGACGCAAGCACCTGCGTTGGGCCATCGTCGAACACGAATGCGTTGGCGATCTGCACCACTTCGAAACCCGCTCCACCGAGAACCCTGGCCGCGGCTTCCAAGTCGTTGGTTCCGCTCCGGTCGACGATGCGGACCTGCAGTCGAGCACCGACCTCGTGGCCACGTGGCAGCGAGACTGCAGAACGAATCAGCTCTTCGGTGGCGGCAAGATCGATCGCATCGCCATCGAGCGGCAGTGCCTCGATGCGATGGACACCATTGGCGATGCGGTTGAGGTATTGAGCCGCGACGACCAAGGACTCGTCTCCGGACAGGTCGGCGTCGAACGAGGCATTGTCCACGAGCGCCCGCCAGAGCACATCACGTCGGAATTCGAGCGCTTCGGGGTCTGAACTGGCTATTGGTACGCGGGTCGAGAACGCTGCGAGGTCGGCAGCGTCGACGGTGACCCGGCCAGCGGGAATGAGAATCGAGGGCTCAACATCGTCCGCCAGCCCGTCGCCGTCGGCCCCACTCTCGACGACACCGACAACGGGGTCAGGGTTGGCCAGTTCGATCGAAGAGCCGCCAAGCAAGAGACTCCAACCATCGCTGTCGGCAATTCCCGGCACGCCCAGATCAAGACGCATCGCATCCTCGAGCGCTGCCACAACACCTGCCGGAGACTGTTCTGACAACGCCGTTCCCTCAATCTGCGTCGCACCGGAAATCAAGATGATTGTGCCGCCGCCGATGGCGTCGCCGCTGGGCGCAAGGAGGACCGCACCGCCGACTCGCCCTTCATCGACATCGATGAGAATGCTCAGCGGCGACGGGACGACGGCAGCGATCCATCCGGCGTCGGACGGGCCCGGATCGACTGCGAACTCGCCGGACTGGGTATCGAGGAGGGTCCGGAAGCCCAGAAGGCCGAGCATCGGAATCGCCCCGAGAAGCACGACCTCCAGAGCAATGAACAACCAGCGACCAGCACCATGCCGACTCGACGGCTCGGCCTCGGGCGGCTCGACGACGGGAATCGTCGTCGTTTGGCGAATCACGCGGACCCCACCGTCGACCCGTCGGAGCGATACGCACCGGACGTGGCGATGCCATCGGCCACCACCGCCGGAACGAGGAAATGGAGCAGTCGGCCGGTCGACGCGAGTTCCCGCAGCTGCGTCGATGAAAGATCGATCGGAGGAATCGCCACCTCCCTCACGGTCCAGCCCTGAGGAGCAACAGCATGGCGACTTGCCGGTCGGTGCACCGCCACGATCTCGACTGATCGCCGGAGATCCTCGGCCCGGTGCCATGTATCGAGTTCGGCGACCACGTCGGTTCCCACGATGACCGACCAGGAAACGTCAGGATGTCGTTCACGAAGCGTTGCGATCGTGTCAATGGTGTAGCTCGCTCCCCCGGTTTCGATCTCGACCCCTGACGCCTGGAGCCCGTCGAAGCCACCAACTGCTTGCTGCACCCATTCGAGCCGGATCGCCGCTGGGGTGATCTTGCGATCGCCGCTCTTCTGCCACGGATCGTTGGCCACGACGAGCCAGACTTCATCGAGATCGAGAACCTGACGGACATTCCACGCCGCAGCGAGGTGGCCGTGGTGGATGGGATCAAAGGTTCCGCCAAACAATCCAATGCGTCGCTGTCGGTCACGCTCAGCGGGGACGACTTCGCCCGGGCCGGTGTCCTTGCTGGCTTCGGGCGGTCTCGACGTGTCGGCGGTCATACCTGAGAATCAACGTCTTTCAACTCGAAGTGACGGATGTCACCCTGACAGCGGGAACGATCTGTACTAGTTTCGACGTTCGTCCTACGTAGCGCACGGCATATCTGCAAAACCTACCTGCAGTACAACTTGAACCGACTCCGCTACAGGACAACATCACAGCAATCATCACACAACATCTGAACGTCACTGCTCACACTCCGGCACAAGATTCCCGTGGTTCGAGCAGGAGGCACCGAAAGCATCGGACAGAAAACGCAGCTCAGGCTGATTTAGCTCAACGGAGAGCATTGTCCCGCATCTATCGATCCCGCATGTTCACAAGATTTGGTTCCCGAACCTCAGCGTTCCGGAATCTGTTGGCTCACGAGCAATGAAGCTCGTACCCGCAAACGCACCCCCCACCGCACCCCAAAGATAAAGAGCGCGCCATGAGTGACTCCGTTGGTCAGTACCTAAACGAAATCGGCCTTGTTCCCCTCCTCACCGCTGATGAGGAACGAGAGCTGTCTCAGATCATTGAAAGGGGCCACGACGCCCGCCAAGCCATTGAGGACGGCGACGACTCGGTCGCCAATCGTCGTGCCGCTCGGGCCGCTGCCCGGGCGAAGGATCGGTTCATCCGAGCCAACCTCCGGTTGGTCGTGAGCGTCGCCCGCCGCTATCCCCTCCCCCCGTCCATGGAGCTCCTGGATCTCATCCAGGAAGGAAACCTCGGCCTCGAGCACGCCGTTGACAAGTTCGACTGGCGCAAGGGTTTCAAGTTCTCCACCTACGCCACGTTCTGGATCCGCCAGGCAATCGGTCGTGCACTCGATCAAAAGGCCAGCCTCGTCCGTCTGCCGGGCGACCGTTCCGCCAGCCTCCGAGCTGCCCTTCGCGCCGTGTCCGGCGATGGCGATGAGCTGGACGACGAGCATGCACGGCTTCACCGCCTCACCACGCCCACGTCACTCGACCGCACCATTGGTGATGACGACTCCAACGAGTTGGTCGACTTGCTCCCCGATGCCAAGCCCGGCCCGGAGATCGAAGTCATGGCCAAGGCCGAAGAGACCATGGTCACGGGCTTGCTCGACGTACTCGATCCCCGTGCTCGTTACGCCGTCGAGCAGCGGTTCGGCCTCAACGATGGCCGCAAGCGCAGCTATCGCGAAGTGGGCGAAGAGCTGGGTGTGACCGCCGAGGCCGCTCGCCGTTTGGTGAAGCGTGCGGTCAGCGCCGTGCGTGATCAAGCTGGCGATGTCATCGCCGACTTCGACGCGGCGTAACGTAACGTATCCTTCGATCGCTGAGCGACCTTCGGAAACCGGAGTTGCTCGCTAACGCTCACAACTCCCAAGCTTGAACACAGATTTGAACACAGAGAGGCCTTCACTTCGGTGGAGGCCTCTTTCGTTTTCGTTTCGAAACCGTGTTGTGCTCTTGGTCATGGTCGGGGAGACTGCCCGGGTGACATGGAACCCTGGTACCTGGCGCTCGCTTTCGGTGAAACAACAGCCGAATTGGCCTGACCTCCCCGATCTCGAACGAGTCGAGAAAGAGCTCTCGACACTCCCTCCCCTGGTGTTCGCTGGCGAAGCTCGCCAACTGCGCGAACAGCTCGGCCAAGTAGCCCGAGGCAACGCATTCCTCCTGCAAGCCGGAGACTGCGCCGAGTCTTTCGACGGCTTCAACGCAGACGCCATCAGAGACAAGCTGCGGGTGATTCTCCAGATGGCGGTCGTACTGACCTACTCTGCGGGCGTCCCGACCGTGAAGGTCGGCCGCATCGCCGGTCAGTTCGCGAAGCCACGGTCCAAGCCGACCGAGACCGTCGACGGAACCGAGCTGCCATCGTTCCTCGGCCATATGGTGAATGATCTGCCGTTCTCTCCGGGCGACCGCTCCCCCGACCCTGAGCGTCTACTCCGGGCGTACCACCAGTCCGCGTCCACGCTCAATCTGCTGCGGGCATTCACCAAGGGCGGCTTCGCCGACTTGCACCGTGTGCAGGCCTGGAACCAAGAGTTCGTGGCCGAATCACCCGCAGGGCAGCGCTACGAAGCCCTGGGCGCCGAGATCGACCGCGCAATTCGCTTCATGGAAGCTGCTGGTATCTCGTCGAGCCACCCTGAAATCCACGAAACTGATTTCTACACCAGCCACGAAGCGCTCATCCTGCAATACGAAGAGGCGCTCACCCGCAAAGACAGCCTCACCAACGAGTGGTACGACTGCAGTGCGCACATGGTCTGGATCGGCGAACGCACCCGCCAGCTCGATGAAGCACATGTCGAGTTCTTCCGAGGGATCAAGAATCCCATCGGCTGCAAGGTGGGCCCAACGGCCACGCCCGCGGATGTGGTTGCATTGTGCGAAGCGCTGGACCCCGAGCGCGAGCCTGGCCGCCTCACGTTGATCTCTCGCATGGGCGCCGAAAACGTTGCCAGCGCACTTCCTCCGCTGCTCGAAGCGGTACGCGACGCCGGCCATCCGGTGGTCTGGGCATGTGACCCCATGCACGGCAACACCTTCACCGCTGAGACGGGTTACAAAACTCGCCACCTCGACGATGTGATGACCGAGGTCACGGGGTTCTTCGCCGCCCACAAAGCCGCCGGAACATGGCCAGGCGGCATCCACGTCGAGCTCACCGGCGACGACGTCACCGAGTGTCTCGGCGGCGGCCACGACGTCCTCGACACCGACCTCGCCACCAAGTACGAGACCATGTGCGACCCCCGCCTGAACGCCAGCCAAGGCCTCGATCTTGCTTTCCGAGTATCGGAGCTTCTCCGGGCCGGTTGACCCCACAGAAAAGTAGGCGGCCGCCTCGTTGAGGCGGCCGCTGTCAGTTTTCAGATGTCGAGTCGACCACTCAGGCCAATTCGCCTCGAACCACACTGTTGCCGCTGTGGCTGGCATCGCCGTCATCGAGTTCAACGGAGATGTCAACCAGAGTGAAGCGTTCGAGGTCCACGTCGTCAGGCACGTCGTAGCGTCCCGAACCGTCGATCCGACCGAGCGATGCGGGGACGACCTCGCCATCACCAGTGACTTCGAGAAGCCAGAGTTCGAGGAACTCATCGTCACCAACATCGGTGGGCACGTCGACATCCATGACGAGATCGCCGTCGACCGACAAGAGGTCCGCCACAACGGCGGTTCCGGTTTGCCCCTCGAGCAGTTCCAGGTCAGCTGCGGCGACCAGTTCGACTTCTTCGCCGGTGCGCAGCGAAAGGGTGACAGGAACGGCCAGGAGCAGAACCACCGCAGCGGCAAGAGTCAAGATGGCCGCAGGACGACCCCATGAGGGACGCCGACTGGCCAGGGAAACAACATTGGTCTCTGGCGCCTCTTCAACGGCGAACGTCGAGGCGTGGGCCGGAGATGGAGCCGGAGACAGCGTCGTGTTCGTCGTGCTCGAAAGACTCTTGCCATCTGCCAGCCCGAGTTCTGAGGAGATGCCCGCCCACACGCTGGCGCTCGGCTGCTCATCGGTCAGATCGATCGGGCCTTCACGAAGAAGACCAATCAGATCATCGAACTCTCCATTGTCCGCCATGCCTTCGAATGGGTCCGCCCCGTTCATCGGGATTCTCCTACCGGTTGCTCGCCGAGGGTGTGCCGGAGTGCCTCGAGCCCACGACGCACGTGGCTCTTGACGGTTCCCAGTGGCATGGCGAGATGCTCACTGATCTCCTGATGCGTGAAGTCTTCGAAGAAGGCGAGGGCAACGACCCTGCGGCGCTCTTCGGGAAGCTTGGCGAGCGCATGTGTCAACAACATACGGTCGGCGACTCGACCGACGTCGGCCGACTGAGAGGCGGAGTCTTCGACTTCACGATCGGCACTCTGCGGGCGACGCCCCTTGGCCCGAAGGTGGTCGACGGCTTTGAACTTCGCAATACCGGTCAGCCAGCCGGGCAACGAACCCTTCTCGGCGTCGAACGACGAGCGACCTCTCCATGCAGCCACGAAGACTTGCTGAACAACGTCCTCGGCATCAGCGCCAACGGATCGACGGCAGATGTTGAGGACCAGCGAACCGTGAAGCTCGAAGATCTCCTTCAACGCGACTTCATCACCGGCGACAAAGCGCTCTTCGAGGGTCGTAGGCACATCGGGATGATAGCCGGGAGCAACGAGAGCCTTCGGTCGGAGAGTTGTGGCGAGCAGAGTCATTGTCCAATGGTTCGTCAGGATTGGCCGGTTGGATGCACTTGATTCGAGATCAAGTCCACTTCTGTGGATTCTTCACGAATTGCGACAAAATTGCCAGATGGGCCGTCTGCAAGCGGTCCATCCAACTGCTCTTGTTGGCTTCCTTCCGGCCAGTGCCGGCGGTCGCGTCAGGCGAGATTGTCGACGAACTTCTCGAGCTGGCGCAGGTTGCGCACCTCGAACACACCGTCGCAGTGGGCGCCATACTCGCCGACGATGGAGTCGCCGGTGTTCCAGTAGGCCTTGGGTTCGGGATTGAGCCAGAAGAGCTTGCGAGCCTTCTGCTCGATCTCCTTCATGATCCAGGCCTGGGCTGCGTGGTAGTTGTTGCGGGCATCACCGAGCACCAGCACCGTGGACTTCGAGTTGACTTCGTGGCCGTACTTGTCCCAGAAGACTTCGAACGCATGGCCGTAGTCGGAATGACCATCGACCCAGACCACGTCAGCTTCGGTGTTGACTCGATGCACGGCTTCGGCAATGTCGTCGCACCCCTCGAACAGGTGGGTGACTTCGTCGAGACCGTCGATGAACACAAAGGCCCGAACCTTCGAGAATTGCCCGCTGATTGCGTACACGAGATGCAGCGTGAAGCGAGCGAAGGCAGCGACCGAGCCGGAGATGTCAGCGATGACGATGATCTCGGGCTTGGACGGGCGGGGGTAGCGAAACTTGAGTTCAGCGGGAACCCCGCCATAGCTCCGCGAGTGCCGGACCGTGTTGCGGAAATCGAGTGGGCCCTTGCGGCCATGCCGACGCTTACGAGCCAGGCGAACGGCGAGCTTTCGCGTGAGCGGGTAGATCGCTCGGCGCAGATTGGCCATCTCCTCACGGCTGGCGTGCATGAAGTCGACGTCTTCTGGCAGTGGCTTGCGGAGTGTCTTGGCCATGGCTTCGGCGCCACGGTCGGCAACGAGGCGACGACGAATTTCGGCCTCGATCTCCTTCTTGAGCTTCTCGATGCGGTCATCGAACTCATCGCGTTCGAGGCGTTCCTCGAGCGGGGTGAGCTCGCCGCCAGCGTCCTCTTTGGCCTGCTCCATGAGCCGCTCGAGCAATCCATCGAGATCAAGATTTCGAAGTGTGCGGTAGAGGTAGTACGTGCCACCGACCGGACGGCCCGGCTCCATTCCCGCGTAGCGCTTGACCGCTTGCTTCGAGATTGCTCGAACAAGCGGGTCATCACCCTTCATCAGAGCCTGAAAGAGCATCTCGGCGAGTTCTTCGGGGCTGAGACCTTCGCCGCCGCCCTGGCCCTCGCCACCCTCACCAGGAGGCTGGTTCTCATCGTCGAGGTCGAGATCGCCGAAGGGATCATCGCCATCGCCATCGAGGGAGTACTCGCTGCCTCGCAACGAGAAGTAGACCTCGAAGAGTGTCTCGAACGTACGCCAGTGCGCCTGATTCTTGACCAGCGTGGCAGCAAGGGCGTATTTGAACGCTGAACGATCCTCGAGCGGGATGTGGCGAACTGCGCTCGCAGCGTCGATGTTCTCAGACAACGACACCGGCAGGCCGGCCGCTCGGAGGTCCATGACGAACCCCTCGAGCAATTCGAACAACGCCGAGTCCGTTGACTCGGGGTTCGAGCCATTCGACTCGGCGAGATCGGTCACGATGCCGGCGCTTCGAAGTGGGCCTTGGTGTTGGAGCTGAACTCTTTGACGACCTTCTCGATGTCGCTGCGGTACTTCAACAAGATGTTGGCCGTGTCGGTGGCGTCCTTCTCGGAGATCTGCTCGATGCCGAGGAGAATCAACGTGCGGGCCCAGTCAATGGTCTCTGACACCGAGGGGTGCTTCTTGAGCTCGAGCTGCCGGATCGAGCGAACGATGCGAGCGATCTGGTCGGCGAGGTTCTCGGTGATGTCGGGAACCTTGGTGAGGACGATTTCCTTTTCTCGCTCCATGTCGGGGTAGTCGAGGTGCAGGAAGAGGCAGCGACGCTTGAGCGCCTCGGACAGTTCACGAGTGTTGTTCGACGTGAGGAACACCATCGGGATCTGGTTGGCCTTGAGCGTGCCCAATTCCGGAATCGAGACTTGGTACTCCGACAGCAGCTCGAGCAGGAGCGCTTCGGTCTCGACCTCGACGCGATCGACTTCGTCAATCAGGAGAACCACGGGGTCCTCGGAGCGGATGGCTTCGAGCAGCGGCCGTTCGAGCAAGAACTCATTGGAGAAGATGTCGTCCTGGATGTCTTCCCAGTTCGTCTCGTCACCTTCGGACTGAATGCGAAGAAGCTGCTTCTTGTAGTTCCACTCGTACAGCGCCTTTGACTCGTCCAAGCCTTCGTAGCACTGGAGGCGGATGAGGCGAGCACCGGTCATCTCGGCGACAGACTGGGCCAACTGTGTCTTACCGGTGCCCGCAGGGCCCTCGACGAGGATGGGCTTCTGCAAACGGTCGGCCAAGAAGGCAGTGCCGGCAATGGCGTCATCAGCCAGATAGTTGACGGACTTCAGCCCATCGCGAACGGCTTCGACGGATTCAAAACGGTGCTCCATGGCCGACAACTTACCGTTGGACTTGACCGCGCAGTCAATTCGGTTTCACAGCGGGGCCTGCTCGAGCAACGCCGTCGCCGAGGTAGCGAGGAAACCGGCGTAAGCTCGCTCCAGTATGGACAGAGGACTTGCCGAAGCCGTCGACCGATTCGCATCAGAGGTCGGTGACGCGCTCGTCGAGGCGGCATCTGGCACCACGGTGGCAAAGGACCGACTGCACCGCGATGCCGTGGTCGAGGCCTTCAACCTCAGCTGTGCGCTCGTTGACTCTGACGGCCGACACACCGACGACGAACTCTGGGCACTCGTGGCTGCCTTTGCCCGCTTCGATCTCCTGCCCGGAGCGGCAACGCCCTCGGATCTACGAAACAACGATCTCGTCACCCGAAATCGCGACTTCTTGAAGGTGCCGTCCGAGCTCTTCGTCACCCTTGGGCAGATCGATGCCAAGAAAGGCAGCACGCTTGCTCGGCGTTACTACGACGAGGCCATGTCGCTCTGCCACACCGTTGCTTCGCTCGACAGGTTCCCCTCTGATGACGAACTCCGCGCCATCGTCGAGTTCCAACGCCTGCTTCTCGCCTCGCTCCCGACTGGCCAACCTGCGGCTGCGGGCGAAAGCGCTACGCCGGTCGGTGCCGACCCGCTGCCAGAACCCGAGCCGGCCGAGCCGCTCGAAGATCTCCTGGCCGAACTCGATGGCTTGATCGGGCTCGATGCGGTCAAGGAAGAAGTTCGACTTCTTTCTGCCCTGCTGCGAGTGCAAAAGCTGCGAGCCGACCGCGGACTGCCCGTCATCGACAGCAACAAACACATTGTCTTCTCGGGGAATCCCGGCACCGGCAAGACAACGGTCGCCCGCCTGTTGTCGCGCATCTATCGCAGCCTCGAAGTGGTCGAGCGCGGCCACCTCACCGAGGTCGATCGCAGCGGACTCGTTGCTGGATTCGTGGGCCAGACAGCCACCAAGGTCACCGAGGTGTTCGACCGGGCCGACGGTGGCGTTCTGCTGATCGACGAGGCCTACTCGCTTCTTCGTGGTGGCGAGAAAGATTTTGGCCGCGAAGCGATCGATGCCATTGTCAAGAATGTCGAAGATCGACGCGACTCGATGGTGGTGATCTTGGCCGGGTACCCGAAAGAGATGGCCGAGCTGGTCGGGGCCAACCCCGGTTTCTCGAGCCGCTTCCCCAAGACCATCCTCTTTCCGGACTATTCCGACGAAGAACTGCTCGCCATCTTCGAACTCATCTCCGACAAGGGCCGGTACGACCTCGACCAAGAGGCACAAGATGCCGCCGTCGCCTGGTTTGGCTCCCACGATCGAGGTCACGGCTTTGGCAATGGTCGCCTCGCCCGCAACCTGTTCGAAGCTTCGGTTGCCCGCCACGCCACGCGTTTGGTTGACGTGGCCGAACCATCTGATGAACAGCTGACGACACTCGAAGCAGTCGACATCGCTTCGGTGCCGGTGGCAAAACGGCCAGACGACTGAGCCTGTGGCACCCATCCACTCGTGACCACTGAAAGCACCGGCGACACGGCGAAGACCTCAGCGCCGTCTGCCGCCAGCGGATCGCGCAAGGTCGCAACCGGCATCTTGGCAAGCCGCGGCGTCGGCCTCGTTCGCGAGATGGTGGTGGCCGCAGCTCTCGGGCGCGGTGCCTTCGCTGACGCGTTCCGCGTCGCCATGCGGGTACCCAACCTGCTGCAGAACCTGCTCGGCGAGGGATCGATCTCGGCCGCTTTCGTTCCCGTATACGCCCGCCTGATCGAAGACGGCCGGAACGACGACGCCCATCGACTGGCCCGACAGACCCTGGGCGTGTTGTCCGCTGTGGTATCGGTTCTGGTCGCTTTGATCTTCTTCGGTGCTCGCCCGATGGTCTGGCTCACCACCCTCGGCCGAATCTCTGGCGAGCGGTTCGAGCTTGCCGTGACACTGACGCGCTTCACTGCACTTGGCGTTGGCTTCCTCGTCCTGTCCGCCTTTTGCCTTGGCATCCTCAACGCCCACCGACGCTACCTGCTGTCCTACACCGCTCCCGTCCTGTGGTCGCTGGCCCAGATCATCGGCTTCACTGCAGCTCTCGTGTTCAGTCAAAGCCCCGGCGACATCGCTCGATGGGGCGCTATTGCCATGGTTGTTGGCAGCCTCGGCCAACTCGTGGTGCAGCTGCCGACGGTTCGCTCCGTCGGCGGTCTCGGCCGACCGAGCCTCATGGTCGGCCCCGAGCTGAAGGAGGTGCTTCGTCGCTTCGTCCCGGCAGTCGGGGGGCGAGGGGTCGTCCAGCTGTCGAGCTACGTCGACCTTGCCCTCGCGTCCTTCCTGGCCGCCGGAGCGATCGCCACGATTGGTTACGCCATGCCGCTGTATCTCTTGAGCATCGCAGTGTTCGGTTTCAGCGTTGCGGTGTCAGAACTCACCGAGATGAGCCGAAGCACCTCCGGACTGGATGCAGTGGCCGCCCGGGTCAGAGCAGCACAGCGGCGGGTGCTTCTTCCCGCTGGGGTGGTCACGGCTGGAGCCATCGGGGCCGGCGGCATCGTGGTCGGATCGCTGTACGAGTTCATCAACGACCTCGCCCGCCGCCTGTTCGACATCGGGGCCGGCACGGCGTTCGGATCAGACGACACCACGGCTGTTGCCCTCACGCTGGCCGCCTTTGGTCTCGGCCTTCCCGCAGCAATGGTGGCCAGGGTCAGCCAGAACGCTCTCTACGCACTCGGCGACGTGAAGGGGCCCGCTCGCATCGCTGTTGTCCGCCTTGTCGTTGGCGCCTTGATCGGTTTCGTCCTGATGCTGCAGTTCGATCGCCTGATCGTCGGCGAGCCCGACATTGCACCGGTTGCTGACGCAAGCGGTGTCACCGCCGGGCTCGGGGTCGACATCGGCGGAAGCGGTCTCGGCCTCACTGCCATCGATGGATTCCCGCACCCTGCCTTCTGGGAACCGCTTCCCAATCGCGAATCGATCACGATCGACGAGGCTCGAAACGGCACGGCGGGCACACCGTTTGTCCACCTCGGCGCCGTCGGGTTGGGTCTCGGCTCGGCCATTGCATCCTGGACCGAGTGGTTCTTGCTTCGCCGACGCCTTCGAGCCAAGCTCGGCGAGTCGGTCTCGACCGGCATTGGACGGTGGGTGGCCATCGCCGGATTTGCTGCGTTCGTGGCTGCTCGAGCCGTGGTCTCCATCGGGCTGCCGCCGATCATCGACCTGCTCATCGTCGGTGCCGTGGTCCTCGGAACCTACGTCGGGTCGCTGCGATTCATCGGCCTCATCGGTAATCAGCCAGTCGATCGAGCGGCGCAGGGTGCTCGTGACCAGTAACATCGCAGGATGTTCAAGCTCATGCGCCGCTGGTGGAATTACACGACTGCAAAACTGACGGGTTCGTTCAACGAACGAGCCGACCCAAAGGTCCAGCTCGAACAAGCCATCACCGAGGCGCAGGAACAACACCGCAGGCTCAAAGAGCAGGCGGCCAACGTGATCGCCAACCAGAAGCAAACCGAGATCCGACTCAACCGCACCATGGAGGAGTACGAAAAGGTCTCGAACAATGCCCGCCAAGCGGTCATGATGGCCGACGATGCCCAGAAGAAGGGCGACGAGAAAAAGCTGTCCGAATACACATCGGCCGCTGAAGCCTTCGCCAACCGCATGATCACCGTCGAGACCGAAGTCGAGGATCTCAAGTCGCTTCACCTCCAAGCCTCACAGGCTGCCGATCAGGCCAAGTCGGCGGTGAACCAGAACTCCTCTGCGTTGCAGAAGAAGCTGTCCGAGCGTCAGAAGCTGTTGTCGCAGCTCGACCAGGCCAAGATGCAAGAGCAGCTCAACAAGGCCATGACCTCGCTCAACGAGCAGGTCGGCCAGGAAGTCCCGTCCTTCGAAGAGGTTCGAGACAAGGTCGAGAGCCGTTACGCCAAGGCCAAGGGAGCTTCCGAACTCAATGAAGCGTCGATCGAGGGCCGCATGCTCGAGGTCGAGCAGGCATCGATCAACGTCGAGGCGCAGAGCCGCTTGTCAGAGATCCGAGCGCAGCTCGGCCTCGACACTGCTGCGGCGCCAGAACCCCAGGTTGCCGAGGGCGACACCGCCTAGCACTTCGGGGTCACCGGTCGGTCCAGGCCTCATGCGAGGCCTGGATCTCGGGTTCGACGTTGCGAGCGCAGCGAGCAACTCGAGGTGGCCGAAGGCCACACCCTGACCCCCTTTGAGTTTTAGGGGAGGACGACGAGGTCGTCTTTGTGGACCACAACGTCTGAGGTGCCGGCTGGCAGATCGGCGGTTTGTTTGCCGGCATCGGTCCGCAACTGCTCACTGGACCAGCGCACCTGCCCTTTGGCGAACAGCGAGCCGTCCTGGTCAACGATCTCGACCGCATCGTCGATGGAGAACGTGCCATCGGTCGAGCGGATGCCTGCCGGAAGCAGGCTGCTGTTGCGTTCCTCGAGCGCACGGCGGGCACCAGCATCGACCACGATCCGACCTCGGGCCGGTACCGCAAAGGCAATCCACAGCTTCCGAGCACCGAGACGTTGGTCCCTCGCCACGAAACGGGTGCCAACACCTTCGACCCGGCCAACGGCGTCGCTCAGCACATCAGGCCTGTTTGCCGCCGCTATGACCGTCTCGATACCTGACCACGATGCGATCTTGGCCGATGCGAGCTTGGACGCCATGCCGCCGGTGCTGATGGAGGATCCCACTCCCCCGGCAGCGGCCTCCATCGACTGATCGATCTCACGGATCTCCTCGATCAACGAAGCTGAGGTGTCAAGCCGAGGATCAGCGGTGAACAACCCAGCGGTGTCGGTCAGCAACACCAACAGGTTCGCTTCGACCAGATGAGCGACGAGAGCACCGAGACGGTCGTTGTCACCGAAGCGAATTTCATCGTCGGCAATGGCGTCGTTTTCATTGATGACCGGCACCACGCCGGCATCGAGGAGCGCAGCCAGCGTGCCCTTGCTCTTCAGATACCGACGCCGAAACATGAAGTCTGTTGGCGCCAACAACACCTGCCCGACCACGAGTCCGAGCTCGGCAAACCGTTGCTCGAAGGCCCCCATCAACGAAATCTGGCCAACTGCGCTGGCCGCTCGCAGCACGGCATCGTCATGGGCGCTTTCGGACGAAAGTCCCATTGCCGGAAGGCCCGTGGCAATCGCTCCACTGGTGACGATCACGACGCGATGACCTTCAGCCCGGATCGCCTGCGCCTCCGAGGCGAGGCGGTCGAGCTGATCCAGATCCACCGACCCGTTGGTCGTGATCGACGAGGAGCCGATCTTGGCGACGACGAGTTTGCTCATCCGTCGCTCTCGTATTCGAACGAGAAGGTGCCGATCACCACCACGTCGCCGTCGCGCAAGCCACGGTTTCGAAGTGCCTTGTTGACACCGAGCTTCTCGAGCTCTTTGCGAGCGTGCATCAAGGCACCGATGTCGCTGATGTCTGACAACGCAACCGCTCGTTCCGCAGCACGACCGATGACGCGATATGACGCATCGTCCTCACGAACGATGTCGAAACCGACCGGCTCGGGGCGATGGATGACGAAACCGTCGTCATCGATCTCGTCTTTGCGACTGCCCTTGACCAGTTCGGCCAGGCGCCACTTCAACGGATCGAGCCCCTGGCGAGCGACCGAGGAGACTTCGAAATCGACGGCGTCGAGGAAGTCCCAGTCGTCAGCCGCCAGGACATCGGCCTTCGATCCGACCACGACGCTTGGTCGATCGAGCAGATCGGGCCGGTAGGCGCGAAGTTCCTTGCGCAGGATCTCGAGCTGCTCCTGGGGCGACGCTCCATCAACCGATGCGAGGTCGATGAGGTACACGAGCACTCGAGCCCGCTCGACGTGACGGAGGAACTGGTGGCCCAGTCCAAGCCCATCGCTGGCGCCTTCGATGAGGCCGGGGATGTCAGCGACGACGTATTCGTTGTGGCCATCCAGTTGCACGACGCCGAGGTTGGGTTCGAGCGTGGTGAACGGGTAGTCGGCGATCTTGGGCTTGGCCGCGGAAATCACCGAGATCAAGGTGCTCTTGCCCGCGTTCGGAAAGCCAACGAGCGCAACATCGGCCATGAGCTTGAGCTCGAGGCGATACCAGACCTCTTCACCCTTCTCACCCTGTTCGGCGAAGGCGGGGGCCCGCTGCTTGTTCGACAAGAACTTGGCGTTGCCTTTGCCACCGACGCCGGCGGCAGCAGCAAGCCAACGATCGCCCTGGCGAGCGAGGTCGACCAGCGGCTCGTGGGTCTCGTGATCAAGGACCACCGTGCCGATTGGCACGTGGACGATCAGGTCCTCAGCCGCCTTGCCGTGCTTCTTCTTGCCAGAGCCGTGGGTACCGCTGCCCGCAATGCGGTGCGGATGATCGCGAAACGGCAGCAGCGATGCTGCCGAGCGGTCGGCCACGAGCCAAACGGAACCGCCGTCGCCACCGTCGCCACCGTCGGGACCGCCCATCGGGACGTGGGCTTCACGCCGCATGGAGACACAGCCAGCACCGCCGTCACCGGCGATCACGCAGATGTTGGATTCGTCGACGAAGTTGGACACCTGTCGAGGATAGAGGCAAGAGCCGAGAGGCCCTTCGCCTCGGCTTTACTCCACCAAGCGGACGGGATCGCCGACCACTCGTGTCGACCATGTGGTCCAGTCGACAGAGTTCGCACCCGCGGTTTTCACGTATCGAATCTTCCACCAATAGTCGTCGAGATCGTCAGGGATCGTCGTCAGCTGGATTCGAGCGATGACCCATCGCCCGTTGAACCGCCACGACGAGTTCCACTCGCCGACCTTGGGGCTGATGCCTCCGGCGCTCACGTCCAAGCACGGTTCCGAACTGCCGCTCACGGTCAGGTACGTGCAGTCTTCATCCGCATGGTCGGTGTTCGCCGGCCCGATTCCCGAGATCGTCATGGTGTCGTCGGTACGCCAGGTGAACGGTTGTGGAACACCCTCTGGGTCGAGGAATTGGACGTACTCCATCCGCTCGCCGAGATCGTACATCTCGACTTCCAAGACCTTGCCCTCGTGAATGGGCTCGATGTTGGCCAGGTAGAACGTGGCGACGTCACCGTCGGTTTGGGTTCGGATCGGCAAGCGATCTCGGGCATAGACACCGACACAGGAAGCGCTCTGGAATGTGAAGCACGTCGTGCCGTCGCCAGCTCCGGCATCGCGCGCCTCGATGGCAAAGTAGTTCACGCCATCGCCAAAGCCCCCGAAGTGCGCTTCGTTGTTGAGCACCTGGACGTAGTAGCGACCCGCCGAACCGATGGGCACTTGGAATCCGGTCGGATTGGTCCACGCGTTGCAGCCAACGTTGAGACCGGGCCGATAGGAACTGCCGACCTGAACGATGTCGGAGTCATCGAGCGGGGTACTCGTCGCATCGTAGAATCGATATTCGAGATACGTCTCGCGAGAGTCATTGCCTGGCTTGGAGCCCGGGTTCGAGGTGCAGTAGCCGGCGTCGTAGATCATCACATCGGTCGGCGTGGTTCGACCTTCGGGAACGTCCACCACAAAGAAGTAGCCCTCAGGATCATGGTTGGGCGATCGGCCGGCGGCGGTATCTGGATTCGAGATCGCAGGTGTGCCTGATGATGAGCCGGAGAACAGGCTACCGCCCTCAATGCAGCCGCTTTGATGCTGGTAGTACGCCGCACGAACGTCGCCGTAGTGAGCTGGTTGGCAGTAGCCCATCAACCCAGTCCAGGCGTTCACAGCCTCTCCGTCGATGATCAGGTCTCCGAAGCCGATCTTGTTCGTCGGTGATCCGAATTCGACAGGCAACACATACTCCGATGTGGAGAAGCGCTGAATCCGTGGCTCGTCGAAGCCTTCGATGACCGAACCGAAGTAGAGCTCGCCCTCGGCTCGGATGTCCACGCGAATCTGCTGCGGGCCAACTCGACTCACCCGCACCTGGGGAAGCGGAGCTGTGTCATCGTCGAAATCGCCCGGTTGATCTTCGTAGCCGTTGATGGCTGTGATCTCGAGCGCTGCTTCTCGCGCCCGGTTCTCATCGGGCATCCAGACAACCCCAGCCAGCGCTGCGGCATCGCTGGCACGCTGGATCTTCTGCGCTTCGACGTACCACGAACCGACATCCACCGCGAACGCAGCGAAGATCATCATCGGGATCAGCATCAGGGCCGTTGTGGCCATCACGTACCCGGCCTCGGCGCTGCGACGTGCCATGCACTTGTCTTCGGAGTGATCGCTCATGACGTCCTCGGCTCGATCTTCATGACAATGCGCTGGGTCAGGATCCGGTCGGAGCTTCCGAAGAACCCCGAAACTGGTTTGTGGGCGAATTCGACCTCTACGCCCACCAACGTGGCGTTCGACTGTGAGTCGATGCGAAGCCCTCCGACCGGGCACCACGAGCCGGAGGCTCGAGATCCGCACGAAGTGTCGCTGACCGCGAAGTGACTCGCATTGCCGACTTGAGCAAAGTCAGTCGGGCCGTAGGAATTGCAGAACGCCCCTCCACCCGTGATGTCACATGTGGCGGGGACACCGTCTGGCTGTCCTGCGTCGTACCGATACACCGAGACCCGTCGGACTTGGTCGAGATCGTCGCCGAAGGTCGACAGCACGGCTCGAAGCGCCTCTTGGTCGGCGTAGGCGTACGTTCCCATCTGAGAAACCGTTCGTGCCCCGCTTCGCGAAGCCTGCACAACGCTCTGCGACGAACTCCATGCCATGCCGATCTCGAACATGCCGAGAACCAGAGTCATCAGAATCGGAACGACAAGCGTGAGCTCGACAAGAACTGCGCCTCGCTCACCGTTGTGTCTACGTCGTCGAATCATGAGTCCTCGTCCGGCTCGACTCTGATGACGGTGGTGGCATCGAGCGTCTGACTCTCGCCGAAGAAACCGGTGAGGTAGGTGTGATTGGTGCTGACGTAAACGCCGACAAGATCGGAGTTGTCTCCGAGACCAGCGTTTCGGCTGCCTGGACACCAATGACCGTCCAAGTTGCCCGGGTCCGGTGTGTTGGTCGGGTCAGTCGGGTCGGTACCGATGCACCGAAAGAAGTCGGTGTCATCACCACCCGCATCGACCAGCTCATGGGCAAAGTCGGCGGCCACGTACCGATTACAGATCTGCTGCACCGATTGGGTGTGGCACGCGTGACCGTCAGGGATCTCATACCCCAGACCGGGCGAGACACCATTGAGCGGGTCGTTGGCGTTGAAGATCACGACGTAGTTCAAGCCTTCGAGGCCCATGGCCGCCATGCCGTGTTCGAGGGTTTGCAACGTGAGGAAGTCGGCTTCGAGTGCTCGGCCGCCGACCGACGCAGCGCGAGCGCCTTCCTGACTTGCGTTGTTCGTCGTCAGGCTGTTCCGAAAGAGCAAGCCAAACTCGAGAATGCCAAACATCAGCAGCAGAAAGACTGGCGTGACAAAGGCAGCCTCGACAATCGCCGAGCCGCGCTCGCCTCGACGGCGTCGCCACACAGGCAGAGAAGTGTCCTTGGATGCCACACCCATCTATCGACGCATGAGCCACCCAACTTGAGCGGCCCTGCCCAGATCGCCCGGGGCCGTGCGGACTCTCATGCTGGGCCGTTCGGCCAGTCTCTGAGGCGAGCAACGATCGAAGGAAAAACGAAAGAAGCACGCCCCGACGGAGCGTGCTTCTTCAAATCTGCAGTGTTGGGTGGAGCCGGATGCTCCGCTAGTCAGCGAGAACGTCGACCAGCTTCCGGCCCTTGCGGAAGCCGAACTTGATCTTGCCGGGTGCGGTGGCGAAAAGAGTGTCGTCGCCACCCTTGCCGACATTGATCCCCGGGTGAATTTTGCTGCCACGCTGGCGAACGATGATGGCTCCGGACTTCACAGCGGTGCCATCGAAAACCTTGACGCCGAGATACTGCGGATTGGAGTCACGGCCGTTTCGTGTAGAACCGCCACCTTTGGTCTTTGACATGTCAGCCTCGCTTGATTCCGGTGATTTCAATCGTTGCGTACGTCTGGCGATGGCCATAACGACGACGCTGATTGGTGGTGGACTTGTATGTGAACCCGTCGATCTTCTTGCCTTTGGTCTCTTCGATGACCTTGGCCGAGACGCTCACCTTGCCGAGCTGATCCGGGGTGGACAGCACATCGCTGCCATCGACAAACAGGACCGGACGCAGATCGACCGACTCGCCGGGAGCACCGACGCGTTCGACCTTGAGCTGCTGACCTTCTTCGACCCGGTATTGCTTGCCACCGGTGGCAACGACTGCGTACATAGAGGGTTGAGGTTAGCCCTGCTGATCAGTGCTTCAACTCTTGCCGGCTACTTCTTCGCTCTACTTCTTCGCGATCGATGGATCAAGTTCGAGACCACGGCCATCGCAATGCGGACACTGTGACGACAACGACTCGACCAAGCCCTCGCCAATACGCTTGCGGGTCATCTCGACCAACCCAAGCTCGGAGATGTCGAACACCTGCGTCCGGGTCTTGTCCCGGCCGAGTGCTTCCCGGAATACCCGAATGGTCTCTTCCCGATTCTTCTTGTCTTCCATGTCGACGAAGTCGATCACGATGATCCCGCCGATGTCACGGAGACGAAGCTGATGGGCCACTTCCTCGGCTGCTTCGAGGTTGTTGCGATACACGGTCTCTTCGAGCGAGGACTTGCCGACGTTCTTGCCGGTGTTGACATCGATGACCGTCAGTGCCTCGGTGGCTTCGATGATCAACGAGCCACCTGATGGCAACCAGACCTTGCGATCGAGTGCCTTGTGGAGTTGCTCGTGCACGTGGAAGCGCTCGAGGATGTCGAGGCTCTCTTCGGTGTCGTCGTGGAACTCGACTCGGTCAGCAAGCGCCGGAGTGATGACCGAGACGTAGCCGGAGATCTCCTCGTAGAGGGCACGATCGTCGATGACGACGGCTCGGTAGTCCTTGTTGAACTCTTCACGGATGACTCGAACCGAAAGATCAGGTTCGCGATAGAGCAACTGCGCATTTTTGCCCTTTGATGCAAGGCGCTCGATCTCTTCCCATTGCTGGAGCAGGCCTGCCACGTCACGCTGGATTTCCTCGGCGGTGACGTTCTCGGCCGCTGTCCGCACGATCACACCGTGCTGCTTGGGCTTTGCCTTGTCGAGGATCTGACGCAGTCGCTTGCGCTCCGGATCTGGCAAGCGCTTCGAGATGCCATAGGTGTCGCTGTTGGGAACGAGCACAACGAAGCGGCCCGGCAAGGAGACCTCGGTGGTGAGGCGCGCACCCTTGTGGGCGATCGGGTTCTTGGTGACCTGGCAGATCACGGTGTCGCGCTGCTGAAGGAGCTGCTCGATCTTGGGCCGGTCGTTGCCCTTGAACTGCTTTTTGTCGAAGCGGACATCGCCGCGGTAGAGCACGGCGTTCTTCGGCGTTCCGATGTCGACGAAGGCCGCCTCCATGCCGGGAAGCACGTTCTGCACCTTGCCGACATAGATGTTGCCGTGGATCTGGGCAACGTCGTCGCTCGGCCGAGAGACGTGGTATTCGATGAGTTGGCGACCCTCGAGAATGGCAATGTGGGTGGCATCTGCTCGACGCCGAACAACCATCAGGTAGCGACCAATCGGGCGGCCCTTGCGGGTCTTGCCCCGGCGACGTTGCAACTGCTGCTCGTCGAGCTCGATCGCTTCACCTTGGGCAAGAACAGGAGTCACCGGGGCCGAACGGCTCTGGGAACTACGCGAGCGCTGGGTGTTGCCGCTGCCCTGTGGTTGGCCGCCCTGCTGTTGAGCGCCCTGCTGGCTGCCGCCCTCGCCGCTTGCCTTGTTCTTCCGGCGACGTCGACGTCGCTTCGCCGAAGCACTCGTGCCCTGTCCTTCGGGGCGAGGACCCCCGCCTTCAGACAAGGTGGATTGACCGGACTGTTCGCCAGGTTCCCCACTGTTCGTGCTCGTCGGCTTCTTCCTCGCTCGCTGCTCGCCGTTGCTGGCCCTGGCATCGCTTGTTGATACGCCGTTGTTCTCCGCGGCCGGAGAAGGCCGACTGTCGCCAATCCTCGGCTTACCGGGCGGCGGCGTTGTTGGTACGGGGGGTCGTGTGTCTGCGGGCTTGTTCGCACCGCTGTCGTCGGACACCGTCACTGGTGTGTTCCCTTCTCATGAGGCCCGGATCTCTCGGGGCCTTGACGCCTCGGGCGGCTCTGGCACTTCGGCCAGAACGTCGCCCGTCGGGGTGAGCACGATTGGTTCGTGTCGCTCCCCATCGGCGTTCGTCCATTGGTTGGTGCGGCACACTCTTCCCTCACGGAGAGAACAGCCCGACATGTCGAGCTCGCCGTCGAGCAGTCGGACGAGTTCCGACGGGCGCAACGTGAGCTCGCCATTGGCGAGGACCGCGTAGAGCTGGACACCGTTCGGCGTCTCGCCACAGACCTCGAGAGAGATCACTGCGGGGCGAACGTCGACCACGGTGGTTTTGCCTTTGCGCTCTCGTTCGAGTTCACGCTCTGGCGCGGCGAGCAACGCCGCTACTGCGTTTGTCACGTCATCGATCGGCGCACCGATCACTTCAATACGCCAGCCGCAGCAGACAATCGCCTGCTGCAATGACATGGACCGAGACTCCAACGGCACAACCGCATCGACGGACAACCCGTCGGGGAGGGCATCAGTGAGACGCTCGGCCAATCCATCGAGCTCGACCGGCGTGACCAGGTCGAGATCGAGATATTCGGCTTCGGATTCGTGAGCAACCGTCAGGGCGAGGCCGAAGGCCAGTTTGGGCCGAGGCGAGAACCCTTCGGTGTAGGTGATCGGCAACTTCTCGACGCGAAAGGCACGCTCCATCAGTCGGGCGGTGTCGCGATGGCTGATGAATCGGATCTTTCCGTAGCGTGAGTAGCGGAGACGCAGCTTCATTTGCTGCGTTCCAACAGCTTCACCGGGACTGCATTGCCGACCGAAAGGTCTTGTCCGGTGCCTTGACTGCCGCCAGCAGGGGCTGTTGCCGAGGCCACGACGTGCTCGATGCCGTAGCCCGTACACGCACCGCAGTCATAACAGGGGGTCCATCGGCAGTCGGGCAAGCCGACTTCAGCGATGGCGTCGCGCCAGTCTTCCCACAAGAAGTCCTTGTGGAGGCCGGCCGACAGGTGGTCCCAGGGAAGCGCTTCGTCCTCGGTGCGGTGGCGGTACACCATCTCGTCGATGCTGAGACCGGCGCGGTCCATGGCGTCAGTCCAACGTTCGAGCTCGAAATGCTCAGACCATTCTTGGAACGTGCCGCCGTTGCGCCAGACGTCTTCGATGACAGCGCCAACGCGCCGATCGCCGCGGCTGGCGATGCCTTCAGCCAGCGTGGCCTTGGGGTCGTGCCACTTGATGTTGACACCGTGCATCTTGCGGGTGGCGTCGCGGAGGAGGTTGACCTTGCGTTGCAGCTCAGCCGACGTGTTCTGCCCGAACCATTGGAACGGGGTGAAGGGCTTTGGGACGAACCCGCCGACAGACACCGTGACGTTGGCCCGTTTGTTGTGCTTGCGCCCGATCGCAACACAGTTCTTGGCCAGCTCGGCGATGCCGAGCGTGTCTTCGTCGGTCTCGCTCGGCAACCCGATCAGGAAATAGAGTTTCACTCGCTGCCAGCCCTGGCTGTAGGCGGACTCGACGGCGCTGTAGAGATCTTCTTCGCGAATGAGTTTGTTGATGATCTGGCGCATGCGCCAGGTGCCAGCCTCGGGAGCGAACGTGAGTCCGGATCGCTTGCCCTTCTGCAGTTCGGCAGCGATGTCGACGCCAAAGGCATCGACGCGAAGACTCGGCAGCGACACCGAGATCGGGCCGCAGCCAGCATCCTCGGCATCGTCCATGATGCCGCCGACGGTGGACTCGATGCCACTGAAATCAGCGGTGGAAAGCGAGGTAAGCGAGACTTCGTTGTAGCCGGTGCGCTCGAGGCCATTCTTGACCATGGTGCGGACCTGGTCAGCCGGGCGCTCGCGAACCGGGCGGGTGATCATCCCGGCCTGGCAGAACCGGCAACCGCGCGTGCAACCTCGGAAGACCTCGACATTGAGCCGATCATGCACCACTTCGGTGAGCGGGCTCAGTTGCTCCTTCGGATACGGCCACTCGGCGAGGTCGGCAATGGTGCGCTTCTCGATGAGTTCAGGGGCAGCAGGGTGCAGGGGCACCAGACCGGTGAACCGATGTCCGTCGTAGGTGGCCTCGTAAAGCGAGGGGACGTAGCAACCCTCGACCGCCGAAATGGCCAGCAGTAACTCGGAACGATCGAACGTGGCGTGGTTCTTCCACTCGGCCATGACATCGGTGAGCTCACCAACGACTTCTTCGCCATCGCCGAGCACCACGACATCGACGAAGTCGGCGACGGGCTCGGGGTTGTAGGTGCAGTGGCCACCGACCATGACGAGTGTGTCGCGACCGGTGCGATCAGCAGCGTGCAGCGGCAAACCAGCAAGGTCGATGCAGTTGACCAAGTTGGTGTACGTGAGCTCGGCGGAGAGGTTGAAAGCGATGGCATCGAACTCCTTGGCCGGCGTGTGATGCTCGACCGAGAAGAGCGGAATGCCCTCGTCACGCATGATCGCTTCGAGGTCATGCCATGGCGCATACGAGCGATCGGCGCGACCATCGGGCCGTTCATTGATGATCTCGTAGAGGATCTGGAGACCCTGATTGGGCAGGCCGATCTCGTAGGTGTCTGGATAGGTGAAGAGCCAACTGACGAGGGAATCGTCGGGCGCCTTGGCCTTTGCGCCGCCCTCGCACCCGATGTAGCGCGCCGGCTTCTGCACTTCAGCTAGGCGGGGCTCGAGTCGGGGCCAGACAGACGACATGGTGGTCCGAGGCTAGCGCATGATCGGGTCCGGCCGGACCGTTCGTTTTTCGCCTCTGGAGGCGGTCACCGCAGATTGCGGCGACGGTGCACCGAGACGCTCTGGACGATGCCAAGTGAGGCCAACGCCGTGATCAATGCTGACCCTCCGTAGGACACGAAAGGAAGGGGGATCCCCGTGATCGGCATCAGGCGCATGGTCATCCCGACGTTCTGCACGATGTGGATCAACAGCATCGTGAACACGCCAATGCACAACAGCGTGCCGAAACGATCCCGTGCGAGTTGAGCGATCCGGAAGATCCGGATGAGGATCAGCGCCTGAAGTCCGAGGACGATGCTGGCACCGACAAAGCCGAGTTCTTCTGCGATCACGGTGAAGATGAAATCGGTTTCCTGCTCAGGCACGAACCCGAACTGGGTCTGGGGCCCTTCGAACAACCCTTGTCCGGTGATGCCGCCAGTGCCGATGGCGTTCAGCGATTGCACCTGGTTGTAGGCCTCCGGTGCATCCTGATCGAGGAACGACGTGAGCCTGGCCTCCTGGTAGTCAGCCAACACATCGCTGGTGAAGATCACCGATGCCACACCCACGCCGGAGATCACGAGCAGGACGAGATAGCGGGCCGGCATCCCGGCCACGAGATAGACGCCGAGCGCAATGGCGCAGTACACCAAGACTGATCCGGTCTCTCCCTGCTGGAGCACCATGATCGAGATGAACCCGAGCACACCGAGCGAGGCAGCGATACGAGGAGGGTCAGTGTTTCCGTTGCGCCCGCTGAACAGGGCAGCAAGCAGCACGATCAAGCTGATCTTGACGAACTCCGCCGGCTGCGCAGAGAAACCGAAGTAGACGAACCACCCCTTGGTTCCCTTGATCTCAGTTCCCAACGGCGAGAGCACGGCGAAGAGCATGACGACGGTCAGCAGACCAATCGGGGCCACCCAGGTCCGCAGCTTCTCGTAGTCGATCATGCTGAAACCGAGCATTGCTGAGAGGCCGACGAAGAAGAAGATGACCTGCCTCCCCGCAAGACCAAGGCCAGTCGTTTGGCTTCTTGTTGCGCTGTAGATGCCGAGTGTTCCGACCGCAACGAGAGCCGTGACGAGGAAAACCAACGACCAGTCGACGTTGAACAGCTTGGATCGTTCCCGATCGGCCGCCATGGGGTCGCGAGTTCGGGCGAAAGCGGTCATGGATCGCCCTGTGTGGTGTCGGTCGGCTGCGTGGTTGCCGTCGTCGGAGGAGGAGCGGTGGTCGACGGCATTGCCGGTGGCTCGGGATCGGTGCTGTCTGGCGGTGTGGTCGTGGTGGTGAGTTCGGTGGTTGTCGGCGCAGTGCTGGGCTGGGCGGTGGTTGGCTGCGGCGAAGCACCTGCTTCGGCCGCTGGTGGCGGCGTCGGAGCGGCGTCGCCGAACTGCGTTGGATCGATCAGGATCTCGGGGATGTCGAAAGAAAGATCGAAGTTGGTCAGCCCGACAACATCGAGGTTGCGTTCCTCGGCGAGCGGAGCGGTCGGCACCGGCTCGAGGCCGAAGAGCATCTCGTAGAAACGCCGCACCGCTGGCGCAGCAGCGTCGCCGCCGAATCCGGCCTGTTCGAGAATGGCCACAACGGCGTACTCGGGGTCAGGGAAGGGTGCGTATGACGCGAAGAGCGCGAAGTCAGCACGATTGTTGACCTGGGCGGTGCCCGTCTTGCCGATCACTCGATAGTTGGCGTGTGGGTAGCCGCTGAACGCTCGGATGCCTGTCCCTCGACCGGTGCCGAGCCCAGGGTCGACCACGGCAGCCATGCCATCGTTCAACGCCCGGAGGAACGTCGGATCGAGCACTTCCTCCGCAGCGATGACCGGCTCGATCGTGGTGACGGTGCCGTCCGCATCGACGATCGATGACCCGAGCCTCGGCTCGTAGCGTGTTCCGCCGTTGGCCAACATGGCGTAGGCATTGGCGAGCTGGAGAGGTGAGGACTGCACCTCTCCCTGTCCGATCGCGATGTTCGTGTTGTCGCCGGGGAACCAACGTGCATCTTCGCCCCAGGTTTCGATGCGTTGCTCTGGGGTCGGCATGAGGCCCGAAGATTGGGCTGGAAGGTCGATGTCTGGCCGAACACCGAAACCGAAACGTTCGGCGGTGTCCTGGATGATCGTGCGGCCGTAGGTGTCTTGCTGGACCCAGAACGTCTCGCCGAGTGAATAGAAGTATGTGTCACTCGACCGCTCCATGGCATCGCGAAGCTGCACGGGGCCCATGACGGCGCTTCCAGCATTACGTTTGGTGCAGCCGGCATCGCGATTGTCTGGATCAAGGCAGGAGGTGAGCACGTACACACCCTCGTCATTCCAGGTCGTGTATTCGCCACGTGCCCCGGATTCGAGAGCAGCGAGCGCAACGAAGGGCTTGAACGTGGAGCCCGGCGGGTAGCTGGCTCGAACTGCACGATCGAGAAGCGGCACGTCGGATCGGTTGGAAAGTTCGTTCCACAGCCCGCTGCTGATCCCGAAGATGAAGTCGCGAGGGTCGAACGTCGGGGCAGAGGCGAGGGCCAAGACCGAGCCATCGACGTTGAGAGCAACCAGAGAACCAGCATCAGCGACCTGCGGCAACGGGTTGTTGCCTTCAGGCTCGCGAAGCCGTGCCTGTGCGAGCTCGTCGGCCAGTATCTGCTCGGCCGCGTATTGGAAATCAATGTCGAGTGAGAGCTGGAGATCGCTTCCCGGAATCGCTTCCTGGACGACCTCGAGCGTTCGCACCACGCGGTTCTGGGCGTCGACTTCGACTCGCACCAGCTCAGGAGTGCCGCGCAAAATCGACTCGTACGTCTGCTCGAGGCCAGCAATACCGACCTCGTCTCCCGGGAAGTAGAACTTGTCAGAGTCGGCGTTCAGCCCATCGGCCCGATCCTGGTCTCGGACCGAGCCGGTATAACCGATGATGTGGGCCCCGATGGCGCCGTAGGGATAGGTGCGAACCCACCGTCGCTCGACGTCGATGCCGGGAAGGTCGGCCTCGCCAATGCGTACCCAGAGCTCCTCGCCGATGTCGTCGGCGACGACGGTCGGCTTCACGGTCTGGTCGATCGCTTGGAGGTAGAGCTGATCGATCCTGTCCGCCTTGACCTTGACCCCGGCGTCGCTCAGTTCCGTCGCCACGTCTTCGAAGACATCGGCTCGAATGTCTGCTTCGAGTTCGCGCAGAGCCACCCAGTCGATGGTGACCACGAGCGACTGCCGGCGACCAGCGAGCACATCGCCATCGCGGTCGAGGATACGACCGCGTGGCGCCTCGGTGTAGACCTCGCGAACGCGGTTGCCGGCAACCACGGCTTCGAATTGCTCGGCCGTCATCACCTGCAAAAAGTAGAGACGACCGGCGAGCGCAGCAAACATGGCGATCGCGACCACCGCAAGAATGCCGAGACGACGGCCAGCGAGTTCGGTGGTCATGAGTCAGTCCTGATCAGGTCAGCGCGAGGCACGCGCTGCGGTGCAGACCCGGAGCCAACCATTCGTCGAGTGATCGCATCGACCGGGGCGAGCAGCAAACCCCCCGCCAGGGCGGTCAGTGCAACGCTGAGCAATGACTCGTTGCCGAATGCCGGTGGCCGTTGACCAAACACTGCGGCCGCCGACCACGTCGCAGCGGTCACCAACAGCACAGCGATCGTCCCCTGGGCGATCCGGAACACCGCACCCACCTGCAGCATGCGAGCGCCGTTGTTGGCCAACACCCAGGCTGCAACGCAGAAGATCAACGCATGAAGACCGAACGGACCGAATCGAAAGGCGTCGACGAAGAGCCCGATGACAAAGCCGAGCAGTGCCGCTTGGCGAGCCTCGGCCTGCAATCCAATGCTGACAACAGCGAGGAGCAGCAGGTCAATGCGAACTCGACCGCCGACCCAGAACTGGTCGAAGACGGCGACTTGCACGACGCTCAAGGCGGCGAGGATCGCCAACGACTTGGCCCAAGGGATCCTCGCTGCGGGACCTCGCGTGCTGACGACCGGCCGGTTCACTCGGGTTGCTCCGTGAGGAGGACGGTCACGAACACCAAGCTGTCGAGGTCGACGAAGGGTTCGAGTGTGGCGGTACCGCTCGCAGCCTCGAATCGAAAGACCCCAACGGGGATGTCGGCCGGAAACCGTTCGGAGAACGCATTGGTCTCGAATCGCTCACCGTCATCGACATCGGCCAAACCCTGCGCTTGGATCTCGACCCGCAACGCTCGACCATCACCGTCGCCGCTGGCCAGCGCCGTCTCACCGCTGTCGACACCACTCACACCGACCTGGAAGCGTGGATCGCTCACCAACCGGAGCGTCGAACGATGGTTGCTGTAGACGTCGAGTACGCGCCCGACCAGCCCGCTTCCGACGACGACTGGCATGCCGGCAGCGACCCCATCGTCACTCCCCCGGTTGATCTCGATGATGCGCTCGACCCCGGTGTCGCGATCGGAAACGATCTTGGCGGTGAGCCGGGGCACATCGACCTCGGTGTCCAGCCCCGTGGCTTCTCGCAACGCGGCAAGGTCAGACTCGATGTCGGGGAGGCGAGCAACTTCGCCTTCCAGACGAGCGACGTCGGCGCGCAGCCGTTCGTTTTCATCAACAACCTCGCCGTAGTGAACCGCACCATTCCATGTTGCCCCGACGGGTCGAACGGCGGCAGCGACCGCAGAACGGAGCGGCGAGGTGGTTGCGAACGCGGCGGAACGCATCGACGCGAACGGGCCGCTCCCTCGCGTGTCGATCGTCATCAACGCAAGAGCGGTGACGACCAGAAGTGCAACCAAACGACGAGTTGTCATCCCGGATCGGGCCACAGCAGATGATCAGTCGTGCGGTGATGCCGGATAGAGGTTCTTGAGGCTGTCGTAGGCCTCGAGGTACTGACCTGAACCCACGGCAACGGCGTGCAAGGGATTGTCCGCCATCTTGATTGGCATGCCGGTCTCGGCCTCGAGCCGGGCACCCATGCCGTGGAGCAGGGCACCACCACCGGCGATTGTGATCCCGTGTTCGAGGATGTCGGCGGCCAACTCGGGCGGCGTCTTGTCGAGGGTGACCTTGACGGCATCGACGATTGCACTGACGGGCTCGGCAAGTGCTTCGCGGATCTCTTCCGTCGTGATGGTGATGGTCTTGGGTAGACCACTCACGAGGTCTCGACCACGAATGGCCGCTTCGAACTCTTCGGCAAGGCGGTAGGCGGAGCCGAGTTGGATCTTGATTTGTTCGGACGTGCGCTCACCAAGGGCGAGGCTGTATTCCTTCTTGATGTAGCTCATGATGGCTTGATCAAGACCGTCCCCACCGATGCGGACCGACTGGCTGGCCACGATGCCGCCGAGGGAGATCACGGCGACTTCGGTCGTGCCGCCGCCGATGTCGACGATCATGTTGCCGGTCGGGTCATGCACCGGAAGCCCGGCGCCGATCGCTGCCGCCATGGGCTCTTCGATGATGATGGCTTGGCGAGCGCCTGCGAATTCCGCAGCGTCTCGCACGGCGCGTTGCTCGACACCGGTGATGCCAGACGGCACACAGATCACGATGCGAGGTTTGGCCACCCAGCGGCCGGGGCTGACTTTCTGGATGAAGTAGCGGAGCATTTCTTCGCAGATGTCGAAGTCGGCGATGACGCCGTCTTTGAGGGGGCGAATGGCTTGGATGTGGCTGGGGGTTCGGCCGATCATGCGCTTCGCCTCAACACCAACCGCAAGTGGCCGCTGCGTCTCGACGTTGATCGCCACCACGGAAGGCTCATCGAGAACGATGCCTTGGCCGCGAACGTACACGAGCGTGTTGGCGGTGCCGAGATCGACGGCCATGTCGCGGGCGCCAAGCGACACCAGTGCGTTGGAGAATCGGTTTCCAGCCATCGAGACTCCGGTGCGGTCATCTTGCTCGTGCGAACAGCTCACCCAGTGCGAACGTCACTCACCCTACGAGGCCTTGCCCGAGCCAACAAGGGCACCCCTGGGCAAATGTGACGGAAATCGGCCGTTTTCGTCACACGCAGCACACGATGCAAACGCAACCGAGCAATCCCACCCAACGAGCCGCCACGGGGAGATGTTGGGCGGTGACCAACAGCGTTCTGATGACGAAAGCCGATTCAGCCGCAGTCGGTCAGGATGCGGATCATGTCGGCATTGCCACCAATTGCGAGGGCCGTGAACTGCCCGACGCTGCCGGTGAAACTGAACGTGTCGCCGTCGTACCACGGCCGGTTGTAGTTGAAGTAGTTCACCCCGGCGATTGCGAACTGATCGGTTGCTTGCAGGTCGCTGCGTCGACCAGCGCCCAACAGGATCGGAGCGCCGAAGTCAATGCTTGCGGACACGTCTGTCGTGAACGACGGGTCATACCAAACGATGTGGGAGCACACCGACGTACCCGCCGGAATCGTCACACCAGCCACCGTCAGATCGCTGTCAAGCACCAGCGCCGATTCGAAGAAGACGAAGAGTTCGTCGTCGCTGCGGTACTCCTGGTTCGGGGCGAACGACGTCGAATCCGGAACGTCGCCTGGGTAGGTGGCTTGACCATCGATCTGTGGATCGGGGGGCCGCGGGACGTAGCCAGAAGACCCGTCCCACTCGGTGTTGACCCGATCGGCACGACAACTCGGCGACTCATAAAACGCACGACCGCCCACCTGCAAAACAACACCGAAGCATCGCCCCGATCCGGACAGGATCACGCCCGACCACTGCGTTGGCCTCGACGAGTCGACGCTGACGACATCGCTGCCCGACGATGGCCGTGATCCAACCGTGAACTCGAGCGACGGTTCGTCGAGCGCAAGCGCCCCGGGTGTCGCTGCGGTGAAATTGGTGCCGAAGTCGGTCAACGGGTAGGCCGTATTGGCCGCCGTGCGCAGATGTGCCGTGGCCGCCGAATCGGCCGCACGATTCCGAGCGCCCAGGAACGTGGGAATGCTGACCGAGAGCAAAATGCCGATGATCAGAATGACCACCATCACCTCAGCAAGCGTGAAGCCTGCCTCGCCTTGTTGTTGTTCCGAACCAGGTCTCGGTCGCATACGAACGCCAGTACTCCCGGCCGCCGTGTTGGCAGCCGCTCGTCGATTCTCTGAGCGTCGGCTGCGAAACGGCCGCCATGACGAAGAGACGTGGGAAGCCCACTCGGGCCACACCCGTCTTGGGTCTCGCTCAGGTCGGCCAGATCTGGTTCTGGTTCGATGCATTGCAAACCCACATGGAGACGTCGACGCCTTCTGCCGCCCAGCCTCTGGCATCGAGGCACATCGTGGGGCTGCGGTTTGCTGCGGATTCCCAGTGTTGTAGAGCCTCGTTTCGCACGAAGACCTGATGCGGATCCGACGGGTCACACACCTCGGGAGTCACTCGGTTTCCATTTGTTTGCCGAGTCGTTCTCCAACCCAATGCATTGGTCACCGATCCGCATCCGCGAACGTCCGGCAACAGCATCGGTGTAAACCGAGATCTGCTGCGACGCCGAGCCGTCGCACGTACGCATGGAGAAGCGGCCGTCACCCTCGAGCGTCATGCAGGTGCCACGTGGGGCCACGATGGGCGCCGTTTCGACGGAGTCATAGGTCGCAGGGCCGGCGAACTCAGCCCCCGAGAGGACTCGGTCACCACGAGGTCGGCATGACATCGCGGCACCGAGCCAAGAGGGCCAGCGAGGCGTCAGATCGAAGGGAAGAAGATGCCGATTTCGCGCTCAGCCGACTCGTTCGAGTCGGATCCGTGCACGAGGTTCTCGGTCATTTCGGTACCAAAGTCGCCTCGGATGGTACCGGGGGGTGCGGTGGCCGGGTTGGTTGGGCCCATCATGGTGCGAACAATGGCGAAGGTGTCTTCGGGTCCTTCGAGCACAGCCACGAAGGCGGGGCTACGGGACATGAAGCCCACGAGATCGTCGTAGAAGCCCTTGCCGACGTGCTCGACATAGTGCTCGGCGAGCGTGCCAGCATCGAGCTGACGCAGCTCGGCCGCCACGACCTTGAGGCCCTTGGCCTCGAAGCGCTGGAGGATGGTCCCGACGAGGCCGCGTTCGACAGCGTCAGGCTTGCAGATGATGAAGGTTCTACTCACGCCGGCGAGGGTATCTGCAGGGTGGGCGATGCGACGGCTGCGTCACAACTGTCTCGACGTGTCGACAGCTGTCATCGTCGCCCAGTTCACTCGCCGGCGGCTTCGTCGCTGCAGTCGATGAAGAACCGTGCCATGTCTGCATTCCCGGGCACAGCGTAAGGGTTGAAGGTCGCCGCACTTCCGGAGAAGCCAACGACGTCTCCACCCTCGAGGGGACGGTTGTAGTCCCGGTAGTTGACCCCTGGGGCGCCGAACTGATCGGTGGCTTGCATCTGTGCTTGGGTGCCGGCCATGGCCAGGATCGTGCCCCCGAAATCGACAGTCGTCGTCGGAACCGTTGCGCTGTTGACCGGGTCGTACCAGAAGATGTAGGAGCACACCCTCGTGCCCGCCGGAATCGTGGCGCCATTCACTGTCAGGTCACTGCCCAACTCGATGACCGACTCGGTGAAGATGAACAGGTTGTCGTTGTCTTCAAAGGCGCCGTCGGGAGCAAAATCGGCCCCATCGGGGATGGCTCCGACGAAGGTGCCCTGACCGGTGATCGTGGGTGTGGGAGGGCCGGCAAACGGCGGTACGTAGGGTGCTGGATCCGCCCACTGCTGATTGGCATTGGGATTGGTCTCCGAGCCACACGTCCACTGATGAAGCGCTCGACCTTCGCCTGCCCCGCCCGAGTCGAGACACATCTGCGGACTGTCGAAGACCACTGATTGCCACTCTTGACCCACCCGGTTGAACAATTGGCTGGCATCGTCGTCATCGCAGTCTTCGAGAATGTAGGGGTCGCCGTTGCTGTTCGAGTTGTTCTGCACACCGATGC
This sequence comes from uncultured Acidimicrobiaceae bacterium, assembly GCA_964351995.1. Taxonomy (GTDB): domain Bacteria; phylum Actinomycetota; class Acidimicrobiia; order Acidimicrobiales; family SZUA-35; genus SZUA-35. The sequence goes on along the minus strand of CAYGQE010000034.1, from coordinate 10,342 downwards.
ACTTGCCACCGATTCTGAGCTGGCTCTGCAGCGAGTCGCTGTTGAGGTAAACCTCAATCTCTTGGTTCAGAGCGCCGTCGCATTCGCGCATCCTCAAACGACCATCTGCTTCCGCAGCGACGCAATACCCCTCGCGGGTTCCTACAACCTGACCGCCGTCAGCCAGGTCGAACTGTGCGGCATCCTCGATGTTCTCTCCTGTGTCCCCGCCATCACCGTCAGGCTCCGGGATTTCTTCCATTTCGTCGTAGAAGCTGAGCTCGCGCGGCGCCGCAATGTCGCCGCTCGTCTCTTCGAGGTACGTGCCTGATGCACTGTTCAGCCCTTCCACAGCACCGAGACTCATCACGGTGAACGCCGAGAGAATCAAGGCGTAGCCGGTCAGGGTGGCACCGCGTTGAGGTTTCTTCGAGAGAGGCACGTGGCCTACTTCGGCAGGTGCACCAGCACACTTGATCGCTGTGGTCCAAACGGCCCTGGTCGGCCTGATCTGAACGACTCAGCCGAAGATGGGGTCCTCATCATCCTCGACATCGACCGCCTCAGCGACCGAGCGGGCGATCGACCGAATGTTGCCGACGATGTACATGCTTCCAGAGACCAGAATGAGATCCTCGTCACTCGATACTGCCCGTGCCCGTCGGAACGCTTCGAGCGGGTCAGCCACGATTTCGGTGTCGATGCCCACGTCGGCCGCCGCCTGCGCCACGACGTGGGCGGGAATCGCTCTTGACCAGTTCGGAGTACAGACGATGACGGCATCGAAGTCGGCAGCGTCGAGCGCTTCGAGCATTTCCCCGGGATCTTTGCCGTCGAGAAAACCGACCACCAACACCCACGAGCCAACACGAGCGAACGCTTCATCGAGGGTCTGCTTGACCGTCGCCAGCCCGTCAGGATTGTGCGCGCCATCGAGAATGACCGTGGGTTCGCGACTGACAACTTCGAAGCGTCCCGGTAGCTCGATCTCAGCAAACGCCGACTCGACGAGGTCCCGATCCAGCGATCGTGCGAAGAACGCCTCGACGGCGCCAATCGCGGTGGCGAGATTCGCCCCTTGATGCTCGCCGAAGACCGGCAGGAAGATCTCGTCGTAAGACCCGTATGGCGTTGTGATCGACACAACACGACCACCCACACCCAGCTCGTTGGCCACGATCTCGATCTCGGTTCCGACCTCCCACACCGCAGCACTTGGCTCGGCATCGACGATGGGACGCAGGTCGCCGAACGCCGAACCGAGAATGACGTGGCTGTCTGGTTTGATGATGCCGGCTTTCTCACTGGCGATCTTCGCTCGCCAATCACCGACGCCATCGGTGTGGTCTTTGCCGATGTTCGTGATGACGGCGACGTCGGCGTCAATGACGTTGGTGGCGTCGAATCTCCCTAGGAGACCGACTTCGATGACCGCCACCTCGGCCCCGACCTCGGCGAAATGCACGAAGGCCGCTGCGGTCAGCAGTTCAAAGCGGCTGGGCCGCAGTTCCATCAGCGGCAGAACGTCCCGGATCAGCGTGATGATTCGAGCAAGGTCGTCGTCGGCAATCCACTGCCCATCCCAGACAATGCGCTCGTTGATTCGCTCGAGATTTGGGCTGGTGTAGAGGCCGACCGACAATTCGGTCATGGCCAGCAGCCGTGCTGCGAACTGAGCGGTCGACCCCTTGCCGTTGGTACCGGTGATGTGGATCGTGCGGTACGCCTGATGCGGGTCGCCGAGCAGCCCGAGCAACTCGACCATCGGAGCAAGACTCAGTTGGTCAGTAGCTCCCGCCGTTGGCATCGACGGAGCTGCCCTGTCGCCCGCCACATTGGCGTTGCCTTCAAGATTTGTGTGCGACTCGAGCCAGTCGAGTGCGGTCGAGATGTCCATTCGTGAACGACAGCGATGCTCAGGATGCAGCGCGGCGGGGACGAGCTCGGATCTCGGACCGAGGCACGAGCGTCGGGTTGACCCGCTCGGTGACCGCAGCTTCGTCGATGATGACCTTGCCCACGTCGGTGCGGCTCGGGAGGTCGTACATGACCTCGAGCAACACCTCTTCGAGAATGGCTCGGAGACCACGAGCACCCGTACCCCGCAGCAACGCCTGATCAGCGATCGCTTCGAGCGCGGCATCGGTGAATTCGAGTTCAACGTCTTCCATCTCGAAGAACTTCTGGTACTGCTTCGACAACGCGTTCTTCGGCTCGACCAGGATCTGGACGAGTGCATCACGAGAAAGACCTGACACGGTGCCGGTGACGGGGAGGCGACCCACGAACTCTGGAATCAGACCGAACTTCACGAGATCCTCCGGGAGGAGGTGGCTGTAGATGTTCTCTTCGACATCCACCTTTTCCGACACCGCACCATCGGTCCGGAAACCAATCGCCTTGGTACCGAGCCGGGACTTGATGATGTCGTCCATGCCAGCGAACGCACCACCGCAGATGAACAACACGTTGGTGGTGTCGATTTGCAGGAAGTCCTGGTGCGGGTGCTTGCGGCCGCCCTGCGGAGGCACCGAAGCAACCGTGCCCTCGAGGATCTTCAGCAGCGCCTGCTGGACGCCTTCACCGGAAACATCGCGAGTGATCGACGGGTTCTCGGACTTGCGAGCCACCTTGTCGATCTCGTCGATGTAGATGATGCCGTTCTCGGCTCGCTTCGTGTCGAAGTCAGCGGCCTGGATCAGCTTCAGCAGAATGTTCTCGACGTCCTCGCCGACGTAGCCAGCCTCGGTGAGTGCCGTGGCGTCGGCAATGGCGAACGGAACGTTGAGCATCCGGGCCAGTGTCTGAGCAAGAAACGTCTTGCCGCAGCCGGTTGGACCCACGAGCAGAATGTTCGACTTGGCCAATTCGACGGCATCGCCGAGACCGCTCGACCCGTGCTGAATTCGCTTGTAGTGGTTGTAGACCGCGACCGAAAGCACCTTCTTGGCTTGGTCTTGACCAACGATGTACTCGTTCAAGAACTCGTAGATCTCGCGAGGCTTGGGCAGCTCTTCGAAACTGACATCGGCCCCTTCAGCCAGTTCCTCTTCGATGATCTCGTTGCAGAGATCGATGCACTCATCGCAGATGTAGACACCTGGCCCGGCGATCAACTTTTTGACCTGCTTCTGCGACTTGCCGCAGAACGAGCACTTGAGGAGTTCGCCTCCTTCACCGAATTTGGCCATGTGGTGCCTCTTCTCAGGAATCGAGTGCGCGGATGGGGCCGCTCGTGTCGACGGAGTTCCGGGTCTGGATCACTTCGTCGATGACACCATAGGCCTTCGCTTCTTCCGCCGTCATGACAAAGTCACGGTCGGTGTCGGACTGGATCTTCTCCGTGGTCTGACCCGTGTGCTCCGACAGAATCGATTCCAGCTGGCTCTTGAGCCGCTCGATCTCGTTCGCTGCGATCTCGAGATCAGATACCTGTCCCTGCGCACCCGAGTAGGGCTGGTGGAGCAAGATGCGAGAGCTCGGGAGCGCCATGCGCTTGCCGGCGGCGCCAGCTGCAAGAAGCACCGCAGCGGCCGAAGCCGCCTGGCCGAAGCAGATCGTGCTGACGTCGGGGCGGATGTACTGCATCGTGTCGTAGATGGCGAACATCGCGTTGACGTCGCCACCGGGCGAGTTGATGTAGAGGCTGATGTCTCGATCCGGGTTCTCTGACTCGAGGTGCAACAGTTGAGCGCAGATCACGTTGGCGACACCATCATCGATGGGGGTGCCGAGGAAGATGATGTTGTCTCGGAGGAGTCGGCTGTAGAGGTCGGACGAGACTTCGCGTCCGTTGCTCTTCTCGATGACCGAAGGGATGATGTAGTTGGCCGAGATGTTCAATTCACTGCTGCTCATGCTGGTCATGCTTGTTCTTCCTGGGTCGGCTCTTCTTCGGGCGCTGGATCGGCTGACTCGACAGCCACTTCTTCTTCATCTTCGGCTGGCAGAACGAGATCTGCAGCATCGACGGCGTTTCCGTCTGCGTCGACGAGGGTGGTTTGTTCGACCAACCAGTCGAGGGCGTTGCTCTTGGCGAGGTCGGCGCGGATCGCCGGCAGCTGACCGGCCGCAGTGAATTCCTCACGGACATCGTCGACCGTACGCTCGACCTGGGCGGCGACACGCTCGAATTCGACTTCGAGCTCAGCATCGTCGGGCTCGAGCCCCTCGGCCACGGCAATAGCTCGCAAGGCAAGGTCGAGGCGGGCGGAGACCGCAGCTCCTTCACGCATGTCGCCCAACAGTGCCTCTCGCGACTGGCCACTGAACTGGAGGAACTGGTCGAAGTCGAGACCTTGGGCCTGAAGCCTCATCGCCATGTCCTGGATTCGGTTCTCGAACTCCATGGACTCGAGCGCTTCGGGCACCATTTCGTCATCGACCATTTTGGCGACAGCCTCGGCGATGTTGTTTCGGCGAGCCGTGATCGACTGGATGATTCGACTGCGTCCGAGACGCTCTTCGAGATCGGCACGAAGCTCGGCGAGGGTTTCGAACTCGCTGTTGTCCTTCGCCCAGGCATCGTCGGCCTCGGGCAGAACGGTGGCCTGGACCTGCTTGACCTTGATGGTGAAGTAGAGGGGCTCTTCTTCGTCTTCGTCGGGGTGAACGGCTTCGAACGTGAGGTCATCGCCGGCAGACGCACCGACGAGGTTCTCGTCGAGCTCGGGAACGACAGCGCCCATCCCGACCTGGTAGAGGTAGTCCTCGGCGGTGAGACCGGCGACGGGCTCGCCCTCGTGAAGGGCTTCGATGTCGATGCTGACACGATCGCCGTCTTCGGCGGGGCGCTCGACGGTTTCGAGCGTGCCGTACTGGCCGAGCATCTGCTCGATCTGCTCGTCGATCTCGTCATCGCTGACGCCGGGTGCGGGAATCTCGACCTCGAGCGGGGCGTACCCGGAGAGCTCGATGATCGGGCGAACCTCGACCTCGGCCTCGAAGGTGATGTCGCCACCGTCTTCTCCGCCGGTGACTTCGATGGACGGAGGAGCGATCACGTCGACTTCGTGCTCCTTGACAGCTTCGACATAGAACTCGGGGAGGCCTTCGCGGAAGGCGTCCTGCCGGGCGTAGTCGACGCCAATGCGGGCTTCGAGCACCTTGCGCGGCACCTTGCCTGGGCGGAAGCCGGGCATTTTGACTTCCTTGGCCAGTCGAGTGAAGGCAGCGTCGAGATCCTTCTCGAACTCTGCCGCTTCGATGTCGACGATGACCTTGACCTTGTTGCCCTCGAGGGCCTCAACAGAAGATTTCACCGGCAGGAGTGTACAGAGCAGAAAATGAAGCCAGTGGACCCAGCACGACCTGATGCAAGATGACGCTACGCTGCCCGACGAACCGGTGATCTGCTCATCACAGATCACCGGTTCATTCACGGGTTGTGGCGCAGCTTGGTAGCGCACCTGCTTTGGGAGCAGGGGGTCGAGTGTTCAAATCACTCCAACCCGACAGCGAAATACCCCTTTGATCAAGGGGTTTCCGGTCTTGAGGCTCAGGCCTCGAGACCGGAACGTGCAATAGACGTGCAACAACGATTTCGAAGTGCCGAGCTCTGGCATGGCAGAGCGACGAGGCAGGCGTTCCTTCGGGTCGGTTCGGAAGCTTCCGTCTGGTCGATTCCAGGCGATGTACAGCCATCCGGACACCGGGAGCCGAGTGAAGGCGCTTGCACCGTTTCAGACGCGGGGAGACGCAACGCGTTGGCTCGCCAAGGTCGAAGTCGATCTTCACAGCGGCGACCTGCTCGATCCGAACTCGGGAACGATCACGTTCGGTGAATTCTCAGATACCTGGCTCGCCGACCGGGTCCATCTTCGACCGAAGACGATGGAGCTCTACGAGTACCTGCTTCGGGTCCACATCTCTCCCACGTTCGGATCCGTGCCAATCAACAGGTCAGCAGTGCTTCGATCCGGAGATGGAACTCCGAGCTCCGTGCCGGATCGCTCGGCGACACCTCCGCTGCAAAGGCGCATCGACTGCTCCGCCAGATCCCTCAGAATGCTGTCGACGACAAACTGATCTTCACCGATCCGAATACCAAAGACACTCCGTCGAAAACGGAATGGCGAACATCCTAGGACCGCACCCGGCAACGCTCTGGTGTCGACTGCACCTTTCATGATCTCCGGCACGAGCGGGCCGGCCTCAACTGCAGCGGCGTGACTATGGAGCTCTTCTGTTTCATCTGTCGGTCGGTGGCGAGCACGCCGGGGTTGAGCGACTACGGAACGGTGAGCGGATCTTGTACGCCGAGGGATCTACCGGATGTCGTTGTCGTGGGCGAAGACGATGGCGGCGCTGCGATCGCGGAGCTCCAACTTGGTGAGCACGCGACTGAGATGGGTCTTCAGGGTGGCTTCGCTCACGAACAACTCCGCGGCGGCTTCGCGATTGTTGAGCCCGCGCCCGATCACCTTGAGCACGACCAGCTCCCGCTCGGTGAGTACTGAGAGATCAATCGGTGCCCGGGGTGTCTGGTCTCGGTAGGCATCGAGTACCCGGCCCGCGACGTGCGGGTCGATCCAGGCATCGCCGGCCGCGACGGTGGCAATGGCGCGCAGGATGTCTTCGCCCGGGGCGGACTTCAATACAAACCCCGCTGCACCTGCCCGGAGTGCGGCGGCGAGCGTGTCGTCGTCGTCGAAGGTGGTCAGCACCAACACGGGCGGGCCATCGATCGCTCGCAGGTGGGCGGTCGCGGTCGCCCCGTCGACGCGTTTCATGCGGACGTCCATCACGACGACATCGGGGTTGCACCGCTCGACCTGCCCGACGACCTCGTCACCGTCGCCGCACTCAGCCACGACGGTGAGCTCTGCGTCGGTGGCGATCAGACTCCGCAAGCCCTCTCGGATGACCTCTTGGTCGTCGACCAACAACACGCGAATCATGTTGGAATCCTCGCTCGCAGCACCCACCGACCATTGCCGTTGGCCCCCCCGACCTCCAGAGTTCCCCCGATGGCCTCGACCCGCTCGCGCATGCCGACAAGCCCGCTGCCCGGTGCAGTGGCGGCTCGGCGAACAGGGCGATCGTTGGCGATCTCGACATCCACGTCGGCCGCATCGATCCGCACCGTCACAGCGATGGTTCCGGTGCCGTGGCGCACTGCGTTGGTCAGGCCCTCCTGCACCACCCGATACACGGTGAGTGCCGCGGCGACAGGCACCTCGTCGAGGCGGCCCGTTGCGCTGTAGGCGATGTCGGCTCCGGCGGTTCGCAAGCTCTCGACCAGCTCGGGCAGCTCACCGGCCAACGGTGCCGGTGGGTTGGTGCCGGGGTCGTCGCGCAGGAGCCGCACGACGCTGCGGATGTCGTCCATCGATCGGCGTCCCTGCTGTTCGGCTCGCTCCAACGACGCGATTGCCGCGTCGGGATCCGATCTCACCGACAGCCGGGCGGCCGCCGTGTGCAGCATCGACGCCGAGAGCGTGTGGCCCACCACGTCGTGGACGTCACCAGCGAGCCGGCGCCGCTCGTCGGCGAGCGAGTGCCCCGCGAGTTGACGTTCGATCGCCAACCGATCTTCGAGGATCCGCAGGAAGACGAGGATCATCCCGAGCGTGCCGAGCCCAACGAGCATCACCCGCGCCCCGAAGTCGGGCTGGCCGACGCCCTGGCTGATCAGCACCAGCGAAATCGCCACCGGGACCGCAACCGACCACGCCGGGGAGCCGGCATCGCGTGGGCCCCGGGCCAGAGCGCTCAGTCCGTACGTCAGCACCGCCCCGCCGGCAAGGCTCGCCGTGAGGCTTCCGACCAATGTGAGTTCCCACACTGCGATCCCCGCCGACCAGACGACGAGCCCGGCGACCACAAACCAACGTGCCCGGCGCCGCCGCTGCTCGGCGGACGCATCGTCGACTGTGAGGGCGGAAACCATCGTCGAATCCTTCCAGACCTGAGACCTCCCCGCATCAATCCACGGGATGATCCTTGCTGGCTCCGAAGATGACACCGATCAGTTCCCAGGCAGACGACAACGACGTTCGAGCGCTCGACACTGAACACATCTCACACGGAATCGTCCGTGGCGAACACAAGAGGAACCGCACGATGACCAACCAAAGCAATCAGACGACCCGGCCCGCCTGGCAGGCACCATTCTTCAGCGGCCTCGTCGGGGTCGCCGTCGGAGCGGCCATCGGGGCCGGCACCGGCATGTGGTGGATGATGGGCGTGCTAGGTGGCGCCTTCGCCGGGTTCGGGACGATGGCCAACCGCAAGAACGGATGAGCGGTGGACACCACGACACCGGCGATGAGCGTCAGCGGTCTGCGCAAGTCCTACGGTGACCGCGAGGTCATCCGCGGCGTGAGCTTCGACGTCGCCGCTGGCGAGTGCTTCGGTCTGCTCGGCCACAACGGTGCCGGCAAAACCACGACGATCGAGATCCTCGAGGGTTACCTGTCGCGCGACGGCGGATCGGTGTCGGTACTTGGTAGCGACCCCGCCGATCCAGGTGCCAGCTGGCGCAGCCGAATCGGGATTGTGCTCCAGGACATGGACGTCTTCCCAACCCTCACCGTCACCGAGACCATGCGAATGTTCGCCGACCTCTACCCCACCCCGCGCAGGATCGACGAGACCATCGATCTGGTCGACCTCGGTCGGCTCGCTTCGTCCCGGGTCGGCAGCCTGTCCGGTGGCGAGAAACGGCGTCTCGACGTCGCGCTCGGCCTCGTTGGTGACCCCGAGCTGTTGTTCCTCGACGAGCCGACCACCGGCCTCGACCCCGCAGCGCGACGCGACTCGTGGACGATGATCGAGGGCCTCAAGGAGCTGGGGGTCACGATCGTGTTGACCACCCACTACATGGACGAAGCCCAGACCCTCGCCGACCGCCTCGTCATCCTCGACGACGGGGCCGTCGCCGCCGAAGGCACGTTCGGCGAACTCCTCGAACGCCACGGCGCCGCCACCAGCATCTCGTTCCGACTCCCCGCCGACATCGACATCGAGCGTCACGCCGTCGCGTTGGCGGAATCGATCGATGCCGCTGTGCGCGTCGACGGGACGCACGCAGCATTCTCCAGCGCCCACCCCCAGCGAGACCTGCACCGGCTCCTCAGCTGGGCCGACGACCACCGGATCGCGCTCGACGATCTCACAGTGCAACGCAGCTCGCTCGAGGACCTGTTCCTCTCCATCGGCAGCGCCGGTACCGACAACGCCGACGACCGGGAAGCAGCAACTCGATGAGCGCAGCGGCGGTCTTCGTCAGCCAGACCCGCTACAACCTGCTCGCCACCGTACGCGCCGGGTCCGCCATCGCGTTGGGCATCGCCATGCCCGTGGTGTTCTACCTCGGCGCATCGGCACTGTTCGGCTCGGCCGCAATGGGCGGCGACACTCCTGTCGAGGTCCGCGACGCCGGCGAAACGCCCGACCTGCGCACGTTCTACGTCGGCGGGTTCATGGCCTACGCCGTCATCTATGCCGCGTTCGTCGCACTCCTGCCCGAAGTCGTCGACATCCGCGAGCGCGGCATACTCAAACGACTCCACGGCACACCGCTACCGCTGCCCGCGTTCGTGGCCGCCCGCTTCGCCATCGCCTTGTTGATCACCACCATCGGCGTGGTGGTGATCGCTCTGCTCGGATCGGTTGCGTTCGGCGTCAGCACCCCCGCCACAGCCATCACCGGCCTCGTCGTGTACACCCTCGCCGGCACCATCACCTTCGCCTGCCTGGCATTCGCCGCGACGTCGATCACCCGTACACAGTCCGGGGCCCAGGGACTCTCCAACGGCGTGGGCATCGTCCTGGCCATGATCTCGGGCGTGTTCTTCGCACCCGACATCTTGCCCGAGGCGGTGCGCTCGATCGCCCAGTTCCTCCCCCTCGAACCACTCGCCAATGGCTACCAGTCGCAGTACGTCACCGACGCCTCCGGCATCGGCCTCGACGCCCGCAACCTCGACGCCCGCAACCTCGGCATCCTCGCCGCCTGGACCCTCGCCGCCGTCGCCCTCGTGGCACTGCGCGGTTTCCGCTGGCAACCCCAACAGCAGCGATGATCCCGGCAAGCACACGCCGTCGACCAGGCACCTCCGTCCGATCCGATCACGACAGGAACCACCGATGAACGACGCACCGACCACGCGAGCCACCGGCCACCCGGTCTCCGGGCCGATCACCGGCGCAGAACGCATCACGTCGCTCGACCTGATCCGTGGTGTCGCGATCCTCGGGATCTTGCCGATGAACGCGCTCGTCTTCGGCCTTGCCGACACCGCCTACTTCAACGTGTCAGCCGATGGGGTCGAACAACCGCTCGACTGGATCATCGGCATCCTCACAATGGTCTTCGTCGACCAGAAGATGATGGCGCTGTTCTCACTGCTGTTCGGCG
>CAYGQE010000033.1:29592-52378 GCA_964351995.1 uncultured Acidimicrobiaceae bacterium | reverse complement strand
CGGCGTCGACGTGACCCTGGTGTGGTTCGGTCCTGACGGCATCGAAGGCAACGGCGACGATGTCACCCAAACCACGATCACCGACGGTGACGGGCAGTACCTGTTCGACAATTTGCCGGAAGGCAACTTCCGGGTCACGGTTGATCCGCTGACGCTGCCGCCCGGTCTCGCCCAGACCTTCGACAGCGACGGAGCGGCCACGGCCGACACCAGCGTGGTCACCCTCGACACGATCAACCCGTCGAATCTCGATCAGGACTTCGGTTACACCGGCGTTGGCTCGATTGGTGACACCGTTTGGCTGGATCTCGACAACTCGGGAACCGCCACCGTTGATGCCGGCGAACCCGGACTTGCTGGCGTGGACATCACCATCGTGTGGACCAACCCACAGGGTGCGAATGTGACCTACACGGCGACAACAGATGCCGATGGCATGTATCTGTGGCCGACGGCTCCCTATGGCGACTTCACCGTCACGGTCGACTCGGCATCGCTTCCGGCCGGGATGGTCCAGACCTTCGACAGCGATGGCCTGGGCACGGCCGACACGTCGGCGACTACCCTCGATGCCGTCACTCCTGACGACCTGAATCAGGACTTCAGCTACCGCGGCACCGGTGCGCTTGGTGACACGGTCTGGCAGGACGACAACGCCAACGGCGTCGTTGATCCGGGTGAGCCGCTGCTGGATGGCGTGACGGTCACGCTCGAGTATTCCGATCCCGACACCGGTATGACGTTCACGGCAACCACTGTCACGAGCGGTGGCGGCCAGTACGGCTTCGACAATCTGCCCGCCGGTGACTACACGGTCACCGTCGACGTGATCACGTTGCCGGATGGTCTGATCGAGGTCTTTGACATCGACGGCACCAACACGCCGAGCACCGCAACGATTGCGCTGGGCGACCTCGAGGTCCGTGATGATGTCGACTTCGGCTACCAGCCGCAGACCGACATCGCCATCGACAAGAGCCACGTTGGCGACTTCGCTCTCGGCTCGGAGAACACCTGGACGCTCGAAGTCACCAACCTCGGCCCTGCGACGGCGCAGGCACCGATCGTGATCGTCGACACGTTGCCGGCGGGCGTGAACTTCGTTCGCACCGAAGGTGATGACTGGGACTGCACGGCGGTCAGCCAGACCGTGACCTGCACCCTGGTGAACGGCGTCGGACTGCCGATCAACCTGCTGGCCTTGGCTGACGCCTCGGTCGACATCGTCGTGACGCTCGATGCGTCAGCGGCACCTGGAGTGACCAACGTTGCCTCGGTGTCGACCTCGTCGGAAGACACGAACCCAGACAACGACACCGACAGTGACCCAACGGACATCCCACTGGCTGTCCTCGAAGTCGACAAGGTGGCCGAGGGTGCGGTCGAAGAGGGCCGCGAAGCCACCTATCTGATCACCGCAACCAACACCGGCCCGTCGGTGACAACCGGCGATGTGGTCATCACCGATGTGCTGCCACGCGGTCTGCGCTACGTGAGTTCCAGCACAGAACTGGCTGGCACGTCGTGTACCTACAGCAACAGCGTCGTCACCTGCACGAATCCGAATGTGATGGCCGTTGGTGACACCTGGAGCGTTCGAGTGGTGGCTGATGTCATGTCGCCGTCTGGCGTAGCGATCGAGAACATCGGCACCGTCGATGGCGGCAACGTGGTGAACGGCGTCGACTTGCCCGACACCGTGGTGCCTGTGGTCGAGGACCTCTCGTCGATCACCGTCACCACCCCTGGCATTCTTGCCTTCACCGGTTCGGGAACGGGCCAGCTGATGATCGGTGCGTTCTCGTTGCTGTTGCTCGGTGGCGGCCTCGTGCTGCTCTCCCGCCGACGCAAGCCAGTCACCATCCCGATCGACTGACGCTCTTCTGGGCCCCGCTCTTCTTGGGATCATCTTCTTGGGGTCAGGTCCCCCCAAGCACAAGTGACATCACGTGGGCCTGCGCATCAGCGCAGGCCCACTTGTGCTTGGGGGGACCTGACCCCGGGGTGTTCTGGAGCGTTCGATCGCCGCAGCGCTCATGTTTTGGCGCCGTGTTGCCGATAGGGGAGGATGAGCTGCATCCGCCCGTGGTCGGGCCAACCACGCGCAGCCAGCACGGCACTGCGGCGAAGACAACGAGGGGCGACCCTCACCGAATATGCCCTGATCATGTCGGCGATGGTGGTCTTGAGCCTCGGCTCATTGAAGGCGCTCGAGGAGGGTTCGACCGAGGTGCTCGATTCGACCGGTGACTCCATTGGGGAAGCTCGGCCGAAGCGAAGCGAACTTGCAGCGTTGATCACCGAAGAAGACCCGGGCGGCGGACCGATCACGCCACCGACAACCGACCCACCACCGACCTATGCATGGCAGGCCGGCTACGGCGGCATCATCACCACCTCGGCTGGCTTGTGTGTCGGCAATACCGGAGGCGAGCCGAGGACAGCCGAGTGCTCAGCGAACGGGGCGGTGCAGACCCAGTTCTTCGACAACACAGACGATGACTCCGATCAGGTGCAGGTGCGGGTCGACGGTCTCTGTATGACGCGCATCAGCGATGATGCGGTTGCTGCGCTGGCTGCCTGTCAGGACGGCAACGACGATCAACTCTGGCTTCAGACCGGCAGTGGCAACCTCGCCAGCGTTGGTTCGCCAGGCCAGTGTCTGGACATCGACGGCGGCGCGGTCGGATCGCCCGGGGCTGATGTCTACGTCTGGAACTGTCACGGCGGCGGCAACCAAGCCTTCACGTTCCCCGGGGCGTACGTGCCGCCGGCACAGCCCGCGGTCTTGTCGGTCGGCGCAGCTGATGCAGTCTTGACCGGTGCGTTCGAACTCGATGGCAACGGCTTCCTTTACGCACCGAACGGCGCCCCAAACCCGGCGGGGTCGGCAACCTTCACCTTCACGGTGGCCGATGCTGGCCAGTATCGAATGAGTGGTTCGGTCATCGCACCGAACGGCGGCGATGATTCGTTCTTCGTGACGACCTCGCTGAGTTCGCAGCGCTATGTCTGGGGCGTCACCCGCTCCACATCGCCGACCACCGACTTCGTCAACGACGGCAACGGCGGAGCGGACGTGGTGCTCGACATCCCCGCCGGGACCACGCTGACCGTGGTGTTGGACGAGCGCGAGGACGGTACCCGGCTCGGATCCCTGACGCTGGTGGCGGTATGACTCGAACACGGACACATCGACGCCGAGGTGAACGGGGCTCGGCCATTGTCGAAGCGGCGATCGCAACGCCGATCTTCATCATGATGATTTTCGGTGTCATGGAGATCGGGCTGTTGTTCCGAACCGACCTGACGACGACCCACAGCAGTCGTGACGGTGCGCGAGCCGCCAGTGTCTACGGCAGCGAGGCCGAGAGCGACTTCCTCGTTCTACAGACGGTCCGTCACGCCGTCGATGCCATCGGCGTCGACGCCATCGATTTCGTGGTGGTCTATCGGCTGACCGATCCGACGGCTGACATGGATGCCGATTGCCTTGTTGCGTCCAAGCTTGGCGTGTGTAACCGCTACGTTCGCGCCGATTTCGACCTGGCGCTGGAATACACCAACGGCAACCCGACACCGCACTTCGGATGCGGCTCATCCTCGGTGGACCGGTTCTGGTGTCCGAGCGATCGAGTGGCAACGCTGAGCGGTGCCGACTTGGTCGGTGTTCATGTGCAGACCAACCACAACTACCTCACCGGCTTCTTCGGCGAAAGCCAGAGTGTCTCGGAATCCACGGTCATCCGTATCGAGCCGGAGCTTGCAACATGAGGCGCCGATCGCAGCACCAACCGAATAAGTACCGAGAGCGCCTGCAGCCAGAGAACGAGGGCGAACGGGGAGCGGTCATCGTCGAACTGGCGATGGTTCTGCCGCTTCTGATGATTCTCGTGTTGGGAATGTTCGAGATCGGCACGGCGTGGAACGACAGCCAGACCGTGATCCAGGGCTCGCGCAGCGGTGCTCGCACCGTCAGCCAGCTCGGTACCTATGGCGCTTCTGACCAACAAGCAGTGCTCGCCGTCGTGTCGACCTTCGGTAGCGAGGTCGATGCCATCGAACGCATCATCGTGTTCGATGCTTCGGGAGGCCCAGATCTTCCGGCAGCCTGTGATCGTCCGACGTCGCCAGCCGGTCAGGATTGCAACGTCTACACCGCGCTCGACTTTGCCGCTGCATCGGACCCGCTTCATTTCGATTCGAACGGGACGAATGCCGGATGCGGCACCGGAGCATCGAGCAACTGGTGCCCGGACGGAGACCGGAGCGACAACCAACTGACTGCCACCGAAGTCGGTGTCTACGTTCAGTTCGAGGCAGAGCGGGCCACCGGTCTGTTTGGTTCCTCACCTTTCAACCTCACCCGCACCACCGTGATGAGAATCGAGCCCAGCGATGTTTGATTGCGAAGAGCCTGAGCGACGCATGCATCGACCGAAACGAAGTGACGAAGGTGGCTACATCATGGCCACGACGGCGCTGCTGTTGGTGCCGATGATGATCTTTGCCGCCTTCGCCACCGACGTCGGCGGTTGGTACGTGCGAGCACAGGAAGTCCAGCGTGCAGCCGATGCTGCGGCCCTCGCCGCCGTGGTGTGGATGCCAGACCAGGGGAGCGCCGAACGCGCTGCCGTCGAGATCGCAGCGCTCAACGGGTTCCCGGATCAAACGCCTGCCGGTGTCGACAACGACCCCAACAACCTGACCGACCTCAGCGACTTCGATGACCCGAACGCTCCGCTTCCCCAGGTGAAGGTGACGCCGCTGGGCAACCAGCAGGTGATGGTCGAGATTCGAGCCGAAGGCGACATCTACTTCGGTGGTGTGGCCGGTATCGACGAGGTCGACATCACCCGCTTCGCATCTGCGGAGTACGTCCTGCCCGTACCGATGGGGAATCCCACTTCGGCATTGGGAACCGGTGACATCGACATCGGTGGCCAACAGCTGTACTGGCTGAACGCCCACGCCGATTGTTTCGGTGCAACCGCAGGCGACCTGCTCAACTCGGCGAACTTGGGCAGCACGAACAACGGTGGTGCCGCCAACTTCGACGGAAACACGCCGTCGGCGTGTCCGCCAACGGGCTCCAATCCCAATCAGCAACCACGCGGCTACACCTATGTGATCGACAAGCCGGCAGGCGTGGCTGTCGAGGTCCAGACTCACCACGCCGGACGTTGCAAGCGACCGTGGTGGGGCAACGGCCGGGGCGAGAACCATGGCAGCAACACGCCCGCCCTCGATTTCACGCTCTACGCGGCAGACAACACACCACTGGTTGATTCGGACAATCTCGTGGCAGGCAACGTGTTCGGCTTCACACAACTCGGCGGGGGAAGCACGTCGAGCGGCGGCGGAGACAGCACCGGGGCGCAGTGCCCGGAGTTCCGCAACACGATCAACCCGCTCTACAACCCCGGTGCCGATGGGAACAACTCTGGCGTCGATGATGAGCCATGGGCGGCAGACGCCGGCGAGTACGTGGATCCGAATTGGAACACCGTCTTCACCATTCCGGCCGCCGCTCAGACCGGACGCTGGTTCCTCACGGTGGCAACACCTCCGGGCTCCACCGGCCACAAGAACCTCTATTCGCTTCGACTCGTTGGCTCGAACTTCCCCGTCGGTAGTGAGGTGTGCTCCACACTGATCCCGAGTTCGGTCACGACGGGAACCTGCCCGACGATCACCGCGCTCGACCGCTTTGGCATCTACATCGGCGAAAACACCGCCCGGCCAGATCTTGCGGCGACCGCCGCCAACTTCTACTTCGCTGAAGTCGAAGAACTCCACGCCGGAAAGACCATGGAGATCTCCCTGTGGGACGCGGCTGAGGGCTCAGACTTCCTCCAGTTCCTCAATCCGCAGGGCGATGCCGTCGAATTCCGCTACCGAACGACCGACATTCTCGGCGGCAATCAGTCGGGATGGAGCACGGTCACCGGCACCTGTCCAACAAATGCCGAGGGCAACGGCCAGCCCTGCCTCGACGTGAACGGTGGCGGCTTTGCCTCGGAGTTCTTGATCATCGAGATCCCGCTGGCATCTGACTACTCGTGCAACGGCAACGACTGCTGGTGGCGAGTTCGATACGGCAGCACGAGTTCAGTCGACGATTCGACCACGTGGTCGGTTCGCATCATCGGTGATCCTGTTCGGCTCACCGAATAGGAGCGCCTGCCTTCGTCGGGGCCGGGTGAGGCCCTGGCCGCCGTTCAGCATGGTACGGAAACGGGCGATGTCGACCGCTTTGGTACCTCCCTTGCCTCTACCCGTCGGACTCGATTGAACGAAGAGACGTGCTTGCGGCGTTCACGCAGGAATGGCGACGACCCGGTTCTTGCCGTTCCGCTTGGCTTGATACATCGCCCGGTCGGCTCGCTCAAGTGCTTGCTCGACCGGTTCGGTCACGTTGGTCTCGGTCCAACCGACCGAAGCCGAGACAGCGACGGTCTCTGACTCCCACGAAACTGGCTCGGCGAGTGAATCGGCCAGTCGTTGAGCGAGAATGTCGACGTTGTCGGGCTCTTTGATCAGGACGACGAATTCGTCGCCGCCGAGGCGGGCAACGATGTCCCGGTCTCGTGTGGCGCCGGTGAGTCGCCGCGCGACTTCGACCAGTACGGCATCGCCGGTGGCGTGGCCGAACGTGTCGTTGACCGTCTTGAATCCGTCCAGATCGATCAGCATGATCACGCCGTCGTTCGAGCGATCGACCTCAGAAGAAGCAATGTGGAAACCACGGCGATCGAGCAGGCCAGTGAGGCGATCGTGACTTGCGTGATGGGCGAGCTCCGCGGTGGTGTTGCCGAGCCGCCGCAGCGCAACACGCAGTGTGTGGCCGACAGGACCGGGCATCTCACGCTCGAGCACAGGGTCGGCCAGCCTGCCATCGGCGAGAGCAGCGATCTGATCGTGGCCGAGTGAGACCGTGGCCGACACGTCGTTGAATGCACCGGCAAGCAGGCCGAGCTCGTCGCGTCCGCTCACGTCGTCAACCAACACACCCAGCTCGCCGTTCGAGATGCGCTCGGCGGCTTCGGCCAAGCGCTTGACCCGCCGCGTGATGCGGCCGCCAACGCCGAGAACCAGTGCGCTTGGCAGGACAAGAGCCAACACAGCGAGGCCGAACATCTGTTGGCGTTCGGTCTGAGCTTCGGCGGCGCGTGCCGTGGCTTCGTTGCGCAGACCGGCAGCCAGGTCGGCTCGGATCTCGTTGCTGACATCGGTGAGGCGGCGAAGATCATCGAACGCACGAGCGAGGCCCATGAAGGTGAGCGGTTCGAACTCGTCAGCCAAGTCGAGCGACTGGCGACGAAGATCGGGCATGTACTCGCTGCTGTCGAGCGCTCCGTCGAGCAGCGCAAGAGCCGGTTGGTCCAACGACGCCTCCAGCGCTCGATACGAGGCATCGGTCCGGTCGATCAACACGGCCGCAGTCTGGCGGGCAGACTCGTTGGACGAGCCTGCAAGGTAGAGGGTTCCGATCATGAGGGACTCAGACGAGAGGTTCGATGCGAAAGCTGATTGCGCATTGATGGTCTCCCACGCTGCGTTTCGGCCCTGAACGATCGCATTAGCTCGCGCTGCCAACTGATCGCCGATGGCTTCCAACCGTTCCACGTCGGCCGGATCGGTCTGATCGATGGGAACGCTGCGGAGGTCAAGCAGCACAGCATCGAGCTGTTCGAGGAGTGCGGCGGCTGCTGGTTCGGTGACGACGGATGTGAACGTGGCGATGCCCTGATCGGTAGCGCTCTGGAACATCGGCGTCATGGGCGACGCCGAACTGGTGGCGCCCGAGTCGATAGCAGCGGACTGCGACACGCTGGTCCAGCCGCGGTAGAGGGTGGCTTCGGTGGACACCGCCAGCTGCAGGTCGTGGGTTGCCAGCAATTGTTCGAGGTCCGCGACCTCGGTCAACGCCGTTTGTTCGTCTTGGCGAGCAATGGAGGCGAGCCGCAACGCCGCAAGGTTGCCGATGATCATCGGAACCAGAGCGATCAGCAGAATCGAGAGCTTGATACCCAGCCGGTCGAGGATTCGCATGGTGTGTTGGCCTCGACTCTCTCGAAGGGCGTGGTGGAAGGCAGCGAGCTACGGGCGAAGAGCGACCTTCATCGATGCTGATTCGATGGCGGGGCCGCAACTGCCGGCCATCGTGCTTTCGATGCGGAGCGTGCCCGTTGTGGAGGACGACGCAGGAAGATTCACGGTCACGACGTCGAATTCGCCGAAGTCGGTGTCGACGCTGAAGTTGCCGACGACCTCGCCGTTCCAACGGACGGCACCGGTACGGGCGACACCGTCGGCAACCGTGCTGCCGGTGCAGAAGTGATTCTCGCTAGCGAGGAACGTGAGTGTGTAGTCGGCTTCCTTGGCAACGCGAAGCTCGGTCTCGATGGCGCCAGCTTCCCTACCGTTGAGGTCCAGCACCTTCTCGCCGTCTGGAGCGGTGGCGCCAGTGTTGATCCAGCGGGCGGCCAGGGTGGGTTGGGCGACCCGGAACGGATCGACGGAACCTTCGACAACGTCCCAGATACCGATGCTGTCGCCCTCGTTGTAGATGATGAAGAAGTTGTCTTGGCCATCTTCAAAGGACTGATTGGCGGCTGAGCTGCCATCGACGGATCTGCTGGATGTTCCGCTGCTCGACCCACCGGAGGCGCCGCCGGTGTCTTGGTTGCCGGCGCTGGTTCCGCCGAACCCTGCTCCGTCGCTGTCCAACACTTCGCCGTCGATCACGGCGGCGACGTATTCGATTTCGACCGACGAGTTTTCGCCGGTGTCTCGGAGGGCAACGATGCCGCCCAGCGCGATGACGGCCACCACCAGGCCGTACTCGACGAGCCCAGCTCCTCGCATGGCGCTGTTTCTCGGACGACTGGCCGCGCCCCAGCGCTGCATTGCGACGTTGCGCTGATTTGGCGTGAATGGCATATCCAAAAGATCGACCCAATTCGATCCATGATTGATGGGCACTTGTTCGCTGATCACATGAGTCAGGTGAACCAGCGCCGCTCCACCGAACGGACCAGACGCGCGTCGGACAAATCCTCAGATCACTGTCCTTGGTGCCGAACCTGAGTGCAGAAGCGCGCCGTAGAAGCTTGGTTTCTGGATGAAGAAGTGACGAGGTTGAACAGGAGCATGGCGAACCGTGTGACTTCGCGCGTCCGGACACTGGGTCGAGCGATGCTGGCGCTGGTGATCATTGCGTCACTCTTGACGCTCCAACCGCCGACACCGGTGGGCGCTGCCGGAACGGATCTGATCTACATCACCGAGGATGGCACGCTCACGGCGACCAGAGATGCTGACCGCGCGGCCCTGTTCACATCGTTCGGCTATTCGATCACCGTCATTGACGACGACACCGATCAGGCAACCCTCGATGGTCTGGCGCTGAGTCACGACCTCGTGTTCATCGCCAACAGCGCGTCGTCGTTTTCGCTGATTCAGAATCGCTTGCGAGGTCTCGACATTGGTGTCGTGTCCGAAGACACCGGAACCTGGGGCGGTTTGATGTATTCGGCCGGGTCTTCGTCGGGCGGCACTTCGAGTACGAACCTGAACTTCGTCGGGCCGGTACCTGGTTCGGCGGGGTCGCCGTCTGGCTCCACCCCCGTGTATTCGTCGTCAGCCCCGTTGTCGTACTGGCCGAGCAGTACCACTGCGCTTCCGGCCGGGGTGTCGGTTGCGGCCGAGATCGTGACGAATTCGGATCACGACGCACTGTTTTCAGTCGACACCGGCGGGGCTCTGTACTCGGCGAACACGGCCGCGAACCGACGAGTCTTCACCCCGTTCGGCAACTCCGAGGTGCCACAGTGGACGGTGACCACTACCTCGGTGATGCGAGACCTTCTAGCTTGGGCTGCAGGGAGCTTCCTGGTCGTCAACTCGACTGGCGATGCGGTCGACTCCAACCCAGGTGACGGGGTCTGCGACACGGGCGGGACCAACAGCGAGGGTGATCCCGAGTGCACGCTGCGAGCGGCCATCGAAGAGGCGAACGCTTCAGCGAACATCGACACGATCGAGTTCAACATTCCGAACTCCGATCCCGGCCATGTCTACTACCAGGACAACGCTGCCGCCGGTTTTGGTGCCCCCGCCGCCACCACGCTCGCGGACGCCTCGATCACTGACTTCGACGCTGACTATCCGGTCGCCCCATTCTCGTGGTGGAACATCCAAGTCACTGCGAACCTCCCCGACGTCGTTGGACCGGTCACCATCGACGGAACGACCCAGCCTGGCTGGCAGGCCAACACAGCGACCGGAGGCGACCCGCGCACCACGGTGTTGCCAATCGTGATCACCAGCGACGGTTCCTACATCATGAACGTCGAGGGATCGGGGACAACGATACGTGGCTTGAACTTCTCGGCTACCGACAGCTCCGGCACGATGCTGTTCGTCGATGGTTCCAACCAGACCGTTGAAGGCAGTTGGTTCATGGTCGACCCCGTTGGCGTCGCAAACGGGCCCGGCGACCAGGGCATTTGGGTGGTGACGCTCAGTTCCGACATCACGATCGGTGGGCCGGACCCTGAAGATCATCTCCTGATCGGTAACGGCGGAAGCAACTCGGGCCTCACGGTGATCTCGGACGGCGCCACCGTCGACAACGTCTGGATTGGTTCGCAAGTGACGGGCGACGCTCGTCTGCCCTTTTGGAACGACATTCCGTTCTACGTCAGCGGCAACGACAATCTCATCGGTACGTCCGGTGTCGGGGTCGTGGTCTCTGCCAGCATCAACGATCTCTTGATTCTTGAAGGCGACCGCAACGTCGTGCAGTCAAGCATGTTCGGCTTCCTGCCTGATGGGACACCATCGGAAGATGACTATGCGAGTGTTGAAGGCAACGACAACCTGCTCGGCGGCACGGGTGCTGGTGAGGGCAATGCGTTCAACAGCGGGGAGGCCGGCTGGAGCGCTCTGACGTTGAGCAATGGAACCGGCAACTCGGCCCTTGGCAACACCTATACCGGTTCGCAGTATCTGCTGATCGATGTCGGAGACGACGGTCCGAACGCCAACGATCCGGGCGACCTCGACGTTGGCGACAACGGTCTTCTCAACCATCCGGAGATCACCTCGGTTGCTCCCTCAGGGGCGACCGCGACCGTTGACTTCGATCTCGACGTTCCGGCTGGTGACTATCGCATCGAGTTCTACGCTGATGTCACCGAGCCCCGCAACCCGCTCGGGTACGGCGCTGGCGAAGTCTTCGTCGGGGCCGCAAGCGTGACCCACACCGGAAGCGGTGTCGAAGCCTTTTCCGCCAGCATCACCGACTCCGGCGAGTACTGGCTGGCAGCGACGGCAACCGAGGATCTCGGCGGCGGCGACTATGGCTCGACGTCGGAGTTCGGGCCCACCGATTGCGTCGGCGACAGCGACAGCGACGGGCTCTGCGACGGCTACGAGCAACAGCTCGGTGACACCGACGGTGACTCCCTGAACAACGACGTCGACGCCGACGATGACAACGACACCACGCCGACTGCGTCAGAGAACGCTGACCCAAACGGCGACGGTGATCCTCGTGATGCGCTCGACACCGATCGTGACGGTCAGCCCGATTACCTCGATGGTCCGACGACCGTTACCGAGGGAACGGTGGCCGCTCTCCAGAAGATCTCGGACACCAGCGGAGGTTTTTCCGCTTCTCTGAACAATGACGACCAGATAGGCCGTCGGGCCGACGCCGTCGGCGATCTCGATGGGGACGGAATCACCGACCTCGTCATCGGTGCATACCAGGATGACGACGGCGGCACCGACCGCGGAGCCGTCTATGTGTTGTTCTTGAACGCGGATGGTTCGGTGAAAGCCGAGCAGAAGATCTCCGACACGACTGGCGGGCTCACCGCAGCTTTGGCGGACGGCGACTGGTTCGGCAGTGGAGTCGCAGCGATCGGTGACCTCGACGGTGATGGCGTCATCGACATTGCAGTTGGCGCGGCGCGTGCAGATGACGGCGGTACGGACCGGGGCGCCGTCTACGTCCTGTTCCTCAACGTCGACGGCACGGTGAAGGCAGAGCAGAAGATCTCCGATACGACGGGTGGCCTCAGCACAGTGCTCGATGGTCCCGACTGGTTTGGAGTGTCGCTTGCCGGGATCGGCGACCTGGACGGCGACGGGGTCCCTGACCTCACGGTTGGAGCCAACAACGACGACGATGGCGGATCGGATCGCGGTGCCGTCTACATCCTTTTCCTGAACAGCGATGGGACGGTCAAAGCAGACCAGAAGATCTCCGACACCAGCGGCGGCCTCGTCGCCCCCTTGGACAACGCCGGCTACTTCGGGTCATCGGTCGCCGATCTCGGCGACATCGATGGTGATGGCAACCTCGACATCGCGGTGGGAAATCCGCTCGACGGCGACGGTGGCACCGAGCGGGGTGCCGTGCACATCCTGCGGCTGAACACGGACGGCACGGTGAAGGCCGAACAGAAAATCAGTGACACAACGGGTGGATTGACTGCCATTCTCGATGATGGCGATCGCTTTGGTACCTCCGTCGGAGGAATTGGTGATCTCGATCGCGATGGTGTGCCCGACCTGGCAATCGGAGCGATCCTCGATGATGACGGCGCGACCAGTGCCGGCGCCGTCTATTTGGTGAACCTCAACCCCGATGGCAGCGTGGCTGCCGAAGAGAAACTCTCCGGCGCTGGCGGCCCGCTTTCCGCCGAACTCGAAGGGGACGACATCTTGGGGTCGGCAGTGACGGGTCTCGGCGATCTCGACGGCAACGGGTCGATCGACCTCGCTGTCGGCGCCAGCCAAGATGACGACGGTGGCACCAACCGTGGCGCCGTCTACATCCTTGACCTGACGGCTCTATCGACCGAAGTCACCGTGAACTCGACAGGCGACGCAGCAGACGCCAGCGCCGGCGACGGTGTTTGCGATACCGGGAACACGATTCTCGGTGGTGCTGCAGAGTGCACGCTGCGGGCCGCCATCCAAGAGGCCAACGCCAACGCGGAGGTCGACACCATCTCGTTCGACATTCCGGTGTCCGACTCCGGACACGCAACGGGGGTCTGGACGATCGATCCATCGACGCCTTTCGATGAGTTCAGCTCGACTGTGGTGATTGACGGATCAACCCAACCAGGACACGTTGCGAACACGACGAGCTTCCCCGCTCTGATGGACAGCTCCCTCGCGATTCAGATCGATGGCTCGGCGTTGCCGGCGGACAGCACCGGACTTGTGTTCGGAGCGGATGCTTCTGACTCCGTCGTACGTGGTCTTTCTGTGGTGGGGGTGCCGGGTCCCGGGATCGAGATCGACGGATCGGATCGCGTGAGCGTTGTCGGCAACCACTTGGGCGTTGGCGCTGACGGAACGACTGTGGCCGGAAACACCGTTGGCGTGGACATTCGAGACTTGGGTGGCGCCGAGACCCGCATCGGTTCGGCGCTGCCGGGTGATCGCAACATGATCACCGGCAACACCTATGCAGGCATCGCTCTCAATGGGCCAAGCGCCACGGACACGATCGTTCAAGGCAACGACATCGGTTTGCTGCGCAGCGGTCCCGCTCCGGTCGTTCCGAGCTTCGGGATCGTTGCGTTCAACGGGTCTGGTGGCACGCTCGTCGGAGGTACAGGACCAGGCGAGGGCAACCGCATCACCCGTCAGGCCTACGGCTTGTTGTTCGACGCTAACAGCGCGGACGCGTCCGGCGGAGTGGTCGGCAATCACATCTGGGACAACCTGGTGGCCGGGATCGACAACCTCCTGGACGGCAACACCCCGAACGACGTTGGGGACGGTGACGTCGGGCCAAACGACTTGTTGAACTACCCGGATCTCACTGAGGTCACTGAATCCGGCGGAACGGTGACGGTGACGTTCGATCTCGATGTTCCCGTGCACGGCGAGCAGTACCGGGTCGAGTTCTTCACCAACCCGTCGGGGGCTGACACCTACGGCGAGGGCGAACTCTTCGTATCGTCGATCGTGACTGGGCCTGGCACCGGTTTGACACATTCCTTCGCTGGCGCTCCCGGCGAGGTGGTCACCGCAACGTCCACCCGAATCAACTCGGCGTCAACTCACGGCTTCGACCGAACGTCGGAGTTCTCGCTGGCGGTCACCGCATGCGGCGACGCAGATGGCGATGGCTTGTTGGATTGCCAAGAAGACGCGAACACCGACGCCGACGACGATCCGGCCACGACACCTGGTCCGGACACCGATGGTGATCTGACTCCGAACTACCTCGATGCCGACGATGACGGCGACGGCACGCCGACCGCTTCGGAGAACGCGGACCCGAACGGCGACGGCGATCCTCGCGACGCCCTCGACACCGACCGCGACGGCCAGCCCGACTACCTCGATCTACCTGTGATCGGGGCAAGCTTCCCGATCGTGGCGGAGCAGAAGATCTCATCGACGGTCGGTGGGCTGGTAGGGCCGCTTGCCAATGGTGACCAGATCGGCGAGGGCGTTGCCGGAATCGGTGACCTCGACGGTGATGGCACGAACGATCTGATCATCGGTGCCAGCGGCGACGATGACGGAGGCACCAACACCGGTGCCGTCTACATCACGTTCTTGAACACAGACGGTACGGTCCGCAACGAGCAGAAGATCTCGGCAACGGCGGGAGGTCTGGCGTACCCCATTCAGCCGGGCGACTACTTCGGTCACGGCGTCGCATCGGTGGGGGATCTCGATGGTGACGGTCGCAGCGAAGTCGCAGTCGGCAGCTGGGAGGCTTCGAGTGGCGGCAGCAACCGGGGCGCCGTCGACATCCTGTTTCTCAATGCCGATGGCACGGTCCGCAACGAACAGCGCATCTCGGCGATCGAGGGTGGCCTCTCCGCGACTGTCGACGACAGTGACCGATGGGGTGCCGTGGTGGCAGCGCCGGGCGACATCGACGGCGATGGCTTCCCTGACCTGCTGATCGGCAGCCCGTTCGATGACGACGGCCAGGTCGATGCCGGAGCTGCGGCGATCTTGTTCATCAACGCTGATGGGACGGTCCGCGACGAGCAGAAGATCTCTGCGTTGGAGGGTGGTCTGCCGATCACGCTGGAAGCCAGCGACCAGTTCGGGTTCGGGGTCACCGGCCTCGATGATGTCAATGGTGACGGCACGCCGGATGTGGCTGTCGGCATCGAGAACGGCGGGATCAACGACGACGGTAGCTTCGTCGTGCTGCTGCTCAACCCTGACGGTACTGTTCTCGCTGGACAGGAGGTCGGGGAGGGAATCGGCGGGTTCGTCGGGACCCTCGACCCAAACGCCACGTTCGGTCGCGAGATCCAGGGCGTCGGTGACCTCGACGGCGACGGCACCGTCGATGTGATCGCCACGGCCGTTCGCAACGACGGTCGCGGTAGCGATCGAGGTGCGATTCACCTGCTGTCGTTGAACGACGACGGCACCGTCCTCGCACAACAGGAGCTGTCCGACGGTGTCGGCGGGCTGGTCGGCCCCCTCGATGACGGCGACCAGTTCGGGAGTCGTGTCGCAGTCCTGGGCGACCTGGACGGTGATGGGACCATCAGCCTTGCGGTCGGTGCTCGGTTCGACGACGACGGTGGTAGCGACCGTGGCGCTGTGTACGTGGTGGAACTCTGCGGCCGGATCGACAGTGATGGTGACGGCCTGTGGGACTGTGAGGAAGACGCCAATACCGACCTCGATGGTGACCCGGCCACCAACCCCGGCCCAGACTCCGACGGCGACACGACGCCGAACTATCTCGATGCTGATGACGATGGCGACGGGATTCCGACCGCGTCGGAGAACGCTGACCCCAACGGCGACGGTGATCCCCGCGACGCTCTCGACACGGACCGCGATGGTGAACCTGACTACCTCGACATCGAGGCCGAGCCGAGCACGACTCCGATTGCCGACGAGCAGAAGATCTCCGACCTCGCCGGTGGGCTCACGGTCACACTCGACGACGATGACTTCTTTGGTGGCGGGGTGACAGCCATCGGCGACGTGGACGGTGACGGCATCATCGACATGGCGGTCGGCGCCTCGGGGGACGATGACGGTGCCTCAGAGGCCGGTGCGCTCCACATACTGTTCATGAACGCCGATGGCACGGTGAAGGCGGAGCAGAAGATTTCCGACAGCCAGGGTGGCCTCGACGTGGCACTAGCGTCCGGGGATGGCTTCGGCCACGACGTGGCTGGCCTCGGCGACGTCGACGGTGACGGGATCCCGGACCTCGCCGTCGGCTCGGTCCGCAACGACGACGGTGGTACGGATCGTGGGGCGGTCGACGTGCTCCTCCTGAACGCCGACGGCACCGTCCGTGCCGAGCAGCGCATCTCCAGCACATCCGGCGGCTTCCCCTGGCCGCTCGACGACGGCGACGAGTTCGGCACGTCCGTCGGGAGTGTCGGCGACGTCGACGGTGACGGAATCGTCGACCTGGTGGTCGGTGCCAAGAGTGACGACGACGGCGGGTCGGCCCGCGGTGCGGTCTATGTGTTGATGTTGAACGCTGATGGGTCGGTGCGGGCCGCGCAGAAGATCTCGGACACCGAGGGTGGTCTTGCCGCGACGCTCGACGACGGTGACGCGTTCGGCCGTTCGGTGGCCGGGCTCGGTGACGTCGACGGTGACGGGACGCCGGACGTTGCGGTCGGCGTAGAGAACGACGACGACGGTGGGGCGAATCGAGGGGCCGTCCACGTTCTGTTGTTGGACGTCGACGGCACAGTCCGCGGCGAGCAGAAGATCTCGGACACCACAGGGGGACTTGGCGCGACGCTCGACGACGGGGACGCCTTCGGCTTGGCCGTCGCCGGGCCCGGCGACGTCGACGGCGACGGCACGCCGGACCTCGTGGTCGGCGCATACCGTGACGACGATGGAGGTGCCGACCGCGGTGCGGTATACCTGCTGTCGCTGGGCGTAACGGGGGCAGTGATCGCCGAGCAGAAGATCTCGTCGACCGCGGGCGGACTGACCGGACCGCTGGCCGACGGCGACTGGTTCGGCGTGGCCGTCGGCGCCATCGGTGACCTCGACAGTGACGGGACGCTGAACCTGTTGGTGGGTGCCCGCCGGGATGATGACGGCGGCACCGACCGGGGTGCGGTGTATGTGCTCGATCTGGTGCTGCTGCTCGACACCGACGGCGACGGTTTGTGGGATCACCAGGAGGACGCCAACACCGACGCCGACGGTGACCCGTCGACCAACCCTGGGCCCGACACCGATGGCGACACGACCCCGAACTATCTCGACACCGACGACGATGGCGACGGCATCCTCACGACCGCAGAGAACGCCGACCCGAACGCCGATGGCGACCCCCGTGATGCGCTTGACTCCGACCGAGATGGCGAGCCGGACTATCTCGACCGACCCACCAATAATTCCAGTGCAACCGTGGCCGAGGAGTGGAAGGTCAGCTCGACGACGGGCGGACTTACCGGTCCGCTTGACAACGAGGATGTCTTTGGTTCGGTCACTTCGGTAGGCGATATCGATGGTGATGGCATTGTCGATGTTGCTGTTGGATCCGGAGGGGACGACGACGGTGGCCCGGACCGAGGCGCTGTCTTCGTCCTCTTGATGAATGCCGATGGAACGGTCAGAGCGGAGCAGAAGATCAGCGACATCGCCGGCGGTTTGGTGAATGGCCTTGCCGATGGCGACAGGTTCGGTGCGTCGGTCGTCGGGCCGGGAGACATCGACGGCGACGGGGTCGCTGATCTGGTTGTCGGCGCTCCGCTCGATGACGACGGTGGCGGTGGTGACCGTGGCGCGGTCTACGTCCTGTTCTTGAACAACGACGGTTCGGTCAGGGCGGAGCAGAAGATCAGCGCCTCGACTGGCGGCCTGACCGCCACCCTCGATACCAACGACAACTTCGGGGGAGCGGTCGCCGGTCCCGGAGACATCGATGTTGATGGAGTCGTCGACATCGCAGTGGGTGCAGCTCGCGACGGCGACGGCGGAAGCAACCGAGGAGCGGTGTACGTGTTGTTCCTCAACGGTGACGGCACAGTCAAAGCCGAGCAGAAGATCAGTGATGCCGCTGGCGGCTTCAATGCGATCTTCGATGACGACGATCGTTTCGGCACTGGCGTCGCTGGCATCGGTGACGTTGATAGTGACGGCATCCCCGATATCGCTGTTGGTGTCCAGCTGGACGACGACGGCGGAAGCAATCGAGGTGCTGTCCACATCCTTCGGTTGAACAGCGATGGAACAGTAGCGGCGGAGCAGAAGATCAGCAGCAGTGTCGGCGGGCTTGGCGCTGCGATCGACAACGGCGACCGGTTCGGGACCTCGATCGCCGGCCTGGGAGATCTTGACAACGATGGCGTCGTCGACATTGCGGTGGGTTCCCCGTTCGATGGTGACGGGGGCGTGCGACGAGGAGCCCTTCACGTGCTGTTGTTGAATGCGGACGGATCGGTTCGCGCCGAACAAAAGATCAGTTCGACGGCGGGCGGTCTGACGGGACCGCTGAACGACGACGATCGGTTCGGTGCCTCTGTCTCGAGTGTCGGCGATCTCGATGACGACGGGGTGATCAGCCTTGCCGTCGGCGCGCCTCTCGACGACGACGGCGGAACGGACCGCGGCGCGGTCTACATCCTGGACCTGACGGCGGCCTGTGTCGCTGGCGACAGCGACAGCGACGGCCTCGAAGACTGCGAAGAGGACGCCAACACCGACGCTGACAATGATCCGTCGACGAGTCCTGGACCCGACACCGATGGCGACACCACACCGAACTACCTCGATGCCGACGACGATGGTGACGGCACGCCGACGGCGTCCGAGAACGCCGACCCGAACAGCGACGGCGACCCCCGAGATGCGCTCGACACCGAGCGCAACGGCCAGCCTGACTACCTCGATGGCCCCAGCGGACTGACGACCGGTGCCGTGGCTGAAGAGCAGAAGATCAGTGACCTCTTCGGCGGATTGGCTGCTGCCCTGGCCGACGATGACGGCTTCGGATACTCCGTCACGTCGATCGGTGACTTGGATGGGGACGGCATCGTCGATGTAGCCGTGGGAGCTCCGGACAGTGATCGGGGTGGTACCGACAACGGCGCCGTCTACGTCCTGTTCATGAATGCCGACGGCACCGTCAAGGCCGAACAAGAGATCAGTGCCACCGCTGGCGGCCTCGCAGCCACCATCGACGGCTTTGATGCCTTCGGGTATGCCGTCGCCGGGCTCGGTGACCTCGATGGTGACGGGCTTGGTGACCTCGTCGTTGGAGCTGAGGACGATGACGATGGCGGGTCAGCCCGCGGCGCCGTGTACGTCTTGTTCCTGAATGCCGATGGAACGGTGAAGGCGGAGCAGAAGATGTCCAGCCTCTCCGGAGGGCTCACGGGCACGCTCGACAACTTCGACCGGTTTGGCTCGTCGGTCGCCGCCCTTGGCGACGTCGATGGCGACGGCCTGAACGACATCGCAGTGGGAGCGACCCTTGACGACGATGGGGGAGACGCCCGAGGCGCTGTCCATGTGCTCTTCCTGAACGCCGACGGCACGGTCAAGGGCGAACAGAAGATCTCCGACACGGTTGGCGGACTTGCGGCAACACTTGATGACATCGACCAGTTCGGTTCGTCCGTTGCCGGTCTCGGCGATGTCGACGGTGACGGAATTGCCGACCTTGCCGTCGGAGCTCCGTCCGACGATGACGGCGGGTCGATGACCGGAGCGGCATATGTCCTCCTCCTGAACGCCGACGGCACCGTCAAAGGCGAGCAGAAGCTCTCGAGCCTTGCGGGAGGAGTGTCATCGCCGCTTGGTGTCGGTGATCAGTTCGGAACGGCGGTCAGCGGCATCGGCGATCTCGACGGCAACGGTGTCGCCGACCTGCTGGTTGGAAGCAACGCCGATGATGGGGGCACAGCTCGGGGAGCGGTGTACGTCCTGTTCCTCAACAGCGACGGCACCGTGTTGGCCGACCAGATGATCTCCGACACCAGCGGCCAACTCGCCACCCCGCTCGACAACCTCGACTACTTCGGGTCAGCGATTGCCAGCGTGGGTGACCTCGACGGCGACGGTACGCCAGGGCTCATCGTCGGCGCCTGGGGCGACGACGATGGCGGTGGGGAACGAGGAGCGGCGTATGTCCTCGATCTCGAGCGCTACTTCGCCCCCTTGACGGTCAACTCGACCGGTGATGCCAGCGATCTCACGCCAGGTGATGGCATCTGTGACACCGGCGGTACCAATGCCATCGCTCTCGATGAGTGCACGCTCCGTGCAGCGATCGAAGAGGCCAACGCTTCAGGGCCGGCGGCGATCTCGTTCGACATCCCGTTCGCTGACTCCGGCCAAGTTGGTGGCGTGTGGACCTTCTCGCCGCCGACTCGCTACCCGGCCCTGACCGTCCCGATGGTCATCGATGGTTCGACGCAGGCCACCTTCGTCGCCAACACCAATCCCGCACCTCAGGGCTTGAACGGGACACAAGTGCTGTTCATCGACGGCTCTGCAACCCCGGCTGGCCACGACGGCTTCTGGATCCAGGCCAACGACGTGGAGATCCGGGGCTTTGCCATCGGCGGATTCCAGACGGCTGGCGGCTTTGGTGTGCAGGTTGACGGCGATCGGGCGACGATCGTGGGGAACTACCTCAGCATGGAAGCCGACGGACTCACCCCGGCCCCAACCGCCTACGGCGTGGCCGTCGACGCCGACGACGCCATCATCGGCGGCTTCGATCCCGCCGATCGAAACCTCATCACCGGTCAAGACAACTCGGGTGTCCTCATCATCGACGGAGATGGCTCGCAGGTGCTTGGCAACCTGTTCGGCACCGACGCCTCCGGAACGGTCGACCTCGTTGGTTTCAGCGACGGTGTTCAGTCCTGGTCGTCGACGAACCTGCGGATCGGTGCTCCTGGCGCCGGGAACGTGATCGGTGGCGACTCGTATGGAATTGAGGTGGGCGGCTCCGACTCCATCATCGAGAACAACCTGGTTGGGACGAACGGCGACTACTCGCTGAACATCGGCGGGTTTGCGCCCATTGGATTGTTCGGCAGTGGCCACTCGGTCATCGACAACGTCTTCGTCAACTCGAATCTGGGTATGCGCATCGATGCATTCGACTCGGTGGTGACCGGCAACTCGATTGGTACCGACCCGACCGGCACGATGGATCTTGGCATGACCGGCTACGGCATCTCGGTAGAGGCGACCGGCGTGACCATCGGTGGCGACACACCGGCCGATGCCAACGTCATCACCTTCAACGGAGGCAACGCAATCGAGTCTGACTCCGGGATCAACCCAACGATCCTCGGCAACCGCCTCTACTCCAACGGCGGCTTGGGGATCGACATCGACGCCGACGGGTTCACCGCCAACAGCAACATCGACACAGCGCTCAATCACCCGGTCATCACTGATGCCGCCGAGGCAGCGGGCATCGTGACGGTCGACTTCGATCTCGACGTACCCGCCGGCGACTACCGCATCGAAGCCTTCTCCAACCCATCCGGCCCGGACGCTTCCGGCAACGGCGAAGGTGAGGTGTTCGAGGGCGCAACCACGATCACACACACCGGCAGCGGGCTCGAGGCGTTCCAGATCTCCTACAGCGGCACCTCGCCGTACCGGGTCGCTCTCACCGCAACCGAAGAGTCTGCCGGGCCGGCCTATGGAGCCACGTCGGAGTTCTCCACCACAACGCTGTGCGTCGACAGCGACAGCGACGGCCTTTGCGATCCAGCAGAGGACGCGAACACCGACGCCGACAACGACCCGGCGACCAACCCAGGTCCCGATACCGACGGCGACACCACACCGAACTATTTGGATGCCGACGACGACGACGACGGAACGCCGACGAGTGCGGAGAATGCCGACCCGAACAGCGACGGCGACCCCCGCGATGCGCTCGACGCAGACCGTGATGGCGAGCCGGACTACCTCGACGTCGAGGCCGGTCCGTCATCCACGCCGATTGCTGATGAGCTCAAGATCAGCTCGACATCGGGTGGCCTCGTCGGGCCGATCGGCGACGGCAACGGTTTCGGCGGAGCCGTAGCATCCATGGGCGATCTCGACGGCGACGGGGTATCCGACCTCGCGGTCGGCGAGTACGGCGACGATGCCATTCAGGTGTTGTTCCTGAACGCGGACGGCTCGGTCAAAGCCGAGCAGGAGATCTCTTCGACGGCTGGTGGTCTCACGACTGCTGTCGCTGGCAGCGGGTTTGGATATGAGATTGCGAACGTCGGTGACCTCGACGGCGACGGCACCAACGATCTCGTCGCTGGCCTGGGGGCCGACGACGATGGCGGAACGAACTGGGGCGCCGTACTCGTTCTGTTCCTGAATCCGGACGGGACGGTCAAAGCGGAACAGAAGATCAGCGATCTATCAGGTGGCCTGACCGCAGCCCTCTTCGACAACGGCTACTTCGGAAACTCGGTGACCGGTCTTGGTGATCTCGACGGCGACGGTGTCAACGACATTGCCGTCGGTGGAAATGAAGACAACGTGTACACGGGTGCGGTCTATGTCTTGTTCTTGAACGTTGATGGCACGGTCAAGGCGGAGCAGAAGATCAGCGCAACCGAAGGCGGTCTCACCGGTCCTCTGGAGGACTACGACAACTTCGGCTATTCCGTTGCCGGTATTGGCGATCTCGACGGTGACGGCACGACCGACATTGTGGTCGGCGCCGTCGACGACGACGGCAGTTTCGGTGCTGGTGCGGTCTATGTCTTGTTCTTGAACGTTGATGGCACGGTCAAGGCGGAGCAGA
>CAYGQE010000033.1:0-29492 GCA_964351995.1 uncultured Acidimicrobiaceae bacterium | reverse complement strand
AGATCAGTGCCACGCAAGGTGGGCTTGTCGGACCGCTCTCAGGCGACGACAGTTTCGGATTCTCGGTTGCCGGCGTTGGTGACCTCGATGGCAACGGGACCCCTGACATTGCCGTGGGCGCGACCAGGGACGGCGTCGACAGCCAAGGTGAGATGTATCTGTTGTCGCTCAACGCCGATGGCACCGTGCGGGGCGAAGCCCTCATCTCCTCGACCGTTGGTGGACTCACGGGCCCGATCGACAACGGCGACTACTTCGCCATGTCGATCGCTGGTCTTGGCGATCTCGACAACGACGGCTCGCTGAACCTGGCCGTAGGTGCATTTTGGGACGACGACGGCGGCAACAACCGCGGCGCCGTCTACATGCTCGACCTCTCTCGGTACTTCGCTCCGTTGACGGTCAATTCGACCGGTGATGCCGGGGACCTCACACCGGGCGACGGCATCTGCGACACCGGCGGCGACAACGCGATCGCTCTCGACGAGTGCACGCTCCGTGCCGCGATCGAAGAGACAAACGCTTCAGGGGTTGCCACCGGAATCGGCTTCGACATTCCGTTCGCCGACAGCGGTCAGGTCGGCGGCGTCTGGACCATCTCACCCAGCTCGGGCTTCGACCTGATCAACGTGCCAGTCACGATCGACGGCACGACCCAAGCCGGGTTCGCCACGGCCCCCGTTGTACAGATCGACGGCGCCTCCGCCGGCGACATTGATGCGATCAACCTCCAACCGGGCGCAGCGGACTCGACGATTCGTAGCCTGGCCATCGGGAGCTTCGAACGCAATGCGATCGACACGTCAGCCGATCGAACACTCATCGTCGGCAACCACCTCGGCTTGGACGCTGCCGGAACCACGGCACAACCGGTGGGAGAGGCCGTTGTTTTCGTCGATGGTGCGGCCGACGTCTTGATCGGCGGCACCACGGCTCTTGACCGGAACGTGATCGGTGCCGGTGCCAACGGCATCGTTCTGAGTGGGGCCACCGACACCGTCATCACCGGCAACTTCCTCGGCACCGATGTCACGGGTAACGCTGGGTTGGGTTCGTTTGGCTTCGATGCGATCCGACCCGAGAGCACAGCGCTGCGCACGGTCATTGGTGGATCGGCCCCGGGTGCAGGAAACGTGATCGGGAGAACGAACGACGACGGCATCGACATCCGCGGCACTGACACCCGTGTCGAAGGCAACTCGATCGGCATCAGTCTCGACGGCCTCGTCGCCATCGATCTGCAGGATGATGGCATCTCCATCGGTGGAAACGGCACCGAGGTGATCGACAACGTGATCGGCAACCCCGGAGACAACGGCATCGAGATGGGTGGGACGAGGAACAACATCACCATCCAGGGCAACGTGATCGGATCGAACGCGGCGCTGACCGTGGGCCACCCACCGGGCCGGGAGAGCATCCAGGTGACCGGAACAGCAACGTCGGTTCGCATCGGTGGCATCAACCCAGGCGACGGCAACACACTGGTGAACACCCCCGTGCCCTATCCCGCCATATCAGTACGTGATGTCGGTGCCGACGACGTCGCCATCTTGGGCAACGTGATCGATGCGGACTTCCTCTCGATCGATTTGGGCGAAGACGGTTCGACGCTGAACGACGCGTTCGATGCCGATGGCGGCGCCAACGACCTGATGAACTACCCCGAGCCTTCGGTCACCTCATTAGGGACCACGGGCCCGGTGCCCAGCGTCACCTTTACGGTTGGTCTGGATGTCTCCCTCGACGTACCCGCAGGTGACTACCGCGTTGAGGTGTTCTCGAACGATCAACCTGGCTTTGGCGGCGCCGGCAACGGCCAGCAGTTGGTGCACGCGTTCACGGTCACGCACCCAGGCGGTGGCTCACAGGTCTTCCCCACGAGCTATTCCGGCCCCGAGCCGGTCTCGATCTCGGCGACGGCAACGGAAGACTTCGGTGGTGGCCTCTACGGGTCGACCTCGGAGATGTCGCCTGCCTTCCCTCAGCTCGTGAACGCTGCCACCGTGAACTCGAGCGGAGACGCCGGTGACGCTGACATCAACGACGGCATCTGCGACACCGGTGGCGTCAACTCTGAGGGGGCCACCGAGTGCACGATGCGAGCCGCCATTGAGCACACGAATCGCACCGCCAACGGCACCATCGATTTCAACCTTCCCGCATCAGATCCGGGCTATGTGACCGCCGACGAGTACTGGGCGATCGACCCCATTGCGACGTACCCCGATCTCGTCGGAAGCGGATTGACCATCGACGGTTCATCACAGCCCGGCTTCGACGGCTCACGGCCCGTCGTACAGCTCAGCGGGTTGCTTGGCGACGGCCTCACCCTGGTAGGGGATGACATCACTGTGCAGCATCTGTCGATCGGGAGCCCGAGCGATGACGCACTGCAAATCCAGGGTGAGCGTGCTCTCATCGATGCGGTTTGGGTTGGTGTTGACCCGACGGGTGCCGTGGACGGCTCTGTCGGCACCGGCAGTGAGGGCATCATCATTTACAACGGCTCGAACAACCTGGTGGTCTCCAACTCTCGCGTCAGCGGGTTCGACTCCGGCATCGTCTCGAACTCCGGCATCGTCGACGCCACGATCACCAACACCGAGATCACGGGCAACCGCAACGGCGGCATCCAGTTCAACAACTTGGGCCGCATCACCTCGCTGGGCAACTCGATCTACGACAACGTCGGCCTCGGCATCGAGCTCAGCGCGGCGAACGGTGTCCCGTTGCCCAATGACGTCGGTGACCTCGACAGCGGGGGCAACGATCTCCTCAACTACCCCGTTCTCACTAACACCACCGTGGGTGCTGGCACCGTCGACGTCGACTACACCATCGACGTCCCCGCTGGCACCTATCGCATCGAGTTCTTCGACAGCGATCGTCCCGACCCCACCGGTTTTGGCGAGGGGCAGACGTTCCTCTCAGCCGAATCGATCGTCCACCCCGGTGGCAGCGCCAGCTACACGGCCACCGTCACTGCCGCAGCAGGCGATGTCATTACGGCAACGGCAACCCCAGATCTCGGCGGCGGCGTCTACGGCGGCACCTCTGAGTTCTCGAACGCCGCACTCATCGGCATCGTCTTCGTCAACTCCACGGCCGATACCGGCGACCTCGCCCCCGGCGACGGCAACTGCGACACCGGCGCGACGAACGTCGACGGTTTCGTCGAGTGCACGTTGCGTGCCGCCATCGAGGAAGCCAACGCATCGGCCGATCTCGACATCATTCACTTCCAGATTCCCGAGACCGATCCCGGCTTCGCCGCCGGGATCTGGACCATCGCACCGGCGACGGCCTTCCCGGCGTTGACCGACACGGTCGATCTCGATGCATCCAGCCAACCCGGCTTCATCGCGAACACGGCACCCGCGCCGCAGGGTCTGAATGGCCAACCCGTGGTGCAGATCCAGCCAACGTCAAGCGTGAGCGTGGTCGAGTTCCAGGCGGGATCGAGTGGTTCGACGCTTCGAGGCTTCGTCATCAACAGTCACGACGGCATCACCATCTGGAGTTCCAACGTCACCGTCGTGGGCAACTACATCGGTATCGATCCGTCGGGCACAATCGCTCGTCCCGGAGTGAACAACGTGTTCAGTGTGTTCAGCACCGACGCCACCATCGGTGGTATCGATCCCGCCGACCGAAATCTGATCTCCGGTCACGGCAGCTCGATCTACGTGAACGCGGACCGGGCAACCATTGTTGGCAACATCATCGGTGCCGATGTCAGCGGAACAACACCCGTAGGCACACAGGAGCGGAACATCACCATCCGTCGGAGCGACACCACTGTGGGCGGCACCGCGGCTGGCTCAGCCAACCTCATCACGGGACCGGGCATCGGCGTCAGCGTCGATGGAGGCACCGGGAACTCCATCATCGGCAACGTGATCTTCGGAAACACCGACTTCGGCGGCAACGTCGGCGTCGGCATCGACCTCAGTCCCACGAACGCCGAAGACGGCCCGACCCCGAACGACGTGAACGATGTCGACACCGGTTCGAACGACTACCTCAACTTCCCAGAGATCACGTCAGCCACGACCTCTGGCGGTACCACCGCCATCACGTTCACCCTCGACGTTCCCGCCGGTGACTATCGAATCGAAGCGTTCAGCAATCCGTCCGGAGCCGACCCGACGGGCTTCGGTGAGGGTGAGGTCCTCCTCGGAGCAGCGACCGTCACGCACCTTGGTGGCGGGTCGCAAACGTTCGATTTCACTGTGGCCGGCACCGGGGTGAACGTCTCCATGACCACCACCGAAGACCTGGGTGGTGGCAGCTTCGGCGCTACCTCAGAGTTCTCCGGCACCGCCACCCCCGTCGCGGCGGCGACCGTTGCAGACATCAGTCCCCGTCAGACCGACCTCACCGCTGCGGGCGGAAGCGACCCCACCGTCCCCGTGCCTGGTGTCGGCGGCGCCGGCATCAACCTCGATGGTGGACTCGAACGGCTCGTCGGTCCACCAACCGACATCACCTCCAATGCGTTCACCATGTCGGCCTGGGTCAATCTCGACACCGCCGGCAACGATCCACGCATCATCGCCAAGGGCGAAGGCGCAGGAACCATCTACGAGCTGTTCATCGACGACGGCACCAGCGAGGCAGTCGGCCGCATGGACATCGGGGGAGTGCTGGCCGAGGTCAGGGGTGGCTCAGTACTGCCCGGCGCTTGGCACCACGTCGTTGCTTCATGGAACGGTGGCACGCTGACGTTGTTTGTCGATGGCGCTGTTGTCGACACTGCCGGCGCCGTTGGTTCGCTGACGGTTGATCTGGACGCACCGCTCGCGATCGGAAACACGAGCGTCGGGGCCTCGGGGCTCGATGGCACGCTTGACCAACTCGAGTTGCACCATCGTTCCCTCACCACAGCTGAAGTCATGGCCCGCTTCCGCAACGGCCAGAATCCTGCTGCTTTCGTGTCCATCGGAGCGGCCCAGACCGCAGCGCCGGCACCGTGGACCACGTCCGCTCTCCAGTCTCGCACCGGTGGCAATGCCTTGGCAGCGCCGCTCACCAACCCAGGCGCTGATGCCTGGATCACCGCCGTCGGCGTCAACGAACCGGGTGTCGAGATGACGGCCTGGTGGTGGGTCAGCAATCCAGCAATCACCGACGTCGCTGCTGGAACGCGCACCGGCCCCGCCGCCACCGATCAGTTCGATGCCTCCGCCACGGGCGCCGGCCTCGACCTTGCGGAACTCGCTGGCGCCACTCGAACGTCGGTCGACACCGACCCGACGACACTCGCTGCGGGAACGTGGCAGCAGGTCGTGATGACCACCGACGAGCTCGGAAACACGACGTTCGCGCTCGATGGCACTGTTCGACTGGGCCCAACGGCCCTGTCCGGTGAGCCTTCTGGCTCGGTTGGTTTCCGTGCGGCAGACATCTTCGGCGGCGAGCAGTGGTTCATCGACGATGTGATGGTGCGGCGTCTGGTAAGCGACGAGCCCACGACATCGCTGGGACCGCTCGAACGTAACTGAGCCGCTTGCGGGCAAGTTCTTGCCGCACTCAACGTCGACATTCTCCGGCCGATCCTTCAAGAAACGAAGGACAGGCATTGACGACCACCCACGAAGACGAGGTTGCAGAGGAGGCGCCGTCTCTTCGCGTGCTCGCGCTCGGTCTTGCGTCCTTTGCGGTCATCGTGGCCGGTGCACTGTTCGTGTGGTCTGGCGTCACAACCGCGTCTGGCCGCATTGCGGCAACCACCCGCAATGACAGCTCGTTGCTGACCGCGGCCGAGATCGACCTCGTCGTCGACGGCGGCTCCGAGGTGGCCTCGTCGGGCCTGCTGATCGATGCCGCTGGCTTGTACCCGGGGCTTCAACTCCAACGTTGTTTCGAGGTCACCTATCTGGGCACCGCCGAGGGTGTCCCGGTCCGATTGTTCGGCCAAGCCGGCGAGGGCTCGGGGCTCGAAGCCTTCATCGATACCACGGTCGATCTCGGAACCGGTTCGCAGAACGACTGTGAAGACTTCGTGGCCGCCAACGAAGTCTTCGGTGGCACGCTTGAGTCGCTCTGGCAGCAGCACAACAGTTTCGAAACGGCACTACCGCTGATGCCTGCGGCACAGGACGGTGAGAGCTCGTGGGTTCGCGTCTCTGTCGAAGTGATGGACGACAACGAGGCCCAGAATCTCACCACGGCGTTCTGGCTCGTGATCGAGGTGCGACCGTGAGCGACGTCGTGCAAGGAGCCTCGGCCGATCGGTCTCTCACGGCCGTCGCTCGTCTAGAGCAGTGGGTGGGTCGCGTGCTCTATCCGGGCGCTCGGTTGGTGCTCTGGCTCCTGTTCTACCTTTCCATCCTCCTCGGAGGTTGGGTGCTGATCGGCATGTCGCTCGGTGGCTGGAAACCGGTCGTGGTCACCTCCGGATCGATGGAGCCAGCGGTCAGCGTCGGCGATGTCCTGCTCATCGAGTCGGATCCGGGCAACACGTTGTCGCAGCGTTCCATCGTGGTGTTCGAGCGCGATGACGGAGCTTCGGTTGCGCATCGAGTGTTCTCAGTCGAGGGTGATGAGTTCGTCACGAAGGGTGACGCCAATCCGAGTCCGGACACCGAGCGCATCACCAGAGCCGACATCAAGGGTGTCGCCCGCGTTCTCGTTCCACTGGTCGGGCTTCCTGCGGTGTGGCGAGACCAGGGGAATCTCGTGCCCCTGATTGCGTGGGCTGTCCTATCACTCGGCGGAGCGCTGCATTTCACCTTGACCATCATCCCGGCACTTCGCCGGCGCACGTCGAGAAAAGTCGACGCCGGTGACATCAGCAAGGTCGGCATTCGTCGAGTGCGACTGCTCGTGGCGGTTCTCATCACCGCACAGTTCGTCCTCGACCCATCGCGATTCGAACTGTTGGGGAGCAGCCGGGGACAAGTCCCGCTCTACGTCGGGTTGCTCGCCGTGTTGCTCTTGACGAACCTGTTCTCCTCGAAGGTCGAGAACCGAAGTCTGCGCGACCGCGCTCCGTTCATCGAATTGGCCATCGACACCACGCTCGTTGTCTTCCTTTCGGCACTGACCGGTTCCGCCGGCCTGGGTTGGGTGCTGTTTGCCCTTCCCATCATCGAAGCCGCTGTTCGGTTCGGCCTCGTCGGCGCTCTGAACCACTGGATGATCCTGACGACGCTCACGATCGCCGGCCGCATCTGGACCTACGAACTCGCCGGCACCAACGACTTGCTCGAAGAGCTGGAGAAGACACTCGACCAGATGAGTGTTCTCTTTCTCGTCGTCGTGCCCGGCGCTTACCTTGCCGAGCAGTTGCTCGGAGACGTCGCCGAACAACGGAGCACGCTTGGTCGCGTTGAGGCGCGAAGCGAGCTGCTGGAACGTGTCGCCGAATCCAGCCGCCACGTCAGCCAACTCGACGGCCAACACATCGACGCCGTGCTCGAAGGTGTGATGAGTCTCGGCTTCGATTCGGTCGACCTCGTGGCTACGGGCGGTACGGACTGGAAGAAGCTCGGCGGTTCAGCGAACTGGGACATTCCCGAGCCCGGGACCCCAGCGAGCGGACTGTTGCCAGAGGATCTGATTCACCGAGCCATGTTCGTCGACGGTGACACCGAAGCCGAGCAGCATGCTCTCGACGTTGTGGGCCTCAGCACCATCTTGACCTCGACGGTGGCGGGAAGCGGAAACGTCCGTGCGGTGCTGAGGGCGGGCGTACGCGCCGGTCGATCCCTGTCCGCTGGTGAGATCGATGCGTTTCAACTCCTCGCCGGTCAAGCCTCGGTGGCGCTACAGAATCACGAGCTGCTCACCGAGATCACCTCGATGCAGGGTGAGCTCGAGCGGCAAGCACACCACGATGCGCTGACCGGGCTTCCCAACCGTTTGATGATGCTCGACCAGCTCGAGGTCTCGACCGATGAAGACCCTCGCCCGGCCGTGATGTTCCTCGACCTCGACGGTTTCAAGCCCGTCAATGATCGACTCGGCCACGATGCCGGCGACGAACTGCTGCGTCAGGTGGCGGAGCGGCTGCCCATCGCTGCGCCTCGATCCCTCGTTGCTCGGGTTGGCGGCGACGAATTCACGATCCTCGTTCGCGGATCGATCTCCGACACCCGAGCTGAAGAAATCGCACGAGCGGTGGCATCAGCCATCGCTGAACCGTTCACGGTCAACGACGAGGTCGTCCGCATCGGCACCAGTATCGGTATCTCGTTCGGCGACGGGCATCTCGCTGGAGCCGAACTGATCAGGCGAGCTGACGTTGCCATGTACGTGGCCAAGAGCGGTGGCGAATTGATGCCGTACCAGTTCTACCAGGAGTCGTTCGACCGTGCGGAGGACCGGCGAGCGACCTTGGCCGAAGACGTCGTCGGGGCCATCGCCGAAAGGCAGATCCGACTCGTGTTCCAACCCGTGGTCGGGATGGCCGACCACGCAGCTCGCGCCAGGAGGTGGCAGATCCTCGGAGTCGAGGCGCTGGTTCGATGGGATCACCCCATCTTCGGAGCGGTGCCCCCGCTCGAGATCGTGGCGGCGGCGAAGTCAGGGAGAGCCGGCGCCGCGCTGCACCGCTTCATTTGTCACGAGGCCTTCCAGACGGTGGCTGACTGGCGCCCCACGCTCGGCGATCGTCCCTTCTTCCTGTCGGTCAATGCATCACCCGACGATCTCGAGTCCGACTACCTCGTTCCGAATCTGTCCGACGCTCTCGCCGCCACCGGTCTCGAGCCGCATCGTGCATTCGTCGAGATCAGTGAAGAACTGGTTGCGCCCAATCTGCCCGTCGTCATGAACAACATCGAACAGCTGAGCGATGTTGGGGTTCGCATGATGCTCGATGACTTCGGCGAGGGGCAGACCTCGCTGTCGTACATTCACAAGCTGCCAATCGCTGGTATCAAGCTGGATCGCACGCTCGTGGGCAACGCGCTTCGATCCAAGACCGATCGCATCGTCATCGAGTCCGTCGTGGAGTTGTGCGGTCGACTTGGCCTGGTCGTCATCGCCGAAGGCATCGAGAGTGACGAACACTTGGACATCATCTCCGGTATCGGTTGCACCATGGCGCAGGGCTATCACCTGGGACGTCCCGACTCGGCTCGAGCAACCCTCGACTTGATCGTGAACGATCGCAGTCGCGACGGGGCGGTGCTCTGATGGCCAGACCACTCGATCAGGCCATCGTCGACGATGGCACAACCGCCAGCGAGGCCGCCGAGTCGCGTGTCGACCGGGCCGCTGCTCGTGCCTTCGCTGCCGCCGTCTCTGCGCTGCTCATCTCGACGTTGGTGGTTTCCCAGTCGACGGCGGCCATCAACCCGGACGGAACCGTTGCTGGTAACAGCGTGGCTGCCGGCACGGTTTCACTGACCGACGACGACAACGGCCGATCGCTCGTCAACCTCGACGCGATGGCGCCGGGCCGGCCGGTCGAGGAATGCATCACGGTTGCGTACGACGGGTCGATCTTGCCGGTCGAGTTGACCCTCGATGCCCAGACCGTCGGCGACCTCGGCCCCTACCTCGGGGTGGAGATCGAGCGGGGCACCGGTGGCGGCTTCGAGGACTGCGACAGTTTCCAAGCAGACGACTCGGTCTTTGACGGAACGCTCGCCGAGCTCGATGCGGTCGGGGTGATGCCTCTTGGCTTCATCTACAACACCGGCGACGAGTTCGCGTTCCGCTTCCGCTTCGAGTTGGCGAATGAGGCCGACGCGGTTGGTCGTCAATCATCGATTGACTTCGTGTGGGAGGCGGCGCCGTGAGGCGTCGGCTGATCATCGTTGCCACGATCGCCTTGGTCCTCGCTGCTCTGGCCGGACCGTTGGTGATCTCCCTGGGCGCTGATCGCGGTTCTGCCGCATTCGGTGACAACGAGATGTTGGGCATGAATCAGCTGGCAAGTGCCAGCGTCAGCGTGGCGTTGGGCCCGACCACCGTGCTCTTTGACGCACGCAACATGGCCCCCGGTGATCGATTCGAAGGTGAGGTCGTTTTCGAGAACGATGGAACGCTGCCGCTTCGCTATGCGCTGGTTGCTGACACCTCCGACTCGAACCGTCTGCTGCTCGAGGCACTCGAGTGGCGAATCTGGCCTGCTGCTTCTGGAGCCTGCGGCCCCGCTCCGGTTCAGTTGCTGTTCGAAGGGGCCGCCAGTGATCCGCAGATCTTCGGCAACCCTGCCATCGGGCCAGATGACGGCGACCGCTTGATCCAACCCGGGACGACAGACCTGCTGTGTCTGGACGTCGAATTTCCCATCGACGTGTCCAACAACTTGCAAGGTGCCGGTGCAGTGGTTGAACTGACGATCCTGGCTGAACAGGCCACCGAGGATCTCGAGTGAGCTGGCGACCGGGGTTGACCAGAAGTCGCCGCTCGGTCGGCGAGCAGGCCTTTCGCGGCTTCTACGCCATCGTGGCACTTGTCGCCGTTGGCCTGATTCTGGCGGTGATGTTTCTCGGTATCGGGCTGGCGCAGGGCTATCGGCCGGTGGTGCTGACGAGCGGCAGCATGACGCCGACCGCGCCGGTTGGTTCGGTTGTCATTGCGGGCCCCGTCGATCAGGTGCAGGTCGGCGACATCTTGGTGATGTCGAACGAGGCCAGAGCGACGGTGACCCACCGAGTTGTTGAGATCGAGCTTGCCGAAACGGGCCAGGCATTCGCCGTCACCCGAGGCGATGCCAACACCGAAGTCGATGCTGAGCCCTATGCACTGAACGGGTCCGAGCTCGTCGGCCGTTGGGTCGTGCCAGGGCTCGGGTCGGCGCTGCTGTGGCTCGGCTCGCCCCTGATCGGTTTGCTCGTGGTTGGCGGTGCCGTCCTTGTCGTCACGATGTCGGCGCTCTCCCACATCTGGGGGTCTGCCGCCGAGATCGAAAGTGAAGACGACGACGTTCGGGGTGGCGGCGGTACCGATGATGACTCTGGGAAGGACGACGCAGAAGCGGTGAGTGAAGGCGGAAGGGAGACGGCGGGTGTCGGCCAGAAGCGATTCGCCGTGGGGATAGCGCTCGCGATCCTCTTTGGTTTCACCGGCCTTGCGTGGTCGCTGTACCTCTCGACCAACAGCGTCACGGGCAACGCCTTCAGCACGAGCGATTGCTTCGACGCTCGCGTGGCCGGTGTGCAGAGCGGGCAGGTGACCAGCTCGACGAACGGTGTAACGTCCGTTGCGATCACCGCCGTCAACCCATCGGCAGCCTTTGTCACCTATTCGGTCCGGAGTAACTCGGCGAAGCCAGGCGATGCCGTCGTTCTCGGCAATCTCGCCGACGCCACGACCATCGAGTTCCTCCGTCAGACCGATACGCCAGGGCCGCCGCCGATCGTCATCGAATGGTCGGTCGTCGAATACTCGTGTGGCATCACGGTGCAGCGCTGGACCGGAGTCGGCGACGGTTCGAACGCAGTGGACGTCCCGATCAATCCGGTCGACCCGGAGAACAGCTTCGTGATCGGTGGCACGGTGGGGCTTGCCTTCGACGCAGTATTTGGTGACAACGACACGGCCATCGTCGAGTTGGTCGGCGCTGACACGGTCCGGTTCCGCAATGACGGCGCTGCCCTCGTTGCCGGCCTTGCCATGGGGTTCCAAGTCGTGGAGTTCGACAACGCAGGTGATGTTCGGACCGAAGTGGTGCCGGGAACTCTTGGAGCAGGGACGGCCACGCAGACCCTCGCCTTGTCCCAACCGGTGGATGTTGCGGCGTCGATGGTGTTGGCCACCTTCATGAGCGGTGACGGCGGCCCCGACGTCGGTCAACGCATGGTGCGAGCCCG
Organism: uncultured Acidimicrobiaceae bacterium; assembly: GCA_964351995.1. Lineage (GTDB taxonomy): Bacteria > Actinomycetota > Acidimicrobiia > Acidimicrobiales > SZUA-35 > SZUA-35. The sequence continues at coordinate 17,718 of CAYGQE010000033.1, read as the reverse complement.
CTTGCTCGACAGCTCGACCATCGAGGTGCAACGAGCAGCAACGGGTGCGTCACTGGATGTCAGCGTGCAGGTCGTCCAGTTCTTCGACGGCACGACGGTCCAACACGGAGTGATCGACCTCCTGCCCGGTGAGCCGACGGCTTCGGTCGCCATCCAGCCGGTGGACCTCACCAGGTCCACCGTCGGCTCGACGGTGATGGTCGGCGGTGCATCGAGCGGTGGTTCGACCGACCACGTTTCTGCCGGCAACGTTGGCGAGGGTCTCGTGACGGCGAGCTTCAGCGACGCCTCCACCGTTGCGCTGGAGCGAACCCCGTCGACGTCGACCGCCTCGTTCGCCTGGCAAGCAGTCACGTGGGGTGGCCCCACGTGGGCCGACCCCGGTGCGCCGTACCGCCAACGGATCGATGTCGACGCGGCAAGCGTCGACGTGCCGAATGGCTACACCACGCCGGTCACGATCGATCACGCCGCACTGGTCGCCAGCGGGCTGTCGGCGGCATCGGGCAACGACCTTCGGCTGTGGCGTTTCGACGGAACGACTTGGACCGAACTCGATCGGGTGTTGGACGAGACCAGCGCGTGGAACGACGTGGCCAGCACCTTCTGGTTCCGAACCCAGGAGAGCGTTGCTGCCTCGACCACCGTGTCGTATTGGCTGTACTTCGGCGATCCCACCCCGGCGCCGGCATTGCAAGATCCGAACAACGTGTGGCTCATCAACGAAGGCTTCGAAAGCGGACTGGGTGTGTTCGAAGATCGCACCGAGGGAACCTCGTGGTATCGAGCCGAGCCGTGGACCCGACGTATCCAACTCACCGTTGACGCAGCCACGGTCGGTTCGGCGCTGACCGACCAGGCTGTGCTCGTCGTGGTCACCGACCCGGACCTCAGCACCAACGCCCAAGCCGATGGATCTGATCTGTTCTTCACCGACGCCGGTGGCTCAGCGGTCCCTCACGACATCGAACGATGGGACGCTGCGACCGGCACGCTGGCGGCCTGGGTGCGAGTGCCGACGCTCGACGACGCAACCGACACCACCCTCTTCCTCTACTACGGAGCGTCCGACGCCCCCGACCAGGCCGACCCGAGAAGCACCTGGGCTGGTCAAGGTGCGGTGTGGAACATGACGGGTGATCCCGCCGGGGCTGCCCCGGCACTCGATGATCGCGGTCCGCTGAACGTCGACGGCCTCGCGTTGGACAACACGCAGCGGGTGATGGTGGACGATCGATTCAACGCTCGACTCGATGGCGTGGGGGACAGGCTGGAATCAGCGCCCCTTCGGCTACCCGACGGATCGTTCTCGGTCTCGACGTGGTTCCGCGCCGACGCGATCACCGGTGATGTCGCGCTCGTTTCGCAGGGAGCACCGGGATCCACCGTGTTCGAGGTGGGCATCGACAACACCACCGCACCCGGCTCGCCGGTCGCGTTCGCCTCACTCGACGTCGACGGCGCCGCCGTTGTGGCCTCGGGTGGATCGTTGACACCGGGCACTTGGCATCACGTGACGATGGTGTGGGACCAGGTCACGCTCGAACTCTTCGTCGATGGAATCTCTGTTGCGTCGGTCCCGGCCTCTGGCGCACTCCCGGCAAGTCGCACCGGTGGCATCAGCTTCGGCGCCGATGAGACAGGTGCACGAGCGCTTGATGGCGACCTCGGCCAGGTCAGGCTTCGGTACGAAACGTTGGCGCCTGCCCAGATCGGCTTCGAGTACGCAAGCCTGTCGGCTCCCACCGCCACCGTCGCCGCCGGGGCTCCCACAGCGGTGACCTTCCGCGACCAAGGTGACTGGAACTTGCGGCGACCGATCCTGGTGAGTCATGACCTTGCCGACACCGATGTCGCAGACTTCACGTTGCTGGTCCAACTCGTCGACCTCGATCTTGGTTCGAACGCTCAGATCGACGGCGACGACCTCATCTTCACCGACGCTGATGGCGTGACTCGGTTGGACCACCATCTCGAGTCGTGGAATGCAGCAACGGGAGCCATCACGGCGTGGGTCCGGGTGCCCCTGTTGTCGAGCACGGTCGACACCGAACTGTTTCTGTACTTGGGCAACCCACTCGCCGGCGATCAAGCCGACCCGACCGGCGTGTGGGGTGGAGACGCCGACCTCGTGCTGACCGCGCCTAACAATATGTGACGCCCGTCACATTACTTACTTCTGACACTGATGTGCCGTTGGGACTCAAGGTCCGGCGATCACATCGGGCTCCGACAGGACCAAAACCATGGCAACACTCCAAACCCCGAATCCAACGCCGGCCGCCGAGGCCCGCACGACGAAGTCCAAGGAAGACAATCGCGGCAAAACGGCCCGACTGCTCCTGACCATCGCCGTCATTCTCGTTGGCGTGGCCACCATGACGGTCACCTCATTGGCGCTGTTCACCGATACTGCATCAGTGGGCTCGAACACGTTCGCCGCCGGAACCGTCGACATCACGGCAACGCCGGCGACGGCGGTGGTCACGATGCCGGCCATGGCACCAGGTGACCAGGTGACGAATCCGCTGACGGTGACCAATTCGGGCAGCCTCGAGTTCCGCTATGCGATGACGTCCACCACCGATGAGAACGTTCTCGCCTCCGAGCTGCTGCTCACGGTCAAGTCGGGCGTCACGACGTGTGACAACGCAAACTGGACCACCGACGGCACGGTCCTGTACTCAGGAGTGCTCGGCAACACGACCCCCGCCGCCATCATCGGTGACGCCACTGCCGGCGCCAACTTCGGCGACCGAGTCTTGGCCGCCGCGGGCAGCGAGATCTTGTGTTTCAACGTCACGCTTCCCGGGGGAACCACGGTCGGCCAGGGACTGAGCTCGATCGCAACGCTCAACTTCGAAGCCGAGCAAACCGCCAACAACCCGTAGTCATCGCTGCAGGGTCAGAGCTGGAACGGGTAGATGCTGCCCAGCTCGAGCAGTTGGGTGAGTTCGTCGAGCGCTCGCTGGTTTTCGTCAGCGAAGTCGGGATCGGCGAGATCTTCCACATGGAGCTCATCGCGGTAGTGCAGCTCGACCCATTCCTCCAACGCGTCCAAACGCTCGTCGTCGACGAGTACCTGCGGCCCCGCTGATGCTCGTTCGACTTCGGTCATGACAACGCGAAGTCGCAGGCACGCTGGCCCACCGCCGTTGCGCATGCTCTCACGTAGGTCAAGGGTGTGGACAGAGGAGATCGGGAAGTGCGAGTCGGCGACCGCCTGCTCGAGGTAGGCCGACGTCGAGGCCGTGTCGGCCACCTCGGTTGGGGCGATGAGCGCCATGGAGCCGTTTGGCAGGGTTACGAGCTGTGAGTTGAACAGATACGACGAGATCGCATCAGCGAGTGGGACCTCTGCCTCGGTGACCTCGACGAGCTGCACCCCGATCTGCTCGAGTTCGGCTGCGAGCTTTGCCGGGTCGGCAAACGCCGCTTCGTGGCTGAACAGCACGCCTTCGTTCGCCACCGAGACGACGTCGTTGTGGAATGCGCCAGCATCGATCGCGCGTGCAGCCTGCCGGGCGTAGATGACCTTCGCAGGGTCGTGTTGATGACTCTGACTGATCAGCTCACCAGCCAAGCGGGTCTGCCGGCGAGGGAATCCGTCGGCCATCACGGGGTCAGCCACGTCGCGGCCGAAGACGAACAGATGCGTGCCTGGTTCGCCGTGTGAGGGTGCGAACCGGCCGTGGTTTGCAGCCCCCTCGTCGGCGAACGGGAGCGCCTCGGGCAACGGTTCGTGGACCACGAAGTGTTTCGCTTCGCTGAACATGGCGCCGAGCGTTCGCCCGGTCTGTTCGTGTTCGAAGGAACGGTGCGCCGTCGACGACAGATTGGCGGGCGTGAAATGGATTCTGCCGTCCGCAGCATCGACCGACGGTGTGACCGTGGCGGCGTTCGCGGCCCACATGCTCGACGCGGACATGACCGTCGGGATCAAGTCAGGCCGGCGGGTGGCAAGGTCGGCAATGGTGGCTTCTGGGCCGTAGCCGAGCCGTGCGAGAACGGCGGTGTCGGGGCGCTGTTGGGGCGCCATCACCCCTTGCCTCACGCCGAGGCGATGCAAGTACCGCATCTTGGCCAACCCTTGCAGTGCCGCCCGCTTGGGGCTCGAGGTCGTGCCGGCATTGGACATCGAGGCTCGATTGCCAAGCGACAGGCCGGCGTAGTTGTGGGTCGGCCCGACGAGCCCGTCGATGTTGACCTCCCGGGTTTCACTCATTGGGTTCCTCCGATTGGGGCGATGGCAAGCAGGGCTCCGTCGTTGATGTGGAGTGTGGCTGCGGTTGCTTCATCAACCGAGATCCGTTTGTCGTCGCCAACGCTGACGGGCACGTGGACCACGCGGAATTGGTCAACGTTGGTGACGGCGACGAGCGAGGCAACCGGTGACGCCGGATCGTCGACGATGCTGGCACGCCCGTATCTGCGGTGTTGGCTCGTGACCGTTTGGTCGCGCTCGGCGACGAGCGTTGGCCCGCCGTCGATGGGGTCATACATCCCGTTGGGTCGCAGACCCTCTCGCATCAGCAGCCGAAACGCAGGAAGAGACGCCTGGTTGACCGGCCCGAGTGAATCGAGGACATCAGCCGTGACAGCCCGACGATGCCCGACGAGATCGTCGAGTCGAGCGGGATCTTCTGCCAATGCTTGCTCGGCGGCGACCGAGTCGGGCCAGGAATCGGTGAAGTGGGTGCCGAAGCACTCCCAGAACGGCGCCGTGCCGTCGGGAGCGAACGACCCCCGAAGGTGGCTGGCGATGGTCGACGGGATCTGTCGCTGCACCTGATGGATGAACATGAAGCGGCCGCGTGACAACAGCGGGCCCAGGCCGAGGCCTCGAGCCGTTGGTGAGAGGTAGCTCGAGTTCAACTCCGTGCGAGTCCACGGCGCAGACGTGCTCTTCATGTCCAGGCCGAGACCGTCGCTGCTGGTCACGACCTCGACCGCCAGGTTCGGCACTGCGTGCTTGAACGACAACGCAGTGACACCAACGATCGTGGCGTCATCGATGAGCGCGAATGTCACTGACGCCGATGTTGCCTGAGGTGACTCGTACGCCCCGGCGGCCAGATCGGCCAGGGTCGCAGCCGATGCAGCACACAGCGCATCGGCCTCGGCCTGACTGGTGGGTAGCGAGGTCATGCCTACCAGTTCGCTGGCGGCCGGTTCGAGCAGCGACCAGAGCGCGGCACCGTCGTCGGCCCCAAGTGGGCGCAGCAGTGCTGACGGGCGGCTCATCGTCGCTCAGTCTGGCACTCCCACTTCCAAACCCCGGGTTTATGGCCCTCAGTTTCGATGCTGTCAGCCCCGGGTTTGGTGAGTGTCTGACCGCGAACCGGAGCGGTGAGGTACTCAGTGATCGCTCAGCGCCATCTGTCATAACTGACGGCGGGACGACCCTCGTCCCGCTCGGATCACCTGGAGACAAACACACATGGCAACGAAGTCGTCCGATTGGATCGCCCACCACGCTCGTACCCGGCCCGAGAAGGTGGCGTCGGTCGATCTCGGAACCGGTCGCGAGTTCACCTATGCCGAGATGGATGATCGCTGTAGCCGACTTGCCACCGTCCTCAGTGAAACCCATGGTGTCGGATTCGGCGACCGAGTCGCTGTGTTGGCGAACAACAACACCAACTTCTTCGAAGTGCAGTTCGCGTGCTGGAAGCTCGGTGCGATCTTCACCCCGCTGAACTGGCGCCTCGCTCTGCCCGAACTCGAGTTCATCCTCGGCGACTGCCGGCCGTCTTTGATGATTGTCGACGAGGGCTTCGCTCAGATGGGAGCGCAGTTGCTTGATGCCGGCCTGGTGCCCTCGGTGATCAACTGGGACGTCGAGGGTGAGTACGAAGGAGCGTCGGCGTCGGCGACCCCGAAGCTCGGCGGGGCGGAATGCACCCACGACACGCCGATCACGATCATGTACACCTCGGGAACGACCGGCCGGCCCAAGGGCTGCATCATCACCCACGGCATGGTGTTCTTCAACGCCATCAACCTTGTGGAGTTCTGCATGGTCGGGGTCGAGACCACCTGCCTCACGGTGCTTCCGCTGTTCCACACCGCAGGGCTGAACGTGTTCGCCAATCCGGCGTATCACTTCGGTGGAACGAACATCGTCATGCGCGACTTCGACCCTGGCAAGTGTCTCGAGCTCCTCGGCGACGCCGACGTGGGGATCACCCACTTCATGGGTGTTCCCACGAACTACCTCTTCATCAGCCAGCATCCGTCGTTCGAGTCGGCCACCTTCCCGACCGTGAAGTCAGCAGCGTTGGGCGGAGCACCCTCGCCGTTGCCGTTGCTCGAGGCGTGGGGAGCGAAGGGTCTGCCGCTGCAACAAGCGTTCGGCATGACCGAGACCTCACCGTTGTCGACCGCCCTCAAACCCGAAGATGCCATGGTCAAGATCGGCTCTGCCGGCTTGCCCGCAATGCACACCGAAGTGCGAGTCGTCGACGAAGACGGCAACGACGTTTCCCCCGGCGAGATCGGCGAGATCTGGACTCGCGGCCCGAACGTCACGCCTGGCTACTGGGAGTATCCCGAGGCCAACGAAGAGAGTTTCGTCGATGGCTACCTGAAGACCGGCGACGCGGCCAGAGTCGACGATGAGGGCTACATCTACATCGTCGACCGTTGGAAGGACATGTACATCTCCGGCGGCGAGAACGTCTATCCAGCAGAGGTCGAGACGGTGCTCTACCAGCTGGATCAGGTCAGCGAAGCGGCGATCATCGGAGTCCCCGATGATCGATGGGGCGAGGTCGGCCGGGCGATCATCATCCTCAAGCCAGGGGTGCAGCTCGACGAGGCGACCGTGCTCGCTCACTGCTCGGAGCGGCTGGCCAAGTTCAAGGTGCCGACGTCGGCGGTCTTCGTCGACGAGATCCCGCACAACGCCACCGGCAAGGTCCTCAAGCGCGAGCTTCGGCTGACCCACGGTGAGTGAGCCTCTCGCCCGCACGCGGCCTTCTCACTGACGGGGTCTGGCAAGACCCAGGGGTTCGTTCTGCGGCTGCGGCTGCAACGGGCGCCCTAGCATCGTGGGGTTGTGGGCGCGGACTCTCTTCATTTGACGTTGTTGGACGGCTTCGACGTGCGGGTTGGCTCGATGCCGATCACCGTCAGGGGCGCCCGCTCGTGTCAATTGCTGGCCTACCTCGCGCTGCATCGTGAAACGGTGGTGAGTGCCGAACGGTTGAGTGCTGCGCTCTGGGGTGAGGATCCACCTGCTTCGTCCAGAAACTCGATCCAACGCTTCGTTTCTGACCTGCGGCGGGACCTGGGCTCGGCGCGCTCGCGCATTGTCAGTGCTGGCAGCGGTTACCGGCTCGAGTTTCGAGACGTCGACTGGTGTGATGCGATTGCCTTGGAAGAAGATCTGCCGCTGGCCCGGGCGGCGCTGGCCGATGGTCGGCCGGGCGACGCCCGTTCGCTCATCGGCAATCTGGCGAAAGCATTCAGCGAACCACTGGTGAGCTTGGATGGTGCCGCCTTCGCTGCATCAGAACGGGAACGGCTGAGCGAGCTCATGGCCGATTGCGGTGAGGTCGACGCCGAGGCTCGACTTTCGCAAGGAGACAACGCAGGGTCGGTCACGTCGGCTCGGCGCCTTCTCGAGCAACACCCGTACCGCGAGCGCCTGTGCATCACGCTTGCGATCGCGTTGACCAGACTCGGTCGTGCCAATGAGGCTCTCGAAGTAATTTCGGCGTTCCGTCAGCGGATCAGACACGACCTCGGCCTCGACCCATCACCCGCAATCGAACGAACCGAACTCGACATCCTCTTGCATCGCGATGCCGCGCCGCCAGACACTGTTCCCGACGTTGGAGGGGCGGCTGACTCTGTCATGGAGTCCGGGGCGACCGTGTTGTTCGGGCGTGATGTCGACGTCGATCAGGCGGTCGAGCTCCTCGAGACAAAGCGCGTGGTCACGCTCACCGGGACCGGCGGCATAGGAAAAACTGCAACGGCCTTGGCCGTGGTCGAGCGATGGCGCCGACGACATGGCGGCGCGATCAGGTTCGTGTCGTTGGAGGAGATCACCGCCCAGGGTCTTGCGGCATCGGTCGGGCAAGTGGTTGGAACGTCGGCGAAGGTCGGAACGGATCCACTTGGCGAGGTCGTTGACCGCATCCGCGCTCAAGTCGACCTCTTGATTCTCGACAACTGTGAACACATCGCGAATGAGGTCGGGGCTTTTCTGGATGCGGTCTTCGAAGAAGCATCGAGCGTGAAGGTGCTCGCAACCTCTCGCCGCCCGCTCCACAAGGTGTACGAGCAGTTGGTTCCGCTACAGCCGCTTGATCGTGGAGCGAGTCGTGGTTTGCTGATGCGGGAGCTCGGGCGTGTCGGAGTCGAACTCACCGATCTTGGCGACGATGCAGTCGTCGAGCTGCTCGATGAGCTCGACGGCCTGCCCCTGGCCATCGAGTTGGCGGGTGCCAGCTTGCGCTCGGGTGGGGTTCGCGACCTGCTCACGCGTTGGCGAGATGACGCCCCGCGCCCCAACGGGAAACGAGATCGGCACCTGTCGATTGCCAGTGCCATCAGGTCGACACTTGCTCAACTCGATGGGGGAGAACGCGAGCTGCTGGGCCTCTGTGCGTTGTTTCCGGCCGACTTCGATGCCGCTGCGATCGAGGTGCTCGCCGGAAGAGCCGTCCTTGGTCCGCTGCAGAGCCTGAGCGATCATTCCCTTCTCGAAGTGAGCGAGGGGTTCGACATGCCACGTTTCCGAATGCTGGTTCCTGTTCGCTCCGAGATCCGAGCGCAATCCGATCCCGTCGAGCAACGTCAGCGCGAGGCTTTTGTCGCCCATTTCGACCAGCAATCGGGCGACTGCCTCGAGAAGATGAAGGGGCTCGACTCGGCGGATGGCGTAGCCGAACTCCGCAGAGAGCTCAGCAATATCTCGATGGCGTTCAACTTTGCTGATGACGAGGGTGACATTGCCGCGATGGCATCAATGGTCGGCTCTGTCGGTCTTGCGAATGGCATGAGCCCGTCGGTTGGGGCCAAGAGCCACCTGCAGGAATGGGTCGAGCGACTGCGGGTGCGATCCTCGAAACTCGATCTGGACCCCACGCTCTCGACGAGTGTCGAGAGCGCACTGGCGTGGGGTCTCTATGGCTCGAGCGACGGTGCCTGGTATCAGCGATGGGAATTCGGCTCGCAGACCAGCAACATCGAGACGCTGGCGATGGCGGCGATCGCACGGTTCTCGTGCGGCGAATCGGCCGAGGCCTGGAACCTGTTGCTTGACCTCGACCTCACCGCAGTACCTGACCCCTACATGCGGGCGATGTTGTGTGGCGTCGGAGCGGTGATCGCGTTCGAGGTCGGTGCTACGGAGGGCGAAGTGCTTGCCGCCGCTGCGGTGGGAGCCGCCGCTGCAGTGCCATCGCATGGAGCCTCGTTCTTCGCCGGGCTGGCACGCTCGACGCAAGCGTTCGTCGCCGGAGACGTGGCGTCGAGCGTGGCCATTCTCGAAGCGGCGGCCGAATCCATTGATGGCCATGGTCTTGTCACGCTCGAGAACATGGGGCTGGCCGCCGTCGCGATGACTGTTGGATTCATCCTCGGCGAACGCGAACCGACGCATCTGCTGATCGGCATCTTGGACCGCTATCTCGAACAGCACAGTCTTGACCCAGCCTCGGTCGCCATGGCACTCGATGTCGCCGTGCTCCACCTCGACCGGGCGGGGCGAACCGCCGAAGCGGCGACGCTGTTGGGGCTCCTCGATCGCCTCGGTTTGTCGATGGCGATCGTGCGTGGTGCCCGTGTTGGGGTCGAACAGCGGATTGAAGAACACCCCGACTGGCGTCGTGCTCGGCGGGCAGGTGCCACGAAGACGACGTTCGACGTGCTTCGTTCCGTCCGAACGGCGTTGGTCGACATCGCCGAGGCCAGGTGAGGAACCCTGCATTGCGGCTCGCCCCAGTGCCCGGTGCGCTACCAGGGGACGGTCGTCCGGCCGAGTAGCCGCTGGCTGACGGAACGAGCTCAGTTCACTTTTCGGAAACAGCCCCGGAACAAAGGGTCTCTACCTTGACTCCGTGGCAGGCCGTTTCGATACCGAAGTCAACGAGTGATCGACGAAGTCGACCCGTTCATCGGCACTGGTGTGACCGAACTCGAGCCGCCGACCGGACTGGCGGCGACGTGGTGGTTCCCCAAACCTCAAGTCGGCAACACGCACCCCGGTGCGGTCTCTCCGTTCGGCATGGTGTCGGTCAGCCCCTACTCGGGGGCGTATCCCACGGGCTACGGGTTGTATGACAAGGGCACCGAAGGCGTGCCGGTTCCCATGCACGATCGGTACGTCGCTTCGGGCTTCACGCACTTCCAACAGTCCGGCACCGGGGCGATTCGCAAGTACTACAACTACCTCCGGGTCACGCCAATGCTCGAGCCTCTCGACGAGCTGGGCCGGATGTGGGCGCTACGAGACGAGCAAGCGTCACCCGGTTACTACCAGTCGTCGCTCAGCTCCGGGGTGAAGTGTGAACTCACCGCCGGGCCGAAGAGCGCGATCCACCGCTACACGTTCACCGCAAGCCCTGATGCTCGCATCGTCATCGATTTCTCCAACGGCGGCCTGGACATCGAGCACGGCGAGACCGTGCCGATGCGAGCCCATCTGCAGACGGTTGGTTCCAACGCCGTTCAGGGCGAGATCGTGGTCGAGGGTGTCCCGCTCGCCGTTCACATCGAGTGCGACGCGCCCGGTTGGCGCCAGATGCTCTGGTACGACCGGCGACTCATGACCGGTGGCAGCCGACTCGATTTCGATTCGATTCGACAGACCACCTTGCGGCCGTTCGGCTCGTTGTTCCGAGGCAGCGTGGCCTCTGGAGCGTCGGTCGAGATCCGGATGGGCTTCTCCCTGCGTGGCGTGGCGCAGGCCGAGGCCAATCTTCGTTCAGACCTCGAATCGGCGCAGGCGCTGGCCCCGCCGGACAGCCCGAGCGAGAACGGACACTTCGACCGCTGTCGAGCTGCGACCGAAGCGGCGTGGTCAGAGCACCTCGATGTGATCGAGGTCGAGGGCGGCACCGACGACCAGCGCACGGTCTTCGCCACGGCGCTGTATCACTCGATGCTGAAGCCGAGTTTCGCTCCAGACGAAAGCCCGTTCTGGAGCGCCGACGGCCCGTTCGTCTTCGACATCTGCACGATGTGGGACATCTACAAGACCCAGCTTCCCCTGCTGCTGTTGGTCGATCGAGACCGTGCTCGTGACCTCGTGCTCGCCCTCCTCCAGATTTGCAGTGAAGAGGGCAACCTTCCGATCGGCTATCGGATGGCGCGGGGTTCAGATCGCTTCGTCCGTCAGGCAAGTGCGCTCGCCCACACGTTCTTCGCCGATGCTCTGGATGCAGAGCTTCCCGACATTGATTGGGAGTGGGCGCTCGTCCACATGGCTGCCGACCTTCGCCGCAGCTACGGCGAGGAGTTTCTCGATCACGGTGTTGCCCATCCGGTCAGCCACACCCTCGACCTCGCCTTCGGCTACCACTGCACGGCGAGGGTGGCTCGTTCGCTCGACGATCACGCGCTCGCTGACCAGCTCGAAGGCTTCGCTGCTCGCTGGGAAAACGCTTTCGACCCGACGACCGGGCTGCTGATCGACTCGACGTTCTACGAAGGTGGACGTTGGAACTACTCCTTCCGTTTGCTGCATGACATGGCCAGCCGAATCGACCTCGCCGGGGGAGCGGAAGCCTTCGTTGCCCTGTTGGACCGCTTCTTCGGTTTCGGAGCCGAGCCGGTCAAGCAACTCGGTTCTCCGCCCTTCGGCGATGAACTCCAGGTCGGCTACGCCCTCGATCGTTTCGAAGGCTTGAACAACGAACCAGACATCGAGGCCCCGTGGGCGTACCACTACGCCGGCCGACCTGACCGCACCGCCGAGATCGTGCACGCCGCACTGCAGCATCAATTCGGTACCGGTCGCGGTGGCTTGCCCGGCAACGACGACTCTGGCGGGCTGAGCTCGTGGTTCGTGTGGGCATCGCTCGGCCTGTTCCCCGTTGCTGGGCAGAGCGTGTTCCTGTTGCATCCCCCAGCGTTCGAACGCAGCTCGATTCAAACCGGCGGCGAGCCTCTCGTGATCGATTCGGAAGGGTTCGAACCGAGGACGGCCGGCTCGAAGCCTCAGTACATCGTTGCCGCTTCTCTCGACGGAACACCGCTCGATCGCAGCTGGCTGTCGAGTGCCGAAGTCCGCCGCGGTCGTCTGCTGCGTCTCCGCCTGGCCGACCAGCCATCGACGTGGGCAACGTCGACCCGTCCGCCTTCGACTTCGACACGATTGCCCACCATCCCGCCACCTTCGCTTTGACCCGCTCACGCACCCGTACCGACCTGACCAAAGGAACTGCCCGTGCCCTCCTCCTACTCCGTCTCGACCATCTCGCTTCGGCCAGCGTCGCGCCGCTTGGTCATCATCGTCCGGGCCGATCCGGTGATCTGCGGTCACTCTGGCGAGGCCCGCAACCTGGCTGAAGCTGCCCTGGTGCGGGGCTACGACGACGTTCGGATCGTGACGTGGCCGCTGGATGCGCTCGAAGCCTTCCCGCTGAAGCCGCTCGACTCGGTGCTGCCGTACAGCCCTGGCATCACGGTTGAACGACCGGCACCGGTGGGCGACTACAAGGTGCCAGACGGTCGCTACATCGCCGGAATGGTTGGCCGGTTGGTCGAATTGTTCACCGACGGCGTTCCCACGGTGTGTGTGTCGCTCTACCTCACCCCTCACGCAAACGCCGCCATGGAAGCATTCGGGATTGCCAAGACCATCTGCCCGGCAGCGGACCTCACGATGGTTGCCGAAGCTGTCGGTTCTGACATCACCAACGTCGTCCGGTCATGCCTGGCCGAAGGTGCCGTGGGCGCTGCGGCGGCCGTCTTCGCCACGTACCTCGCCCACGATCGTTGCGTTGCTGTTTCTCACTACACCAAGCAGCTGATCGTCGAGTCGGCCGAGGCAGTGGATGATGTGCTCGGGACCACGTTTGCCGCTCAATGCGAAGGACGCGTTCGTATTTCCTACCCGGCGGTGAACAGTTCGACCTTCATCGACATCTCTCCCGCCGAGATCGATCGAGCATTGGAAGCACGCGGTCTCGAGGCGGGCTCGTACGCCCTGTTCCTGTCACGAATCACGCCGGCCAAGGGTGTGGTGGATCTGATCGAGGGCTATCGACGCTCTGCGGCCAGAGATCACGTCAAGCTCGTGATTGCAGGGACCGGGGCAGCCCGGCCCGCAGCGCTCGCCTACGCAGCTGCCAGCGGGTGCGCTGATCAGATCGTGTTCTTCGACGACGTGGACGATGACGAGAAGCGCCTGCTGATGGCGGGATCCGTGGCCTACGTGCTCCCCAGCAAGCCAATGCCTGAATTCGTCGAGACATTTGGGATTGCGCTCGTCGAAAAGATGCTGGCCGGAGGTGGTCCGGTGATCACCACGGCGACGGGCGGCATTCCCGAAGCAGTTGGCGATACGGCGATCATCGTCGAGCCCGGCAACCCGGAGGACATCTCGAGGGCACTCGATCGTGCCGTTGTCGAGATGCAGCCCATGGAGCGCGAGGCAAGAGCTCAGCGGGCGCGATCGTTTGCCATGCAGTTCGACCGACTCGCGGTGTTCGACAAGCTCTTCGCTGGGTTGCCCTTTGCTGCAGAGCTTCAGCTCACGCCGAAGCCCAACAGAGCGGCACCGAGCAACGCACCACTCGAACCGAGCGTGGCCTGAGACAGCGGAATGGTGGTCGAGGCCCCGGCCGCTGGTCCGAATTGGTCGAACGCACCGGCCGCTCCTCCGCAGATGAACACCCGCTCGAGATCGAGACGCGGTCGCAACGACTCGATGAAGGTCCCCAGTTCGTGGCCCCATGCGGTGAGGGTCTCAATGGCTTCCGCCCTTTTCACCGCGGTCGGTAGCTCGCTTGTGTTGACGCCGAGAGTCGCAGCAAGGCCGGTAGCCGAGAAGTATTGATCAGCAGTGACACCGCTCTTGGTCGTTGTCGACCAGAGCTCGGAGATGTCGAAACCATCGAACGTCGGGACGAGGGTTCCTCCATTGAACATCGAGGCTCCCAGCCCGGTGCCCAGGGTCAGGGCCAACGTGTGGCCCGGTGGCGAACCGGCGGCGCTGACCTCCCCCGCACCTGCGGCAGCAGCGTCGTTGACGAACCTGATCTCGATCCCGGGGATACCCGCTCGTTCGGTCAGTTCTTGCCTGAGATCGAGACCTTCGAGTGCGGCGAACTTGTGGACCATTGACGACACACCGCGGGTGTGGTCGAACGGGCCGGGAATGGCAATGGCCACCCGCCGAGTGGGGCGACACGCATTGATGCTGGCCCAGATGCTGGTCAACAACTCATCGGCGGTGCCGCAATGGTCGATGACGGTTCGGTGGATTCGGCCAACCGAATGGTCGAGTCCAACAACGCCGGAACGTATCGACATGCCGCCGATGTCGAGCGCCACGATCTCGCTGTTGGGTGCGGGCATGGCGTGCATTGTCGCATGCGTCGTACCGGCTGCAAGCCGTTCTCAGGTGGCGTCGTGAGGGCTGGTTTGCCACACTCGACGAATGGACCGCACCCTGGTTGATCTCCCCGTGCTCACTGTCGACCAACTGGAGTCGGATCTGGCGCGGGCAATCACCGAAGCGGGCTGCTGCGTCGTTGCTGATGCTGCGGCGCCGGCCACGATGGATGCGATTGCCGCCGAGTTGGCGGCGTTTCAGGCGCAAGCGTCCATCGGCGCAAGCGAGTTCGAGGGCCATCGCACCCGACGACTCGGGGCTCCGCTGCCTCGATCGGCGACCTTCCAGTCGATTGCCATGCATCCGGCGGTGATGGCCGCCGGGGACCTTGTCCTCGGACATGCCAGCAGTTGGCGTTTCTCGGCTGCTGAGTACATCGAGATCGGTCCGGGCGAGACCGGCCAGCGCATCCATCGCGACCAGTGGAAGTACGACACGGTCGACTTCGACTTCGAGGTCGAACTCAACGGTATGTGGGCGATCACCGATTTCACCGAGATCAACGGTGCCACCCGTATCGCTCCCGGTAGCCACCGTTGGGGAAATCGCGAGAAGGTCGACCCCTCAGACACGATTGCGGCCCAGATGACCAAGGGCTCGCTGCTGCTCTACACCGGCTCGGTGTACCACGGCGGCGGCAACAACAATTCTGATGAGTGGCGCAGCGGGCTCTCGCTGCAGCATGCGCTGGGCTGGCTGACACAGTCGACCAACCAGTTCTTGGAATGTGCGCCGAGCGAGGTCGGTCATTGGTCCGATGAATTGCTGCGGTTCGTTGGCTATGCGAAGTCCGGGAACGGGCTCGGGTACTGGCGTGACAGCGAGGACCCGCTGACTGCGGTCTTCCCCGATCGCGAATTCGAGCGAGGCTGGGCCACCGTTCGCCCGTCGTGAGGCGTCAACGATCGAATCTGATGCTCGCCGTCAACGAGGCAAGAATCAGGACGAACGAGAGTCCCGCCATCATGGGAATCGTGGCGAAGCCGAGGGCTTCGATCCACTTGGATGAGCATGGATTGGCAAGATCACACGACGTCGACTGATCGGGTCGTAGCTGCAGCTGTGTGTGGTACGTCGAGAAACCGAGCCCCACGACGGCAATCGCCACGGCATAGGCGTTGACGTTCCGGTCTCGCCGGATGGCCGCCATCGGCAGGATCAATGCCAGCGGGTACATGAAAATGCGCTGGACCCAGCACATTTCGCAAGGGTTGAAGTTGGCGACTTCTGAGAAGTAAAGGCTTCCTGAGGTCGCGCCGACAGCGACGAGGGCAGCGATGGTGAGGCCGAAACGTGCGACGAGCGGGCGCAGTTTGGGCAACGTGAGCGACACCGCAAGCGCAAGAGCGCCGGCCAGCAGCAAGCCAGCGAAAAGGTCGGCCATGGCGGCGGTTTCCATCCTGGGAGTATCGCATCCCTTCCTTGGCTCACCACCCCAGACGCGAGACCGCCATCGCATCCGGAGATGCGATGGCGGCGTTCTTCGTTCCTGGCGCTACGAGATGATCTGCGAACCCGAGATCACCGCATGGCTGTCGCCAGGAAGGCCCGTCTTCGTGAAGGCTCCAACACGCGATCCAGGCCGTTCAGACTGCTGCCGAGTGGTATTCGTTCGACGTGGGTGTGGTCTTGACGCTGTTTCGCGATGTAGGCGTGTTGGCGAACCGGTTCTCTGTGCTGATGCAGCACCTGTTGCCGTTGGCGATGAACCGCCGGGGTGGCAGAGGTCGGATCTTGCGAGGTGTTTCTGGCATTGTTGAATGTCATGTGATTGCCTCCTTCTGATGAGTGTATTGAAAAGGGTCTGTTGCGGTCAGGGTTTTGTACTGTTTGACGGAAAATGTGATCGGCCGAAACAGGTCTTCGAGCCTCAGGCAGCCAACGCCTCGGCGTCGGGCCGGAGTGTGGTCAGCGCTTTGAGGACGCGGCGTCGAACCGATTCCTGGCTCATCCCGAAGCTCTCGGCGATCGCGGCGTAGGTCTGCGGCGGGCGGTCGCCGAATCCGAAGCGGTGCTCGATGATCTGACGAGTGGTCTCGTCGAGTGACTCGAGGAGGTGGTGGACGGCGGAGAAGTCACTCGACTGTTCGTGGAGCACGTCCGGACCTTCCTCGCTGCACACCATCAGGTCCGCCATCGATTGACTGCTGTCGTCCCCGTGCGGACCGACGGAGCGGTCGATCGAATCGATGGTCGTCAGGGCCGCGATTTTCTGGAGATGCGGCGGAAGATCGGCGTGGCCGTGCTCTGACGTGGCCAGGGCGACACGGAGCTCGCTATTTCGGTGGGCGGGAATCCGGATCGTGGCCGCTGTGTTCTCGAGACCCCGCTGCATCCCCTGGCGGATCCACCATGTTGCGTAGGTCGAGAACTTGTAGCCCTTCCGCCAATCGAATCGATCGACTGCCTTCTCGAGCCCGACAATGCCATCTTGGATGACGTCATTGCGGTCGACGTGAGGCGGAGTCCGGAACGAGCGGGCCGTGCTGAGGACCAGCCGGACGTTCGCCTCGACAAACGCGTGCTTTGCCTTGACGCTGTCGGCGACAAGTCTGCCGTCACCCAGGCGTTCATTGCCGGATTCGATGCGGTGAGCCGCCTCCCGGCCCAACTCGATGCGCTGGGCCAGGTCACGTTCGTCTTCTGCAGTCAAGAGTGCGGCGCGTTGGAAATGGCTGATGCTCGGAACCGACATGGCTCGAATCTAATACACCATTTCAAATAGGTCAATCAGAATGTGTTGACCACGGTGGCGGTTCCGTCGCCTCCTTGATCAGTTCAAGCGACGGTCAGCGACGGTGAGTGCCCCGCCAGCCACCAACATGACGCCACCGAGAATGAGCAGCAACGCAGAGTTGGAGCCGGTGAGCGGAAGGGTGTTGTCGGACGGTCCGGCCACTTCTTCAGCCACCGTGGTGGTGGGGGCTGCCGTGGTGGTGGGGGCAGCCGTGGTGCTGGTCGTAGGGCCGGCGACTTCGCCGTCCTCGGTTGTGGTTGGTCCGGCGACCTCTTCACCCGTGGTGGTGGTTGGTGCCGTCACGGTCGGGGAGGTGGTTTCATCTTCGACAGTCGTGACAGGCGTGCAGGGGGTGCCGTCGGGGTTGGTGGTGACGCCTTCGTCTCCGCAAGCGGGGGTGGTGGTG
>CAYGQE010000032.1:0-55359 GCA_964351995.1 uncultured Acidimicrobiaceae bacterium | reverse complement strand
GCTCGGTGGTGGATGACAACGAACCCCAGGACGGGAACTTCGGGGACCGATTCGAAGAAAATGCGATCTCCGCCGAGGGTGAGCCGGACCTCGCCGACGACGGCACGATGTTTCCCGACCCCGAACCCGACCCCGAACCCGACCCCGAACTCGACGACCCGGGCACGTTCATCGACACCGCTGACGAGATCGTCGAGGACCTCGCGCCTGCTCCCGAGGCTCCGAACGACATCATCGAGGATTGACACCTCCACGCACCAAAGTCGAACACCACCCCGCTCGCTGTCGATGACACGACCGGAGTCGTGAGGTCCAGCCCTAGATGCTTGTCCGCGACGGCGCTCAGGCAGTCAACTGTTTGGCGAGCTTGACCCTCGCGACGTTTTCAGGATCGGCCAGCGCCTGCATGGCAATCTCGAAATCGGGGAGTGCGAACACTTCGCCGTCATCGGTGATCATCACGAAGCGGTCGAGCGTTTCGAGGAAGGTCCGGTCGTGGCTGACGGCCAGAACAGTTCCTTGGAATCCGTCCAACGCCTTCTCGAGCGCCTCAGATGACTCGATGTCGAGGTTGTCGGTGGGCTCGTCGAGCAGCAGCACGTTGTGTCCTTCCAGTTCGAGGCACAACACTTCCAGGCGAGCCTTCTGCCCGCCGGACAGCGTTTCGAACTCCTGACGGGCATGATCGGCCAACCCGTAGCGAGCAAGCGACTTCATGGCTTTCTCGTCGTCTCGCACGCGCTGGCGGGCGATCTCCACCGCTTCACGGCCGAGGAAGTCCGGACGGTCGTTGATCTGGGTGAACGTTCCGACCGAGGTACGCGGCCCGAGGCCGATCGTTCCTTCGGTCGGCTCGATCTCACCGGCCAGGGCCCGCAGCAAGTGGCTCTTCCCCGTGCCATTCGGACCGATCAGACCAACTCGCTCGCCAAAATGAACTTCGTCTGTGAAGGGAAAGAACAAGTCATCGATCGAGACCTGCTTGAGGTCGAGCACGCGACGAGCAGAGTCCGCCCCTCGGAGGTTCACGTGGATGTTCTGATCGCGCACCGGCGGAGGGGGAGGTCCGACCTTGACGAACTTCTCCCACCGGGTCTCTGCTGCGTTGGCCTTCGTGGCGTTCTTGAAGTTCTGCGCCGCCCTGACCTTCATCACCTTCATGTGCTTGTGAAGGCGGCGTTCCTCGTGGTTCCACCGCTTCAGTGCATCGCCGAGCTGCGCCTGCCGCTTCTCTCGCGCCTCACCGAAGGTCGCGTACGAGCCACCGTGGACCCAACAACCCGAACCTTCGAGCACGATCACTTTGGTCGCCACTTGTTCCAGCAGCGAACGATCGTGGCTCACCATCAAGATGGTGCTCTGGCACGCCTTGATCTGTTCCTCCAACCAGACACGAGTCGGGATGTCGAGGTAGTTGTCCGGCTCGTCAAGCAGGAGCACGTCGGCGCCCGAATTCAGAAGCAGGTCGAGCACGAGGCGTTTGCGTTCCCCTCCGGAGAGCTCCCCGACCTTGCGAGTGTTGACGTCGTCGACCTTCGATTTGATGCTGCGCTCGGCAGCCGACGCCCATGCCGACTCGAGCTCGTAGCCGCCAAGATCGCCCCACACCGTGAGCGCTTCGGCGTACCCCATCCCGTCGTCTTCGCCGGCGGCCAGCGCCTTCTCGGCTTCGACCAACGCCTTGCCTGCGGTCCGGAGCTCGGGTGGCGCCACCTCGAGCAGCATTTCTCGCAAGGTGTCGTCCGGCCGAGACATGCCGACGTCCTGGGTCATGGTGAGCACCGTGCCGTTGACGGCGAATTCGCCGTCATCCGGTGTGATCTCGCGACCGAGGATCCGCAGGATCGTGCTCTTGCCGACGCCATTGGCGCCAACGATTGCCGCGTGGTCGCCGGGCGAGACGCCGAAGCTGATGTCGAAGAACAGCGAGTCAGCGCCCGGCGGGGCGTATTCGAGTTCAGAGACGACGATGCCGCTCATCGAACGATCACTTGGACAGAAGTCGAAAGCTGCACCGGCACAGCATGCCGTCAGCGTTCGAGATCTTCGCCGTTCACCTCGTTGATCAGGTCCATGAGCTGACCGATGCCGTCGACGTTTTCTTCGAAGGTCTCGCCGATAGGGCCGATGCGCAGTGAATCGATCCCACAGTCACGGTACTGACGGAGCCGGCGGCGGATCTCATCTGGTGGCCCGATGAGGTTCTGGCCGAGGCCGATCGCTGCCGGAACGCGAGCGGCGGCACCATCACGATCGCCAGCAAGCCAGAGGCTCTGGACCGCAGCAACATCGTCACCCCACCCTTGCTTGGCGAATGCATTGTTGTAGAAGTTGTTGTCCGCCGAGCCCATGGCGCCGAACGTGAAGGCGAACCCAGCGGCATGACGTTTCGCTGCTTCGTCGACGTCGTCGGTGAACTCAACACCGACCGACACGGTCAGATCGATGTCGTCGAGGGTCCGGCCAACGGACTCGGCTCCCGCTCGGATCTCATCGAAGAACACGTCGGCGGTCTCACAGAAGAACGAGTTGCCGATCCAGCCGTCGGCAGCCGCACCAGTGAGCCGCAGGTTCGCCGGCCCGAGCGATGCCAGATAGATCGGGACGTGTGCGGCCTCGGCGCGAGAACGGATGGCCTTGCCTTCGCTGTCGGGCAGCGGCAACTGGTAGATGTCGCCGTCGTACTCGAGCCGCTCGCCTGCCGTCACCATACGGACGATGTCGATGGTCTCGCGGGTGCGGGCCACGGGCCGGTCAAAACGGACGCCGTGCCAACCCTCCATCACCTGCGGTCCGCTCGTGCCCAAGCCGAGGACGAAGCGGCCCTCGGACATTTTCTGCAACGTCATCGCCGTCATCGCCAACATGGCTGGCGTGCGCGTTCCCACTTGGGCGATCGAGCTCCCCAGTCGAATCGTCTCGGTGACGGCAGCGGCGGCACCGAGCGGGGTCATCGCGTCGTAGGCCCACGCTTCCGGAACCCATGCGACATCGACACCAAGCCGTTCGGCCTCGACGATGTAGTCGCGGCCTGCCTTGTCGATCGGCGACGCCCAAATCCCCAGCTTCAGCATCTTCCAAGTCCAGTGCCTGCCATGACCCGAGCGTGGCATCCACAACGACTGTGCACCAACTCCGTCTCGGCAGTGTGACTCTGCCAGAGTCTCATCCACGGTCGGACGAGGGCACCTGCGAGATCTACAGCTACGTGATCGAACACCCGGATGGCTTGATCGTCGTCGACACCGGTCCTCGCTCCGGGCATCCGATCATCGACGAAATGTACGCACCTCGCGTCGTTTCCATCATCGATGCTCTCGGCAGCGCAGGATTCGATGAACGAGCGGTCGCCGCTGTCGTGAACACCCATCTGCACTTCGACCATTGCGGTCAGAACGATGCCCTCCCTCAGGCCCCGGTCTGGGTGACAGCAACCGAATACGAAGCATCCTCGGCTGAGTTCTACACCGTGCCCGAGTGGGCGGTGATCGACACGGATCGACGCCGGCACCCAAGTGACGCGAGTCGATCGCCGAGGGCGTGCGACTCATTCACACGCCTGGCCACACCCCGGGGCATCAGTCGGTTGCGGTGCACGATGCAGCGGTCTACCAACCCGGCTGAGACAGACCGAGGTCGATCGGTCCGGCGCGCTGAACGGGATGATCGATTTACAGTGCAGCGATGAATCCTCGAGAGATGTGGGAATCCCGATACGACACCGATGCCTACGTGTACGGCACGGCACCCAACGACTTCCTTGCCGCAACGGTCGCCGAACTGCCGCCAGGGCGAACGCTCTGCATCGCAGATGGCGAGGGTCGCAACGGTGTGTACCTCGCAACTCTGGGCCACGAGGTCACGTCCGTCGACATGACCGAGTCCGGAATGGCCAAAGCGGCACGCCTCGCAAAGACCACCGGCGTCGAGTTGACCACTGTTGTTGCTGACCTCGCCGAGTACGACTTCGGCGAGCAACGCTGGGATCTGATCGTGTCGATCTTTGCTCACACGCCTCCAGACATCCGGGGACGAGTCCACGGTGCCATCGCTCAAGCGCTCGCACCGGGTGGTCGGCTCATTCTCGAGGCCTACACGCCCGACCAGATCGGCCGGGGCACCGGCGGCCCGAAGGTGCCGGAACTGACCATGACCCTCGCCGGGCTCAGCCAGGAACTGACCGGGATGGAGATCCTCACCGGTGAGGAGAAGATCCGCTCGGTGATCGAAGGGCCCGGGCATACCGGCGACGGCGCAGTGGTCCAGGTCGTGGCGACACCCAGTTGACCCGGCTCCTCCCCCTACCGGCGGGCTGGTGGGAAGGCTGCGATCTGGGCTGACTGGTCGGTGCGCATCTCGACGACCTCGAGCGTTCCGGTGAAGGGGAACGCTCCAGTGAAGAACTCCGAGGCCACGTCGGTCCCCCAACTCCGCCCGATCTGCAGCCCTTCTTGCACCATCGAGTAACCCATGGGCGCACTCGGCATTGCCTCGTGCCGGGCGACTTGTTCGCCATCGACGAACAAGGAGACATTGCCCAGGCCGGCTTCGATCGGTGCCCATTCCATGCGCACTTCGCACGCTTGGCCGACTGGCAGCGGCGGTGTCGACACTGCGGTGGTCGACAATCGCAAGTAGTTGTTGGCGTAGGTGGCGACGCCGTCCTGAACGAAGAACGCCCATCCCGCGAGGTTCCCGCCTTGAGACACGAGCAGACCTTCGTCATCACTGCTGCGCAGTGTGAAGCGGGCCGTGAACGAGTGCGGGCAGTTCAGGAAGGTCGGAAGCGACACGTTCGGCACCGGCGATGTGTCGGGGTAGTAGTGGTAAACGTCGCGCACCTCGCTGGCCGCCGGCCTCGTGGGGTCGATGAAGCGCTCGCGCCCCCGATCGTCGAGCGGCAACACGTTGTGGTCGCGCGCCTCGCTCCACCACAACTCGATCATCTCCGCCAGCTTGTCCGGCATCTCCTCGGCCAAATCGTGGGCCTGGGTGTAGTCGACGTCCTGGTGGTACAGCTCCCAACGGTCGTCGTCCCAATCGGTGTTCGGGCGATGCCATGTCACCGCCATCCAGCCCTCCGACCAGATGGCTCGGCTTCCCAGCATCTCGTAATACTGGACCGTCTTGACTTGCTCAGCGGCCGGGTCCGCGATCGTCGCAGCAAAGCTCTGACCCTCGACTGACTGCTGTTCGACACCGTTGACCGAGGTCGGCACCGGCAAGCCAGCCCACTCGAGCATCGTGGGGTAGAGGTCGGTGATGTGGAGGTACTGGCTGCGGATCGATCCAGGGTCGGTGATCTGGTTTGGCCAGTGGATGACGAGCGGGTCGGTGTTGCCGCCGCGGTGGGTGTCGCGCTTGCAGCGACGGAACGGCGAGTTGCCAGCCATGGCCCACCCGGTCGGGTAGTGCGGATCGGTTTCGTGACCACCGAGATCGTCGAGTTGGGGCAGCATCTCTTCGACCGACATCTCCATCATGTTTCTGAACCGCTCGGTGTTCGTGGTGCCGTGGCGGAGGCCTTCCTGGCTCGCCCCGTTGTCAGACAGCACCATCAAGGCGGTGTCGTCGAGCACGTCGAGGTCTCGCAATGCGCCGACCAGCCTTCCGATTTGCTCATCGGTGTGATCGACCATGCCAGCGAAGGTCTCCATCAACCGGCAATAGACGAGTTGAGCATCGGCGTCGAGCTCGTCCCACGGTTTCACACCAGGGTTGCGGGGCGGCAACTCGCTGTTCTCAGGGATGATCCCCATCGCCATCTGGCGCTCGAAGGTCTCGCGCCGAACTGCGTCCCAGCCTTGGTCGAACGCGCCCCGGTAGTGCTCGATGTACTTCTTGGGCACGTGGAACGGGCAGTGCACGGCCCCGAAGGGAAGGTAGAGGTAGAACGGCCGGCCGGACGCCACTTGCTGCTGATCACGGATCATGCGAATCGCCTGATCGACCAAGTCTTCGCTGACGTGATAGTCATCGCGATCGGGCACGGGGATGCGGTGGTTGTCGGCGGTGAGGATCGGGTGCCACTGGTCGGTCTCGCCCGGAAGGAAGCCGTAGAACCGTTCGAAGCCGAGACCGAGCGGCCAGCGATCGAACGGGCCAGCGGCCGTGGCCTCAGCTGTTGGTGTCAGGTGCCATTTGCCGGCGCAGTAGGTGCTGTAGCCATTGAGCCTCAGGACCTCGGCGATCGTCGCCGCCGAGTCCGGCATGAAGGCGTTGTAACCGGGAAACCCGGCGGCCATCTCGGCGATCGTGGCGAAGCCAACCGAGTGATGGTTGCGGCCGGTGAGTAGCGCTGCTCGTGACGGCGAACACAGCGACGTGGTGTGGAAATTGTTGTAGCGCAGACCGTTCTCGGCAAGCGCGGCGATGTTTGGTGCTTCGCATGGGCCACCGAATGCGGCGAGCTGACCAAAGCCAAGATCGTCGAACAAAATGCTGACGACGTTTGGTGCCTTGGCCGGCGGGCGCACCGGGGCCGGCCAATCGGGGGCCGAGTCGGCGTAGCGATCCTCGACGTTGCCGGCGAACGGCGGACGCTTGAGGGGGAGTTCGTTCGGGGGTGGCAGATCCATCACGACGGCGACAGTAGAGCGCTCGGCGTCCAGCCGTCGACTGGCCATCACCAGCCGACCACACCATCATCTCGAGATGACCGAGCAACCCGAAAAGACACCGAGGGCCATCCTGTCCACGACCGAGACGGCACGACAGCTCTTGCCTGGCGTCTTCTTGATCCCCACGCAGGGCAACGGTCTCGTCATCGAGACCGAACTGGGTCTTGTGATCGTCGATACCGGCGGTGGTGGCGCCCAGACCGAGCAGATGATCGCCGACGTTCGCGGCCTCAGCGATGCCCCCGTTCGCGCCTTTGTGTTTTCTCACGCCCACATCGGCTACAAAGCCGGCGTTCCCGAATGGATGACGCACATCGCCGAACGAGGCGATGCCACGCCGGAGCTCATTGCCCACGCCAACTACGAAGTTCGCGTCGATCGCTACCGCGAGACCCACGGTTGGCAGTACCTCCTGAACTGTTGGCAGTTCCCGAAGTCAGACCCCGCCATGATCGAGCAGGGCCTCACGTACACGTTGCCGACCCAGACGTTCGACACTGAGCTACTTCTCGATGATCCGGTGCGGCCCGTGGTGCTGCGGTGGGCGCCATCGGAAACTGATTGCGCCGTCAGCGTCTGGCTTCCCAACGAGCGACTGTTGTGGACCGGGCCCGCCGTCATCAACGGGTTCCCCAACATCGGCACTCCCATGCGGGTGCAGCGGCTGACCAAACGATGGATCGACACCCTCGATGCAATGATCGCCTTGAAACCGACCACGCTCGTACCTGAGTTCGGGCCTCTGGCCCATGGAGAGAGTGCGAGCGCAACCCACCTGACCGTTTACGCAGATGCGTTGCGTTGGATGTGGGACGAGGTCATCGAACGAATCAATCGAGGCATGACCGATGTCGAGATCATCCACGAACTCGACTACCCACCTGAGTGGCGCGACTACGCCCACCTCGCCCCGAACTACGGAAATCCCGACTTCGTTGTGCGCGACATCTATCGCCAACAAGGCGGGTGGTGGGTCACGAGGAACGCCACCGATCTGCACCCAGCAGCGCCGGATGCGGCAGCCGAGGCGATGCTGTCAGCGGTCGATCCAGAGCGGGTCCTCACCCGAGCTCGCGAACTCCACGATGCGGGTGATCATCAACTGGCACTGCACGTCATCGATATGATCGCTGGCGCCCCTGGCGAATCCGAGGTACTGCTGGCCGCTCGCACGCTGAAGGGCGATTGCTGTGAGAAGCTCGCTCGGTCGAACGACACGTTCGTCTCGCGCAGCTTCTACTTCGGTTCGGCCAAGCTGCATCGATCGGGATTCCGTCGATTCAGCGAAGCGGAGCACGGTCCCGCTGGACTCACCGCTCGATGACTCACCACGCTGACTCCGTCGACGGTCCGATCGGGCAAGCGCTGTGGGCTCGAGCTGAACAGGTGCTGCCCGGTGGTGCGATGTACCTCACCCGATCTGCCGACTTTGCCGGCCGGGGCAACCTGCCCGGCTTCGTCGAGTCAGGCGAGGGTGCACGAGTGGTTGATGCCGACGGGCGGAGCTACGTGGATTTCCTCTGCGCCAATGGCCCGATCGTGCTCGGCTACCGCCACCCAGAAGTCGAAGAAGCCGCCCGCCGCCAGGCAGGGAAGGCGACGAGTGCTTCGCTGTATCCCAGCGCACTGATCGACTTCATCGAGTTCATGGTCAATCGTTCGGCCGACATGTCGTGGGGTGTGACGGCCAAGAACGGGTCAGACGTGGTGGCTCTGGCCTTGAGAGTTGTGCGTGCGTCGACCGGTCACAACAAGGTCATCCAGTTCCGGTACGCCTATCACGGCTTCAGCCCCGAGGTTGTTGCGGTCGGGGCCGGCGTGCCCGACGCTCACCGGGCCGACATCGTGTGGGTCGATTGGAACGATGCCGACAGTCTGACCGCAGCAGCCACGGCCCACGCTGGCGACCTCGCCGGCATCCTCGTCAACCCGCTCGAGCAGAACCCGGCCAGGGACACCATCAACCTGTCGTCAGACATGGCGACGGCCATCACCAATGCGGCCGAGACCACCGGAGCCAAGATCGTTTTGGACGATGTCCGTCACGGCCTCCGCCTGCACCCAGAGGGCTCGCAGGTCCCGATGGGCATCAGCCCAGATCTCATCTGCATGGGCAAGGCGCTCGGCAACGGTCACCCGATCGGGCTGCTGCTCGGCAACGAAGAAACAAGGGAAGGCGCTGGCCAACTCCTGTTCACTGCCACCTTCTGCTTCGAGGGTGTGGCGCTGCGGGCAGCGCAGGCAACGGTCGAGATCTATGACCGCGACGACGCCTTCAACACCATGACCCAAGCAGGCGAAGCCCTGCGCTCCGGCATCGTTGCATCGGCCGAGCGTCACGGCCATGACATCAGCTGGTCAGGGCCGCCGACAATGCCGACCTTGCGGTTCCTCGACGATCGCAGTCAGGTGATCGGCGAGCGATTCTCGAGAATCTCAGCCCACCACGGGGCCATTTTCCATCCCCGCCTCAACTGGTTTCTCAACGCCGCCCACGACCAGGCAGCCATCGACGATGCCGTCGCCGCGGCCGACGCCGCATTCGCTGCGCTCTGACGTGGCGGATGCCCAACCGCTCCGAGGTTGGTACAGAACCGGTCGATGTCGACCGGTTTCGTCCCATCGAGCGTGATTACTCGCCTTCGAGCAGCTCTTTGCCGCGACGCACGGCGGTGCTCATCAGATAGCGGTTGCCCTCTTCACGGATCAGCGCGAGACGAACCTTTTCGAGCTTCCAGCCATCGGCGGTCCTCACCGCTTCATCGGTGTAGGTGCCGAACATCGTGTACTTATCGGTTCCCATGCCGGTAGTCAGCCAGTGCTCAGCCCGCATGTGCGCGGTGATGGTTGCTCGATCCCCGTCGACGACATAGCGATGAGAGCCAAGAAAGTGCTGCGACCTCTCGAGGCCAGCGAACAGCACGCGAGCATTGCCAACCACGAGGTCAGCATCAGCAGGGCGTGGCTCTCGGCCTGGCTGGTAGTCGGTCATGTCGATCGTGACGGTGTCGGTGAAGACCGAACGCCACAGCACCCAGTCCTCGTGGTCGAGCCCGAATGCATATCTATGGATCAGGTCGCGCAAGTCCGACTCGTCGATCAACCGCTGGACGAGTTCTTCGTTCATGACGTCACCCACTCATCGGTTCCCAACGCTTCGATCCCCTCAGTGCTGACCCCGAGCCACTCATGCAGCACGTCGACGTTGTGCTCGCCCCGGAACGCCGCCACGCCGATGTCGGAGAAGTCGGTGTTTGTCATGCGGTAAGGATTGCGGATCACTTTGCGGGTGCCGCCGGCGCGATCGTCGATGTCGACCACGGTCTGACGATGCACCAGCGTCGGCGACTCGAGCACTTCGCCACACTCCCGCACGTCAGCCCACGCAAGGTTGGCCGAGTCGAGCGCACCGATGACGGCCGCCCGGTCAGGCAGGCCACACAGGTATTCGATGATGAGGTGTCGGCGGGATGCGATCTTCACCGCAATGTCGCTGTCGGCCGGCGTTGGGTCGACGAGCCCGGCACTGGCCGACAGCTGGTGCCAAATCCAGCGAAGCCCACCGGTCATCATCTTCGGGCCGTCAGCGGTTGGCCAGACTTCCCCGTTGATCGACTCGGTCCTGCGCTTCCCATCGAGCACGTTCACGATGATGTCGGCCGAGTAGGTCATGGCATCCATCATCGCCATGTCGATGTGTTGGCCAACACCGGTTGCATCACGGGTGCGGAGCGCCGCAAGAACACCGATGACTCCGTGGAGGCCAGACAGCACATCGGCGGCGCTGAGGTCGAGGTCGAGCGGCATCTCACCATCGACACCGGGCGGGAGGATCCCGGACTCGGCGTGGATGATCGAGGCATACGCAGCCCGCTGCGACTCGGGACCTTCCTGGCCGAACCCGCTGATCGAGAGCATCACGAGCTTGGGGTTGCGAGCCGACAGCGCAGCCCAACCGAGTCCGAACTTGGCCAGAACACCGGGCCGGAAATTCTCGATCACGACATCGGCCTGGTCGGCCAGTCTTGCCACGAGCTCCGGGCCGTCCGGTGCCGAGAGATCGATCGACACGTTGCGCTTCCCGCAGTTCTGCTGCGTGAAGTACGTCGACAGCCCGGCGGCCTTCTTGCCCCACAAACGTGTGACATCACCGTCCGGAGGTTCGACCTTCACCACGTCGGCGCCGAGGTCGGAAAGCGTGCGTCCAGCAATCGGACCGGCGAACACTCGTGTGAGGTCGAGGACTCTGACGCCGTCCAGCGGGCGAGGCCCGGCCATCACGCCAACCGTCCTTGTGAGAGCGAACCATCCGGGTCCATCAGGTCGATCTGCTCCTGGTAGAGCTTGAGCATCTTCGGGTGGGTGAACATCCAGAAGCGACCGGTCATGATCCCATCGAGGACGATCTTGCCGACGTCGTCTGGGTCCATGCCGTTCGCCAGGAAGTCGTTCATCTTCGAGCCGAGCTTCTTGCCGGCAGCTCCTGCTTCTGCCACCTCGCCCTTGGACGCCTTGCGATTGCGAACGCTGTTGCGGCTGATGTCGGTGTTGATCGGGCCGGGGCACAAGACCGACGCTCGATGGGGCGACTTGGCGATGCGGAACTCGCGCTCGAGGGTCGCCATCAGTGCGATCACTCCGCTCTTG
Source organism: uncultured Acidimicrobiaceae bacterium (assembly GCA_964351995.1). Classification (GTDB taxonomy): domain Bacteria; phylum Actinomycetota; class Acidimicrobiia; order Acidimicrobiales; family SZUA-35; genus SZUA-35. The sequence continues at coordinate 44,092 of CAYGQE010000032.1, read as the reverse complement.
GCCACGTTGTACGGCCCGGCGGCGGCGCCAGCGACAAGGCCAGACACCGACGATGTGGTGTTGATGTGGCCACCATTCTCGGACTGTTGGATCAGCGGCTGGAACACCTTGGTGCCATAGATCGGCCCCCACAGATCAACGCCCAGTGTCCACTCCCAATCATCGACCGTCACGTTGAACAACTTGGCGAAGATGGCCGCACCGGCGTTGTTGCACAGCACGTCGACTCGACCGTGCGTGTCCATAGCGGCATCAGCCAACGCTTGCACTTCGTCGAGCTTCGAGACGTCGGTTTGCACACCAGTGGCGTCGAAACCGGCGTCACGAAGCTCACTAGCGGTCGCCTCGATTCGGTCGGCGTCGATGTCAGCGATCACCACCGACATGCCGGCATCGGTGAAGGCCCGAGCCATGCCGAGGCCGATACCACCGGCCGCTCCCGTGATGACCGCGACCTTCCCCTCTGGGTCGAACTTCGCATCGCGGATATTCACGGCTTCCTCCGTTTCGGCGCCGTCCCCCGTGACCGACGCTCTTGCAGAACGTACAAGTCTCTTGAAGACTGATCAATGTGACCGAACAAAAGGTGAACCAACCATCTGGTGAAAAGGCCGACAAGTTCGTGATGGACTTCGACACGTCGCAACGCGACGACCGGCCGCCGCAGGAGTACTACGACGAGATCAAGGCGAAGTTCGCCGAAGAACGCGAACTCCGCCTCGGTTACCGCCCACCGGGCACCGAGATGTACCGCGATCTCGACGGCGCCATGGCCGATCTCGAACGCGACCCGTACGCCGATGATTGGGTCGAACGCGAACCCATCGACGACACCGACGGTGAAGGTGTCGAGGTGCTCTTCATCGGCGGCGGCTTCTCCGCTCTGCTGACATCAGCTCGCCTTCGCGAGAAGGGCGTTGAGAGCATCCGCATCGTCGAGCGAGGCGCCGACGTCGGCGGCACCTGGTACTGGAACCGCTATCCGGGTGTGGCCTGCGACGTGGTCTCCTACGACTACCTCCCACTGCTCGACGAGATGGACTACGTCCCATCCCGCCACTACGCCGGCGGTGCCGAGATCCTCGGACACTGCCAAGCCATTGCCCACAAGTACGACCTCTACGACCTGGCTGTGTTTCAGACCACAGTCACCTCAACGATCTGGGACGCCGAGGCCCAACGGTGGAACGTCACCACCGATCGCGGCGACACGATGCACGCCAAGTTCGTCGTCTGCGCCAACGGCACCCTGGCCAAGCCGCGCCTCGCTCGTATCGACGGCATGGAAACTTTCAAGGGTCGCTCGTTCCACACGTCGCGCTGGGACTACGAGTTCACCGGTGAGGATCTCGAGAAGCTCAGCGACGTGCGCGTCGGCATCATCGGCACTGGCGCAAGTGCCGTGCAGATCATCCCCAACCTCGGCAAGACGGCCAAAGAGGTCTACGTCTTCCAGCGGACACCCTCATCGATCGACATCCGCGACGATTGGGAAACCAAAGAAGAGTGGGCGGCCAAGCTCGAGCCGGGCTGGCAGTCCAAGCGGCGGGCCAAGATCGTGTCGAAGCTGCGGGCGCAAGCCGAGCGCAAAGGCGAGCTGCGCGGTGGAATCACGAAGGAGGAGAAGGTCCGCCGGCAGGAGAACAACAACATCGATCACATGATGCGGATACACAAGCGCATCGACGAAACGGTCGATGACCCGGCAACCGCTGAAGCCCTCAAGCCCTGGTACATGCTGATGTGCAAGCGTCCGTGTTTCCACAACGACTACCTGCCGACCTACAACCGCCCGAACGTGCACCTCGTCGACACCCACGGTCGAGGCATCACCGAGATCGGTGAGAAGGGACCGATCTTCGACGGTGTCGAATACGAGGTCGACCTGTTGATCTACGCCACTGGGTTCGAGGTTCAGCAGACCGGCATCTACAACCAGATCATCGGTGAGAACGGTGTCGACCTCAACGACAAGTACGCCGAGGGCATCCGCACGATGTTCGGCATCCACTCCGCTGGGTTCCCGAACATGTTCATCATGGGCGGCTACCAGGCGTCGTTCCAGTTCAACCTGACCGATCTCCTGTCGGTCCAGGGCGATCACATCTCGAGCTGTATCGACCATGCTCGCTCACACGGTTACGACACGATCGATGTCACCCACGAAGCCGAGGAGCATTGGGTGCAAGAGGTGATCTCACACCGCGGCAAGACCACACGCAACGCCGAGTGCACGCCCGGCTACTACAACTTCGAAGGCCAGGAGAACCGCCGCCAAGACGGCAACTACAACGGCGGCTTCCCGGCCTACATCGATCACATCGGGGCCGTCGAGTCCCAGATGGACGACCACTTCATCTTCACCAAGGGCTAGCCGGATAAGTGCCTGAGACAACGCCGGGCCAGCGGTATGGCCGATTCGATTGGCTCGACGGTCGACGAGAAGACCCCATCAACGGAGCGGTTGCGATCATCGACCCGCACCACCATCTGTGGGATCGGCCAGACAGTCGATACTTGGCTGGAGAACTCCACGATGACGTGACCGGGTCACACCACGTCACTCACACCGTGTTCGTCGAGTGCGGTTTCGGGTACGACGAAGGCCCAGACCACCTCCGCCCTGTCGGCGAGACCCGGGCCGTTGTGGCCGAAGCAGAACGGTTCGCCGAGCTGGGCACGGCCAGGTTGGCTGGCATTGTTGGCCATGCCGACATGGCGCTCGGGTCGGCCATCGGCGAGGTCCTCGACGCGCACATCGACGCCGGGGCCGGGCTGTTCAGAGGCATCCGACACGGCACGAATCTCAGTGACGACCCAGCCACCCCGAACGGCCACCACAATCCGACACCAGGGATGATCACGACCGACACCTTCGCCGATGCGGCACGCGAGCTTGCTCAGCGTGGCCTGTCCTTCGATGCCTGGATGTATCACGAGCAGCTGCCCGAGCTCGGTGTGTTCGCGAACGCCGTTCCAGACCTCACGATCATTCTGAATCATCTCGGCGGTCCGCTCGGCATTGGCCGCTATGCACTCGACCCCGACGGTGTTCGTACCCGGTGGGCTGAAGGTCTTGCGGTCGCGGCGTCATGCCCGAACGTGGTGATCAAGGTCGGCGGTCTCGGTATGGACCAGCGCTTCGGCACCGGCTGGACCGACGACGACCGACCACCGTCTTCAGAACAGGTTGCCACTCACTGGCAACCGTGGGTCGACACCATCATCGAGTTGTTCGGGCCGGCCAGAGTGATGTGCGAATCCAACTATCCAGTCGATCGGCAGTGTTTGCCGTATCCGATCCTGTGGAACGCCATGCAGCGGCTCATCGCCGACTACCGCCCGGCCGAACAGGACGCGATGCTGCGGCGCACCGCAGCCCAGGCCTATCGCATCGAACTCTGAAACTCAGTCTTTGCTGGCCTCGAGCCTGGCGTGGAAACGCTGCATGCCGCCGATCCATCGATCAGGATCCGCCGCTTTGCGCTGCATGTAGGTCGCAACCTGTTCGTGGGGAAGCAGCAGGAATCGTTCCTCGCGGATCGTGTCGACCACCATCTGCGCAACATCTTCGGGCTCGAGTAGACCGTCCTGGCCGGCTTGGTTGCCGGGGCGATCCCACACCGCAAGATCGTCGCCGATGATGTTCGTACGAACGGCCTGCGGACACAAGACCGAGACCTTCACCCCTTTGGAGCCGTAGGAGATCGCCAACCACTCGGCAAGCGCCACGGCTGCCGCCTTCGAAACTGCGTACGGGCCGGAGTCGATCTGTGTCAGCAGACCGGCGGCCGACGCCGTGCTGAAGAGATATCCGTCACCCCTGGCGACCATGCCGGGCACGAGTGCCCGCGCCGCCGTCAGGTGAGCCGTCATGTGGACGTCCATCATCCGTTGCCAGTCGGCGTTGCTGAGGTCGAGCCCACCAGCCTGGCCGTAGCCGGCATTTGAAAAGAACAGATCAATCGGACCGTCGTTGTCCTCGATCGACTCGCAGAGTTCTCGCACTGCGGTCTCGTCCGCCACATCAAGGCCGACGCCCCGGGCCATCGCTCCAATGTTGCTGGCAACTTCGGTGGCTTTCGATGCGTCGAGGTCGGCAACGACAACAAGACGCGCCCCCTCGGCAGCGAATGCTTCGGCGCTGGCTCGGCCGATGCCGCTCCCTCCGCCCGTCACGACACAAATTCGACCTTCGAGTTCCATGGCCAGAACGTAGTAGGGCGAAGGCAAGGCAGCACGACACACGGCGTGGCTACCCTCAGCAGCTGTGACCGCTCACGACGGAGCTACCGACCACACCAGGGCAACAGGTCCGACACGGCGCGATGAGAAGACGGCCCAGGTCCGTGAGTCGATCATGAACGCAGCGCTCGAGGTCTTCAGCGAAGACACTTTCACCGGGGCTCGGGTGCAGACCGTGGCGGCGAAAGCCGGAGTTGCTCTCGGCACGATCTACAACCACTTCGAGAACAAAGAGGCGCTCGCCAACGAGGTCTATCGGCGGTGCAAGGCGCAGAGCACCCGGTATTGCGTCGATCCAAACGCCGGAGGCTCGCCGCGCGAGACCTTCGGGTTCTGGTGGGCGACCCTGGTCAACTTCCATGCTGCACACCCACAAGCGTTCGTCTTCCTCGAGACCCAAGACCACACGAAATTCCTCGACCAAACGAGTCGCGAGCTGGGGGCCAAGGTCGACGAACAAGTCCTGGCCGACTTCCGCCAGTGGCAGGAGTCCGGCGAGATCCGCGCGGGTGAGCCAAAGCTGCTGCTGTCCATGATGGTTGCGGTGTTTGCCACAATCGTCCGAGAGACCGAGCGTATGGACCACCCGCTCGACACTGCAGCGTTGGCCCTCGGCGAAGACAGCGCTTGGGCGATGCTCAATGCCCCGAGGTGACAGCGGGTCTTTGCCCGTCCCTTGATGAATTTCCCTTCACGTCTTAGGACTTCAACGGATAGAGACAGCACGCAGTGCGTCAACCCGCTGAATCCAAGGAATAGTCACGGCGCGCAGCGCCTATCCGCCATTCCCATTATGGTGAAAAGAAATTCACCGAGAGGACCGAGCAATGAGCGACGGCCAGCTGACACCCGAGTACGTCCACGTTCCCCGCCTCGCCGCGGGCTCCCAGGAAAGCCTCGAGCACCTCGAGTCCGAGGGCTACGTCGTCATCGCCAACGCCCTCACCCCCGTCGAGGCAGACCACGCCCTCGACCTCACATGGGACTATCTCCAGAACTTGGGCACTGGCGTCGACCGCAACGACGTCGCCACGTGGGGAGACGATCAGTGGCCGATCAACGTCCACGGCGGCATCATCCCGAGCCAAGGCGTCGGCCAAAGCGCAGCGCAATGGTTCATTCGCTCGGCACCCGAGGTCAAGAAGGCCTTCGCCGCAGTGTGGGGTGACAAGGACCTGCTCGTCAGCTTCGATGGCATGGCGCTGTGGCGCCCGACCGACATCGACCCATCCTGGGCCACCGACCGCGGCGGGGCATGGCTCCACATCGACCAACACCCGGTCGGCCGCCCCGGCCTGCAATGTGTCCAGGGCGCGGTCACCCTCACGCCGACGTCGGCCGACATCGGCGGCAACATCGTGGTTCCTGGCTCTCACAAGTGGTTCGCCGACATCCCGGTTCGATATGCCGACCGGCTCGCACGTATCCCCGAGATGCAAGACCATTTCCGCTTCCCCACTGACGATCCGCAGCTCTTGGAAACGCCGCCGATCATGGCCCACATGGAAGCCGGCGACATGATGCTGTGGGACTCACGCACCGTCCACTGCTCCAGCCCCGGCCCTCAAACGGCGGTTGCGACCGACGCCGCCGCACCCGAACTCCTGCGGGTTGCCAGCCTCGTCTGCATGATGCCGCGGGCCCACTCCAACCCTGAGGTCATCGCCCGCCGTCGCGCCGCAGTCACCAATCGCACCTCCACCACCAATTGGAGCGACCGGTGGATCAACGCCGACCAGTTCCCGATGGTCCTCAGCGAGGGCGATCCAACCAAGTACCAGCTGCCTCCGGTTCCCGTACTGGACGAGTACCAGCTCGCCCTCGTCGGCTGATCACCATGAGCCAGCGGCAACTCACACCGAGCTACACCCATGTTCCCCGCTTTGCTGCGGGCTCCCAAGAAAGCCTCGACCACCTCGAATCCGAGGGCTTTGTCGTCATTGCCAACGCGCTGACATCAGTGGAGGCGGACCACGCTCTCGATCTCACCTGGGACTACCTGGAGGGCCTCGGCACCGGCATCGATCGCCGAGACATGGGCACGTGGGGCGATGATCGTTGGCCCATCGTCACCTCCGGCGGCATCGTCCCGAGCCTCGGCATCGGGCACAGCGCCGCCCAGTGGTTCACCCGTTCCGTGCCATCGATCAAGGCGGCGTTCGCTGCGATCTGGGGCGATGACGATCTGCTCGTCAGCTTCGACGGCATGGCGCTCTGGCGGCCGACCGACGTCGACCCAGAGTGGGAGACAACACGGGGCGGGTCGTGGCTCCACGTCGACCAGCACCCGATCACGAGGCCCGGCTTCCATTGCGTCCAAGGAGCGGTGTCGCTCATGACAAGCTCGCCGGCCACCGGCGGCAACATCTTGATTCCCGGCTCACACAAGTGGTTCGCCGACATTCCTGACCGGTACGCCGAACGACTCGGCCGCCTACCCGAATGGCTCGACCACTTCCGATTCCCCGCCGACGACCCTCGGCTGCAGGACACACCACCGGTCATGTGCCACATGGAAGCCGGCGACATGATGCTGTGGGACTCACGCACCGTGCATTGCTCGAGCCCCGGTTTGGAACCAGCGCCAGCCGCCGATGCCACGACCCCATCATTGATTCGAGCCGCCAGCCTCGTCTGCATGATGCCAGCGTCACGAGCCAGTGAAGAGGTCATCGCCCAACGTCGAGCAGCGATCCCGACTCGGACCTCGACCACCAACTGGAGCGATCGGTTCCTCAGCACCGACACCTACACCGAGATGGAGGGGGCCGAGGATCTCGGCAAGTACCAGCTCCCACCCGTTCCCCAGCTGACCGATGATCAGCGGGCCCTCATCGGCTGACAGCGCGGAGCACGCACATCGCTCGAGAGCTGATCACACCAGTCGACCAGTCGGTGACTGAACACTGTGCCGAGCGACCGCACCGCCGCCCTCACTCTTGGCCCGGTAGGAAGCAGCGTCAGCGCTGAGCAACAACGCATCGATGTCGATCGGTCCGGCTCCGTCGGACTCGGCAATGCCAACACTGATGCCAACCTCGAGTTCGACGACATCGAACTCGATTGGTTCCGCTATGGCCGCCACGATGCGAGCAGCTGTCGCTTCGACGATCGATGGCTGATCACGGATGAGAACCATGAACTCGTCGCCGCCAACTCGAGCGACCAGGTCCTCGCGCCGTACGCAGTTACGCAGCCGATCGGCAACGGTCTTCAACACATGGTCACCGGCATGGTGGCCGTGGGCATCGTTGATCTTCTTGAAGCCATCGAGATCCATCAGCAATACGGCGACAGCGGGCGCACCCCTGCCCCCGAATCCCTCGAGTTCGTCGACGTACCGCATTGCCGCTCGCCGGTTGGCCAAACCTGTGAGTGCGTCGTGATCAGCTTCGTAGCGAAGGAGGCGCTCGAATTCCGCTCGATCGGCCAACGACGACGTCAGTTTGGCGACCGCACCCTGGAGCGAAGCGCCAAGACTCCCGGGAACCACACTCGACAGGATGGGGTCTTCGAGATCGCCAACGGCCAAGGCCTCCGCCTGGCGTTCGACCAGGGCGAGGAGGTTCGCCGTCTCGCCGATGGCATCGCCGACGATCCGAGTCTCTCTCGGGCCGCTCGCCATCGTCACGGCGTGAAGACGGCCGTCGTTGAGTGCCTCGGCCGACTCCGCAAGCGCACGAAGTGGACGGTTGATCTGCCCAGCCACAACGGCAACCAAACCCACCGAAGCAAGCCCGACCATGATCACCAGCAACCAGGCTTGATCACTCCGCTGCGCAGCTCGGGCGGCCTGGTCAGCCACGCGAAGGTTGGTTGTCTCAGACGTGAATGCCAGGAGGTCCCCGTGCAGTTCAGCAGAATCAGAGGTCACCCCGAGGAGCAGTCCGGCTTCAATGAGTTGCACCTCCTCGTTGCCAGCGCCGAGTCCAGCAGAAATTCGAACGAGGTAGTCGTCGACTGCAGCGTTGATGGCCTGATGACTCTCGGAGTCGCGGAGTTCGGTCAGCCGAGCCGACAACTCGGCGTTGGTCTCAGCCTGCACTTCGAGCGCTTCCAATGCCTGTCGATACTCACCTCTCGCTACGGCGAGCATGGTCGGGTCGAAGCCATCGGAGAACTGAGAGAACTGCAACGAGAGAAAGAGTTGCAGCTGCTTGCTCAGGGCCAGCCAAAGATCTGACGAGTGCTCCAACGACGTCACATCAGTGAGCAAGGCCGAACTACCCGCACTGTCGACGACGGTCGCAGTGACACCACGCTGGGCTGCCCGACGTTCAGCGGCCACGAGGCTGACAGCTTCGTTGTAATCGCGTACGACATCAGGCGGCGTGCCTCGAGTAACAGCGAGCGCCTGTCTCGCCGACTGCAGATTCGTTTCTTCAACCAAAAGATCAACCGTGATCTCCGCCATTTCGAGCTCGGCCCGGAAGTTGATGCCAATGAAGGACGCCGCCATTGCCTCGTCGAGCCCGAGAACATCGAGGGCCGACAACAACCCGCTCCACACGCCTTCGGCGGTGAGCGCCACCTGCAACTCGGTTAGCTTCGCCGCTGCGTTCACTTCGGCATCGAGTTGCTCGCTGACCTCGACTTGACGCCTGGCGTCGCTGACCTGACCGAAAGCAAACCAAAACACGCCACACAGAGGAAGGGCCGCGACAACCAGCAGCAATGACCGGACTCGAAAGCCCGAGCGTCTCATCTGCGTTGGTTTCACGGGAGGCACGACCTCAGGGTTGCTTGCAAAAGAAGCATCGACAGGCAGTTGCCGAACGTTGAACAAGATGGCCGAGCCGACCCACACCCGCGCTCACGTTTGAGCCGAACGACCCATCTGCTGAAAACGAGCAACGCCCCGCCGGACCGAAGTCCGACGGGGCGTTGTCAGGTGCAAGCCGTCACGAATGACGGTGAACGAATCGATCAGGCGAGATCGAAGCGATCGTTGTCCATCACCTTGGCAAACGCTGCTGCGAAGTCATTGGCAAACTTCTCGCCGGCGTCATCTGCGGCGTATACATCAACGATCGCACGAAGGATCGAGTTCGAGCCGAACACGAGGTCGTTGCGAGTACCGGTCCACTTGACTTCACCACCGACGGAGCCTTCGAAGACGTCCTCGGCGCCAGCAGCGGCTGACCACGAGGTGTCCTGATCCATCAGGTTCACGAAGAAGTCGTTGCTGAGGGTGCCGACGTTGTCGGTGAGAACACCGAGTCCGTCGTTGCTGACGCCGAGGGCACGAAGGCCACCGACAAGAGCTGTCAGCTGCGGAGCGCCGAGGTCGAGCAGGTGAGCCCGGTCGACCAGGATGTGCTCGGCGACGTGGCTGCTGCCCTTGCCGACGAAGTTGCGGAAGCCGTCGTTCTGCGGCTCGAGCCATGCGAAGGACTCGAGGTCGGTCTGTTCCTGCGTGGCATCACCGCGGCCGGTGCTGACCGCAACGGTCACGTCGTAGCCGCCGGCCTTGGCCGCGGCTTCAACAGCAGCGGCGCCACCGAGGACGATGAGGTCAGCCATGGAGACCGTGACACCAACGCTCGACTGCACGCCTTCGAGTGCGCTGAGCACACGACGGAGCTGAGCTGGCTTGTTGACGTCCCACTCGTTCTGAGGGGCCAGGCGAATACGGCCACCATTGGCGCCGCCCCGCTTGTCGGTCTGACGGAACGTGGAAGCCGAGGCCCATGCCGTTTCCACCAGCTCGGTGATCGTGAGGTCGGTCGCCATGATGGCGGCCTTCACGGTGGCGACGTCACCATCGCTGAGCTCGGTGCCGGCCGGAACCGGATCCATCCAGAGGAGTTCCTCGGAAGGAACCTCGGGGCCGTGGAAGTTGGCGATGGGGCCCATGTCGCGGTGGCACAACTTGTACCAGGCACGAGCGAACGCATCATCGAGCTCAGCGGGGTTCTCACGGAAGCGCTGGGAGATGGGGCCGTAGATCGGGTCCATCTTCATGGCCATGTCTGCGGTGCTCATCATCGGCGCATGAGTGATGTTCGGGTCGTGCGCATCCGGGACGGTGCCGGCAAGCGCCGGAGCAGTCCACTGCTTGTGACCGGCCGGGCTCTCGGTGAGCTCCCAGTCGTTGTCCATCAGCGTCTCGAGGTAGTTGTTGTCCCACTGCGTGGGGGTGGAGTTCCACGCACCTTCGAAACCGGAAGTCGTGGTGTGCACGCCCTTGCCGGAACCGAAGCTGTTCTTCCAACCGAGGAGCTGCTGCTCCATCGGGGCACCCTCGGGCTCGGCGCCCATGGCATCTTCGGGGCCGGCGCCGTGCATCTTGCCGAAGGCGTGACCGCCGACAACAAGTGCCACGGTCTCTTCGTCGTTCATGGCCATGCGGCCAAAGGTCTCACGGATGTCGGCACCGGATGCGATGGGATCCGGGTTGCCGTTGGGGCCTTCGGGGTTTACGTAGATGAGGCCCATCTGCACGGCGCCGAGCGGCTCCTGCAGCTGGCGATCGCCGCTGTAGCGCTCGTCATCGAGCCACACGTTCTCGGGGCCCCAGTAGATGTCTTCTTCAGGAGCCCACACATCGGGACGTCCACCGGCGAAGCCGAAGGTCTTGAAGCCCATCGATTCGAGGGCGACGTTGCCGGTGAGGATCATGAGGTCGGCCCAGGAGAGCTTGCGGCCGTACTTCTTCTTGACGGGCTCGAGCAGGGCACGGGCCTTGTCGAGGTTGCCGTTGTCCGGCCAGCTGTTGAGAGGGGCGAAGCGCTGCTGTCCGGTGGCTCCGCCGCCGCGACCGTCGTGGGTGCGGTAGGTGCCGGCAGCGTGCCATGCCATACGGATGAAGAACGGGCCGTAGTGGCCGTAATCGGCCGGCCAGAACTCCTTGGAGTCGGTCATCAGCACGGTCAAGTCGGCCTTGACCGCTGCGAGGTCGAGGGTCTTGAACTCGCTGACGTAGTCGAAATCGTCGCCCATAGGGTCGGACTTTGCCGAACCCTGATGGAGGATGTTCAGGTTCAGTTGGTTCGGCCACCAGTGTTGGTTGGCCTGGCTACCACGAGCCGAGTGGTCGCTCTGCAGCACCGGACACTTTGCTTCTTCAGTCATATTGCTCTTCCTGCGGGTTGTTGTGGTTTGGGTTGAGGTTGCGGGACGAACCCGGCAACTGCATTGGGAGAAAAGAAAGTCAACGGAGGCAATCGGGGCAGCGTCCCCAATAGACGACTTCGGCCTCATCGATCTCGAAGCCGTGATCATCCGCTGCTTCGAGGCATGGCCGAGCGCCGACCGCACAATCGATGTCGAAGATCAGGCCGCAATCACGACACACCAGATGGTGGTGATTGTCGCCAACGCGATCTTCGAAACGAGCCGGCGAACCGGTGGGTTGAATTCGGCGAATGAGACGCTTGTCGGCGAGCGCACCAAGCGTGTCGTAGACCGCTTGCCGAGAAATCGAGCCGATCTGACCTCGAACGGCCTCGGTGACTTCTTCGGCGGTGGCATGGGGGCCGGCGGTGACAGCATGCATGATGGCAAGCCGCTGGGCTGTGACCTGAAGTCCGGAACTTCGCAATTGCTGTTCGAAGCTCTGGGGCGCGGAGGTTTCAGGAGCAGATTGCTCTTTGCCCTCAGCGTTCGTCACGAGGGAGAGTCAATCACAAACTCTGGACTCGTTCAAGTTTTGGACTGCGATCTTCTTTTTAGGCCCAGAAGGCCGCAACCGCTGGACCGTCGAAGTTGTGAAACCAGATCTCTGCGATCTGATCCCCATCGAATCGAGCAACGTGCAGCGTCAGGTTGTCGAGCGGCGTTCGACCGGTTCGTTCTGCCGTGATTCGGAAATACAGCGCGGCGAAGCGCTCCCCCACCAGCGTGTCGAGCAGCTCGAAATGCTCACCGTCAACCGTCTTGGCCGACGTCTCGAGCAAGAAAGTGGCCATCTCATCGATGCCGCGCAGGTCGCCAACGGCGGGGACGTGCGCCACGACAGTGGGCGAGACGTGCGCTAACACGTCCGGCCAACGGGTCTCGGCCATCGCTCTTCCAACACGTTCAATCACATCATGGTTCATGTCGAAGACTATGTGATATCAAACTATTCGATGTCAAACATTTCTCCCTCGCAGTATGCTTCTGCATGGCCACCGACCCAATCGAACAACTGGAAGCCGGCTGGAAGCGCGAACTTCCCGACCTCGACACGAAGGCGATGACCACCGTCGCACGCCTCAATCGAACGATGGGCCTCCTCCGCAGTCGCATCGAGCGACACATGAGCGCCAACGACTCAACGCTCGCCGAGTTCGACGTCTTGTCGACACTGCGACGGGCCGAACCGCCACACGAGATGAAGCCGTCAGCGATCGCCAGGGCCACGATGCTCAGCCCCAGCGGCATGACACATCGCATCGACCAGCTCGAGACCGCAGGACTGATCGAGCGAGTTCTCGACCCAACGAGCCGACGAACAGCGCCCGTGGCGCTCACCGAACAAGGCCGCACCAAGGCCGAACACCTCGCTCGGTCGCTGGCCGAAGTCGAAGCACAGGCGTTGCGAGCCCTCACCGATCGTGAGCATGGCCAGCTCGACGAACTGCTGAACAAGCTTCTGACCGGGCTCGAGACTGATCCCCACTCGGAGCTGACAGCCTCGCCGGTGATGCACTCACCGTTGCGACCAAGGTGAGCGAACTGCGTCGCCGCTTCGCAGACATCCACTTCGTCAGGAGCTCAGCAACCACGCTGTTCGAGCGCTCCGCTCAGGTTGCACCGCTTCGCAGCCGCAGACCTCGCTGCCGAATCGACGACACCGGAGGAAGTGCATCGGCGTAGCGGGCACAAAGCGGACCGAGGACAGCGGTCAGCAGGACATAACCAGCGGCGAGCGCTCCGAGTTCGGCGCCATCGACCAGGTCAGCACCGAGTGCAGCGATGACGATCGAGAACTCGCCCCGAGCAATGAGCACCGTGCCGGCTCGCATCTTTCCCCGTTCGCCGATGCCGTTACGCCCAGCCGCATACCAGCCGGTCATGACCTTCGTGATCACACCGACAACAGCGAGAAGAACAGCCCAGCCGGCCACATCGAGCAGGTCCGCCGGGTCGATCTGAAAAGAGAAGAACACGAAGAAGGTGGCAGCAAACAGATCTCGCAGTGGAGTGATCAACTCCATCGCCCGTTCCTCGGTTCGACCCGACAATGCAAGGCCAACGAGGAACGCCCCGATCGCACCGGACACGTCGAACAATTGCGCTGCGCCGGCGACCAACAGGACGAGCCCGAAGACTGCGAGCAACACCGATTCGTTCGAACCTGTTCCGATTCGGAGGCTGACGTAGCCGCCGTAGCGGAGAGCGATCAGCAGAATCAAGGCCACGACGAACAGCGCAATCGTGACGCTGGTCAGCGTTTCGGTCAGCGTGCCCCCGACGATCAGCGCGGCGACCACGGGCAAGTAGACGGCCATGGCGAGGTCCTCGATGACGAGGATGTTCAGCACCGACGGCGTTTCGCGGTTGCCCAAGCGGCCGAGATCATCGAGCACTTTCGAGATGACGCCAGACGACGAGATCCACGTCACACCCCCTAGCAAGATGGCGGCGAGGGGTTCCCATCCGAGCAATAAGCCAACAACAACGCCGGTTCCAGCGTTCAAGACCATGTCGACCAGCCCAGGAGGCAGCCCCGTTCTCAGCCCACTACGAAGCTCTGCGTCGCTGTATTCGAGCCCAAGGGTGAAGAGCAACAACAGCACGCCGATCTCGGCTGCGAGTGACACGAAGTCCTCGCTGACATCGAGTTCGGCCAGACCACCCTTGCCGAAGGCAAGACCGGCGATCAGATAGAACGGCACCGCCGTAACACCGAGTCGTCCAGCAACTCTCGACAAGATGCCGAGCCCGAAGACCACGGCGCCCACCTCGAGGAATGCAACGGCGGTCTCGGTTGATCCTGCTGCGAGGATCGCAGTTGCCGACATGCCGTGTCAGTGCCCCAGCAGTGATCGAAACTTGGTCAAGCCCTCGGTGGTGCCAACGGCAACGACGACATCGCCAGGCTCGAGCACGAAGTCGGGGCCTGGCGCAGGGATGGGATCTGCTCGACCCATCACCGCGACGACGGAGGCTCCGGTCTTGGTGCGCAAACCGCTCTCGCCCAAGCTGACACCAACAAACTCCGAACTCCCGGCGAGCTCGACCCACTCGATCGCGAGCCCTTCGATCTCCTGGCGAATCTCCGAGACGGTCTCGGTGACGTGGCTGACGCCGAGGATCTCGGCCAATGTGTGGGTGTCGGTCTCCGACATCGTCACCAGCGGGTGACACAAGTCAGGGTCGTCGACGTCGTATGCCAAGATCTCCCGACGGCCGTCGCGGTGCACGATCACCGCCATGTCGTTGCCTTCATCGGTGGTGAACTCATGTCGCACCCCGACGCCGGGAAGTTTCGTCTCACGGACCTCTGCCATGGCGCAAGCTTAGGACGCTGTTCAGACGCTCGACTTCACGGTCCGCTGTTGACCTCAGGCCGGCGCCGGGGTGAGCTCGATCCAGGCGCCGTAGCCACCGAGAATGTCCGAGACGTCATCGAAGCCGGCCTGGCGAAGCACGCTCGCCCCAACAGAGGAGCGGTAGCCGCCGGCACAGAAGACAATGGTCGGCGCCGTGGGGTCGAGTTCGTCGAGACGGCCCGAAAGCTGACCGACCGGAATCGCAGCAGCCCCGTCGATCGATCCAAGAGCGAACTCGCCCGGATTGCGGATGTCGACCAACTGAAGCCCATCGACCTCGGCCTTCCGACCTTCGAACTCGAGCGCCGTCATTCGCGACGCTCGCTGCACCCGATCGGGGTTGCTCGCCATCACGGCCAGCGGGTGCTCGAGAAAGCCAACCACACGGTCGAAGCCAATACGAGCCAGGCGGTTCTTGGCTTCGAGCTCGAAGCCCTCGTCGACCACGAGGACGATGTCGACGTCGCTTGGCACGACCGAGCCAGCAAACTCTGCGTAGCGACCGTTCAGCCCCACGTTGATCGAACCTCGGAGGTGGCCTTGGGCGAACCCCTCGGGATCTCGCCCGTCGACGACCATCACACCTCGCGCCACCATGCGCTCGAATTCGTCGAGATCGACACCATCGGGCATTGCGGTTTCGTCGAGCAGATCACGGTGTTGGCGATTCAGCACGGCGTCGTACACGAAGTACTCCGGCGCCGGTGGTTGACCTTCGGTGACAAGATCGACGAACGTCTGCTTGTCAGGAGCGAGAAGCGCATAGTTGCTCACCCGCTGGATGCCCATTGTCGAGACCGTGTCGGTCGACAGGTTCTTGCCACACGCCGAGCCAGCACCGTGCGCGGGATACACCTTGGTGGCGTCAGGCAGCGGGAGGAGCTTGTTGTGCAGGCTCTCGTAGAGCTGATCTGCAAGCTCGTCTCGGGTGAAGCCGATGGATGCCAGCAGATCGGGGCGCCCGACATCGCCGATGAAGAGCGTGTCGCCGGTCAAAACGCCGTACGGGGTCTCGTCACCTGCATGCTCTCGCACGACGATGCTGATGGACTCCGGCGTGTGGCCGGGCGTGTGCAGGATCTCGAGCTCGACCTCACCAAGCGAAATGCGTTCGCCGTCAGCGAGCTTGCGGGAGGGGAACTCCGTCTCGGCAACATCGGAGTAGGCGATCTCGGCGCCGGTGGCTGCCGCCAATTCGAGGTGACCAGACAAGAAATCAGCGTGGAAGTGGGTTTCGAGGACCAGTTCGATGGTGAGACCGGCGGCCTCGGCATCTCGGACGTACTCGTCGGTGTCACGGCGGGGGTCGACGACCACGGCACGGCCGGTGGTCTCATCGCCGATGAGGTAGGAGGCCTGCGAGAGGCAATCGAGGTAGTACTGGGTGAACTTCATGAAGTTCCCTTTCGAGAAGAAGAGCGAAACGTTCGGTGCTATTTGTACGTACAATATACCCCTGGGGGTACCGTGTCAAGGTTGCAGGCCCGTCATCCTTGGTAGGCAAGCATCCCGCCAGCGAGGTTCACAACGTCAGCGAACCCAGAAGCGGTGAGCTGCTCGCACGCATTGGTGCTTCGACCACCGCTGCGACAGAGCACGACGACACGCTTGGTCTTGTCGAGTTCGTTCATGCGGTCGGCGATCTGGCCGAGCGGGATGTTGACGGCACCGGGAAGCGAGCCCTCGGCAACCTCATTCGGTTCGCGAACGTCGACGAGCTGACCGTCGTCACCGACGAT
Organism: uncultured Acidimicrobiaceae bacterium; assembly: GCA_964351995.1. Taxonomy (GTDB): domain Bacteria; phylum Actinomycetota; class Acidimicrobiia; order Acidimicrobiales; family SZUA-35; genus SZUA-35. Next base: position 27,627 of record CAYGQE010000032.1, on the reverse strand, counting down.
CGAGGCGTAGTCGTTCACTGGATGGTTGGAGTGGGTCATGGTCATGCTGCCGATCGGTTGAGTCCGGCAAGCACGCCTTCGATGTCGCACTTGTCGGTTTTGTTGTAGGGAAGTTTTCCGAGCATCGCCGCCATGGCGCAGGTGTTGGACACCGCCGAGTAGCTCAAGCCAGCGCCGATGGCGCCCGCGATCCACTTGGCCCCAGGAATCATGGTGCTGGCCAGCGTTCCTGCCAAAGCCAAGGAACCAGCCACGAAGCGGACCTGCCGATCCATTGCCCACCGATCGGTTACGCCTCGAACGACGTCGCCGTCCGCTTCTTGCCATGCACTCATGCCGCCCTCGAGAATGTGCAGCGATCGCTTGCCCGCCCCGGTCAGCGACTCGTGTGCTTGCGAAGCACGTCCTCCCGACTGGCAAACCAGCACCACCGGATGCTCGACGTCGGCGAGGTCACGAACGTGTTCACCGAGGGTGTCCAAAGGAACGTTGTACGACCCGGGAATGTGCACCGTTTCGAACTCGCCACCGGTGCGGACGTCGAGGATTCGGATGTCAGGATCTTCTTGCCGCAGTGTGCGGAGATGTTCGGCATCGATCACATCTGTGAACGTTGAGAGAGCGGTCATTGACTTGCCTCCTGGAAGTGATTGGGTTGGAATGATTCTTGGACCGGACGAAGCCGCCCGGTGGAGAGATCGTGAATGGCGCCACGGATGTCGAGCCGGCCACCGGCTGCTGCTCGGCCGATCGGGCCGTCGTGCTGGCGAAGAACCGCCATCGTGTTGGTCACGTTCAGCGCAGCCAGTTCGTCGACATCAGCGGTCGGGTACACACGAGCGATCTCACAGATCGGAGCCACGATCGGCTCCAAGTGTCCACCGCAGGTACCGCCAGCTGCGGCACCTACCGCTCCGCAGCTGGTGTGGCCGAGAACGGCGATCAGGTCGACACCCAGCACCTCGACGGCGTACTCCAGGCTCGCCACTGCAGCTGGCACCGCCGTATTTCCTGCAATCCGCACCACGAAGAGATTCCCGACCTTCTGATCGAAGATCACTGACGGCGGGACTCGGGCGTCCGAGCAAGCCAGCACGGCCGCCTTCGGCTCGTGCTTGGGTGGACGGCCAGCGAACGGTGCGCCTGCAAGCACCTCCGCTTCGACTCGTTCGTGAGCCTTGACCAGTGTCTCCCAAGAAGAGTCAGACATGCATCTGAACTCCCTCTCCCGATTCGAGGGGAGAACGTTCATCGATTCCGTGACGACGCTGGTCGGGCGAGCTCGGCGTCTCGGTTCGGATGGCCACGACCGCGTCGTTCGTCGAGGCGTGGATTCGGCCACCCAGCTCGTCCCAGATGCCGGAGCGACGCAAGACATCACGAACGGGGCCCTTGACATCGGCGAGGTGAAGAACGACGCGGCGATCCTCGAGCTCGGCGAGAACCTCGTGCAGCATTTCTGCGCCCGTGGCGTCGAGATCGTTGATGCCAGAAGCGTCGAGTACCAACGCCCGCGGTTGTTCCTCGATGGCGTCGGCGTGGGCGATCACCAACTTCTTGACATTGACGGCATTGACGAAGGACAGCGCCGCATCGATGCGCACGATCCGCACACCGCCAATCGTGAGGACTTCGGGGAAGCGCTCGACGTTGCGGTAGCTCGTCGTCCCGTCGACTTGCCCCAGCACTGCACTGTGCGGCATCGACATCCGGGCGAACACCACGAGCATCGACGCCACGATCGCCACCAGAATCCCAAGCTCGATACCGAGAATCAACGTGGCGAAGAATGCGACACCGAGGCTGATGAGATCACTTCGTTTCACCTTGGCGATGTGCCGCATCTCGGCGACGTCGATCAAGCCGACCACCGCCATGATGATGATGGCTCCAAGCGCCGCATTGGGCAGTGAGGCAAACAACGGCGTGAGAAACGCAATGGTCGCCAGGACGATCGCGGCGGTGATGAGCGATGCCAGTGGCGTGCGGGCACCGGCAGTGTCATTGACTGCGGTTCGGGAGAAGCCTCCAGTCACGGGGTACCCGCCGAAGAGCCCTGCAGCGACATTGGCCGCTCCGAGGCCCACCAGCTCGTTGTTGGCCACAAGCGGATAGCGGTGGCGACGGGCGTAGACCTTTGCCACGGCGATCGACTCCATGAAGCCGACGATCGTGATCACGAACGCAGTTCCGGCCAGACTGCTGATCAGTGATCCGTCGAAATCGGGCAGCCCGAAGGCGGGAAGGGTGTCCGGAATGTCACCAACGACACTGACCCCGCGACTCTCGAGATCGAAGAGGTTGACGGCGGCGATCGAGCCGACCACGACAACGAGCGCTGCTGGCACCCGCTTTGCCCATCGCTTCAAACCGAAGAGTGTTGCGAGCGCCACCGACCCGAGAATGAGCGAGGCCCCATTGGTTTCCGAGAGCTTGCCGACCACCTCGAGCACTGTCTCGTAGAAGTGCTCCTTCCTCTCGGTCGAGATGCCGAAGATGTGCTTCGCTTGCGAGAAACCGATGATGATCGCGGCAGCAGCGGTGAAGCCGACGAGCACCGAGTGGGACAGGAAGTTCACCAAGAAGCCAAGGCGACCAACACCGAGCACGATGTGGATGATGCCCACCATCAATGCAAGCAGGGCTGCAGCTCCGAGGTACCCAGCAGTGCCCTCTTCGACCAGGGGCGCCAATGCTGAGGCCGTGAGCAACGAAACGATGGCCACCGGACCAACAGCCAGCTGGCGAGATGTTCCGAACAGCGCGTAAATCACCACGGGAACAGTGGCGGCGTACAGCCCGACCTCGGGTGGGAGCCCAGCAAGCAATGCGTACGCCATGGCCTGGGGCACCAACATCGCCCCAACCGTCATGCCGGCAGCGAGGTCGCTGCGAAAATCGCTGCGGTGGTATCGAGGAGCCCACGACAGGATCGGGAGAATCTTCGCAAGGGGGATCATAGGTACGAATATACGTACATTTGTATCCCACGTCAACCTATACCCCATGGGGTATTATTCGGCCATGCAGTTTCCGACCGAAACCTCAGCCGATGTCATCAAACGGCTTCGCCGCCTGGAAGGGCAAGTTCGAGGCCTACAGCGCATGGTCGACGAGGGCGCCGAGTGCCGCGACATCGTCACCCAACTCGCCGCCGCAAAGGGGGCGCTCGACCGCGTCGGCTTCAAGTTGATGTCTGCCGCCCTCACCAACGCCGATCCCGATGCCGACATGGAAGAGCTCGAGAAGCTCTTCCTCAAACTCAGCTGAAGTCCTGAGCCCGCACGCGACAAAGGGCCGCACCCCACGGATGCGACCCTCGATCAGGCAGGACCCACTATGACGATGGAGCGTCGGCGTAGCGCAGGTACGGCTTGACTTCTTCGACGTTGTCGAACCGCTGGATGGCATCTTCGGTCGCCATACCAGGCGACACGATCACGCGATCACCGGGCCGCCAATCGGCGGGCGTGGCGATGGGATCGCGGTCGGTTGCCTGCAACGCATCAAGCACGCGCACGATTTCGTCGAAGTTGCGGCCGACCGACTTCGGATAGGTGAGCATGAGCCGAAGCTTGTTCTCCGGGTCGATGATGAAGACCGACCGAACTGTTGACGTGTCACCGGCTCCTGGATGAATCATGTCGTAGAGCTCAGCGACCTTGCGGTCTGGGTCGGCAACGATCGGGAAGTTCAAAGCGGTGCCGGTGACTTCTCCGATATCGGGGGCCCAACCGCGATGATCCTCGATGGGATCAACCGAGAGTGCCATCGCTTTGGTGTTTCGCTTTGCGAACTCACTCTCGAGCGCGGCGGTCCTGCCGAGTTCGGTGGTGCACACCGGAGTGAAATCGGCGGGGTGGCTGAAGAACACCGCCCACGAGCCAGCCTTCCAGTCATAGAACGTGATTTCCCCATCGGTGGTGACGGCGGTGAAGTTCGGTGCAAGATCTTCCAGGTGCAATGACATGCGTACGGCTCCTCTGTTTCGTGACTCCCCGGCCCATCCGGTCGAGGAAATACTCCGTATGTACGTACATTACACCAAACGACGAAGAAAAGACAGAGGACCAAGGTCCGCATCGGTGTGGCTTGCGCCACACCGATGCCCTCAAGGAGTTGCAGAAGGGCGAAGCTCGGTTCGCCCCGTGGACGACCAGTCGGTGACGAACCGATAGCGGTCGCCGCGGATGATCGTGGTCCTCCACTCGACCGGCGTTTCACCCCAGCGACCGAGCCGCTCGAGGAAGAACGCTGCATCAGACTTGCGCAACCCGAGCTTCTTGCGATCAGCAACAGAAGGGACCACCGGCGTCAGCCGCTCCCATCCCTGATCCGGAACAGGAGATCCCGCCGCGGCGAGCTCGGCGTACAGGGCCGTGTGCGTCCAATCGACATCCAAAAGCGGCAGACCAACAGTCTCGGGAAGCCAAGCGCGGTCGACCGCGAGTGGTGAACCCCCGGCAAGACGAAGCCGTTCGATCAACACGAGTGGCGCATCCTTGTCGAGCTCGAGGTTGGACGCCGCAACAGAGTCGACCACGACCTCACATCGCTGGACCTCACTCGTCTGCTCGACCCCCGCAGACTCCACCGACTGGAAGAGGCTGTAGAGCGTCCCAAGGGATTGCTCGAACTCCGAGCGATTCACCACCGTGCCTCGACCCCGCTCCCGCTTGAGCAGACCGGTCCTGTTGAGCTGACGCACCGCCTCACGAACCGTGTGTCGGCTCACGCCATAGGCCTCGGTGAGATCCAGATCGGTCGGGAAGGCTTCGTCGAACTCACCGGCCTCGAGCCGCTTGCGGAGATCTGCTTCGAGCTGGGCCCACAGCGGCATGGGACTCGATCTGTCGAGAGGTGTCACGTATCTCCTGCACGGTCGCCGGGCCCGCCATCGGACCATTCGGACAATCGACCATATCGGCTTCTTTGTATGCAACGAGTTGGCAAAGAACCGAATGTACGTACAATTGCGGAACGCCGACCCACGGGAGACCACCATGGCCAACAAAACAGCACCTGCGAGCCCCGATCAGATCCAGGCGTGGTGGCGGTCGCCTATGACCTGGATTCTCGGTTTCATCCTCCTGGCGGGGTTTGCCATCGTGATCGTGGCGGCATCGACGCGAGACTCAGGCACTGACACTCAGCAGACCGCATTCGCCGAGGCGATCGGCACTCCCCTGCCGCCGCTCGACTTTCCCGACCAAGCTCTCGGCGCAACCGCTCCGGTGGTCAGCGCAGAAACCCTTGCCGGCAGTCGTGTACAGCTCGGTGGTGATGACACGGCGCGGCTCTACGGCTTCTTCGCCCACTGGTGCCCGGTTTGCCAAGACGAGCTTCCGACAACGGTCAGCTGGCTCGAGTCCAATCCGCTGCCTGATGGTGTGGAGATCGTTGCCATCTCGACCGGTGTCGATCCCGGAGCACCGAACTACCCACCGTCGGACTGGTTCGAGGACGAGGCGTGGCCGGCAGACGTACTGCTCGACAGCGAAGACCAAGCACTTGCCGCTGCTTTCGGCCTCACGGCGTTCCCCTTCTGGGTTGCCGTTGACGCCGATGGCCTCGTTGTTGCCCGAATGGAGGGAGCGATCGGGACCGATGAGCTCGCCGCTCTCGTCAATGACCTCACGCCTGCGACGTGAGGTACCGCGAATCAGCGAACAAGCTCGACAACTGAGCCCGGCTCGACCCGCTGCCGGTTTCCGAACACATCGATCTCGACCGGAGCCGTGTTGGATTCGAGCGAAAGAACCGCAACTGACTCGGGCCTCACGGTGACGTGAAGCCGAGCCCCACCAAAGGTCACCGGATAGCTGAGTTCGGTCCATGCGACCGGCAGCTCGGGGTCGATAGACAGCACGCCATCGATGACATCGAGGCCGCCGAAACCGTTCACGGCCAGCTGGTAGGTACCCCCGCAGGCCGCTGTGTGGATACCGCCGATGAAGGTGCCGCCGACCACAGCGTGATCGGTGTTGAGCAAATCGACCGTGGCGGTCTTGTAAAAGTGTGCCGCCGCATCTTCGGTCCGCCCGAGGTGGACGGCGACCATGCCGTAGGCCGCGTGGCTGAGCGATGAAGCGTGGGAGCAGAACGGCTCGTAGTAGTCGTAGTTCGCAGCGATGACCTCGTTGGAGAACCGATGCCGCTGCAGCCAGAGGAGCATGGCAACGTCGGCCTGTTTGGAGACCTTGGTCGCCACCGCAATGCCGTTCGGCCAACCCCAGTACTCCTCGGGGTGCTGCAGCCTGGTCGCCACCTCAGCCGGTGAGACATCCTCTAGCGCGAAGAAGCCTCGGAACTGTTCGATGATCCCGGTGTCGTCATCAGGTGCTGGCAACACCAGATGGTCTCGGACGTGGCGCCAACGATCGACTTCTGCCTCATCGAGGTCGAGGCGGTCGGACAACGCTGCGAGCTCTTCGGGGCGGTCGACGGCCAATCGCTCATGCGTGACGATCGCGAAGTCGAGGGCCGCGTGCGTCTGATAGTTGGTGAACGCGTTGTCGTCGACGTTCTCGTGCCACTCGTCCGGACCAAGCAAACGAATGCAGTGATACGTCGCGTTCCAGTCATTCCAACGCACGAAGGAACGAAGGAAACGAGCGACCTCGAATGCAATCTCGGCACCGAATTCGACGAGGTAATCGGTGTCGCCAGTGACCTTCAGATACTGCTCGATCGTGGTGACCACATCGGGGGAAATGTGCATCTGCCAGACGTTGAAATGGTTCCGGATCGGACGGCCGGTCAGCACATCATCGAAGAAGACATCCGGGCAGAGCTCATCGCCGGTGATGCCAGACACCCAGGCGCCGATCATGTTCTGGACGCCTACGACCAGCTTCGTTGACCACGCAGAGGCGTCTTTCCAGCCACCGTTGCCCGCTCCGGCGCACCCACCTGCCACGGCTGCGGACGCTTCTTTCGGGCGGCCAAATCGTTCATCGCCAAACGGCACCACGCTGGCCGCTCACACTCGCCGGGTGCGAGCTCTGCAATTCACTGCGACTGAGATGTATCTGCAAAGGCGCGTAAGGATGTTCGACGCGGCCGGTCAGGACAGGTGAAGAGCTCGGAACACCCCGGGCCTCGCAACCTGGAGGGACACTCCCATGACCATCACCACCAACCCTGCCGCCACATCCATCAACACCAGCTCGACTCGGTCGATCGGCCGCTTGCTCGGATCGGCCGCCGCTGCCCTTGCGCTGCTTGGTTCGATCCCAACCGCAGCAGCTGCCCAGGCCGACAGTTTCGTCAGCTGTATCCCGTCGGAGTTCGTCACCTGCACCGGAGTCGACGTGCCCGAAGAGCCCAACCCGTTCGTTGTCGTCGATGGACTGGTGTTCTGCTCGCTGGATCTCAATGGTCAGAACCCCTGCCCAACGGAGGATCCAGAGCCCGAGACGCCGTTCGAGGGCCCCGGCGACTTGGTCAATTGTGGCTTGGACATCAACCATCAAGACCCTTGCGATGAAGAGGAACCCGAGCCCGAGAACCCCTTCACCGGCCCCGGCGACCTGGTGGCCTGTGGACTCGACGACGAAGGACAGAACACCTGCCCACCGGGCGAAGACGGCGGCGAAGGCGAGGGTGAAGAAGGAGGAGGAGGAGCAGGCATCGACGAGCCCGTCGAGGGCACGCCGGACTTCACCGGCTGATCAACCGAAGCCGAACCAAGAGGCGAGCGACGTGGTCGCTCGCCTCTTTGGGTTTTGGTGCCACAAGAAGTTCTGGGAAAACAGTAAGGACCAGAGATCTGGCCGGTCAGGACAGGTGAGCGCACGGAACGGCCGGGCGCCGCCGAAAGGAATCGACATGACCAACTCCACCGCAACCAGCAGCATGCGACCTGGGACGGCGCGGCTCGGCCGAGCGCTTGGCATCGTGCTGGCGCTCGCCCTCACCGCCTCCGCATGCAGCTCGGGCGCCGAGCCCGACGCAGGCGCCTCGACAGCGGCCATCGTGACGGCAGTCCCAACGACCGCAGTCCCAACGACCGCAGTCCCAACGACCGCAGTCCCGACCGACGAAGCCACAGAGACAACACCGAACGTTTCGGCAGTGTCGGTTCCGCAGCGAGCCATCAGCCTCGTCGACACCCTCCGGGTGGTCAGCCAACCTGGATCGCCAGACGTGATCGCCCTGCTGTCTGACCAAACGGACTTCGGCTCAGCTCGTGTCTTGCTCGTCGAGGAAATCGAAGGAGCCTGGGTGCGGGTCCAGCTTCCGATTCGCCCCAACGGAACGTCAGGCTGGGTGCGGTCGAGCGATGTTTCAGTGGAAGAGATCGACGCACGAGTAGAAGTCGATCTGGCGGCCCGCACCATCACGACATGGATCAACGGAGAGGTTTTGATCCAGACCTCGGTCGCTGTTGGCTCCACTGACAATCCAACGCCAACCGGCACCTTCTTCATCACCGACAAAATCGACACCGCCGACGACGATGGCCCCTACGGTCCGTACGCACTCGGCCTGTCCGCCCACAGCGACACATTGACCGAGTTCGCCGGAGGTGAGGGTCAGATTGGCATCCACGGCACGAACGCACCGGAGTCCATTGGCGAGGCCGTTTCCCACGGATGTATTCGCCTCCCGAATGAACTCGTCGAGATCTTGGCTTCGCAGCTGCCGCTCGGCACTCCAGTGATCGTCAGATGAACGGTGCCATACTTGCTCGAATGGTCGCTGATCGCCCCCAGCGATCCGATGCAGAACTTGTACGGGCAGCCCGTGACGATGATCCAACAGCGTTCGGGGAACTGTTCGAACGCTGGTTCGATCGGGTCTACGACGTCGCCCGCAACGTCGTACGCAACGATGACACCGCCGCAGAAGTCGCTCAGGATGTCTTTCTCACCACGTGGCAGCGCCTCGAGCAGCTCGACGACCCCGAACGTTTCGGCGGATGGCTCCTCAGAGCCGGCCGTAATCGAGCGCTCAACCGGCTCGAGAAGGATCGCCGATCACAACCGCTCGAGGGGGACGTCATGACCGGACTCCACGAACGCCAACACGGACAGGAGACGGATCGCGACGACTTGGTCGGGTCGAATCGGCTGCTCGAGACCGAGGCCATCAGCGACGCTCGAAGCCAGCAGAGCTTGGTGTGGGCTGCAGCCGCAGCGCTCGGACCACGCGATGCGAGCCTTCTCGATCTGCAGCTTCGCCACCAGCTCAGCCCCGCCGAGATCGCGGACGAACTCGACCTCACGGCCAACAACGCCCACCAGCTGCTCTTTCGTCTCCGCAACAAACTCGGCGATGCCATCGCCAACCATTTGCTGTGGCGAGACGGGTCGCCCCGATGTGACGAGTTGGCGGCATTGGTCGATGGCGACCCGTTCGATGCCGCCGTCAACAAGATCGTCCAGCGCCACTCGGCAAGATGTGACGAGTGCGGACCCGAACGAGAGCGAGTGGTCGACCCGACCAAGCTCTTTGCTGCAGCACCCATCGCCATCGCCCCGGTCTTCCTCAGGGATCGCGTGGCATCAGCTTTGGCTGCCGAAGGTGTGCCCGTCACCGGCACGGAGGCAACAGCGCCGACCGAGCCTGCGGTGTCTGATGACCTGGACGACAACAGCGATGATGGCGCTGACGCCGGCAATGGCAGCGACCACGACGGCCTTGGCGGAGCCGCCTTGGCGGCCGACACGATCCTCGAACCAGCGCAACGCCGGCCGCGTGGACGCGCCATCGGTCTCCTCGTCGTTGTGATCACAACCGTCGCCGCCGTCATCGGCTTGATGACGAGGCCCGCTGGTGAAGTCGACCTCGCCATCGAGGCCGGTCCGACATCGACCGACCCGGTCGCCGATGTGACACCCGAGACTGACCCACCCCTAGCTCTCCCGTCGACGACCGCAACCACGCCGTCCACAACCACAACAACATCTTCGACGTCCACAACCACATCCACCACGGCAACACCGACCACGGCAACACCGACCACGGCAACACCGACCACGGCAACACCGACCACGGCTCCCCCGGTCGACCCCACACCCCCACCTTCTCCGGTCGACCCAACGCCACCGCCTCCTGCGGATCCTCCTCCCGTGATCGTGCGCTTTTCGCTCAGGACACCAGCCGGGGCGATCTTCTGCCCCGATGCCTCTGACACGGCTCGAACCGCCAACTGGTTCACCGAAGAAGCAACGGAAGTGACGCTCACGACACCAAACGGAACCACACCATTCGATCCGTCGGCTTCGCACACCTTCTGCGCACCGACGGGTTCGATCATCACCCTCACCGCGACCGGACCGGGCGGCACGGCGACCGACACCGAGACGATCACCTAGATCTACGTCGCACCAATCGACAAGACCACGCTCGACTTCGAAACCGACGCAGGGGAAGGTGATGACACGACGAGCACTGGTCACGGGAGTCGGGATGATCCCGTTCCAAACCCCGAGTCGGAGCGACGCCTACGACGTCATGGGCGCAATGGCCGCTCGCTCCACCCTCGCCGATGCGGGCATCGACCACGCCGACGCTCAACAGCCAATGCGGGCTACGTCTACGGCGACAGCACGTCCGGTCAGGCGGTCCTCTACGCGCTTGGCCACACGGGAGTGCCCGGGGTGAATGTGAACAACAACTGCTCGACCGGGTCGTCGGCGTTGTGCCTTGCCCGTCAGTGGGTATCCGGGCGCAAGCGATGACCACAGATTTCACCTACACCTTCGACTCCGGAGACCTCCGGAAACTCGTTGGCTACGACATGTCCAAGGCCCGCTCGCTGTCGCCATCATCGCGAACGACCTCGACGAAACAATGAAAGCAGTCGCTGGGGCGCGGGCCCGACTGATCGAACAGCAGATTCCTCCGTTGGGCTCTGACTCGATCGGAACGCCGTTGCCAGCTCACTACGGGTTGCTCCGATCGCTTCATCTGCTCCGAACAATCGCCTGGTTGGATCACCGAATGCGCTCAGTTCCGATCATCACCTTCCTTCCGATACTCCTCATTTGTGCTGCGGCCTGCAGCAGCGCGGAGCGAACCGGGGATCGCACCTCCGGATGTTTCTGACGCCTCATCGTCAACTTCGTCGGTTTCACCATCATCCACTACGGCACCAATCATCACCACCACATTGGTGACGAACAGCAGCGAAGTTTCATCGGGACCACTGTGCGGCCCCGCAGCCACAGACCCCGTCGTCATCGGAGCCGCAGACCGACCCATCGGCGATGTTCGACAACAGACATTCTCTACTCGCTGGATGCAACAGGCTTCTTTGCCGGTGTCGACACCGTCGGAAACCTTTTCAGCGAAGAGCGGAAATCAACGCTCAGGAACTACTTCCAGAGCCTGAGCGATGAGCAGATCGTTGCCACCTTTGCCGAAGAGGTGTCGATTTATCACACCTTCGACGGGCTGCGTCTCGAGCCCGGCCTCAGCTTGCAAGTTGCAGACGATCTAACCAACGAACTCGGGATCGAGCCGTACCTCGCCACGGCCACGTTCTCTGTCGACGACGCCGGCTTCGCAACGATGCGACTCGGCGTCGTTCCAGATGACGAAGCGCTCGATACCGGAGCGTCTATCGAAGCCATTATCGATCCGGCAACCGGCACCGTGATCAAGATCACGGGCACTCAGAGAGTCTTGACCATCAACGGCACCGGTGAGAGAACCACGACCATCACCGTCGCAAGCTTTCCCCGATAGCTGTCAGTCGACGACAATGATGTAGGGGGCCGCCGCTTCATCGGGTTTGTCAGACTTCGGCCCGAGCGTGACGCCGCAATACCACGGGCATATCGCCGGTTCCCGAGTGGCCGCTCGCTGGTCTTGGCTCGCTATTACCGGGCGGGCTGGAGACATGGGTACTGCCGACATCGGCGCAGCGGGTTGGGGACCCTCGTGGGGTTCATGTCGGTGAGGCGACTCGATCCTCGACTCCGCACTCTGCGAAGCCATCACGTCCAACCGGCTCCAACAACGTTGGGGAGCGATCCACGTCGTTGTCCGACGCGATCGTGGCGACCGTTGCAAGCAATTTGGCATGAATCGCAATCAGGCGGACACAGCAGCGTGCATAGCGTTGACCCAGAGCAAGCCGTCACTCGCCGCCGGGTCCCACACCGAGCGCGTCAACCACATTCCAGGAGTAGCAACATGAGCATCATCAAGCGAACGCTCGGGATCGCCCCCACGCCGGAGGCTGATGGGTCGGGCTACATCCCTTCCCGACTTGGTCTGCGGTTCGGCGTCGCTGAGAGGAGTGACTTTCAACCCGTGGACTTCGGCGGCAGGAAGTACGTTGGCGACAAGAGGATCCTGGTCTTGTGTACCGAAGAGCGCTACTTCGAAATGACCAACGGGGCACTTTTTAGTACAGGCCAAAACGTGCAGGAGACGACTGTTCCTCTGATGCATCTGGTTCGTGCTGGGTTCGACTTCGACGTCATCACACCGACCGGAGCACCCGCTGTACTGGAGAAGTGGTCCGTGCCGAAGAAGGACCAGGCGGTGCTCGAGTTCCTCGCCGAGAACCAGACCAAGTTCGACCGTCCCCTGTCCCTGGATGATCTGGTAGCCGGGGGCGGTCTCGACCAGGACTCACCCTACGTTGCGTTGTTTCTTCCGGGCGGCCACGGTGCGATGGTCGGCTTGCCCGACGATCAGAACGTGGGCGAATTGGTTCGCTGGGTCAACGACTCGGACCGGTACCTGGTCGCCGTCTGCCATGGCCCGGCCGCCCTCATGGCCACGACAACCAACGGTGACGGCCCCCACCCGTACAGTGGGTATGAGCTGTGCGCCTTCCCCGACAGCATCGACCGTCGGTCGCCCTCGCTCGGCTATCTGCCGGGAGCGCTCCCCTGGTTCCAGTGTGAGAAGCTGGAGGAACAAGGCATGCGGATCGTCAACGAGAAGGCCGATGGCGCCACGCACATCGATCGCAAGCTCTATTCCGGGGACAGCCCGAAGGCCTGCGATGAACTCGGCAAGATGATTGCTGAGGCTCTCCTCGACGAATTCGCCCGATGACGGCCGAGCCGTAATCGCCGGGAGACCCTCACCGACTGACGACGGGTTCAGAGACCAAAACCGGTGCGCATCCCAGCCACGAATTGTTCATCCTGTTCGGCGGAGTATCGGCTGGCCAAGAGCTCCTTTGCTCCTTCTCCCGAGATGTACCGAAGTTGGGTCGTTTCGTCGGTTGCCGCACCGAAGATCACCTCGGCGACCTCGCCGGGTTCTTGGTTGCCGTTGCCGGTTCCTTCCGCGATCGCAGCAGTCGCCATGTCGACGAGTGGCTGGTAGTCGGTCAGGTCAGGATCGTGGGTGAAGGCGAACGATCGACCGCCGAAGTCGGTGTTCACGCCGCCAGGTTCGACGAGTTTCAAGCTGACGCCGAGGGTCGACAGTTCGAAGTGGAGCGCCTCGGAAAGACCCTCAACAGCCCACTTCGAGCCGTGGTAGAGGGTGCCGAGGGGATAGGCCATGCGCCCACCGATCGAAGAGATGTTGATGATGACGCCGCTTCGCTGCTCACGCATCGTGGGAAGCACCGCCTGGATCGTTTCGATGAGACCGAACACGTTCACGTCGAACTGGCGGCGGATCGCCGACATGGGTGTGGCCTCGAGTGGGCCGTAGGCGCCGTAGCCGGCGTTGTTCACGAGGACGTCGATGGCACCGAACCGCTCGAGCCCGGCGGCGACCGCGGCTTGGATGCTGACGCTGTCGAGTACGTCGAGCGCAGTGACCAACAGGTTGTCGAGGACGGCGAGGTCGGCGCCGTCGTCGGGGTTGCGCATGGTGGCGATGACGTTCCAGCCTCGGTCAGCGAACAAGGCTGCGGTGGCTTTGCCGATACCGGAGCTGGCGCCGGTGATCAAGATGGTCTTGGACATAGGAGTACCTCGTTGTTTGGACTTGGGTTCGGTCAGGCGTGCGGATCAGGGGCGAGGGGGGAAGTGGGGATCTTCGGTGCGGGTGCGTTTGAGTTCCCAGAACCCGTCGTGCGTGGCGAAGGTGACCATCGCATCCCATAGTTCGATCCCCTTGGGGCCGTCGGGCATGCGGCTCAGGACGGGTCCGAAGACGCCCTTGGGTCCTGCGTCGGTGTCGAAAGCGATGATCGGAGTGCCGACATCGGTGCCAACAAGATCGAGTCCGATCTGCATTCGTTCCCGGATGGTCGCATCCCAGGAATCGTCATCGAATGCTTCGGCGTGTGCCGTCGGCAGGCCGGCGGCTTCCAGGAACGGAACAGCTCCGCCGCCAAGGACCACCGCAGGGTCCATGACACCAGCGACTCGATCGTGGTGGAGCACGGCGCCATACTGCCAATACAACTGACGGGCAGCCTCGTCGCCCTCGGCTTGCTTCACTGATTGCATGACCCGAAGAAGACGGTGCGTGAACTCATTCACCGGGCGGCTCGGATCGTCCTCGGCCGGCTGGTTCTTGAACAGCAAGCTGATCGGCTCCCAACTGATGGACAGATCCCGTTCGGGCGAGACGACATCGACCGCCCACCGTGCGGTCATCCAGCACCACGGGCAGAGAGGATCAACGAAGAACGAGACGTTCATGATTCGTCCTCGGCAAAGAACCCAATGTGGAAACCGAACAAGGTGGCCGGGTCGGTAGCGAGGTAGGCCATCCGCTTGAGGGGATACGAGAGCGGAGCAGTCCGGGTGATGACGGTGTTCAAGTCGCTAGTCATACCAGCGAGTCTGAGGACCTTGAAGCGACATCACAGTGGCTTGAGCAGCCAACCTGATTGCGAGAGCAGCCAATCGTTTCCGGTCAGTTGGCAGGACCGTCGAGATGTTTCGCGAAGCTCTTCTCTCTGCGGCCGCCGAAAGGTCTCAGCCACCGGCGTCGAGGAGTCAGCTTCGTCGAACCGGTGATACTCGGCGCCAGGCCGTCGTCGAGCGCTCCGGGTCGATGCCGGGTTGTTCCACGATCCACGTCAGGGCCTGTTGCGAAGCTCGGGTGGGTCACCGGAAGGTGACGCCGGTCAGCTTTCCCGACTCGTCCCAAAGACGAGCCTCCGCAGCCGGGTCGAACGCCCAAGGGGCGTGGCCAGCAGCGTTGTCCGGGGTCGCAGGCTTGCCGACGTGGCAATCGAGAAGATAGGCGCCGCCTCGGTCCGCCAGCTCCGGAGAGGTCGCGGCCCACACCGAGGTGGCTGCACCCTGCGGAACAGTCTTCAGCACGATGCCACCTTGCTCGAAGCTGGAACGCATGCCCTCGATCATCGCGTCGGTCAGGTGCCGGCCGAGATCTGTCTGGATCACGCCCGGGTGGACCGAGAACGCCACGAGCCGATCGCTGTAGCGGCGCTGCAGCTCGGAGGCGAACCAGATGTTTGCCGTCTTTGACTGAGCGTACGCGAGGCTCGAGTCGTACTCGCGGCGTTGCCAGTTGAGGTCGTCGAGATCGCAGGTTCCGGAGAGGTGTGCAGCTGAGCTCAGCACGATGACGCGTGCGCCCGGCGACAGCGCCGGCATCAGTCCGGCTGTGAGAGCGAAATGTCCAAGGTGGTTGGTGCCGATGTGGGTTTCGAAGCCGTCCTCGGTCTGACCTTCGGGGCACAGCATCACGCCTGCGTTGTTGATCAGCAGATCGATCGGACGGCCCCGGTCGACGATTCGCTTCGCTCCGGCCTTCACGTTCGTGAGCGAGGCGAGGTCGATGTGTTCGGCATCGAAGCTCCCGCCTGGCACCTGCTCGCGAAGGGTCGAGAGCGCCGCTTCGAGCTTGTCGGCACTGCGGCCTGCGATCGTCACCGCTGCACCGACCGAGGCCAACGCTCGGCCGGTCTCGATACCGAGACCCCCGGTCGCGCCGGTAACGAGCGCGTGCTTGCCATCGAGGCGGATCCCCGCGAGGACCTCATCAGTGGTGGATTCCGACGAGTAGGGCA
Source organism: uncultured Acidimicrobiaceae bacterium (assembly GCA_964351995.1). Classification (GTDB taxonomy): domain Bacteria; phylum Actinomycetota; class Acidimicrobiia; order Acidimicrobiales; family SZUA-35; genus SZUA-35. The sequence goes on along the minus strand of CAYGQE010000032.1, from coordinate 11,711 downwards.
TGAGAACTTCCTTTGGAGTGGGTCGGCCGACGCCTCGTGGGTGATGAAGCGTCCGGACCGGTGGTTGGGTTCGTTAATTCAGGCGACTCGGGATCGCATCCGGTCTGGGGTTTCTCCGGTCCAGCTGCGAAACGCCCGGAAGAACGAACTGGGATCGCGAAATCCCAGCAGGAACGAGATCTCGCCCGTCGACAACGACGGGTTGGACAAGTAGTGCAACGCCAGCTTCTCCCTCGTGTCGCTCAGAACCGCCTTGAACGTGGTCCCTTCGTCCTGAAGACGGCGATGCAATGTTCGGGTACTCATCGCCAGTTCGCTGGCCACGGCTTCCATGGTCGAGTCGTCGCCTGGCAAGAGTTCGAGTAGGGCAGCGCGGACTCGCTCCGCAGTCGTCGCCCCGGCTTCGAGTTCGGCCAGTCGCCGCCGAAGGTCGGGCTCGAACGCGTCCCACATCACCTGATTGGCAGTCAAGAACGGTCGCCGAGCATCGAACGCCGAAAACGTCACCGACGGTTTGTCACCTCGACCGACACCTACTCCCAAGTACTCCTCATACGGGCCCATCTCTCTCGGCGGCTGAGGCATCTCCACTGACAGCGGGCAGACATGGTGGCGAGTGGCGATACGCACAAGCGCCACCCAGAAGAGAAGATCAGCTGCGACCAAACCCTGTGGCACCGCGTCAGTTGGCCAGATGAGCGCGAGCGATGTACCCGACACCGACGCGTCAACCTCGAGTCGAACCGGACCGACGAGTTTCTTGAACTTCGCGATGCGAGCCGCAGCCAGGTTCAGATTCTGTGCCGACAGCGCAGTAAAGAGCGTCGGGTCGAAGACCTCCGGTGAGAGCAACTCGGCGATACGAATCGGAAGATGTGGTTCGCCAGACACACTCTCCATCGCTCGCCACATAGCGAAAAATTCGTCTTGCGGCAGCGTCACCGGGCCTCGAGCAAGAAGATCAGCAGGCTTGCCTGCGCTTCTCAAAACATGAGCGACATCGATGCCCAAGTCGACGAGCAGCGCTCGCGCTCCAGGATCAAGCGTGTACCTGTCTCCGGCCATACCACTCCTCCCACTCCTCGACGTGAGCGCCAACAGCGACACTAGAAGCTCAGCAACGCCAACGACTGGCGACACCCGCCAAATCACTTGCCGATCTCGCCGACATGACGGCAGTCACCTGATGTGGCGATCCGAAACCAGCAACCGCGCAGCCAAGACACTGTGCCGTTGGAAGCCGGACCGGTCATGCCAGCCCACCGGTCAATCCGCAAGGTCGAAAACCCTGCGGCCACCCCGCCACGCACATGTACCGAGCCAGCAAGCTCACCAATCCGGCCACGGAGAAGTCCGACCGGACGCCGACAGCTGCTCATCGAATCTGACCTGGGCCCCGCGAAGCCGTACCCGCTCCTGCACGCCGGCCGGAAGTGCCCGATAACGCCTGTACACAACAACGAACCGAACCCGCCGACGACCACTCGATATCGAAGCCTCTTTGTGTCAACCCCCAATTTCTGAGGGCTTGTTGGGCGCGTCGGGTCGGACCCCTGGCGCCAGGGGTCTGTGGGGTTCTAGGTTGTTGTTCGGGTCCGGGAAGTGAATTGTCCGAAGAGCCGGTGTTCAGGATGTTGAGCCGGTCACGCTGGACAAAGAGTCGTTCCTGAGTGTCCTCCCGGACCCACCAGTGTCAGTTGTCGAGCCGGCGGGCGTCAGCCAGCACCGCCCGGAAGACCACGTTCGGGATCTGCCGTTTCAGCGCCCGGATGACTTCCTTTGCGCTCTTGCCCTCAGCGCGTTTGCGGTTGTAGTAGACCCGCCCCTCGCACGGGTAGCGGAGCTGGGTGATCGCCACGACATGGATCGCGTAGTTCAGCATGAATCAGGCACAATCGTGACGCCGCAATATCACTGGGCCGGCACGGAACACCCGCGGTATCGAAGTGATACCATGCAGAAATGGCAATGACTCTCCGACTCACCGACGCCGAGCAAGAAGCCCTCAGAACAAGAGCCGAAGCTGACGGAATCTCAATGCAAGAAGCAGCCCGTCGCGCCGTTCGCGAATTCGTGGCCCGGAGCGATCACCGCGATCGAGTCACACACGCAGCCGAACTCGTCATTGACAAACACAGCGACGCCTTGCGTCGGCTCGGCGAGTGAACGACCCGATCGACTTCCTCGACCTTGGCGACGTCATCGGGCTGGCCATCGCCATCCTCGGCGACCCGGCACCAATACGCGACCTCGGCCTTCTTGGCTCGGCCGTCTCTCGCCCACAAACCACCGCATTTGGGGACGACGCCTACCCAGACATCTGGACAAAGGCCGCCGCCCTGCTGCAGTCAATCGTCACCAACCACGCACTCGTGGACGGCAACAAACGCCTCGGATGGCTGAGCACCGCCGTCTTCCTCGAGATCAACGGCATCGAAATCTCACGGGCACGCAACGACGACGTCTACGACCTCGTGATCGACGTTGCCACAGGACATCCCACTGTCGATGCAATGGCCGAACGACTCCGGCGACTCGCCACATAACACCCGCACAAAATCACGACCTTTAGCTCGAGGCGACCACCCGGAAACGGCCCATTCGTGATGCGAGATAGTCACGGCATCGGCAGCTGCAGCATGGCCGCTTGGCGGTCGAGTGGTATCTGGCCTCCCGGGATCACGGCGGAGGCGTGACGCCGGGTATGCGGCGCTGCTCGCGAGTGAGTCGATCACTCCGGACCGAGCAGAGATTGCGTCTAGGCTCAGCGAGTGGTCGCTCGGCGGCTCCGAAGGAGTCGAGATGAGCACCGATGCTGAGTTCGTTGGGAGTGTTCCGGAGTTCTATGAGCGGTACTTGGTTCCGCTCATCTTCGGGCCTTACGCAGAAGACCTGACCCGTCGGGTCCGCGATTCCGCTGCTCGGTCCGTGCTCGAGGTTGCCTGTGGCACCGGTGTGGTGACTCGGGCTCTCGCTGCTGGCTTGCACCCAGATGTTGCGATCATCGCATCGGACTTGAATCAGCCAATGGTCGACCATGCCGCTGGAATAGGTACGGCCCGTGAGGTCAGCTGGCATCAGGCCGACGTGAGGGATCTTCCGTTCGAGGACGGGTCCTTCGATGCAGTGGTGTGCCAGTTCGGCGTGATGTTCTTTCCCGATCGGGCGGAGGCGTTTGCTGAAATCAGACGCGTTCTTAAACCGGGCGGCACCTTTCTGTTCAACACGTGGGATCGGATTGAGACCAATGAGTTTGCCAACGCGGTCGCCACCGCTGCAGCCTCGGTCTTTCCGGATGATCCGCCCGACTTCCTGGCTCGAACGCCATACGGCTACTTCGACTCCCAAGCCATCTGTGGCGACCTTTCGGCTGGCGGGTTTGATGAGCACGTCGAGATTGAGGTTCTGGAGGCGCGAAGCCTTGCTGAATCCGCCGAAGCACCCGCCATCGCCTTTTGCCACGGGACCCCGCTTCGGGGCGAGATCGAGAATCGTGACCCATCGTCGTTGGCTCACGTGACTTCCGTTGCGACTGACCTCATTGCGGAGCAGTTCGGCGAAACTGATGTCGACGGCCTGATTCGAGGATTCACCGTCACCGCCCGCACGACCTGATTCCCCAAGGCCTGGTGAACATCGACAGCGGCCTCTGACGCCGTCCCAGACAGAACCCTGCCTGCCTGCCAGCCAGCCGGCCATTACTCGCACATATCGAAGCCCAGAATCACCCGTCGTCCGCTGCGCCTTGCGCAGACAGTGCATCCACCCGGATCGGCTGCGGTGTGGGTTATGGGCTGCAATCCCCTTCCACATGAACCCTACGGTTCTCATTGGACTGACGCGCCAGATCTGCGCGAGGTGCAGGCTGGGGGCACCCGATATCACTCACTCGTAAACGCGTCGCTCGCTCCGATCATGCCGCTCGGTATCGGCCCAAGCGTGACGTCAAGGAACATCGATCGGCCAGCTCAGTCGTACCGCCGGTTCCTGAGTGGCGGGCTGGCAACCGACGAGGTGGCCTATCCGACAGCGCTCCGCGGGCGTTGAGGTGTGCGAATGGGGGCCGTGGCAGCAACATCGCCGATGACGAGCACCGATGGCGATGGCACGGGTTTCAGCCCCAGCGTTGACAGCGTGCCGAACGACTGAGTTTCGTCGGGACGGGTTGCGTTTGTCACGACAACGACTGGTGTGTCGGGGGAACGCCCACCAGAGATGAGGGCTTCGGCGACACGCCGGGCCCGCTTGGCCCCCATCAACACGGTGATGGTCAGCCCTGACTGGGCGAGTGCGGTCCAGTCGATGCGGTCGCTTCGAGGGTCCTGATGTGCGGTCACGATGCAGACGCCACTTGCGACGCCTCGTTCGGTGATCGACACCCCGGCGGCTGCGGGCGCAGCGATCGATGATGAGATCCCGGGAACGACCGACACATCGACCCCTGCGGCCAGACAAGCTCGTTGTTCCTCGATGCCTCGGCCGAACATGAACGGATCGCCACCTTTGAGCCGTACGACGGAGCCAAGCCGGCGGCCGAGGGAACAGAGGAGGTCGTTGATCTCGTCTTGCGATGGGCCAGGTTGGCCAGGCGCCTTTCCGACGTTGTATCTCTCGGCCGATGGCCCGATGAGGTCGAGCACGCCGGGGCCGACGAGTCGGTCAAACACCACAGCACCTGCACTCGACAACAATCGGGCTGCCTTCAGCGTCAACAGCTCGACGTCACCAGGGCCCGCACCGACGAGGTGGACGGTCATGGCTGCACCGCTTCCAGCGGCGTGCCCGCCGACAACAGCTGACGGACACGGGTTTGGAATTCGTCGAGCGCTTCCTGCCAACCTTCGATCTCGGTTGGCTGCGCATTTGCCCGCATCTCGTTGCGCACCGACCGAGCAACAGCATGAGCGGCGAGCGACGCATCAGACAGAAGCTCGGTCTCGACGAAGTGTTGCGTTCGGCGCCGCATCCATGAGGCAGTTGCCGGGCTGGTACCTCCGGTCGAGATCCCGACCGTGATCGGTCCCTTCCGAACCACGGACGGGAGAATGACCGAGCAATGAACGGGGTCGTCAGCTGCGTTGCACCACAGCCGTCGCCGCTCGGCGTCGCGATACACCGCGCCATCGACCGACGGGTCGCCTGTGGCAGTCACGACCATCCACGCCAGGGCGAGATGTCGTGCCTGATACGGACCGAGGATTCGCTCGATTCTGGTTGGATCGTCGCCCGCTCCCAACTGGTTCATTTCGTCTGAGTGGACGGGAGCAATGACCCGCAGCATTGCCCCCTGCTGGTAGTAAGCAGCGGCTTTGCGAGCAGCGATGGGGCCAGCCCCGACGATCACGATCAGGCGGCCGTCGACGCGTAGACCAACGGGCACGACCTCGATCGGCGGCCGCGTAGGCGAGCTTGTCTGATTAGCAGTGAGTTCGCTCACGATGCTCCGGGAACACGAAATGTCGGCAGGCCAACGAGAAGACCCTCGGCACCGACGGCGTGGGCCCAGTCGCCGAAGCTCTCATTGTCATGTTCGCTGCTGTAGCGGTCGAGTAGCGGCCCGAGCACGTCGGCGAGTTTGGTGAGTGGCACTGCTTCGATGGTTTCGGTGGCCAACCGTGAGCCGTCTGCGCTTCCGCCGAGCCAAAGGTCGTAGGTGGTCTTGGTTCGACCAACGATGCCGAGCTCGGCGACGTATGGGCGGGAGCAACCGTTCGGACAGCCAGTCATCCGGGTTTCTATTGCCACGTCGCTGAGTCCCCTGGCTGCCAGTAGTTGGTCGAGCAGATTCGTCACTTCAGGCAAGACACGCTCGGCTTCGCCGAGCGCTTGACCACATGTGGGAAGGGCCGGGCATGCCATGGCGGACACGACGCTGAGGCTCAAGTGCTCGACGAGGGGCACCCCGTGGCCGGTGAGAAGGTTCTCGACTGCTTCCTTGTGTGCATCGACGATGCCGCAGAGCAGAACATCGTGCTGTGGCGTGAGGCGGATCTCGCTCGCGTATGTTTCGAGACACAGCCGGATAGCGGTGCGTGTGGCCTGATGCTCGCCATCGGCGATTCTTCCTCCGGGGATCGGGACGCCGAGGAACCACCGCCCGTCGGGTTGCTCGTGCCACCCCAACGAGGCTCGTGAACGACCCCATGTCGGCAGCTCGATCGGGTCGACGATCTCGGTGCCGAGACGTCGCTCGACCTCGGCCTTCAGCCAGGTGATGCCCCGTTCGGCAACGAGATATTTGAGACGGGCATGCTTCCGGTTCTCCCGGTCGCCGAAGTCTCGGAACGTCGTCACGATGGCTTCGACGACGTCACCGACCTGGTCGTCTGGCACCCACCCAAGAGGCTGCGCGAGGTGAGGGAACGTGTCGGGGTTGTTGTGGCTACGTCCCAGACCTCCTCCAGCGAGAATGACCGCACCTGCAACCGGGACATCGTCGTCACCGGCTCGGTCGAGCGGGACGATCGCGCAGTCCTGGCTGTAGACGTCGACTGAGTTGTCGCCCGGCCAAGCAATGCCGATCTTGAACTTCCTCGGCAGGTAGCCTTGACCGTAGATCGGCTCTTCGCTTCCATCTGCGAGCGGCCCCCTACCAACGCTCACCGCTTTCTCGCCGTCGATCCAGAGTTCCCAGTAGGCCGCTGACTGCGGGGTGAAGCGAGCGTCGATCCCGATTGCCAGACCAGCGATTCGCTCATGGTCGACACCGTGGATCGGAGCGTTCGAGGCCATCACGTTCCGCACCACGTCACCACATGCGGCATAGGTGGAGACCAGCCCATCAGCGAGTCCCCGAATCAGCGACTGCAAGTCACCCTTGTGGACGAAGTGGTACTGAACCCCTTGGCGGGAGGTGAGCCGCAGCGCTCCGTCGGAGAACCGCTCAGACAACGCATCGATGGCCAGCCACTGCTCGGTCGTGAGGATCCCGCCCGGCACCGAACAGCGGACCATGCACGAGTACGCAAGCGTCTCTTTGGCCCGGGTCAGTTCCCTGCGGACGTCGCGATTGTCCTGCTGATAGATGCCGTGGAACTTGAGCAACTGCCCAGCATCAGCAGTGAACGAGACCTCGCCTGACTCGACTTCATCAAGGATCGTTCCCCGAAGTTGGCGGCTCTGCGCCTTCAGCGTTTCTGTCATGGGCAGGGACCGTAGACCTATTCCCGACAAAACCGATCGGGTTTTACGTGAATTCAGATTTCAGTGTCTATGGTCCGGAGATGTCGCCCCATCTGAACCAGGCAACCATCGAGCGCATCACCGACGAAACCGGCGTGGCCACTGCCCTCGAAACCATCCGCTGGGCCGCCGAGACCATGGGCGACCGGCTCTGTCTGTTGACCTCGATGCAAGACGCGCTACTGATCGACCTGGCGATGCGCGTCCGGCCTGACATCGACGTCGTGTTCATCGACACCGGCTATCACTTTCCCGAAACGCACGACACGCTGCGCTCGATCGAACGCCGCTACGGCATCGAAGTGGAAATCGTCGGCCCCGCCGAACCGATCCACCCCGAGATCGAACCGGGAGGATGCTGCGCGACAAAGGTCGAGCTCCTCGACGCCGCACTGGCCGACCGTGATGGATGGATCTCCGGGATCAGTCGCGTCCAGACAACCGAACGCCAGAACACCTCCCTTGTCGAGATCGATCGACGAGGCAAAGCAAAGGTGAGTCCGCTTGCCCAATGGAATCATCGAGACCGAAGCGCCTACATCGCTCGCCACGAACTCGTCGAACACCCTCTCAGAGCCCTCGGCTACACCTCGATCGGCTGCGCCCCGTGCACAACCGCACCAGACGACCTCGACCCGAGATCGGGCCGCTGGGCAGGCACCGAACGCACCGAATGCGGACTCCACATCTAGGAGTTCAACCAAGCCTCATCCGCCAGAACCGGAGTGCTCACCGCAGAACTACGTCGTCAGGTCACCGAACTCGAAGCGTCCCGCGAACGCGTGCTCGCGGCAGCCGACGCCGCACGGCGCCAGTTGGAGAACACCCTTGACAGCGGTCCCCAACAGCAACTCGTGGCGTTGAAGGTCAAGCTGGGTCCGACTCGCAAGCGTGCCGAGCAGGTGGGCGCAATCAAGACCGCGGCCCTCATCACCCAACTCGAACAGCAGGCCGCGGACGCCATCGCGGCGATCCGAGTGTTCGCAAGCGGGATCTACCCACCGCTGCTGGAAGCCGAGGGGCTCGCAGCGGCGATCGAACAGCAAGCTCGAGCGTCCTCGCTCGCCGTGTCGGTTCATACCGACGACATCGCCCGATACCCGCGCGAGGTCGAATCCGCTGTCTACTTCACTGTGCTCGAGGCTCTTCAAAACACGACGAAGTACGCAAACGCAGACTCGGTGTCCGTCCGCCTGTCAGCGGTGCAAGGCAAGCTCGAGTTCGAGATCACCGATGACGGTCTCGGATTCGACACCACGATGGTCGGCCCAGGAACCGGGCTCAATGGCATCACTGACCGGCTTGCGACGGTCGGAGGCTCGTACACCGTCAGCTCTGGCCCGGGCCACGGGACGACGATCGCCGGCGCCGTTCCGACCACGACGCACGCGAGCAGGTAACCAACCGCCCTAACCGAACCCAGCCCAGGTCGCTTCGAGCTCATCCATACTGAACATCGACTTGGGGAGAAAGCCGATCGCGCCGGCGGCCAGCGCCAGCGCCTCGTAGCTCCTCGATTCGTGGGTCGACATCACCAGTACCTGCGGCGGATTGTCGAGGACCATGATCCGGCGGGTGGCCTCGATCCCGTCGATGCCGGGCATCTGGACGTCCATCAGTACGAGGTCGGGGTGCAGCGTCGACGCAAGGTCCACCGCTTCCTCGCCGTTGACCACCTCACCCACCACTTCGAAGCCGTCGGTCATCTCGACCACCATGCGCGCTGCCTCGCGGAAGGGCAACTGGTCGTCGACGATCAGCACGCGGACATCGGTCACGGTTCGATCATCGCATCATCGAAACCGGCAGACCACAGGGGTGACTCGACTATCCGGAGTGGGTCAACCCGTACCGGCGGCATCGAGACCGACGAAAACCAACACGGCCTGAACTCGTCGATTCACGTCGTCGGTCTGCACGAGGTCGAGCTTGGTGAAGATCGCATTGATGTGTTTCTCGACCGACCTCGCCGAGATGAAGAGTGCCTCCCCGATCGACGAGTTGCTCTTCCCCATCGCCATCTCGGCGAGTACGTCTCGTTCGCGATCGGTCAATCGATCGAGCCCCATCGATTCGCGGTTCGCCGCGACGCCGATCAGCGCCTCGACGACCTTCGGGTCGACGACCGATCCGCCGTCAGCAACGCGGCGAATGGCGGCGCCGAGCTCATCGAGATCGGCAACACGCTCTTTGAGGAGGTATGCCCGACCGTCCGAGCCGTTCACGAACAACCGTCGCGCGTACTCGGGCTCGACGTACTGACTGAGCACCACGACGCCGATCTCAGGGTGCGCGGACCGGATGACGTCAGCGGCTCGGATGCCTTCGTCGGTCTGGCTCGGTGGCATTCGGATGTCGGTCAGGACGACGTCGGGCTGATGTTCCTCGACTGCAGCGAGCAGCGTGTCGTAGTCCTCGCACGATGCAACGACTTCCACCTCGTCGTCCAGACCGAGCAGGGAGCTGATGCCATCGCGCATCAGGAAACTGTCCTCGGCGAGAACAAGGCGCAGCACCATGAAGGGCAGCGTAATGGCGGCGCAGCGTTGCTGTCACGAGCGCTACGCGGTCGGTTCGAGGCGCTTCAAGTGGTTGCGCCATGGACCCCAGCGCCACACCATTCCATCGCCGTCGAGATATCGGGTGACGGCGATGATCTTCTTGTTGCCGGGGTAGAGGTTGTGGCGGCCGTCCTCGAACCGCGCCGCGACCGAGATTTGCGTCCCCGCCTCACTGACATCGTTGACCCCACCCTCGAGGGTGCCATTCACGAACATGTCGTGGATGATCCCGGCAGCCGTGATCACGACGCGGTCGCCCGCCTGCTCGACTCGCTCGACATGCCCTTTGAGCGGGCCCTTCTCCACTCGCCAGACGCCTCGCAGATCCGGAGCTCCATCGACGAGTGGTTCATCACATCCTGCGAGCACAGGCGCCGGCCAGTCGCTCCCTCGCCAGCCCTGCTTCGGTGTCTTGGCGACCGGAACGTCGGCGGCTTTCAACGTGGCTGCGTCGCGAGACGAAGCGAACGGCGTCGGCTCATAGTGTTCGCGGCCCACAGGTGGAGTGTCGGCCGGCGACCGTCGGCGCCGAATCGGGGCGGTCAACATCGTGCCGAGCATCTTCATGACTGAAACGATCACGATGGGTCAAGCTAGGTTCTGCGAGTCGAACTCGCAAATGATTGCCAAGGTCTCACTCCGTCTCTTGCGTGTCCCATTCCACGAGTTCCACTGGCTGCGAGCACGGGACCAACGCCGCACACACTCACTCGGTCGATTCACGGCATGACCAACATGGATGCCACACCCCTTCGTCATGATGAAACGATGGCATCACGGCGCGGGGCAACGGGAACAGCAGAGGGACACCCGAGAGGTAGGCAGCCACACGGCACCGATCTGGCGACCGACCTCGAACGGGCCGGTTGCGCACTTCGGTCTGGCCTCGATCAAATGCGATCTGGCGGCGTCCCACCGGTGGAACACGTCTTCTTCAGGCAATCCAAGCGAACCGTCCTCAGCGAGCTCGTTCCCATCAGCAGGCGTTGGCACCACCTCATCCACGACGACGGATGGACCCTCGAGATGGACCCCGACCGCACCCTCCACCTGTCCCAACCTGATGGGACACTCTTCAAGACCATTGCCCCTCCGACTCCGATCAATCAGAAGGACCACGACCTCGCGGCCTGACCCAGCGACACGTCCCGAAGACCAGGTCGTTGGCTCGAGCTGACGATTCTTGGCGCACACCAGTGGACATTGCTGTGGCTACTCAACACGTACAGATCCAGGTGACCCCCGAACCGGGGGTTCGGCTGCGATCCCCGCCGGCCGAGACGAGACCTTCAGTCATCCATCCAAGCGAAGCGCGTTCCCTCGCCGAGTGGAGGGAACGTGACCTGACGACGCTCGAGGAAGCTGGCAATTCCCTCCCCCACGTCGGCACCCCGTAACGACTCGACCATCAAACCTTCGGCGTGGTGGAGCGCGTCATCGGCGGACAGGTCGACCTCGGTGTTGAGCTGATGCTTGATGGTCGCCATCGATGCCGGCGACACGTTGGCGGCAAGATCCCTTGCGTAGGCCATGACCGTGTCCATCAGCTCATCGGCCTCGACGACACGATTCACGATGCCCAACTCAGCAGCTTCCTCACTCAAAACGACGCGGGCCGACAGCAACAGATCAGCGGCCACCGATCGCCCGGCGATGTTGTTGAGCAGCCACACCATGCCGTACTCGGCGATGAGCCCACGGCGCGCAAACGCCGTGGTGAACTTCGCGCCAGCCACGGCAAACCGGAGATCGCACTGCAACGCGTAGGCCAAACCGACACCGGCGCAGGCGCCGTTGATCGCTGCGATCATCGGCTTGGAGATGGCGAGCGGGGTCGTGCGAGCGAGCGTCTGGTTCGGCAACGGATGGTCGTCTGGGCCGGGCCGGTTGGCCAGGTCGGCGCCTGGCGAAAACGCACGACCCTTGCCCGTCACCACGATCACTCGTACGTCAGGATCGGCTTCGGCT
>CAYGQE010000031.1:11451-57519 GCA_964351995.1 uncultured Acidimicrobiaceae bacterium | reverse complement strand
CCCCCCCGCCCCCCGAACGGTCGCACCACCCCCCCACAGGGGGAGTGCCGCGGCGGGGTGCCCCAGCCAGATCCACTCCCAGTTCGGATTTTGGGGCCTCGCCTGGCTCAGTTGGCGTCGACTTCAGCGAGGAGCGGGTCGACCTCGGCGCAGTCGACCACTTCGCTGAAGAAGCCGAGGCCGAACCTGATGCCACCGTCTTCGACCACGAAGATCTCGGTGCGTCGAGTCTCGTAGGATGACGGCTGACCTGGCTGCTCCAGGTCGAGGGCAAAGACGGTCTCGGTGACAAAGAAGCCGTTCCCGGTTTCGAGAATCGAGATGCCGTCGCTGAAGTCATAGCGAGCGGTGTAGAGAGCACCACCATCGTCGTTGACGTCGACCCGGATCGAGTCGGCTCCTGGGTGGCCGGCCCGGTTGGCGAAACAGTTGGACCCCGAGGGCAGGAGCGGACCCGCGGTACCCGGGCGTTCGACGCCATGAGCGGCGGTCGCAGCGACCACCATGTCCTTGTCGTCGTCTACGCAGTCGACGAGGTCGAAGAAGGTCTCTTGGTCTTGTGCGAGGCCAGCGTGAATGAACCACACCTCCACCGTCGGGGCGCCCTGCTGCGGCGTCGTCGTCATGACGACGTAGCCGTCCGCTCCGAGTTCGTCACCGATGCTCACCTCGACCAGCTCGCCGTCTGCATTCACTTGGGCGCTACGGACCTCGCCGTTGTCACTGAACTCGACAGCGAGCACCGACCCACCGTCGACCTCGGAGAGACATCCGCGATGGGTGGCTTCGTCCAGCAGCGGGAAGCCAATCTCGTTGGCCCCTGCCTCCTCGACTGCCTCCTCTACTGCGACCGGGTCGATCGGGGCGGGCGTCTGCTCGATTGCGACCTCCGAGGACATATCGGCCGTGCTCGCATCACGTGACGTGACGAAGACACCAGCGGCCGCAACCAGTGCCACGGCGACACCGGTGGCGAGGAGGCGAATGGACAGGTTGTTGCGTTGTTCGTTCACACCCATGAGACGCACGAGCGCTTCAGCCATATCCGTCATCTCCAAGATTCTTCAAGATCCCTCGGATTGCCTGCCCCAAAACTGCAACTGGTGCCGGCCATGAACTTGTGAGGGTTCGTGGGCGGCACCAGTTGCAGTTTTGGGGTGGGTCAGTTGCCTGCGCCGATCTCGGCGAGCTGAGCGTCAACCTCTGCACAATCGACGCCTTCTCTGTAGAAGCCGAGGCCAAAGCTCACGCCGGCCTCTTCGAGCACAAAGATCTCGGTGACTCGGGAGTCCTCATCTGGTGCGGCGGCGATTCCCTGCTGGAGGTCAAAAGCCATGTTCGTATCGGTCACGAAGAATCCGACGCCGGTCTGAAGAATTGAGCTGCCGTCGTCGAAGTCATAGCGAGCAGCAAGGGTGGCGTTCAGATCATCGTTGACGTCGATGCGGATCCAATCAGCTCCTGGGTGATCAGTCTGGTTGGCGAAGCACACTGAGCCGGGGGCGAGCATCGGATTGGCGGCGGCGGGAGGTTCTGCGCCCTGTGCGGCGAAGGCAGCGGCGACCATTCCCTCGTTCTCCGGCACGCAACCGGCGTCTTCAAAGCCCACGTCCTCCCCCTGACTGAGCCCTCCCTCACCAACGAGCCACGCCGACACGTAGTCGAGGCTGGCTCCCTGCGCTGGCTGGGTCGTCATGACGAACCAACCGTCCGCCCCGAACTGCTCCCCGATGCTCACCTCGCTCAGCTGACCGTCCCGGTCCACTGATGCAGCTCGAAGCGATCCGTTGTCACCGAACTCAGCGACGAGCACGGACTCGCCAGCGACGAAGTCGGCGTAGCACTGGCGTGTCGAACTCTCGTCCAGCAACGGGAAGCCGAGCTCGTCGACTTCGACTGCCTCGGCTTCTTCTGAGACCTCAACGGTAGTGGTGGGGTTGTCAGGTGTCTCGGTAGCGATGTCGGTTTGAGTGTCGCCGCCATCACGAGTGGCGATGAAGACTCCGGCGGCCGCGATCACAGCGACAGCAGCTGCTACTGCCATGAGGCGGGTGGACAGGTCGTTGCGTCGTTCGTTCATGCCAATAGGACGCACGACGGTGTCGGTCGTATCCGAATCTTCTTCAGAAATGTCTTCGAGCGCTGCGTCGATCGACTCCCAGTAGCCGGCGCGGGGCGGGGGCACTTCGTCGCGGAGGTGGCGACCCAGGTCGTCATTCATGCTGTCTCCCATCGGTGGAGCTTCTTTCTTGCTCGGCTGACCTTGGATGCCACGGTCCCGCGGCGCATGCCTGTCATCTTCGCCACGTCATCAAAGCTGTAGCCGTGACCAGAGACCAGCATCAGCAGACCTCGAGCGTCTGGCTCCAACTGGTCGAGGGCTTCGGCGAGTTCTGTCCGATCGACCGCTACGTCGGCGGTCGGCTCTGGCCGGCTGGCCACCACCGCACTGTCCAACACAGCGGTGTCGACGTCTTCGTGCTTGCGACGGCCCTCGTGCCGGACGCAATCGATCGCCGTTCGATAACAAATCGAGTGCAACCAGGTGGTGAAGGCCGAACGACCGTCGAAGGTTTCAACGGATCGAAACGCTTTTTCATACGACGACTGCATCACGTCATCGAGCGCTTCGGGGTTGCGGACAACTGCCCACACCACCGCCCGCATCCGGTCGTCATGCAGGCGTAGGAGCTCGCCAAACGCGACGGGGTCCCCGTCTCGCGCTCGCTGCTCGAGCTCCCTGTCAGATGTGGTCAACGTCTCCACCGATCATGAGACGGCCCAGCCCCCGCCCCGTATCCCAACTTCTTCAAGCTTCCGACAACTGGGAATGAATTTGGCTGCTCAGGCAGCCAAATTCATTCCCAGTTGGGGCATTTCAGTTGAGTTCGGTCGCCCAGGGTGGGTCGGCGCCGGGGCGGGAGCACGTGATGCCAGCGACCCGAACCGCAAACGTCAAGATCGACGCCCAACCTGCCTCATCGGACGGCCAGCCGTCGAGCGCCAACCGGCTCAACACCGCACCGCAGAAGGAGTCACCAGCGCCAACGGCATCGACGAACTCGATGCCCGCAGCCGGAACGGCGACGATTGAGCCATCGGCCAAGTGTGCCGCTGCACCGTCAGCGCCTCGGGTCTCGATCACGACCTTCGGACCACGAGCCAACACCTCGGCGATGGACAGGCCCATCCACTCGAAGTCCTCGTCGCTCCCCCGAACCAAATCGGCCCGTCCGAGCCACACATCGGCGTAGCTCCACCACACGTCCGCACCGAACTGTTCGATGATCGCTGGTCGGATGTTGGGGTCGAAGCTGACGAGGCCATCGAACGTCCGGCAGACATCGGCGAACACATCAGCGCTCGATCCTCGGAAGATGCCGAGCGTGCCTCCATGGAGGAGGTCGGGATGCGGGTCGGCGCCGAGATCCAGCACCGAGAGGTCGGCCATCGTCATCGATGCATCGGCGGTGCCTTCACCCTCGAAGGTGAACCGCTGGACAGGGTGCGTCTCGACGATGGCTCGGGCCGTGGGCTCGTCGCCCCGCTGCGCAGCGCCGAGATCGACGCCGCTCGCTTGCAGATGCGCCCAGATCTCTTCGCCGTGGGCATCGGTCGACACACGACCGAGGTACGCCGCCGCTACGCCGAGTCGAGCGGCCGTGATGGCCGCATTCATCGGGCCACCGCCAGGAACCGCTCGACCGTCAGGAAGGATGTCGACGAGTGCCTCGCCGGCGGAGATGATCATGGCGGAAAACTATCCGTTGTCGACCTCGTGTCCTGACGGGAAGGTTGCAGCCAGCTCGGCAGGGGTCGGCGTCCGCTTCGCACGAGCCTCATCGGGCAAGAGGGAAACGATCGCTGCCATCAACTCGTCAGTGGCCGCATCGGGGTCGGTCGACGACGGGTGATACGGCTCGCCGATCACGACGCTGACGGTGGGCGGGTCAGCCAAGTTGAGCACATAGGGCACTGACCGATTGCGGGGCCAGGCCTTCTCCGTGCCCCAGACCCCGATCGGAATCAGCGGTGCACCTGATTCCAATGCGAGCCTGACGGCGCCGTAGCGGCCCCTCAGTTCGGGGTCGAAAAACGCCTCGCCTCGCGGGATGGTGCCCTGCGGGAAGACGGCCACGAGTTCGCCGGCCCGGAGCGCCCTGGCTGCTTCGACCATCGACGACTCGGTATCGCCGCCTCGATCGACTCGGATGGCACCGAGCGCTTTGGTGATCTGGCCAACGATCGGCGCGTCGGTCACTTCCTTCTTCGCCAGGAAGCGAACGGGACGACCGGCCTTGCTCCCAGCGAAGCCAACGATGAGCGGGTCCAGGTAGCTGCGGTGGTTCGATGCCAACAATCCACCTCCGGTGGCCGGTAGACGATCGAGTCCATCGATCTCGATGTCGACCCAGGGCAGGAACTCATCCCGAGCGAGGGCCGAGACCATGTCTTGGGCCTCGATCCCGAATGGCTTCGGCACGCCCGGGGGCGCCGAGAACCACACCGTTTCCCAGCCTCGAAGCGAAGCAAAGGCCCAGAGCCTGGGATCGGGGTTGACCGCAACCGGGTGTCCGACCGAGCGCAGCAGTGGAACGTCGAAGATGCTGTCTGAGTACGCATACGACTCAACCAGTTCGACACGGTTCGCTCTCGCCCAGGTCGCAACCGAACGGGCCTTGCCACGGCTCCACACGAACTCGCCGTCGATCGTGCCGTCGTAGCGATCATTGGCCCCGACTCGGTAGTGCGTGGCCAGGACGTCATCGAAGCCCATCGCTTTGGCAAATGGCTCGACCACGTCGAACGGTGTCGTGGTGGCGAGCACCAGTGAGCGACCTGCCCGGCGATGATCCTCGATCACTTCTCGGGCAAACGGTTCGACCGCCGCAACCAGTTCGTCGGCTGCCAGGGCACCCGCTCGTTTGGTGGCCGCCGCCGACCACCCCTTTGCAGCTTTCGCTCCTTGGCGTGCCATCGCCATCGACGGCAGCGTCTCGCCGACCAGATCGAACAAGCCGAAGAGCAGCTTCTCGCCTCGGACCGGGTCAGCGCCGAGTAGACCTTCGGCTCGGAGGGCCTTGGAGATGATTGGACCGCTGGCACCGCGCAGCAGCGTGCGATCGAGGTCGAAGAATGCCGCCGAGGAAGCCATCAACTGACCGTAGGGCCCAGCTCTCGCCAACGACACATCCATCGGGGGTCAGGTCCCCCCAAGCACAACTTCGCCGATGTGATGTTTGGGGCGCCGAAAGGAAGTTGTGCTTGGGGGGACCTGACCCCGAAGTGAAAGAGACAGCACAGAAAAAGAC
The DNA here is from genome assembly GCA_964351995.1 of uncultured Acidimicrobiaceae bacterium. Taxonomy (GTDB): domain Bacteria; phylum Actinomycetota; class Acidimicrobiia; order Acidimicrobiales; family SZUA-35; genus SZUA-35. Next base: position 52,207 of record CAYGQE010000031.1, on the reverse strand, counting down.
AGAGACCCAGCACGGAGGCTGGGTCTCGCTGGTGACCGGAACGAGGGGGACCGTCCGACACACCTGATGCTGCCTCGACCGAGGGGGACCGGCGAGGCAACTCGTTGTACTTACCACAATAGAGACCTGGCGGTAATCTGTCGAACAGTTGCGAATGATCGGACTGATCGTTTTTTATGATTTCCAGCCGAGAGTGTGCTTCGCAGCTGTGCCAACATGCCCGGATGGATCTCCGCCAGCTCCAGTCACTGCTCGCCGTCGTCGATCACGGCGGCTTCACTGCTGCGGCGCGCGCCACTCACACCGTGCAATCCAACGTGTCCGCCCACGTTGCCAGACTCGAGCGCGAGCTCGACGCCGTCCTGATCGATCGCTCGTCTGGCCTTCTCACCTCCGAGGGTGAGGCCGTCGTTGCCCGTGCCCGGCGGATCGAGAACGAGCTGACGGCGCTCGAGGCCGATGTCAGCTCCCTGCGAGGTTCACCCAGAGGGACCGTTCGCGTCGGCGTCATCGGCACCACGGGTCGTTGGCTCACTCCCCTGCTCGTCGACCTCGCTGCTGCCAGGACCCCGGACCTCCGACTCCTCATCGCCGACGGTTCAACCACGTCGCTGCTCCTTCGTCTGCTGGAAGGCGAACTCGATCTCGCTCTGGTCTCTCTGCCGAGCCCAGACCCTGACATCACCCACCGTCCCCTGTTCGAGGAGTCCAACGAACTGATCGCTCCTGACCATCACCCGCTCGTCGCCCTCGGTCGACAGCCGACGCTGGAGGACGTCGCCCAGCACAAACTCCTTCTTGCCGCCCCCGGCACCGCCTTCCGAACACAGATCGACGACATTTTCTCTGCCGTCGGACTCACACTCGAGGCCAAGGCAGAAGTCGATGGCCTTCGTTTGCTTGCCTCGCTTGCCTTCCAGGGGTTTGGCGCCACGATCCTTCCCGCGACCGCCGCACCATCGTGGGTCAACGGGCCCTGGCGCCGACTCCCCATGCCCGGCCTGGGACGCCGAACCGTCGGCCTCGCCACCCGCCGCCGCGGGATGCCGTCTGCTGCAGCCGAGGCCGCCGCTGAGCTGATTGGTGACGTCATCACCAGCAATGCGAAGCCCACGGCTGGCATTCACCCCATCACCGCACCGCGCTGAGCAAGGATGAAACGATCTCGGCCAGTTGCCAGTCCAACGAACGTGACCGTCGAGCAGATACAACGATGACCTCAATCGAGGGGTTCATCGTGAACATGGCAACCAGCCAGCACCCAAGCGACCAGCGCATCAACGAAAGCAATTCATGACCGACGGCGTCGGCGTGCGCGCTGCGTCCGGAGGTGGCGCAACCGCCCGCCTGGGCGATCTCGATGGGCGACGCATCATGCGGATCATCCTCGACCTCGAAGACACCGAGGGCCTCACCACGGTCGACGCACTCACACTCGAGATGGGCTTTCGCACAGCGTGCGAGAAGCGTCTGCCCATCGTGGCCTCCATCACGACCAGCGGCGTGGCGATCGACGAGGGATTCGATGCCATCGCCGCATGGGGTCGTGCCGCCAAAGCGCTGGCCACCGCCTCCGGTGTGGTGCCCACTTTCCTCATCGCCACCGGGCCCGTCGTCGCCGGTCCAGCGCTCCTTCTCGGTCTCGCCGACCTGGTCGTGTTCGTCGAGGGGGCGCACGCCTTTGTCTCTGGCCCCGCCATGGTCGAGTCGTTCACTGGCGTACCGATCACGCGGACGGGACTCGGAGGCACCGGCACGCACGCCCGGTCGAGCGGTCTGGCTGGCCTCGTGGCTGCCGATCACGAATCGGCACTCGATCTCGTCGGCGCCACGTTGGCCCACCTTCCCGACCACCTCGACGACATGCCGCCTCTCGTCGACACCGACGATCCAAGGGATCGCCTCACCGAGATCGCCGCCTCGACGATCCCGGACCACCCCACCGGTTCATACGACGTTCGTGACATCATTCGCGACATCGCTGACGATGGCGAGTTCCTCGAACTCCGCAGCTCGTGGGCACCCAACATGATCACCGGGTTCTGCTTTCTTGGCGGCCGCTCGGTCGGCGTCGTCGCCAATCAGAGCCAGGCGCTTGCTGGCAGCATCGACATCCCCGCCAGCCAAAAAGGCGCACGATTCGTTGCCTGGTGTGACGCGTTCAACGTGCCCCTGCTGACGCTGGTCGACACCTCTGGCTTCCTCCCTGGCAAGGACCTCGAGTGGCGGGGCATGATCCGCCACGGTGCACAACTCGCCTTCGCCTATGCGAGGGCCACCGTCCCGCGGGTCGCAGTGATCCTTCGCAAGTCCTACGGCGGGGCCTACATCGTGATGGACTCGAAGAACATGGGGAACGATCTCATGATCGCCTGGCCATCGGCCGAGGTCGCCGTGATGGGGGCAAAGGGTGCGGTCGAAATTCTGCACCGCAAAGCAACCCCCGAGGAGCGGATCACCCTCGAAGCGGACTACGAAGCCCGCTACCTGACCCCCTATCCCACAGCGGAACGGGGGTCGATCTCACAAGTGATCGATCCGACCGAAACCCGTGCTGCACTCACCGCGGCCTTCGACGTACTCGCAACCAAGCGCGAGCGACTTCGACCACGCAAGCACGACAATTCGCCCCTCTGATCCAAGGCGTCGGGGGCCCGGAATTGCACCACAAAGGCAATGTCTGCGCGAAGCGTGACCAGTGACGGCGCAACGGCTAGATTCGCAGACGGCTGATGTGATGAACGCTTCGGCCGAGACTCGACACAATGGCGTGTCGAAACGCCACGAATTCGCCGCCGAACGAGGAGCTTCACGCCGTGCCCGAGACTGTAACCATCACTGATAACCGGACTGGCGAGAGCGTCGAGGTCCCTGTCGAGAATGGCGGGATAAACATGGCCGCCATCCAGAAGATGATGCCGGGGACGTGGATCCTTGACCCCGGCTTCAGCGGCACCGCTTCAACCACCTCCGAGATCACTGATCTCGATGGCACCAACGGCATTCTCCGCTATCGGGGTTACCCCATCGAGCAACTGGCAGAGAACTCCACCTTCCTCGAGGTCTGCTACCTCCTGCTGAACGGCGAGCTTCCCAACACCGAACAGATGGACAGCTGGGTCCACGACGTCACGTACCACACGTTCATCCACGAGAACATGCGCAAGCGCTTCATGGAGGGCTTCCACTACGACGCTCACCCCATGGGCATGCTCACCTCCGCCATCGCGGCGTTGAGCACGTTCTATCCCGAGGCGAAAGACATCTTCGATCCGGCCAACCGGTACAAGCAGGTCAACCGCTTGATCTCCAAGGGCCCGACCCTGGCCGCCATGGCTTATCGCGCCAGCCTGGGCATGCCGTTCGTCTACCCAGACAACAACCTCAGCTACGCCGAGAACTTCCTGTCCATGATGTGGCGTGTCGCCGAGCCCAGCTACAAGCCTGACCCTGTGCTGGCCAAGGCGCTCGACGTCCTCCTCATCCTCCACGCCGATCACGAGCAGAACTGCTCGACCACCACGATGCGCGTGGTCGGATCGAGCCACGCCGACCCGTACGTCTCGGCGTCAGCAGCGACAGCCGCCCTTTACGGTCCCCGCCATGGTGGCGCCAATGAGGCGGTCATCCACATGCTGGAAGACATCGGGCACTACGACAACATCCCGGCGTTCATCGAGTCGGTCAAGGCGGGCGAAGGCAAGCTGATGGGCTTCGGCCACCGGGTCTACAAGGCGTACGACCCTCGTGCCCGCATCGTCAAGGAACAGGCCGACAAGGTCTTCGAGGTCACCGGCAAGAGCCCCTTGCTCGACATCGCCCTCAAGCTCGAAGAGATCGCGCTCAACGACGACTACTTCAAGAGCCGCAACCTCTATCCCAACGTCGATTTCTACACCGGCCTGATCTACCAGTCGATGGGCTTCCCGCTCGACATGTTCACCGTGCTCTTCACCATCGGCCGTATGCCGGGCTGGCTTTCCCACTGGCAGGAAATGCTCGAGCAGGAGCAGCGCATCAGCCGCCCCCGCCAGATTTACACCGGCCCCGACGTTCGCGAATACAAGGCCATCGGCGAGCGCTGATCCACACAGAGCATTCGCTCTGCTACCGCTTCCGGGCCAATGACGGAGACGGAGACAAGAAACATGTGAGACTGGGGAGATGCAGCGCATCTCCCCAGTTCTCTTTTTCCGCTCAGCGGCGCTTGCCGCGGTGCTGGTGCTGTCGGCGTGCGGTAGCGATGCTGAAGATGCAGCCCCGACGACGGTCAGTGAAACCGACAACACCTCGGGGACCACGACGTCGACCGACGAGACGATCGCCGAGACAACCACCACCGAATCAGCCGTCACCACGGTCTCCATCGACGACGAAACGACCACAACGGCGCTTGCTGCCGAGGAACCCGAAGACGAGATCGGCATCTTGTGTTCCGCCTATCTCCAGTCGATCAGCTTCGGAACCGTTGACGAGGGCCTCGACACTCTCACGTCGATTCTCGGCCCCGATGCACCGAGCGGCGTACAGGGTGCGCTCGAGACGCTTCGCAATCCCAACGGTGACGTCGAGGGATTCTTCGCCGCCCAGAACAGCATCGATGGGTATGTCCTGCCGATCTGTCGCGATCGATTCTCGAGCGCCATCGTGCCTGCCGCAGACGACGCCGCCGCCGCCGATGGGTTCCTCGCCGCCGTGCGTGACGGCGATCTCGCCGCCGCGGAGCGACTCGCTCCCACGAACGTCATCGTCGGGTTCGATTGGAACGGGTTCCCTGATGCCACCTCGGACTTCAGCGCCGACAACAGCACCGTCACGATGCTGCTGGAGCCGACCGTCACCGTGTTTTGCCAACTCGCCGGTGGCGCGGTCGAGTTCTGCGCCTTCGGCGAATAACGGAACTCCTCCGTCTCACCGCTGCTCTGGCCGGTTTTGGCTGTCACTCAGCCAAGCGTCAGCCGGCCAAGTGGCGGACCCCAGCCAGCGGGTCTCGGGGCCACCGGCGCAAGACCATCGACGCCTCGACCGGAATCGTGTCGGTGTTACTCGCGAGCACCGGGTTGAAACGAACGTTGGCAAGATCTGGTGAGGCATCAGCCGCTGTTGCCAGCCGCGCCATCAGATCCCTGAGGGAGTACCGAGCCGACGCTGTGGGCAGCAGGTCAGCCAGCCATGGTTCGGCCAGCAACCGGTCGAGATCCCGCTCGCTGGCCGGCAAGAAGACCGACGACATCGCCGAGATCGATGTGGCCGATGCTCCTCCGATGCCAAGGGCCAACCGCGAGCCAGACGTCGTGCTCTGCTCCAATTCGACTGCGAGATGTACGCCGGTCGGTGCTGTCCCCTGCACGATGGCGGGCAGCAGTTCGTCTTCGAAGGTCTCGAGCATTCGCGCGAACGTGGATCGCATCTGCTCGGCGCTGCGAATGTCGAGGGCGGTTCCGCCCGCTTCGCCCGAGCGGCGGTCGTGCACCCGACCAGCTTTCAACACCACGGGGTACCCGAGGCTCTCGGCCATCTCGACCGCTTCGTCTGCGGTTGACGCAACGCGGAACGGGGCGACAGGGAGATCGAAATCGGCGAGCAACTCGGCAAGACCAGTGCTGGTCATGGTGAGCAGTCGCTCATCGGCGTCGCCGAGCACATCGGCGATCCAGCCGTCGACCTGTGCGACGAACGATGGGTCAGCCTCGATGGGAAATCCGCCTTGGCGTCGACGCCACTCGGCATAGTCAGCCATGCGGGCCAATGCCCCGGCTGCTTGCTCTGGGTAGGTGAAGGCCGGGAGGCCGTGGACATCCAAGAGCGCCGGGTCGACCAGGCCAATGGCGGCCATCGGCTTGTCGATCGCCACATTCACCCGATCGAGCAGAGCTGAGAGATCGGTGATGTCGAGCGTGAGGGTCGGCACGATGGCCACGAGGGTCATGTCCACCTCGGCGCTGACTGCTGCTGCGGCGATGACCTGCTCGTACACCGCTGCCTCGGCTTGACGGGGAAGCGACAGCGTGTCGGCATCACCGATCAACAATGCGTCAGACACCACCGAGTCAGCCACCCCAGGCGGAACCACGACGTCGAGCCCCGCCCGTCGACATGCCGCCGATGCAAGCGATGCAAGCGATGCTGTGTTGGAGATGATCGCCACCCGCCGGCCTTGGGGCAACGGTTGATCGACTGCCATCTCGGCCTGTTCGATCAACTCACTGACCCGCGGAACAACGACCACACCACTCTGCCGCAAGAGATCGCCCATGGTCTCGGCCTCGGGGGCCACGGCGATGATCGGCTTCACCCGCGACACCTCACGGGCGATGCGGGCGAAGTTCCTCGGGTTGCCGATGGTCGGCTGGTAGAGGCAGATCGCTGCTGTTGCCTCGTCGGCCACCCAGTACTGGAGAAGGTCGTTGGTCGAGACGTCGGCCCGCTGACCAATGGCCACGAACGACGACAGCCCCACCCCGGACCGGCCGAGCTGATCGAGCAAGGCAGTTCCGAGGGGGCCGGACTGTGAGAGCACCGCAACCCCTCCATGGTCTGGCACCGAGACCGGAAGGAAGGTGGCGTTCAACCGCACCTCGGGATTGGCGTTGATCACCCCGAACGAGGCTGGGCCGATCAAACGCATGCCGTGCGAACGAGCCATCTGCGCCAACCGGGCCTCGAGTTCTGATCCAGAAGCCCCCTCGTCACTGAAGCCGGCCGACACGACCAGGAGGCCACCCACCTCGCCGTCGGCACATCCGGCAACTACAGACTCGACCAGCGGGGCGGGAACGGCAATGACGGCCAGGTCGACGGGTTCGCCGATGTCGGCGATCGATGCCACGACCGTCAGACCGGCGATCTCGGCCACGCCTGCTTCTGCCGCAGCAGGGTTGACACACCAAGCCGATCCAGCGAATCCGCCATCGGCGATCGCCGTTGCCAAGCGGTGGCCGACCGACGATCGATCCCTGCTGGCACCGACGATGGCAACGGACTTTGGTTCGAGGAGGCGAGCAACCGAGCGGACCTGTGCCCGACGCTCGCGCGCCTCGATGACCTCCGCCGCTGCCCGCGTGATCTCGATACCGAGGGTGACCTCGATGACGCCGTCTGCGAACCTCGATGACACGTCGAAGCCCGCCTTTCGGAACACGCGCAACATTCCGTAGTTCTCGGCGAGCACGGTGGCGGTGAAACCGTCGAGATCCTTCTGGCGAGCCACTGCGGCGAGGTACTCGAGCATCAACGTGGCGAGCCCCTTGCCATGGTGGGCGTCGTCGACGAAGAACGCCACCTCGGGTTGCCGGTTCGCTTCGTCATCGCCACTTTCGTAGCGTGCGACGGCCACCAACTCGTCACCAACGGTGGCCACGAACGCCATGCGCTTGTCGTAATCGACGTTGGTGAAGTAGTCGAGTTCTTTGTCAGAGAGCTCGGGCCGGAACCGGAAGTAGCGGAAGTAGATGCTCTCCTGGCTCTGTCGCCCGTGGAAGGCAACGAGGAGCTCACGGTCGTCTGGCCGAATCGGCCGGATGCTGGCGGTCGAGCCGTCGCTCAAGACGACGGTCGTCTCCCACTCGAAGGGATAGTCGGCGGGGTGTGATGGATTCGACACCTGGCTGATGGTAGTTCCAAAGCCTCCGACACAGGAGCGCCCGCTGCCAACCGGGGGCTGAGACCATCCGAACTGATGGTCAGAAACCCGGGGTTCGGAACGACGAGTTTCAGGACGGCAGGGTTGAGAACGGCAGGGTTGGGAATGAAAGTCACAATAGTTGATCGGATTTGTCGGGTATCATGCGGCGTGATCAAGAACCTGTTTCGATTTCCTGACCCGGTGAACGAAGTGGCAGCTCGCGTGGTGGCCGGCTGCGTCGTTGCGCTCGGCGCCGCCTACCTCCTGACGCAATCGACGCCGCTGCTGGCCTTCATCACCTACGGCTTCCTGGCCCGAGTCGCCACCGGCCCGACCCTCAGCCCGATCGGTCAGTTGGCCACCAGGGTGATCGTGCCCCGCCTGAGATTCGCCGAACGCCCGACCGCTGGGCCACCCAAGCGCTTCGCCCAGGGCGTCGGAGCCACACTTTCGGTCGCCGCCCTGATCTTCGCCGTCACCGGGTCCACCGTCGCGCCGCTCGTGCTGGTGGGCGCGATCGTCGTCGCTGCCTCACTCGAGAGCTTCGGTGGCTATTGCCTTGGCTGCATGATCTTCGCCCGTCTCATGGCCATGGGTCTGGTCCCCGAGACCGTGTGCGAAGCCTGCAACAACTTGCAATTGGCACCGACTTCCTCGACGGAGAACACAGGAAGCCCCACCATTGCTGGTGGGGCTTCATCCTGAGTGGGCCGTACTGGACTCGAACCAGTGACCCCTACCGTGTCGAGGTAGTGCTCTAGCCAACTGAGCTAACGGCCCAGGATTTCTCGGGCGAACCCGGAGCGGTGAGAATAGCGCCACCGGCACCCACTTGCCTCACACGTTGCTGATCTGCCTTGGAGAATCGGGCGGGCCCTCGCCGGTCAGCCTCACGGCTCACTCGATACTTGCCAGACCCGGACGTAGTCGATCTCGAAGGCAGCAGGGAAAACCGTCGAGTCATCGGGCGGGCCAGGCCAATCGCCACCCACCGCCAGGTTGAAGATCAGATAGAGGGGCTCGTCGGGAATCGTCTCCTCGACTCGCCACCGTTCCACCCCGTCGATGATCCACACGATCGCCTCCGGTGACCAGTCAACGGCAATCGTGTGCCACCCCGACGCCAGGGCCTCATCGGTGAATTCGCTGCCGAAGCTGACCCGCTCACCGTCCTCATCGTGGGTGTGAAAGTGGAGTTCGTAGGTGTCGGGACGATGCCCCAGTGTCTCGACGACGTCGATCTCGGGGCGCGACTCATGCGTGATTGGAAGCATCCAGAACGCCGGCCACAGACCTTGGCCCACAGGAAGTCTCACCCGTGCTTCGACCCGACCGTAGGTGAACGCGAACCCGATGTCATCGGCGAGGTCGCTTGTCGGTCGGCCTGAGGTCACCATTCCCGATCGGAATGGATACAGCTTGCCGTTCGAGCCAACGATGTCACCGCGTTCGGCTCGAAGGTGCAGCACACCGTCTTCGACGAATCGCTGTTCAGGTCGGTACCACTCCAAGCCGTCGCTTGCTTCGTTGGTGCAGCCGCCCTGCTCCCACCAGTAACACCACGTCCACACCGACCCATCGATCTCCGGAGCTTCGAACTCGTCGTTGAACACCAACTCCCAGCCATCGCCGCTGACCGGGGCAAGCGGGGCAATGGTGTTGGAGCCTGTGAAAGCGTCAAAGCGAAGTGTCAGCCACGCTACGGCGAGAACGAGGCCAACAGCCACCGTTGCGATCGTGCGGCTCACCGCACCGTCACCACGGATAACCCGTATGAGATCGGTCCGGAGTTGTGCCGATCGGACGCGGGCCACAGCCGAGCAGCGCAAGCGTTGCCACACAGACAAAAGAAGTGGTCCCGTCCAGCGCGTCGAAGAACACCAACGCAAGCGATACGGCGACCAGGATCGCCACGCTCGTCGCTCCAGCGAGGGCAAGCCGCTCAACGGGTGGCAGGCTCGTCAGCGATCTGGTGAGGGCCAGGCCGGGAGCAGTCAGCGCAAAGAGAGCGAGGAGGGCGATTCTGACCGGCGACGGAGCGTCGACGATCAGGCTCAAGCCAGCCAGGGCCGTCAGGATGACGACCGCCCGTCGAATCAATTCATCGCTCATTGATCTGCCGCCACGAAGACCACAGCGTCCGGCCCATCGATCAGGATTGCGAAGCGGTCGTCAGCTCGAAGCTCGGCGATCACTTCGGGAAGGAATCCATTCGGCAACGAGCCGAGCGCCTCAGCCTCCAAATGCTGACTTTGGGTGAAGATGGCATACGAAGCGGCGTAGTCGTCCTGCGTCATCCATCGGAGAAGCTCGTCGCCTGGATCCGCTTGAATCCGGAGCTGCGTCGCCACTGGCTCGCGGCTGATGGCGACGTAGGTGAACTTCTCGTACTCGAGCAGTTGCGATGGGTAATTGCGACTGCCTTCGATCAGGAGCGAGTTGTCCGGAGCGAGCCGCATCAACTCACCGGCCGTTTCCAGCTCATTCGCGCTGAACGAGTAGAAGGCGTCCTTGCCGAACGAGGCCAGCCCAAGGAGGGGCACGCACACCAAGGTGGCCCCGATCACCGACAAACGCTGGAGTCCTGGCCGTGGAACGCTGCGCAACACCTCTGCTGCGAGCAGGGACAAGACCGGCAGCATGAAGAGGGCCACGCGGAACAAGATCTCACCGCCGAACTGCATGACGAGCATCGCCGCTGGAGCCATCAGCAAGACCCCGGGTGCAGCCACATCTTGGCGGCGCCAAAGCCGAAGAGCGAGACCAACCAACCCGAGGAACAGCACAAGAAGGAACAGGCCGCGACCGGCGGTTGCGACCCATACCTGCGCCGGGCTCCGTTCGACGGCTTTGGCCAGCGTCTCGCCGGCGTTGGCCAGCGGCGAACCCACGCGGTCGAACTGATCCCGAAGGTTGGCGGAGACATACGACTCCGCCCACGTCGTCGCCCACAGCAACACAATCCAGCCGCCCAGGAGCGGCACCAACGCCTGACGACACCTCCGCACCAACAACAGTCCGCCGAGCGCCGCAAGAAGCACCAGGGGGGTCAGTTGGTGGCTCGCTGCGATGATGAACATCAGCAAGCCGGTGATCACGTGGAGGACCGGGGGCGGTCGTTGTTCCCGATCGTTTCCATAGAAGCGCAAGACGAGTGCAATCACGTTGAGGTAGAGAATGAACGCGAGCGCCTGCGGCGAGAAGTAGTCCTGACCGATCCAGTTGGTGAGGAAGAAGAGCAGCGCCCCCAACCAGACCGTTCGGCGAGCGTCACTGAGCGAACCGAGAAGAAACACGACACCCGCCAGGGTGAGCATGTTGAGTGGTACCGGCGCCCATTCAGCGATGACGATCGCATCGTCGAGATCAAACCAATTCGTCAGCGTGGCTGCGGCCACAAAGAAGCCGGGCCAGTTGTGGTAAACGCCGAGCAGATCGATCGACGAATCGATTCCACCCGTGCGGTTGACGTAGTCGACGATGCCAACGTGCTTGAACGCCCAGGAAAATCGAGCTGTGTCGTAGACGATGGCAGGGGCGGCCGAGATCGCCAGCACGAACGAGAGCACGCTGGCACCGGCAAAGCGCTCGTCGAACGGGTCGAGAAAGGTCGCCGACGCAGCGACGATGACCATCGCCAACACACCAACGACCCCGAACCAAGGCAGCGCTGAAGCCAGCCCGAACGCTCCGACGTCGCTTGCGTCGGTCTCGATGAGGGCCGCGAGTACCGCCGCCAGCGGTGCCAGGAGCACGACCACCTTGATCAACCTCGACCAAGGTCGTTGCCGAGCGGCAGGGTTCTGAGCACCAGGTTCGATCGCAGGCTCGCCGCCTTCGAGCGGTCCGGGCGCGTCGTGAAGCCGGACGATCTCCCGCAGCCGCTCGGTGTGCATCATGACACCTCGACGTTTTCGGTGATCGAGGCAAGAGCTCGATCGACGTTCGCTGACAACCAGAACTGATTCTGAGCGAATGCCTCAGACTTGCCCAGGTTGGCGGCCACATGATGGATCCAACCGATACTGAGGGCCAATCGGGCATCGAGATCGTTCTGACTGTGGGCTCGAGCGATATCGAACCACGCAAGCATCGGCGACCCTTGACCGGCGAGGATCGGCTCGACCAGTGCACCCTGTTCCATCTGAGAGACTTCTGAACCGAGAGCGAGCACGAAATGCGCCAGGTCGATCTCGGGCAGCGACGCCTCCTGAGCGAGCTCCCAGTCGATCACGGCCTGGACCGTCGCGGCGTCGGCGCTCAGCAAGATGTTGCTTCGCACGAAGTCACCGTGAACCACCGACAGCGTCAACGTTGGCCGGTCGAGCGCCGAGCGAAGCGTTGTTCGAAGCGTGGCGAGGCGTGCAGCTTGCATGGGCCGGGCCGCTTCGATGATCGCCAATGGCTCATCCACGAGGCGACACATCACCGACGCATCGAGCGGTGTTCGCCTGCTTGTCAGTGCGTGGAACGACGCGATCGCAGCGCACGCGACGTCGATGCTCATGGCTGCGGACACTTCTTCGGCAACACCAGAGGATCCTGGGCGCAGCGACTGGGTCATCCATGTGACGTCATCGACACGACCGGAGTCGATGACCTCGGGAACCAATGCGCTCCAGTCTTTCAACGTTCGCTCGCCGTGGATCGCACGGAGTCGAGCGACCTCGATCTCGATGCACCTGGCCGATGGCGGCGACCATCCTGCCTTGAGCACCAAACCCGCTTCGCCGACGGGCTGGATCAGGGCAACGGCCCGATCGGCTGCGCCCGAGACGAGTTGGTAGTGCGCCGGGTCGGACACGTCGAGCGAACCGATACCAAACGCTCCATCCGCTGCCAGGCCCGCCACCATCGGCCGGATGCGGCGATCAGCCCAACGCCGGATCATCTTCGACTTCACCGCGCTTCCACGACGAATCAGTGCTGGTGAGAGATGCGAAAGCAGAGAAATGTCCATCGAGTCAGCGTTCCCACGAACCGGGCATGAACGAACGCAGCCGACGGTAGGAGCGGAACCCAGCAGCCATGGTCCGCTCGCAGGGCACGGGGCGTCGACGGAGGCCCTCACCGGACAACCACTGCTCGAGTTCGTCAACCGTGGTGTCGTGTTGGACAACAATCCGACCGATCGTGAACGGATCGCTATCGGTGTGCCACATCTTGTGCCTGACGGCGCACGCGTACGCGAAGCCAGCGTCGACGACAGCCGAGCGGACACGTCGGGTGTAAAAACCGTGCGGATAGCAAAAACCGGGCACGTCGTTTCCGAGCTGTTCACGCAGGAGATCCCGGCTTGTCTCGATCTCCGCAATGGCGGCAGCAAGTGGCAACAGGTCGAGGTTGGGGTGCGTATGACTGTGAGCTCCGATCTCGAAGCCAAGCGCTCCGAGGTCTCGCAACTCGTCCCACGTTGCCATGCGGCGACCCTCCCCGCCTGGCCAGCGAGCGGTGAGCCCCACGTCGTTCGTGACGGTGTAGAAGCTCGCTCGAAACCCTCGAGCCATGAGCGCAGGACTGGCAAAGGTTGCGAAGTCGGCGTAGCCGTCATCGAAGGTCAACGCAACGTTCTTGTCGTGCGGACGGCGCACGGCCTCCGCCAGCGTCACGCCGCGCAACCCCCGTGCTTCGAGGAGGCTCAGATGCTCTTCGAGCACTGCAGGGCTCACAGTCCAAGGCGAGTCGGCAGAAGCGTCTGACGAGATCGAGTGGTAATTCAGGATCGGCAGTCTCACGGCTGCGCCCTTCGACTCCGCACGTACCGAATGGGTCCGGAGAGCATTCCTCGACGATGGAGGCTGGCCCGTTTTGCCTGCCCAGGAAAGACCCGACCGGACGCTGGTGTCGTGGCTTCCCTCGCTCGACCAATGGCTCGCGGAGCAAGACGGACCATGTCCAGCAGGGTCGAAGGGTCGTCGTGGACGACGCTGGCCAGGAACGCAGTCAACCCGGCCCCGTAGCCGTGCGACTGACGAGCGATGGCGTCCTCGGTGCGATGGTGATGGTGATGCACGATGGCGTGGGGGTGGAACACCAGCTGGTGCCCCGACCGAATCACGTCATAGAAAGCGCGGAGATCATCCCCGCCGAGCGCCAGTGAGCCAGCACCGAGCTCTTCCCTGAACCCTCCGTTGGCATCGAGCCACGAACGGGTGAAGGCCATATTGGCTCCGGACCCCATGGTGCCGGCGGTGTACGGGAACATCGGATCATCGGCGGGCCGATGCAGTTCGGCATCGAAGACTCGGGTGGAAAAGCCCTTGTTGAATCGGCTCGCATCCTCCGCCCACTGCTGCGGCCAGGTGTCGAGTTCGGCTGGCATGATGCCGCCGGTGACACATGCTGCGTCAGCGTGTTCCTCGAAGCAGCGCACGAGCTCCGAGAGCCAGTACTGGTCGACGAGCACGTCATCATCGGTCATCGCAATGATGTCGTGGTCGGTGTGGTCGAGCGCCAGATTGTGGGCCACGGCGAGGCCGGGGCGAGCGCTGCGCACATAGGTAACCGGCCAGTCGTTCGCCGTTGTCCACGCTTCGAGGGCCAACTCGGTTTCATTTGTGGACGGGGCACTGTCGACGACAACAACCTGGTCGGGAAGGACCAGACCTGCTCGAAGCGAATCGAGTGTGCGCAACAGTGATGCCGGACGGTCGCGAGTTGCGATCACGACGGCGAGCGATCGAGTTCCTCGTGCTGCCTGCGGTCGAGGGAACACACCAAGCTCGAGCAACGAAGGACCACTGTCGACGGCCTGTGCTGCCTCATCGAGCACACCAAGCACCTGAGCGCCGCTTCGCACTAATGCAAACGTCCGCATCCCCTCGGAAGGCACCGGCAATTCTCGAGAGGTCGCAATATCGACCTGCGTGATCTCGGCGGGCACGAACGCGGTCGGACTTGTGACGGTCCGGACCGCGGACGATGGAGACCGAGTCCACGGCGAACGTCCGACGACGAAACCAACAATCGTGGCAGCAGTGCCAGCGACCATGGCCGACGATCGAGCCAGACCGCCGACGTCGCCGGTGGCAGCGGATCGAAGCCCCGACAGGAACTCCTGTGGCAGCGTTCCGAGCAGGTGAGCTCGTTCGTCGCCAAGCGTTGCACCCCCGGTAGCGCGACCAGCAATCGCAGCTTTCGACGTTCCTTCCCGGTAGCAGCGCGTGATGAAGTACCGCACGCTTTGCCGGGAGGCAGGCACGTGATGTCGAACGAGCCCTGCCGGCTCGTGCATGATCACGCCACCGACGTGCTCGGCGATGCGCAGGCAGAAATCCGTTTCGTCGCCGCCGCCACCGTTCGATCCGACGCGTCCAACACCTTCGTCGAAACCACCGATCGAGTCCCATGTCTCTCGCCGGACCGACATGTTGCACCCGATGAAGTTGCGGACGGGCTGAGCAGTCCGAGGTACTCCCGAGTGTGAACAGCCCACGACCCAGTCGAACGACGGCGGGAACCACGCTGGTCGACCGTCGCCGGCCCATTCGGGGAACGCCAACCCCCCGACCCCGACAACTTCAGGATCGCTGTACCAGCCGACAAGTGCTTCCAGCCAGGCCACATCGGCGACCGCATCATCGTCGAGATAGGCAAGGACGATGGATTCCGCAGCACGAGCGGCCACGTTTCTCGTTGGCGAGACGCCGCGTTCGCCACGGTTGTGGACCACCCTCACCGACGGTTCGAAGGCCGCCGATGCCGCCTCGAACAGCATATCGTTGTTGTCGACGGCAAGAATGATCTCGTCGGCTTTTCGAGTTTGACGCTGCAATGACTCGATTGCAGCTTCGATGTCGTCCCAGCGATCCATCGTGTGTGCACAGACGATCGCGGCGATCGTGGTCACCTCCGCAAACCTCGCTCGGCGGCGAACTCGCGGAGGATCACCCGGCCGATCCGCAAGCCGTCCCGGACCACGCGCAAGTTACTCGTGCCGTGGATTCGGTCGTATTCGAAACTTGCCACTTCGGTGATCAACAAGTCAGCACGAAGCGCACGAATCTTCAGCAACGTCTCGATCTCGAAACCGGTGCAGCTGTCATCGACCAGCATCAATCGATCGAGGTGTTCGGTTCGGAATCCGAAGTAGCCGTAGCAGAGATCGGTGTACTTTGCCCCGAACAACCGGTTGACGGTGGCGGTCAAGACCCAGTTTCCCAAGCGCCGGTGCCGCTCCATGTCATCGGTGCCGCCCCCCTGCGAAAAGCGGGATCCTTTGACGAAATCGGCGCCCGCAACGAGTGACCCGAAGAACGCCGGGATCTCCTTGGGATGGGTGGAGCCATCAGCATCGATCGCGATCACAAAATCACTCGACGCTGCTTCGAATCCGGTGCGCAGCGCGCGCCCCTTGCCGGGCCGGGATTCGACGATGATGATCGCTTCGGGGATCAGCGATTCGGCGACCTCGCGAGTGCCGTCGGTGCTGTCCGCATCGACGACGATCACTTCGTTCACCCAGCTCGGGAAGTGTGGTAGGACATGGGGCAGGTTGGCAGCCTCGTTCTTCGTCGGTACCACCACGGTGAGCGTGGGCATCTCGAACAAACCGCCACGCCGACCCCGGAGATCGATGACGACATCGTCCAGATCAAGCATGGCTCCCAAAGTGCTCGGCTGACTCAAAGACGCATGGCTGGTCGACATCGTTCGCTCCTCGGGACTGCCGCTGTTCGAAGGAACGCTTTGTCGCCGCTGTGTACGCACTCCCGAGGGCCGCGACCGCCTGTCGCAACGAACCACATCCGAAGGCTCAGGATTTTGGCAGATTCGGTACGCCGATCAACGGGTTGATCTCCCCAACGACGCTGGTCGCCACCGGGGACACCATCCAAGTGCACATCAACCCATGCCAAGCAGTGGCCGACCGGGCAAGCTGTCGAGTCTTGTGCGAAGACGTCGTTTGGGAAGTGGTTGAGATGCTGGCAGATCGAGACGAAGGACCACCGCCATCGTGATCCAAACCGTGGTGTCACCGGCGCCGAGGAGCGAGTGGGCCGAGCTCGCCGAGCGCGATCCGCTCGCTCTGGCAGAACACTCGCCGAGGTGGGTGGACGCCCACGAGGCGGCTGGACGGGCACGCGATGCAAGCCGGCTGTATCGCATGCGAGACGGGCGCAGGTTCGTCCTGCCCATGGTGCGATCGGGCGTCCCCCGAGGCCCCCGAACCAGCTTCGGGACCGGCTGGGGCATCGGTGGGCTCGTTGGCGATGCCCTCGACCCCGAGGCCGTCGCCGTCATTCTTGAAGATGTGGCCAAGGAGCGTTCGCTCTTCACTCACATCCGCCCGAATCCGCTCCAGGGCGCGATCTGGGCCGAGGCGAACGCACCGCAAGCCAGCAACATTCCGCGACGAGCCCACGTCCTCGACCTGTCTGGCGGGGCAGATGCGACATGGCGTCGTCTCCGCAAGAGCGGTCGACGAGGGATCAACAAGGCCGAGAAGGCTGGCGTCGAAGTGACAAGGCATGTCGGCGGCGACATGCTCGATCGGTACTACGAAGAGTTGTACCTGGCGTCCCTCGAACGTTGGGCCGCACGGCAACGAGAACCGCTTGCGTTGTCGCGATTCCGTTCGGCGCGACGTGACCCGATCACTCGCCTCCACACGATCGCTCGAACGCTCGGCGATGACTTCATGCTCTACCTTGCGTGGGTCGACGGACGCGCCGCTGCCGGGACGATCGTGTTGGCCAGCTCCCAAAATGCGCACGCGACTCGGGGGGCGATGAACTACGAGCTCGCCAACAAGGCAAGCGCGGCCTACGCCATCGAATGGGCGGCGATCAAGGATGCATGCAAGGCCGGGAATGCCACCTACCACATGGGAGAAAGCGGCCGGAATGCATCGCTCGCTGACTACAAGGAACGATTTGGCGCAGCGCCGTTCGACTACGACGAGTACCGCATCGAGCGATTGCCGTTGTTGCGGGTCGATCAGACAGCCCGCGCCGTGGTCAAGAAACTGATTGGGTTCAAGGACACGTGACGGGCGACGCACCCATGACAGAGCAATCAGCACCGAGCGAGAGACGTTCATCGTGCTGAGCATCACCGAGCGAGTGAAGCAACGGCTCGGAGATGAGCAGGCGCGAGCCGGTTTCGATCTGGTCGCGAGTTCAGTCTTCAACGCCGTGGCCGGACTGGCCTTCTGGCTCGTTGCCGCACGGTCGTTCGACGAGTCTGTCGTCGGGCTGAATGCCGTCGCGATCACAACGATTGCGCTGGTCGAGAGCTTCGCCACGCTCGGCATGAAGAATGCGCTCATTCGGTTCATGCCACTGGGCTCGCATCAAGCGCAACGATTCGTCCGGCGCACCTACGGAATCGCCGTCCTCGTGGCGATGGTTGTTTCACCGATCGTGGCACTCGCCGCCATCGATCGCGTCGACGGTCTTGCCGAGGTCGATCCCTTGACTGCTGCGGCGGTGTTCGCCGCGTCCTGCATGGTCTGGGTCATCTTCGTGTTGCAAGACAGCGTGCTTGTCGCACTCCGCCGAACGCCGCTGATTCCTCTCTCGAATCTGGCGTACGCCGTGTTGAAACTGTTGGCCCTTGTGCTTCTCACACTCGTGACGTTCCCGTGGGCGATCTTGGTTGCGTGGGTTGCCCCGCTCGTGATCATCGTCGTGGCGGTCAATACCGTCATCGTTCGAGAGGTGGCAGCCCTCGATACGTTGCCTGAGGAAACCCCAACCCCGGGCCTGGTCCGCTTCGCAATGGGAGAGTTCAGCAGCCACATCGTGAGCATGGGGCTGTTCAGCGGCTTGCCCATCGTCGTCCTGGCCAGCCTCGGCGAGCGTTCCAACGCCTTCTACGGGCTGGCGTTCACGATCGCCTACAGCCTGATGCTCGCCAACAGCAACATGAGTACAGCTCTGCTCGCAGCGGCGTCCCGACGCCCCGGTCATTTGCGGGAGCAGACCCGCAACGCAACCAAACAAATGGCGATGCTCGTCGTTCCTGCCTCGATCGCCGTCGTCGTGTTGGCACCGCTCGGCCTCAGCTTGTTCGGGTCGAACTATTCCACGGAGGGGTCAACGCTGCTGCGACTGCTCGCTTTGACCGCGATCGCGAACATTCCTGTGGCCGCTGCGATCGGTGTGCTCCGCGCCAGGCGTCAGCCGGGCCGCCTCCTCGCTATGCATGCAGTCCGCACGAGCGTGATCTTCCTGCTCTGCCTCGGCCTGTCCTCGACCGCTGGACTCACTGGCGTGGGATGGGGCTGGCTCGCTGGCGAGGGCATCGTGGCGTTGCTTGCCTTGATGGTGCTGAGGTCCCCACCGGCGGAACCAGTGGGAGACCCCGACGACCATCTCCAGAGAGCGCAGAGCGGGATTTGAACCCGCGAATCACGGCTTTGCAGGCCGCTCCCTTAGACCACTCGGGCATCTGCGCAGTGCGACGATACTAGCCCGGCACAGCCTGACTACCGCCGCCCCTCTTTGGGGAGTCAGGCTATGCCTCGAGCGTCTAGCGTTGCCCCGATGGATGATCGGAACCTCCCACGCTCCGAGGCCAGCGGGGGCATTGGTTTGGTGCTCGGCGCGGGTGGAGGTGCAGGTGGTATGTGGATTCGCGGCGTGCTCGAAGGGTTGGCCAACACAACGGGCTTCCGACCCGAACATGCCTCTGTGTTGATCGGCACGTCGATCGGAGCCATCGGTGCCGCTGGCATCGGCCCGTTCACTCCCCCCGCACCCAGCGTTGTCGAACGCCTTCGCCACACCGACGCTCCGCTGGCGTTCCCCTCTCCTGCAAGCCGAGCGTTGGCCGGTGTTCGATCGATGGGCGGCCGAGCGTTCGCACTGATCAGCCGCGAAGGCGACCCCGATCCGCTCACCTGGGTCGAACGCATCGCGCCGGACACCAGAGCGCAAGTCTGCTCGATGCGACGGTTCCCACCTGCTCGCCGCGTCGCCCGCATCGCAACCTCAGCCGACGCCGCTCGCGAGATCGCGGCATCAGCGGCGATTCCGTTCGGCGCCAAGCGCGTGGTGATCGACGGCGACAAATACATCGACGGCGCCGTCTGGTCGGTCACCAACGCCGATCTCGCGTTCCCGAGCGAACTCGACGTCCTGATCGTGATTGCTCCGCTGGTGACCCTCGACGGCGGGACCATCGTCTCAGCGCTCGGGCGCCACCAATTGGCAAGTGAACTGCGGCCGTGGCACGAGGCCGGCAAGCCAGCGTTGGTCTTCTCGCCCACCGGCGATCAGTACAAGCGGCGGCAGCAGCGCCAACAGCATCGTGCCGACGGCAAAGCTCTCGCCGTCAACGCCGCCCGTTTCGCACCGAGTTGATCGCTGGGCTCCCGTCGCAGCCGATCCGTTGGTGTTCGCCCGACTACAACTTGGCAAGTGCTGCGAGTGCATCGTCAGCGTGCTTGTTCATGTTGGTCTCGCTGGTGATGGCAGCAATGAGCTTCTTGTCTTTGCCGATCACGAACGTCGCACGCTTGCTCGGCATGGGACCAAACCGTTTCACACCGAACAACGCAGCGACGGTCTTGTCAGCATCGGAGAGCAGGGGGAAGCCCAGCTCATTCTCTTCATCGAACTGTTTCTGCCGATCCACCGGATCGGCGCTCACTCCCACGATCGTGGCCCCGTGTTCTGCGAACTCGGAGCGAAGATCCCGGAAGTGCTTCGATTCAAGCGTTCAACCGGGGGTCATGGCCTTGATGTAGAAGTACAGGACAGCCGGCCCATCAGCCACCAGGTCAGACAGCGTCACCGGCTTGCCGTCTTGGTCTTGGAGCTCGAACTCGTCGATGAGATCCCCTGGTTTCATGTCGAGTGTGTAGCAGACCTCGGTCGACCTGCGCTGATTTGCGGCCCCGCCACAGGTGGTTGTCCGTCACTCTTCGGTGCTGAACACGGCCTCGTCGATACACCAGACACCGTCGTTCGACCGGGCCTTCAGCAACAGTTGATGCTTGTCCGCACTCACGCGGGCAAGCGCAGACTCGAGCAAGAACGAATCGAACGTCGGGTTTGTCGTCGAGAGCTCACCAGCGTCACGGTCCACGGCTGAGTAGAAGGCCTGCACCTGCTCGGCAATTTCGACACCGCTCTGGCATGGCGGTGCGGGTGCGTCTGCGCCGCTACCGAGAGTCGCTACGACCCCGGGCTCCATGAACGGTCGGATCACGAGCTCAGCCTCGACGAGGCGGGAACGCACGACACTGCCGATGGCGACCGTGGAGCCAAGCAGAATCAGCAGCACCACTGCGATGGGAATCCAGGGCCGGTTTTTCATACCTCTCCGATGGAGCGAACGGTCGAAAGCGGAAGTGATCGTCCCTCATCGAGATCGGCCAAGACCGCTTCCATGAGATCACCGCTGCGGAAGACACCATCGGCCAGCATCGTGGCGATTTCAGTTCGATCGACGAATCGGACCTCCGGGTGCTCTTGCGATGGAGTCGGCTCACCGCTCAGCGCCGAAGCCCGGAAGATCACGTTGATGCCGTGAAGTCCCTCACTCGAACCAACCGAGTGATAGACGCCGAGGACATCAACGGCTTCGACCGTCAGCCCGGTTTCTTCCCAGACCTCGCGGCGCATGGCAGCAACCAAGGATTCACCGGGCTCGACCTTGCCCGCTGGCAGTGACCAGCGACCCTTCTTGCGCTCGCCCGTTTCGATGACCAGCACGATCGCTCCCTCGGCATTGGCCACCACGGCGCCGGCTCCGAGGAACGGTGTCATGCGTCGGCTGATCGTGACTGTTCGAGAAGCGCTTCGTCAGGGTAAGGGAACCAGCGCAAGTGTTCGAAGTCGGCGGAGGTCTCGGGAAGTCCGAGCGGCATCGGCAGGCAGTCAGCGAGCCCATCGAGCACGGCAATCGCTGACGCCGTATGACCGGCCAGCGTGGCGGTTTCTGCTTTGAGGCGACGCTCGACCGCAACCAGCGAGCCCGAGCTGTAGTCGATGTCATGGAGCGACATCGGAGGTGTGGGGGTGCCACTGCGATGGACCCACAAGCCTGTCCCTGGATCGAACCGGTAGTGCGGCAAGAGGCAGGCGCCACGCTCGGCCACCAATTCGACCGCATCTAGGATGTAGTCGGCGATGTCGTCTTCGATGAAGTAGTTGAAGTTGACCCTGACCCAGCCCGGCTTGATGCCCTCGCAGCCATTCACGATCTCGCGCTCGAACTCATGGGATCGGTCGAGGTCGATCCCGAGCAGGCGGTGGCCGTAGGGTCCGGCGCATGAGCAGCCGCCCCGGGCCTGGATGCCAAAGAGGTCGTTGAGCACCGCAACCACGAAGTTGTGGTGGAGATAACTGCGGTCGGTACGAACTGTTTCGGGTCCTGCATCGTCGTATCGAACCACGAACGACACGATCGAGAGCCGCTCGGCGTCGTGGCTGCCCAAGATCTCGATCTTGTCGTGCTGTTCCCAGCGCTCGATGGCGCGCCGAACGAAGTGTTCTTCGCGTTCGCGAATCGTCTCGATGCCAACGGCCTCTTTCAGCTGAAAAACCAGCCCAGCCCTGATCGATTCGACGATCGCGGGGGTGCCGCCTTCTTCCCGGTGCTCGACGTCGGAGAGATAGCCGTGCTCGTCGGGATTGACGAAGTTGACCGTGCCACCACCGGGCACGACGGGTACTCGATTGGTGAAGAGTTCTTTGCGGGCGACGAGAACTCCGGGTGTGCCTGGCCCACCGATCATCTTGTGAGGCGACATGAAGATCGCGTCGAGATAGCCATCGGGTTCATCACCCGGCGCCGTCATCGAGATCTCGACATACGGGGCTGCGGCGGCGTAGTCCCAGAAAGCCAGGGCCCCATTACGATGGAGCAAACTCGACACCGCAACGGTGTCGGTCACGATGCCGGTGACGTTCGATGCAGCCGAGAAGGAGCCGATCTTCAGCGGCCGATCGGCGTACCGATCGAGCGCAGCAGCGAGATCCTCGAGATCGACATGGCCATCGGCATCCTCGGCAATGGTGACGACATCTGCGATCGACTCACGCCAGGGAATCTCGTTCGAGTGGTGTTCGAACGGGCCGATGAAGACAACCGGGCGCTGATCAGCCGGAATGAAGTCGGACAAATGGTGGGCATCGTCGAGCGTCGACGGAATGCGGATACCGAGCACGCCGACCATCTTCGCAATAGCGCCAGTCGAGCCACTGCCAGCAAAGACCACAGCGTGCTCGTCGTTTGCACCCACGCAACGAGCGATGATGTTTCTGGCATCTTCCCGGAACCGGGTGGTCTGGAGACCCGTCCCTGACGATTCGGTGTGGGTGTTCGCGTAGAGCGGGAGGACCGCTCGTCTGAGGTAGTCCTCGATGAACGACAGCGATCGGCCCGATGCGGTGTAGTCGGCGTAGATCACCGGCCGAGGCCCGAAAGGTCCGTCGACAGCCTCGTCACGACCGATGACAGAGGATCGAATGGTTTCGATGAGCGCATCAGGGATCGGCACCGAAGTAGTCTGCCACGGGTCGAGAGCGAGGCGTTGCCAACGATGCTCACCGACTCCTGTGTGCCCAAGTCGACCAACCGGTCAATTTCTGATCTGCTGCAGGCATCGCCGCCGGAGGAGCACCGAGATGCCGAAGATGAAAGACCTCGCACCGGTCGGTGCGGACTACCCGCTGACCGGACCGAACCAGCGAACGCTCGTGATGCCGATCTCGGTGCCAGCGACCACTCTGTTTCGTTGCCTTGAAGACGGCCCAGCATGGAATGAGTGGCTCGGCATCGACGTCGAGTGGACGTCGCCGGAGCCCTTCGGCGTCGGTACGACTCGCACCGTCAGGACCGGCGGGCGGACCATCGACGAGTACTTCTTGACTTGGATCGATGGCGAGACCATGGGCTTCCGCTTCGATCGGGCGACGCTGCCGGTAAAAGCTTTCGCCGAGCTGTACGACTGCGTACCGACCGGACCCAACTCATGTGAACTCCGGTGGAGCTATGCGTTCGAATGGGGCGGCCCAATCGAGCCCGTCTTTGGTCGGGCGTTCGCTGCGGGCTTTGCCTTCAACTGCAAACGTTCACTGAACAAGTTGGCGCTGCTCCTGGAGACGCACCCTGAGCGCTGGTCGTGACGCCTCATGTGTTCACCTGCCCTTGAAGTCAGGCGTCCGGCGCTCGCCCATCGCCGCATTGCCTTCGGCGAAATCTGCGGTCTTCTGTAGCCAGGCCTGCTCGACCGCCTCGTGAGCGGTGGCTGCTTCGACTTGGTCGGCGAGATGGCCTCGAAGCGTTGTGCGGATCGAACGAACGGCGAGCGGCGCCGACATTGCGATCTCCCGTGCCATGGCGTGGCTGACCGCCGCGAGCTCGTCGAGCGACGCAAGCCGGTCAGCCAGCCCGAGCGCAACCGCCTCTTCCCCTTTGACCCGGCGCCCGGTGTAGAGCAGGTCGGCAGTTGCCTGTTCACCAACGAGGCGGGGCATGGTCACGCCGAGACCGAACCCATGGTGGAAGCCGAGGCGAGCGAAGTTGGCGCTGAGGCGGGCTTCGGGAGCAGCGACCCGGAAGTCGGCGCTGAGGGCCAGGCCGAGCCCTCCACCGATCGCTGCACCTTGGATGGCGGCGACGACGGGCGTGTGGGTTCTGAAGATCCGGACCGCAGCGCCGTAGAGGTCCTCTGAGGTGTAGGACCGGTCGCTGTGGAAGTCGGCGCCGGCACAGAAGTGTTTGCCCTCAGCCCGCAGCACTGCGGCCCGACACCGATCGTCCTCATCGAGATGGGTGAGCGCATCCGCCACTCCACCGATCAAGTCCAGGGAGAAAAAGTTGTTGGGGGGTCGACACAGCAGCACTTCGGCGACGAAGTCGTCCCCGACCCGCACCTGGATCGCTCCGTTGCCGAACTCGATCGCATCCGTTGCGGAATCACTCATGTCTTGGCTCCTTCGTGTCCGGCGGTTCGCCCGACCTCTTTGAACGGGACACCACGGTCGGCCGCTGGTTCCTTGGGAAGACCGAGCATGTTCTCGCCGATGATGTTGTGTTGGATCTCGTCGGTCCCGCCGGCAATCGATTGGGCCGGTGTCGAAATGAGCACCTCGGCGATCGCTGCGTCGGTTCGGTCATCGAAATCGGTCAACATTCCATGGGCCCCAGCGATACGCGAGTGGACGTGATTGGACTGACGCGCCACTTCCGACAGCGCCAGCTTGCCGATCGACCCTTCCGAGCCGGGAGGGCGTCCAAGCGCTTGGGCTGCCTTGGCCCGGCCCGCCGTCCACTCTGATGCCCGCTGGAACCCGAGGAGCTGGGCCATCTCTTGGCGCACCAGTGGGTCACCTGAGCGTTCCCGTTTGGCTGCTTGCCCGACAACCAGGTCAGGCCGTCCCATGCGCTGGGGGTACCACTCGTAGGTCTTGCGATGTTCCGCTGCTTCGACCTTTGCTTCGTCGATGACCCTGCCGGCGAAATCGGCACGGATCTCCTCCTTGAACCTGCTGGAGAACGATCGCTCGTGAGCCAGCGTTCCTCTGGCGACCTTCCATCCGTCACCGAGGCCGCCGACGAGGTTCTCGTGCGGCACCCGAGCGTCGGTCAAGAACACCTCGTTGAACGAGTTGTGGAAATTCATCTGCTCGATCGGGCGAACCTCGACCCCTTCCTGACGCATGTCGATCAAGAAGTAGGAAAGCCCCCCGTGCTTGACCGCATCCCAATCGCTCCTGGCCACGAGAATCCCCATGTCGGCGTGATCGGCGCTGGTGTTCCAGACCTTCTGGCCGTTCACGATCCACTCGTCGCCGTCGCGCACGGCCGTGGTCTTGAGCCCGGCGAGATCAGACCCGGCGCCCGGTTCGGAGAACAGCTGACACCAGGTGAGTTCTCCGGTGAGGGTGCGGCGAAGGTACTTGTCCTTCAGCTCGTCTGATGCGTGATCGTACATGGTCGGGGCAGCGAGACCAAAGCCGCCGCCAAGTGGGACGGCCACCCCGCCAGCGCTGCGAATCGTTGCGTGGGCAACCCGATCAGCCCACGCCGGAAGGTCACGTCCGAACCACCGAGCTGACCACGACGGCACGGCCCAGCCACTGTCGACCAGTCGATCGCGCCATTCGAGCAGTGACAGCTCGGGGTCCCACGCTCCGCCGAACCAATCCAGCACGTGATCGGCAACGCTTGCTTCGGTCACAACGTCCATCGCCCGATGCTTGTCGCTCGGCCACGAACCGTCCAGCCGACGATTGGATCCATTGACGAACGCTCCCCCCGAAACCAATGAAATCCTGGGCTGTTCGTTGGTCTCGGCGAGGGAATCCGTATAGACATCGGAGGTGCGCAGCCCCCTCATGAAGCCCCCTCGACGATGACCTCAGACGTCCCGGCGACGACCGAACCCGTCACGGCCGACGGCGCTGCCATCACGGTCTTTCTTCTCGACGACCACGAAATCGTGCGGCGCGGCGTCGCCGATCTGCTCAACTCCGAGCCAGACATCGAAGTCATCAGCGAAGCCGGCACG
Organism: uncultured Acidimicrobiaceae bacterium; assembly: GCA_964351995.1. Lineage (GTDB taxonomy): Bacteria > Actinomycetota > Acidimicrobiia > Acidimicrobiales > SZUA-35 > SZUA-35. The sequence continues at coordinate 26,114 of CAYGQE010000031.1, read as the reverse complement.
GCGAGCGAAGCCATTCGGATCGTCGAGGAAACCCAGCCAGACGTGGCGGTGCTCGATGTCCGCCTCGAAGAGGGCAACGGCATCGAGGTCTGCCGTGAGATCCGCTCGAATCATCCGACCATTGCTTGCTTGATCCTCACTTCGTTCGTCGATGACCAAGCACTGATCGACGCAGCAATGGCCGGTGCCGCTGGCTACGTCCTCAAACAGATTCGCAGCAACGACCTGGTGGATTCGATTCGCCGAGTTGCCGGTGGGGCGCAACTGCTGGATCCAGCCACGGTGCGCCTGAGAATGCAGCGCATCAAGGACAGCGACGAGGGCAAAGTGTTGACCCTCACCAAACAAGAGCATCGGATCTTCGACCTCATCGGCGAGGGTTGTTCGAACCGCCAGATCGCCGACGAACTGTTCTTGGCCGAAAAGACCGTCAAGAACTACGTGTCGAACATGCTCAGCAAACTCGGCATGAGCCGACGAACCGAAGCTGCTGCCTTCGCCGCCCGGCTCGAAGAGCGCCAACGACGCAAGTACGAGTGAGTCACTGACCACGAGATTCGTGCGCTCCGGGACCTCGCATCAACCAGGCGATGACTGAAGTCGGACTCATGTCTTCGATTGTTGGGTCCTAAGTCCCTACTGCCAGAAGGTGGTTCCTGCGATAACTGCTCGGATACCCCGAGCACAACGGAGCCCGCTTTCATGACATCGACCCAAATTCCTCCTTCTCAGGGGGACTCACCAACTGGGGGCCGGACGGCGCCAGTGCGGGCCCAAGCAGCCCCGACAAACGAGAGCCAGACCGTTCTCCTCATGTTCCTCGGCGCCATGCTGATCGCAACGATCGGCTTCGTGGCCCTCGTCCTCGGCGCCATCGCCATCAGCGACGGCGCCTCTGGACCAACACGAACCACGCTGAACGTCAGCACCCAAGAGTTCTCGATCACTGGTGACTTGGTTGCACCGGCCGGTGAAGTGACCCTGTTGATTGCGAACAATGGTTCGATGACCCACAACATCGAAGTTCGTGAAACCGGCCAGGTCAGCCCTGATGTTGGTTCTGGCGGCACCGTCTCGCTCCCGCTCGGAGATCTAGGCCCCGGCACCTACGAGTTGTTCTGCAACATCCCCGGCCATGAGTCCTCCGGCATGGTCGCCACCCTCACCGTCACCGGTGACGGCGAACAGACCACGGCATCGGCGAACAGCTCTGCTGTCGCCGGCGGCCACGGCGGCGATCACACGCCCGAGGAATGGGCGGCCATGGACACTGCGATGATGGAGTCCATGCTGGCGTTCCCGGCCGAGACCGAAGGCAAGGGCAACCCACTCCTCGAGCCGACCGAAGTCCTCGCTGACGGCACCAAGGTCTTCGACCTCGTGGCAGCCATCACCGACTGGGAAACCGAACCTGGCGTGATCGTCGACGCCTGGACCTACAACGGCGTGGTGCCGGGGCCGCAGTTCGATCTGGACCGCGGTGACAGCATCCAAGTCAGGGTGGTCAACGACCTGCCCGTCGGCACCGACATCCATTGGCACGGCGTGCACACGCCAAACGACCAGGACGGCGTTGCGCCTTACACCCAGGATCTGATCCCACCGAACGGCGGCACCTTCACCTACGAGTTCACCGTCGAAGATGACGCCATTGGTATGTACCACGCTCACAACCACGGACAGATCGCCATCGTCAACGGCATGTTCGGTGCGTTCGTCGTCGGCGAGAACCCGATTCCCTACGGCCAGACCATTTCCGGTGTGACGATCCCCGAAGACCTCGAGCTTGCTGCCGAGATCCCGATGATCCTCAACGACGCCGGCACGATCGGCCTCAGCCTCAACGGCAAGAGTTTCCCGGCCACCGAGCCGCTCATCCTGGACCAGGGCGATTGGGCCAGCATCACCTACTACAACGAGGGCCTGCAGATCCACCCGATGCACCTGCACCAATTCCCTCAGCTCGTGTACGCCAAGGACGGCATCCCGCTGGATCAGCCCTACTTCGCCGACACGGTCAACATCGCCCCCGGTGAGCGTTACACCGTGCTCTTCCGAGCCGACGACGCTGGCGTATGGGTCTGGCACTGCCACATCCTCAACCACGTCGAGCGCCAGGACGGCATGTTCGGCATGGTCACCGCCATCATCGTCAACGAGAACCTCGACTTCGATCCCGAAGAGGTTCCCGTTCGACCCAGCAACTGGCGCAACGTCGCTGGTCAGCCGATCGACCAGGCCGAGATCGATGCTCTCCGCGACTTCGCCGAAACGCAAGACGAAGCGACCAACGGCACTTCCGACGACGAAGGCGCCGACGAAGAGGTCACTGCGGAAGAAGCGGACGCATGACACCCTCATGACGGCAACCACGGTTCGGCTGACGCCTCGATACCGAGGCGTCAGCCACGTGGTTGCCTTCGTTCTTGCATTGCTCCTCGCGCCGCCACTCATCGTGGCGGCGCCTGGCGTTTTTCCGAAGCTCACGGTTGCGATCTATTCCTTCACGATCATCGGGCTCTTCGGCATCAGCGCCACGTACCACCGCCGTGATTGGAGCCCAGCCAACGAGCGGTTGATGCGTCGTCTCGATCACTCGATGATCTTCCTCGCCATCGCCGGCACGTACACGCCGCTTGCGGCCCTCACGTTGCCGAACAGGACCGCAACCATCGTCCTGGCCACGGTCTGGGGCGGAGCCGTCGTGGGCATCGCCGTACGGCTGCTCTGGCAGCGCGCCCCGGCCATCGCCACCGCCGGCCCGTATGTGGTCGTTGGTTGGACGGCTATCTTCGTCACGGGAGACCTGTGGGCCGGCCTCGGCGCTTTTGGCTTCTCGCTGCTGGTCTCTGGCGGTGCCCTTTTCACGATCGGCGCTGTGATCTACGCCACCCATTGGCCGGACCCACTCCCTGACATCTTCGGCTACCACGAGGTCTTCCACCTGTTCGTGATCGCCGGCGTCATCGCCCACTACCTCACGATCGCCTTCTTCGCCCTCCCTCTTGCCTGATAGCGGCAAGATGGGACAGAAACGATCAACATCGACCGTTTTCGTGCCACCCTCGAGAACGGTGGCTACGGGAGCAATGTCAGCTCTTGGCTTGCTCGGCGGGCGGAATCGCGACCCGAGCCGTTCGTCGAGCGAAGTAGTACACGCGACGCAGGTTGGCAACGACGTCGGTTTCGAAGCGGTAGAGCTCGATCCGATCATTGTCGGTCGACAGCAACCGCTTGGCCTGATGCTCGGCGATGAGGTGTGCTCGATCGCTCAACGGGCCCTTCATTGCGGCGACAGCCCTGGCGTCGTCAGCGTTGGCTTCGACCAGCGCTGCCACGGCGAGATCCAGCGCCAGACTGACCTGGCCGTGGAACTCCTCGATCATTCGGCGGCTCTCGTCCCCAACTTGATAGTCATTCACCAGCCGGTCCCGACCAAGCGAAATCAGGTTGGTCTCGATCACATCACCGATGGCTTCGAGGTTGTTCGTCGCCTCCATCAGATCCATGAGCTCCTCGGCCGATCCCGAGCTCAAGGAGCGCTGGCCGACCTGTCCCAGGAACTCGATGATCTGGCCGTGGAGCGCATCGACCTCGTCATCGAGCTCTTCGACTGCGTCAAGTGCTTCAGCTGGCCCATCGAGGATGGCGGGCAAGGCATTGTTGAGCATGACCTGCACTCGACCGGTCATGCGAAGCAGTTCGAGCCTGGCTCGCTCGAGAGCGATGGTTGGCGTACGGAGAAGCGAGTCATCCAGATACTTGAGCCGGATCGGCTCGTCTTCCGGGCGGTCGGGAACGATGCGGATCACCAACCTCTCGAGTTGAGGAACGAATGCCAGGAAGATCAGGGTGTTCGCCACGTTGAAAATGGTGTGGGCGTTGGCGATCTGACGGGCCAGTGGGCCGCCGATCGAATCCACGATGCCGGCGAGGAAGCCGACAAACGGCAGCCACATCAGGGCGCCGAGGAAGTTGAAGAGACTGTGCACGACGGCCGCTCTGACTGCGTCCGGCGGCTTGCCGAGCGCGGCAAGCTGAGCCGTCACCGAGGTACCAACGTTTGCTCCGAGCACGAGGGCAATGCCGGCTTCGGGGGTGATCAAACCTTCGCTGGCCAGGACGATGACGATGCCCGTGGTCGCCGATGACGATTGGACGAGCGCAGTGAACGCCAGCCCAACCAGAATCGCCAGGATCGGATTTCGCATGGCGGCCATGACATCGATGAACGGCTCGTAGGAGCGAAGCGGATTCATCGACTCACCCATCACCATCATGCCGAAGAAGATGAGCCCGAGACCCATGACCAGACTGCCCTGCACCCTTCGTCGCTCGGTCCGGCCAAAGGTGGCGAACGCGTAGCCGAGAGCGACGATCGCCAACGCATAACGCGACACCGAGAAGGCCACCACTTGTGCGGTGATCGTGGTGCCGACATTTGCGCCGAGGATCACGCCAATTGCTTGGTTGAGGGTCATCACTCCTGACGAGATGAACCCAACCACCAGCACGGTGGTGACCGAAGACGACTGGATCACTGCGGTGACGCCGGCACCCGTCGCTGCACCCAGAAAACGATTGCGGGTCATACGGGCCAGAACGAAACGTACGCCGCTGCCGGCAGCGACCCGAAGCGACTCGGTCAGCCGATCCATCCCGAAGAGAAAGATGGCCAAGCCACCGAACAAACCGGTGATGACGATGAACCAGTCAATGCCGTCGACGCCTTCGAGCACCGGCTCGCTCACAGCGAAGATGCTGACGATGGGGACAAACACGTTGCGATGCTAACCACCGCCGATCGCCCGGAACGTTTGGGGCAAGATCGTCAGCGCCCTGCTGCGCCGCGGAGTGGTTGGCGGAACAGGCCTTGAGGAACTGGGGCATCGCACCGAACCAGCGACAGTTGCCATGACGGTGAAGCCCCGAGCGACCAACGCAAAGCAGCGACGCTCTTCTCCCCGACCGCGGCTGCCCCGTACGGCACGTCGAGATCCAACTGTGAGAGCAACTCTGGCGACATCGTCGAGAGGGCGGCGTTGAACAACAGTCGGTAGCCGGCCCGAACCGGTGGATTCAGCGGAGGCTTGCGTAGAAAGCCCAGAGCCTTCCCCTGTGCCTCGGTGCGGGCCCGGTCTGGATGGTCTCGGATCCATCCCGCCAACGCCTCCGCAGTCTCCGGAAGCGGCGAGGCCCCCAGCAGAGCACCGATGCGGGCTTGCTCGGCGACGAACTGATCAGCATCGTCGATGCTCAACTTCTCGGGACCGAACGCTTGGAACGCCGAGAGGAACGAGTCAGTCAGAACGTTGTGAACCCACGCCGCCATCTCAGGTTGGCCAGCGCTGTAGGGACGATCGCGTTCAGAGCGGCCGGTCACTGGTCGGTGGGCTTGTCGCACGAGCTCGATGGCTTGCTTGACCTCCGGCATTGCACCGTAGGTCGTCTCGGTGACGTACACCGACGTGCGGGTGAGGCGTCCCAACGGATCGTCTCGGTACGTGGAGTGCTCCTCGACACCGGCCACGACCTCGGGGTGTGCGGTCTGGACGACCAGCGCCCGGATGCCCCCGATGAAGACCGAGGCATCACCGAGCACTCGCCACGAAACCGAGTCTGGACCGAGCAGGCCGGGGTCGCCACGATGGTCGAGAGTGTTCTCGAGCGGTGTTGGACCGTGCGAGAACAGTCCAGTGAGGGTGCCGACAACGGCATCTTGCACGCTGCGTCCAATCGAGTTCAGCTGGTTCATCGTCAAGCAGTGCACCACGGTCGCGGCAGGGGACACGGATCGAGTGACGCTGAGCTCTCGGTGCCGGGGCTGGCGGTAGCGTCCGGGGATGCACCCCCCGCTCGCTGATCACGCCGCCGTCTCGATCGAAACGATTCGAGCGGCGCGGTTGCGTCTCGAGGGGTCGATGACCGAGACACCATTCACCCATTCATCGACCCTGTCCTCGATCGTTGGCACCGAGGTGTTCTTGAAGTTCGAGAATCTGCAGTACACGGGGTCGTTCAAGGGTCGCGGCGCACGCAATCGGCTGCTCGACGTGGCTGAGGGTCGCGGCGTGATCGCCATGTCTGCTGGCAACCACGCCCAAGGCGTTGCCCACCACGGCGCCCAACTCGGTCTGGAGACAACGATCGTGATGCCAGCCAACACGCCATTCGTGAAGGTGGCTCGCACCCAGGATCTGGGCGCCACGGTCGAGTTGGTCGGGGCCGATGTGATGGAGTCGGCTGTGCGCGCCCGCGAACTGGCCGAGGAGCGAGACCTCGAGTTCATCCACCCGTTCGACGATCCCGTCGTGATCAGCGGACAGGGCACGTTGTTCCTCGAGATGCTGGACGCCGAGCCCGACCTCGACATCATCGTCGTCGCTGTCGGCGGAGGTGGCTTGGCGGCCGGAGCTGCCGTGGTCGCCGCCGCTCACGCATCGCCGGTTCGCGTGATCGGCGTCCAGACCGAGCGCTACCCCTCGATGGCTGATCGGCTCGCTTCGCGGCCGTCGTCAGCGGTTGGAGGATCGACGATCGCCGATGGCATCGCTGTTTCTGAACCGGGAGAGATCACCAGCGCAATCCTGGCCGAACACGAGGTCGAGATGGTGGTGGTGTCGGAGTCGACCATCGAGCAGGCGATCGCCATGTTGCTCGAGATCGAGAAGACCGTCGTCGAAGGCGCCGGCGCCGCCGGGTTGGCCGCCATGATGGAACGGCCGGACATCTTCGAAGGCAAGAAGGTCGGTGTGGTGCTGTGTGGCGGCAACATCGACCCCCGAACCCTGGCCGTTGTCACGCTTCGAGGCCTCGCCAATCAAGGCCGGCTCAGCAGGCTGAGGGTGGAACTCGACGACACACCTGGCCGGTTGTCGCTCGTGTCGAAGCTGATTGCCGACGCCGCCGCCAACGTGGTCCAAGTCGACCACGATGGCCTCGGCTCGACGGGCGCACGAAGCACGATCCTCGAGCTCCGCATTGACACCCTGGACCGGGCGCATGCTGATCGGGTGATCGATCTGCTGCAGAGTCACGGTCTTCGGGCTGAACTCCTCGACTGGTAGCGCTCAGCTACCGGCCGCTGGCTTGGTCAGAGCGAGGTACAGCTTGGCCAGTTCGTCTGGCAACGCGGCCACATCGTCGATGACGAGATAGCGCTCGTCTGGACACATGGTTCGAAGGTAGTCGTGGCCGGCAGGGTCGATCGTGACGCAGAACGGATCGACGCCAGCAGCTCGGGCCTCCTCCAGCGCACGGGCGGTGTCCTGGATGCCGTAGTCACGATCTCGGCGATCGTCGCCGTAGTCGATGTCCTGCGGGTATCCGTCAGAGATCACGAGGAGGATCTTGGTCTGTGACTCCTGGACGGCCAGGTGGGCTGTGGCGTGTCGGATCGCCGGCCCCATCCGGGTGTAGGCCATGGGTTTCATCGAGGCCAGCGCGGACCACGTGGTGGGTGAGGTTCGATCGTCGAACTGCTTGGCCACAACGAACTGGACGTTCTTCCGACCCGTTCCCGAGAAACCGAACACCGCGTGGCGGTCGCCCAACTGACCGAGCGCATCACACATGAGGGCGACCGACTCCTTGGCGATGTCGATCACCTTGCGGTTGTCGATCACGACGGGAGCACCAGCTCCCGACCCGACACCTCGGCTCGGGTACTCGACGAAATCGAACTCGCCCCACTCATCCAGCGGGATCGGTTCCGGTTCGACCGCAACTGAGCCGGTGGAAGCGCTCAGGTCGACCAGGAACGCCGTCGCTACATCTCGAGCCATTGGCTCGCGGCGGAGGTGGAGATTGTCGTCTGGGGTTCGACCACTGCGACGATCGACCATTGCCTCGACAACGGCATCGAGATCGAGGTCCTCCCCCTCGGTTCGCCGGTGCATCCGCACTCGCTCCTGCGGGCGCAGCTGGGCGAAGTTCCGACGGATGCGAGCCCGTAGCTCTTGGTGCGATCGACGGACCTGCACGATGAACTGGTGATCGTCGCCGACGAGCCGCTCTTCCACGACCCGACACCACGCCGCCCGATAGCGCTCGGTCAGGTAGTCCCACTCGTCGTAGACGAATGATCGGCCATCACTCTCGAGATCGGCGATCTTCAGCGAGCGCTTCTGCGGCTTGGGCCCTCGTGCCTTCGGCTGCTCCTTCGCCTTCTCGGCGATGGGCAGCTCGCCCTCGGCCACGGCTCCATCGAGCTCGTCGACCATCATGGCTTCCACCGGCGGCATCGTGCTGCCGATCGCCGCGCCCAGGGCTTGGTCGACGTCTTCGTCCCCCTCGGGCGTTTGGTCTTCGAGCACGACGTCGTCCATGGCGACGTCGAGCGGCACCTCGGTTGCTGGATTGTCCGACCCGCCGTCGGCTTCACGAGCCAGTTGCTGGACCAGTTCGAGCACGGCCAACGCCGCCCGAGCGCTGTGATCGGTGGTGGATCTCGGACTCAACAGCGTGGCCGCCCATCCGTCGACGATGTCGGCACCGGACATCGTGGCCGCAGCGGATGAACCAAGCGTGGCCAACCGCACCGCTTGCATCGGTGTCGGTCGACCGGGAGCAAGCTCACCGAGCGCAGAGGCCATTGCTTGGTCGATACCGGCTTTCGCGCCGGGGTACATCCGCTTCGTTCCAGCGGCCACGCGCCAGTTCTCGAAGAGCGAGAAGAGTTCGAGGGCCAAGCCGGGCTCGGCCGACGCTGCGATCAGAGGGTGTGGGTCTCGACGATCGTTCGGTGAGGTCGCGAACAGACGATGACTGAGCTGTTGGAGCACCTGGGTTCGGTACGCCCGTCGATTGGCACCAAGCGTGTCGAATGAAGCCATGGTGGCGGGAAGCCGAACCACCAGCGCGTCGTCCACGGCGGCGCTCCACGGCCAGCCGCGGCCTTCGCCTTCGAGCGCTTCGATGCGAATGGGCTCACCGACGATTCCCTCAGCGAACAGAGAGAGCGAGGGGTGTACGTCAACCAGGTGTGCAGCCACACTGTCTCCGGCGGCGACATCCGGTTCGTTGAACTCAGGGGAAGATGACATCGACGATGTCGGCCACTGCCTGTTGGGCGTCCGGGTCGTCGCTCACCGCGTGGATCACGGCGACCTCGCAGGCCCGTCGAGGTGCGATGCCACCGGCCATCAGCTGGCCGGCGTACACCAAGAGCCGGGTGCTCACTCCTTCTTCGAAGCCCCGCTCGCGAAGATGCCGAGTCTTTTCGCCGATACGGGCAAGGCGCTCGGCGTTCTCGGCGTCGATGCCAGATTCGGCAGCAACGATCTGGGTCTCTGCGGCCACGTCAGGATAGTCGAACTCGAGGCTCACGAACCGCTGCCGCGTCGACGGCTTCAGGTCTTTGACCACGCTCTGATAGCCGGGGTTGTAGGAGATCACGAGCTGGAAGTCCTCGTGAGCGGCGAGCACTTCGGCCTTCTTCTCGATCGGGAGCACCCGGCGATGATCGGTGAGGGCATGAATCACAACGGTGGTGTCCTTGCGAGCTTCGACGACCTCATCGAGGTAGCAGATCGCACCGTTGCGCACCGCCGAGGTGAGCGGCCCATCCATCCAGACCGTCTCGTCCCCCGAAAGCAGGTAGCGGCCAACGAGGTCGGTGGCGGTCAGGTCTTCGTGACAAGCCACGGTGGACAGCGGTTGACTCGACAGCTTCCAAGCCATGTACTCGACGAAACGAGTCTTCCCACAGCCCGTCGGCCCCTTCAGCAGCACCGGCAGGCGGGCGGCGTAGGCGGCTTCGAACACCTCCACCTCGTCAGCCGTCGGCAGATACCAGGGCGCAGTCGCTGCGGTGTCGCTCATGAGGGAATGGATAGCCGATGAGCCTCGAAAGCCGGAACCCGAGCAAACCACAAGGGGAGGACCGACCGTCGGGGCCATTCAAGACCGGGGTGGACCCATCGTTGCTCGTGTTCGGCGCCAAGGTGACGTCCGAGATCCCAGCCGAGCGGGGTCGAACCGGCAGCGGGCGCAAACCCGAGGGCCGCTCGATACCGGGAGAGCTGAGAAAGACCAGCGCCTGGAGTTCATGGAGTGCCCCATACATCTCGGGCCAGGCATCGAGGTCTCCATTCGGTCGGTCTTGGAAGTCAGCCATACCGGTGCTCCTCCCGGCGTCGGTCACTTGCAGCGGTTGGTGAGTGTTCCGACGCCATCGATCGTGGTGGTGATCACATCGCCGGCAACGAGAAACGTCACAGGTGATCGGCATGGCGTTGCGATCAGCCAAGAGATCGGTCGACACGAGGTAGGGGCCGGTCGGTCCGTAGGTGTCACGGGATTTCCCGAGATCGAAGTGGGGCGGCTTGGCCGCAAACTGGAGCGCCCGATCCGAGATGTCCTGACCGGCCATCACCCCAGCGATGTGACTCCAGGCGTCGGCTTCCGCAATGTCCCGGCCCGCCGTGCCGATCACGGCCACCATCTCTGCTTCGTAATCTCCAGCGTCGCACCGCAGTTCGATGTCAGCGTTCGGCCCGACAATACAACTGGAGAACTTCGCGAAAACCAGCGGCACATCTGGCGCATCCATTGCTGCCTCCGCAACGTGAGCTTGGTAGTTGAGCCCAACGGCAAAGGCGTTCCTCGGCCGCGGGATCGGTGGCCCCAGGCTCACTTCGTCGAGTGAACCACTCGGCTCGAAGTCGCTGAGCCGTTCGCCGATGCCATGAAGGACTGCGAGATCAGCAATGGCCTCCATGGGGTTGGGATCAAGCACGCCTCCTGACGCCTCAGCGACCTCGTAGTAGTGGTCATCGTCGACAAGCGCCGAGCGACCGTTGATGTTGGCAAGACGAAAACCCATGGAATCAGTTGTCCAGGATCGAACGGACGGCGTTGGCGAGGTCTCCTGGCGCCGAATGGATGCCGGAACGCCAGGCGATGTGCTGATCAGGGCGGACCAGGATCGCTCCGTCACCAATGCCCACGATCCACTCGCCGGACGCATGGGCATCAACTCCCATCCGGACAAGGTGCACCGGGATATCGCCGTCACTGACTGCATCCCCCCACGCGTCGTGCTCGCCGAAACTGATCAGCGTGAGGCAGCCAAGTCTGACGAGGTCGAGCGTGGATCGACCGTCGGCAAGCCAGGCGTGCGGCAGCCGGTAGCCGGCCGACGCAAGGGGCTCGAAAACGCTCGGATCGTCAAACATCTCGGGCGACTGTTCACCGGGGCAAACGGCACCGTCGCGGTAGCCGTAGCCGAGCTGGAGACCGATCATGTCGAAATGGGTCTGCTGCTCGGCGACGGCACGATCGATTGCGGCTCGATGCTCGGGGTCGGACAGCCGAGCGAGCAGGCCGTCGGTTGTGGGATTGGCAACGAGCCCCAGCGCTTCGACGAGGCTGAACAGCTTGAAGGCGTTGGTCGTACTTTGCTCGCAGTTGGTACCAGCAATCGGCTGCCGTTCGGTCTGGTGGGTGTCGAGCAAGGAATCGCCGCCCCATCCCTCCTCCACCGCAGCGAGCTTCCAGATCAGCCCATGCACATCGGCCACGCCGGTGTTGAGCCCGAGCCCGCCCGTCGGCGGAAACCGATGAGCCGCGTCACCGACGAGAAAGATGCGGCCCTCACGGGTTCGATCAGCCACCTGGGCACTCATATGCCACGATCCGGCTCCGACCACGTCGATGTCGACGCCCGGATCGCCAATGGCCGCCCGAACGACATCAGCGCAGCGACGATTGTCGTATTCATCCGGCGACTCTTCGGTCGGGTCGTACGACACCATGAAGACCCATTCACTGTCGACGTCGTGGGCCACGAAGACACCGGTGATCGCTGGGTCCATGACGAAGTGAAGGACACCGAGCCGGTCGGCGACCATCGCTCGGAGATCGGCCCGGAAGTGGATGGCGATGAAGCTCTGAAGGCTGGGCGGACCAACCATCGTGATGCCGAGCGCTTTGCGGACGCGACTGGCTGCGCCGTCGGCTGCCAGGACGTAGCGGCTTCTCACCTTGAACTCTTCCCCGTTGTCGAGGTCGCGCAGTGTGGAGATGACACCGTCTGCGTCCTGTTCGCTGGAGATCCACTCTGTCCGGTATCGCAGATCACATGACGAGCGCTCGGCCGCACCGGCTGCCAAGAGGGGTTCGAGCCGGTGCTGCGAGATGTTCCGCAGCGGGGTCGGGGTGAGGTCGAGCACCTCAGGGCCTTGGCGTTCGAACGGCAACCGACCAATCAGCTGACCGTTCAATCGAGTGACGTAGTTGACATGCCCGGCATCGGCGGGGTTGCTGGCGAGCGCGTCGACAGCCGCCATGTCGACACCGGCCTGCCTCAGGATCTCGAGGGTGCGGGCGTTGATCACGTGAGCGGCGGGGTGGCGTAGCGGCCCGTCACGACGCTCGACCACCAGACTCGACAAGTCATGAGCGGCCAGGAGGTGGGCAGCCGACAGACCAACTGGCCCGGCGCCGACCACGAGGTACGGAACCTCGATCACCGTCGTCACAGCAACCCGCCGTAGCTGCCGCCATCGAGCTGGAGGTTCTGGCCAGAGATGAAGCCGGCGTGATCGCTGCACAGGAAGGCGCACGTGGCACCGAACTCGCTCGGGTTGCCGAGACGCCCAGCGGCAATGGTGGACGTCATGTGCTCGTAGGCCTCGTCGATGGTGATGCCGGCTCGCTTGGCGTGCAGCTCGGCCATCTGTTTCTGACGACCGGTGTCGAAGCGTTCAGGGAGCAGATTGTTGATCGTCACGTTGGCAGACGCCACCTCGGCCGACAGCGCCTTGGCGACCGATGTGAGGCCGGCACGAGCACCGGTCGACAAACCCATCGGGGCTCGGGGTGACTTGACCATTGCCGAGGTCACGTTGACGATGCGGCCAAATCGGCGTTCGACCATGCCATCGAGGGCGAGGCGGATCATCGCAAGTGGGCTGAGCATGTTGGCATCGATCGCTTCGAGCCAATCCGATCGCTCCCAATTGACGAAGCGACCGGGCGGCGGGCCCGAGTTGTTGTTGACCAAGATGTCCGGCGATGGACAGACCTCGAACAGCGCAGCTCGGGTGTCAGTATCGCCGATGTCCCCGGCCACTGCCTGGACGTCGACCTCGTGGTGGTCAGCGAGTCGTTGTTGCGCCTCATCGAGCGCAGCACGGTCTCGTCCATTGATCACGATGTTGACCCCCTCGGCGGCGAGCGCTGCAGCGCAGGCCAGCCCGAGGCCTCGACTGGACGCACACACGATGGCGTGACGCCCCCGAATCCCGAGATCCATGATCAGTCGCCCGCCGACTCTTCGAGCTGGGATGCGAACTCGGCCTGCCACTGAGCGAGTGGTTTGAACTCGGCCAAGTTCTCGAGCTTTGCTTCGGTCGTGGCGGTGATCTCACTGTTTGTCGCGTCCAGATCAAGGCCATCTGCGTACGGCTGGGCCACGTGGAACGGCGAGTCGACGAAACACTCCAGACCGTTGCCTTCAGGATCGTTGAAGTAGAGCGACCACGCATTGCCGTGGGAGATCGGGATGACCCCCTCGACACCGGCCTCGGCCAAGTTCTCGCCGATGGACCGAAGCTCGTCGAGGCTTCCAGTCCGGAAGGCCAGGTGATCCAGCATGACGAACTCATGCTCACCGGTGACGCCGGACACGAAGACGATCTGGTGGTGCTCGCTCGGGTCTTGAGAGATGAAGGCCATCTCACCACCGCCGGGACCAGGCTCGCCCCGGTTCGTGACTCGGAAGCCGAGCACGCCACAGTAGAAGTCGAGCATGACGTCGAGGTCGGCGACCGTCATCGTGGTGTGGCTGAGCCGGAGCTGAGGACGTGACGTCGATGCGTTCATGAATCACACTCTGCTCAATATTGACAATGTTGTCAATATTAACGTTGATGTCAATATTGACGAGACGGTCCATATTGCCAGTATTGAAGATTGACTGGCCGTCATGGTCGACACAGCGAGTGATGGGTCCCACACCCGAGGGCACAAGAAGAAGCAACGGACACGGGCACAGCTGATCGCCGCCGCCGTCGACGTCATCGCAACGAAGGGCGAGTCGTTCAGCATTGCGGACATCACCGCTCACGCCGGCATGTCCCATGGCACCTTCTACAACTACTTCGGTGACCGCGAGGCGCTGCTCGCCGCTGTCGTGCCCGACGTATTGACGGCGTTCGCCGTGGAGAGCGCAGCCCTCGTCCACGAAGAGGATCCCGCCGTTCGGTTCGCCCTGATCACCGCCCTTGCACTCCAACGCCCGGTCGTGGCACCCGAACAGACTCGGCTGCTCCTGCGGCTCGACGCCGTGCAACGAGCGATCGTCGAGGCGCCGGCGATGGACCCGCTCCGAGACGACTTGGCGGCCGGAGTCGCGAATGGACGCTTCCTCGTCGGCCCCGATGCCGCCACGCTCGATGTCATCATCGGCACGCTGCTCTTTGCCTCTCGCCGAATGGTCGATGAAGCGGTCGCCGACACCTATCCGGTGAGCGTCGTGGCCCAACTGCTTCGCTCACTCGGCGTGCCGGCCCCAGAAGCGGACCAACTCGCCGAACACGCCGTCGCCGCTTCTCGCTCCGTCAGCGCATCCAGCTGAGCTCTCGGAATGGACTGCTGCCCCGGACGGAACCACCGCCTGGTCATGCCGCTTCATTCGATGTCCCGCTTCATTCGATGTC